>JAGLWF010000022.1 GCA_023133595.1 Nanobdellota archaeon | reverse complement strand
TGAGAACGGCGACAATGTAGCTATTTTAGTATCTGGCTATTCAGGCGAAGATACAAGACAGGCTTGCCAAGTACTGGCAAACTTCGAAGACTATGACCTGAGCGGTATGGAAGTCGACATTAACACACAGACACTACAGATAACAACTGTTGGCTAGACTGAAAATTAATTTTTTCTTTTTTTTTCTTTTTTCTTGGTAAAATTTTATAAAGGCTAATTGAAGATATGGGTATATGGCAGTCTTATTGTATAACGACCTGGAATTCAATGAGAAAGATGAGCGCATCGAGGTTCGCTTCCTAGATCGCTTTTGTTTTGATATTGATAAGACTGAGCTGGATTCGATTGGAGAGTTTGTGATACTTGATTCCAAGAAGATAGAATTTGACGGTAAAGAGGCAAAGGTAAAGCGTCTATTTGATCATCTGATTTCTAGCAAGATTGAAAGGTCTCTAAAGACAAAAGATGGCAGAAAAGCTATTTATGTGCATCAAGGGCCGTTGATTGGATCACAAGCCTTTGGAATACTTGATTCTGATACAAACTGTGTTGAATTGCGCCCTATCACTGGCTGCAATCTCAACTGCGTGTTCTGCTCTGTTGACGAGAAACTGAAAAAAGGTCCTTGCTATGTCATTGATCTTGATCTTTTGGTGTCCGAGTTCCAGAAATTGGCTGAAAAGAAAAATCATCCTTTGTATGTGCATATCAGTGCACAGGGAGAACCTTTGTTTTATTCAAAGATTGTTGAGCTTGTCTCTGAGATATCTAAAATCGAGAAAATCCAGATAGTCTCGATCGGAACAAATGGAACTTTACTGACAAAAGAATTGATTGACAAGTTAGTTGATGCTGGCCTTCATCGTATCAATCTATCAGTCAATGCAATCGATCCTCAGATCGCAAAAAAACTTGCTGGTTCTTTAGAGTATGATATTGAAGAAATACTTAAGATTGCAAAATATATTAAATCCAAAAATATTGACCTTATCATTGCTCCTGTTTATCTTCAGAAATTGAATCATGAAGAGATGGGAAAGGTAATTCAGTTCGCAAAAGAGATTGGGTGTCAGATCGGTATTCAAAATTTCTTGGAATATTCTTCTGGCCGTAAACCTGTCAAACAGTTAGAATGGGATGAATTCTATAAGATTTTGGAAGGGTTTGAGAAAAAGTATGATGTGAAGCTGAAGAATCCTGAACTTGGTTTTGAGATAAAGGAAGACAAGGCGCTTGAAAGACCCTTCAAGAAGGGGCAGAAGATAATTGCTGAAGGGATATATCTTGGATATGCGAGTGCTGGTGACAGGCTTATTGCGCTCCAAGGAAGGATGACAAAAAAGAAGCAGAAACTTAAGCTTATAAGAGAGAAACATAATATATATATTGGGGCTCCTTTAGTATAGTAAGATATAAAAACAATAACTAATCTCTTGCATTGGGGGTAAGATGGCTGAGACTGCTAATGAAATTATCATCACTTATGATATCTTATATGATGTTCTGAGGCGTGAGAAAAATACAGGAGAGATCCAAAAACTAGATGAGGCTTTTTTTAGCCAGGTAGAATCCTATCTTGCTGAAAAACAGACTCTCTTGAAAGATGATAAGCCAGACCAAGGATTGTTTGGCTTTGAAGAGAAACGGAAGTTGATGCAGCAACTTGAGAATGTGCACAAGATCCTTACTGATATCTATGAATGGCGCGAGAAGAAGATAATTGCAATGGCGCGGGATGTGAGCAGGACAAACTCTGGACTGGCAAATACATCGGTATTGCTGTTGCCTGAGAAAAAGTTGTATGAAGAGATCCTGGCAGTCTTGGACAAATCAAGGAAAGAAGTGCTCATAAACCTTCTTTCTGGCAGGCAAGTCAAGCAGAATCATGAAGGATCTGCAGAGTCGGTACCAGCTCCAGAAGAACCCAAAACTTTAAATACCGATGTGGGCCTATCCGATACAGAAGCAGCCTCTGGCGTGAAAATACGCTTTACAGAGAGTGTACCGCCTTTCATGGGCCCTGATATGAAGGAATACGGGCCGTTTGATGCTGATGAAATCCATGAATTGCCTGAAGCGATTGCTGGATTCATGATGCAGAAAGGTTGCGCAGAAAAAGTTGAGAATTGAAAATGAAATTCAAAAAAGAAGTCAAAAGACATTGTCCATATTGTAAGAAACATACCAGTCATAAAGTCAAACAGGAAAAGAATAGAGGGAAGAATAAGACACATACAATGTCCAGAGGTTCTAGATTACGAATAAGATTACGTGGCGGTGACAGGGGTTTTGGAAACAAGGGAAAGATCAGTGCAGGCGCTATGACAAAATGGAAACGTTTCAACAAAAAGAGGACAAAAAAGACTGACTTGCGTTATCTTTGCAGCGAATGCAGAAAATCTCATATCCAGAAATCCGGTTTCAGGGCTGGAAAAATGCAGTTCGAATAAATTTATTCTTATGCTTATGAAAATCCAAGATATCAAACAAGAGATTCCAGAGGCTTTGTTCAATACAATTTCTAAATATGATTTTAATGACCTGAGGCCGTGCCAGGAAAAAGCCATCAATGCCGGCTTGTTTGCTGGAAAAAATCTTGTTGTATGCACTCCGACTGCCTCTGGAAAAACATTGATTGCAGAGATCGCTTGTCTAAAGAATATAATCGAAGGAAAGGGAAGAGCGATATATATTGTTCCGTTGAAAGCGCTTGCGAGCGAGAAATATAAGGATTTCAAAGAAGCATATCCTTATGTGCGTATTGGTCTTGCAATAGGAGATCTTGATTCCCGTGATGAATTCTTGAATCATTGTGATCTGATAATCGCGACTGCAGAGAAGATGGATTCTCTTATTCGTCATAGGGTTCCATGGATAAAAGAGATACATACTGTTATTGTTGATGAAACACATTTATTGAATGATGCTGGCAGAGGGCCGACACTAGAGATACTGATAACCATATTGAAAAATATTCTTTCTGAATACCAGATAATTGCTCTATCTGCAACAATTGGAAATCCTGAGATCCTTGCAGAGTGGCTTGATGCCGAGCTTGTAGAAGATGATTGGCGACCAGTCAAGCTGAAGAGCGGAACTTACATGGACGGGGAATTGGATTTTGTTTGATTATTATTTGTCTGCTTTCATTCGAAGTTTTGTGAACTCTATGTTTCTTTTTGCAGCAGTATCGTTTGGATTTATCTCTAGTATCTTTTCAAACACTTCTAAAGATTTCTCAAACTGATTTTCTATGCCATAGGCAGAACCAAGACGGTTCAGCATGCTTGTGTTGTTTGAATCTCTGTGACTTGCAATTTCGAAGATCTGTATTGCTTCTTTTACTTTGCCTATTCTCAGATAAGAATCACCAAGATAAGTATAGGTTTTTGTCTCAAATGGATCTATCTGCAGTGCAGATTCAAACAGACGTGCAGCCTCTGCAAATTTTTTTTGCTGCATTGCAATCAGGCCCATGTTTATGTATCCTGGAACAAATCCCGGATTCTTTGTCACTGCAATGCTGAATGCAATGATTGCCTTTTTCTGCTCTCCTCTTCTCTGGAGTGCTAATCCAAGATAGTGATATTCCATTGGTGACGAGAATTTCTTGATATTCTCACTGATCTCTCTTGCTGAATATGAATAATTAGTCTTGTTCTCTGCAAAATGCTTTGCAATCGCTCTCTCAAACTTTTTTAATGCTTCTATCGAATGCTCTGCAGTGTAAATCTTTTCGTCTTTATCTGTGAGCCAGTAATCATCGTCGATAAAACCTTGTTTTTTTGCATCTTCATAAAGGGCGCTTCCGGGATAGAGTGTCATCAAGGATGTTGTGGCAGACATCGGCTTTATCTCATCCAATAATTTTTTAGTCTCTTCAATTGTCTCTTTGGTCTCGCCAGGGCTTCCGATTATGAAATATGTCTGGATCTCAAAGCCAAATTCTCGTGCAAGTTTGCAAGCTTGTTTTATCTGTTCTACTGTAGTGCCTTTGTTTAATATCTTTAATATTTTTGGAGATCCACTCTCAACACCAAAGAATACAGAGACACAACCTGCTTTTTTCATCCACTCAAACATCTCCTTGTTTATAGTGTCAACTCTAAGCATGCAATTCCAGATAATCTCTAGTTTTCTTTCAAGTATCTCCTTGCAGATACCGATGATATGCTGCGGCTTGATATTGAATGTATCATCAGACAGGAAAAAATATGAGAATTTATGCTTCTTATGAAGTATCTCGATCTCATCAACAATATGTTTTGCAGAACGGAATCTGACCTTTCTTCCTGATAGTCTTGGAGTTGCACAGAAGATGCAATTTGCAGGGCATCCCCTTGTTGTTGTGATCTGATTGTATCTGAAATATTTTGCAGGCGACGGAAGCTCATCCAGATTTTCAATGATCTCCTGCTGTCCTGTATATACAATATCATCTCCATCTCTTAATAGGAGGCCTTTCACTTCTTTTACATCTTTATTTTCTTTCAAGCAGTTGATGAAGTTCTCCATGACTTTTTCTCCTTCACCTTTCAGGATATAATCTATTTCTGGATAATTCTTCAGCATCTGCTCTCCGATCAAGGTTGCATGCGGTCCGCCGAAGATGACAACTGCATCCTTGTTGATTGATTTTACTAATTTTGCAAGCTCGATGCTGATCTTGCGGTTGAAAGATAAGCAGGAAATTCCAACAATGTCTGGTTTTCCTTTTGTGATGAGATCTTTTGCATAATCCCAGTCAGTATTTGATAGATTGTGTGCAGAAGTATTGAAGCCTTTTTCTTTCAGATAAGCAGTGAGCCACATCAAACCGATGCACATTGTCCTCTGCTCACTATCTGCGTTTATTGTTGATTTGTATAAAAACAAAGTCTTCATTTTCCCCCAATAAATAAAAGCAGCCCTCTCCGGACATCCAGAATTCTTGTAAAACTATTATTTAAATCTATCCTTTCTTGAGGAAATGCATACCTCTATATAAATCTATCGGCGATTTCGATAATTCCTTCTTCTCTTGGCATGTTCCACGGGTGGAGCATTAAATTTATTTCTATTCTTTCCTTGCAATTATTGAGGGTGATTCATGTTGAGCAGAAGAAGCGTGAGAAAAGTTAACATCACAGAAGAACTTGCGATTATTGCTGAAGATTTCATAGAAAGAGGACAATATATGTCTCTTGATGAGTTTGTGCGTGAAAGTATGAGAATCAATATCAGACTTATCTTCCTTTCCAAATTAGCAATGCGTGGAGAGATAGATGCAAAAGCAGTAAAGAGAGCGTTCGGTGAGAAAAATGATAATCTCTAAGAGAGTGGCTCTTCCTCAGAGACCCATTGAAGAACTAAATGTAATAAAACAAAATGGATAGAATAAATATAGTTGACATCAACAAAGTAAGGAATCTTTTAAGGCAGGTTGAATCATCAAAACGTCGTCTTGAGTCACTTCTCAAACGTCACGCAGGAAATACCGTGTTGTTGGCAGAAACAAGAGAAATCGATGAGGAATTACATTATCTTATTAATTCATATCGAAGACTAAAAAAGTTTGTTCAATCTGAGGAAGACTTCGTCTGCGGAGACCTCTATCATTTAGTTGTTACCGTTGGAAAGGAGGTCGTCAATCTGATTGCTTACATACAAAAACTGCTCGAAAAGAGTAGGGAGGTAGAACAAATGGCAGGTGAAAAACCAAAATATAAAGGAGATGGAATTGCGGCATGGGAAAACACTGACAAGAATGGGAATAAGTATTTGACAGTGAAGATTCTCGGGGCTATCAGAGTGAATATGTTTCCAATTGAAAGTGATGAACTTGAATAATTGGAGCGTCAGTAATATGTAATAATGAGGCACTCATTCGACGAGCGAAATAAATCTTTAGCTGAATGGAAGATTTAGTTTTATCGGAACATGATATTGAACAAGAGGTGATAAGAATTCCAATGAAATTTGCACCTGTGACTCTGAGAGTTGCAAATGAATTTGCGAAAACAAATTCTAAACTTAGTTGGGTAAGGGGGTGCAAATTCACAATTGGGCTGAAATTTAACGGTAAGTTGATTGGCGTAGGTATAGCCGGCAGACCTATCGCCCGCTTATTGGATAATGGCAGGAACCTTGAAATTTTACGAGTATGTGTAAAAGAAGGATACCCAGATGCCCTGGTAAAGATTTACTCAAGGATTATTGAGATTGCACAACTTATGGGATATAAGAAGATAGTAATCTATTCGTCGGACCGTAGTAATCATAGCCCTCTTATAGAGATTGGGGCTGCACCCAAGGCCAAGGTTAAGCCCCAGGGATGGAACAGACCGAGTAGAAAAAGAAAAGACAAAGACATATACAAAGAGAAAAAAACTAGATGGGAAAAATGTCTTTTACAGGGAAGATTCTTGGGTCTATTAGAGTGAATGCTTTTCCTGTCGAAGAAGAGGCATTGAAGTAGAGACTGCACGGTCTACTTCTTTTATTTTAATAGCAATAAAATGCTTTGCTTGGCGTTACTTCTTCTTCCCGGTCTTCTTAGCCTTCGCAGATTTTTTCTTTTCCTCACCCTTCTTCTTCGGCTTCTTCTCTGTCTTGTCAGGGATAGGCTTCATGCCGTCAACGAATTTCTTTAGCCCCCTTACCCTCTCCTCTGCCATCTTGACTTTCGTGACCAGCCTGTCGTAGTACTTCTGCTCGATTTCGCGCGATTCGTGGAGACTTGAGACGTCTTCCGCAGGCGGGATGGCGAACAACCGGTTGAACATTTTGTCAACGGCGACGTCAGCTTTCCTCCCTGGCTCTCCCTTGAACTTGCGCTCCTTGACCTTGGCGACCTCCTTCTTGATATCCTTGACCGTCAGTCCCTTCTCGTCGAACTTCTGTGCAAGATCGACGGCCTTCTGCTTTGGGAGAGGGAGGAGGGGCTGGTAGTGGGTCCATCCCAGGTTCGGTGCGATATCACCTTTCCGGAACTTGCGGGCGAATATCCGCGCCCTCTCCAGGTTTCTCTTTTCCATTCGAAGGTCCTGGGCCAACCGGGTGACGGTTTCAGCACCGTACTGGGCCCTGCCTTCCCCGAGGGCCTCGTTGATTCTCTTCCCCACTTCCCAGATTGCTGTCACGAGGGCCTTATTCGCCTTGATGAAGATGCCCTTGCAGTCGTGGAGGAGCTTGTTGTATTCGGGGAGAACTACCGCATCAGCCATTTTTCGCCTCCATTCTGAATCCTTCCTCTCAAGCGATCTTATACATTCTTGCAAACCCAAAGGCTTGTCAACAACTTTAAAAAAATTTCACGACATGCCGGAATCTTATAACAAACGAATTGCGGGATCGACCCCGCAATCTGCAGAACCGAACTCGAAAAGAGCACAGAATCGAGGCATCTCACCCTAAATTTCGTCACCAGCAGCGCTGCTACGCCTAACACCATGTTAGCAAGGTGGTTAGAATCCGCAGAAAAGTCCAGAAACGACTTGACAGGAGTTCATATTTCTGTTGTAATATGAACTCAGGGAATGCGGGACCTGACAAGGCTACCCCGTTTCACCGTCGAAGGTTAAGATAAGAGGAGGAGGTTTATAAAGTTACGCCCAAGCGCAGGCGAGAGCCATGAGCACCTACGGAATGAATAGTTGGATATCCCGAAGAGGTAGGATTCTCGACGAGGGGATCGAGCCATGAACGGTATCGCGGGTACATTTATAGAGAGAAGACTGTTCACAAAACAACAGAATCCTGCCCTGGAAGTTTCCCATGCGGCGGGTGAGGTACAGATGAAGAACAAGTGGATCCTTGATGAAACGAAGTGCCTTCGGAGGGAAGAGGTCTCTAGACTCAGGACTATCCTGAAGCAGAGGTTGGAGGCTAACGGTGACCTTCACGGCTATTTGGAATTGAACGACTGGTTTCTCGTTGAGCTCGGCCTCCTCACGGGCATGAGGGTCGAGGAGATGACCAAGTACAGACCTCGTGACTTCAACGTCGCCGGAAAGAACACGGTTCTCATTCGAGGGAAAGGCTCCAAAAACAGAATCATCATGGTTTCCGAAGTGTTCCGAAGGAACATGACCCGCTTTCTCAGAATTAAGAAGTCACTTTGCAACCTTGAGCATGATCCGGACGAATCTGTCTTTCAGAACCCGAGAACCTCTAGACCCTATTCAACGAGGGGTCTCCAAAAAGCCTTCAAGAGATGTCTTCGTCTTGCTGACCTTCCTCTTCATTACTCGATCCACTGCCTTCGGCATACTTACGCTACATTTCTTCTTTTATCTAGCAACAGAAACTACGAACTTGTTTCGCGCCAACTCGGGCATGCATCGATAAGAACAACGCAGGTGTACTCTCATATCCTCCCAGGAGAAACGGAAAAAGCACTGAAGAACCTTTATCGGTAAATCAATGAGGAGTTTCAATGTTTAGAGAAAATAAATCTATTAGGTTGAAAAGAATTGAGACAAGAAAATTTAATACGGAAAGGCGAAAATATATTAAAGCCAAGGTCGGTCTATTCATTGTTGGGATTTTCGTTGTATCTCTGAGTATTGTGACATTCCTATGGGCATTTGATGTAATTGAGGGGGGGAAAGGTAAGTCAGGTCATTATGCTTATAAGCGAGGAACTCATGTATTCGGTCATCATTATAAAAGTAATAAGAGGATTAAGATCGAATCGATGATCTATGGCGGATTTGTGGCCACGATTATTTCAATAGCCGGTTTAAGTCTTTTGTTCGTATCATTTACTTTGCCTGGGCCACGTCGAAAAGCTGGAAACAATAATAGAGTACATCGCGCAATTGCAGAGATTAATCGAGAGAATGACCGTTGACTGTTCTTTCTTATAGTAAAGATGAAGGATTCAAATCATGCGGCAAGTAATCATAACAACGATTATGTTTTCACTTTTCTCCGGTTGCGCAATCTTTCCTAAAAAAGGAGGGGGATATACAAAAGTAAACGCAAAGTTAAAATCAAGCGGAAATCTTGCAAAAGGTATATTGAATATTGTTGGAACATCATTGCTTACGGCCGTTGCTGCAAGCGCGGTATACTCTCGAGTTAGTAATGACCAACCAGTTTTTACTGGAGGTTGGGATTTTGTATTGGGGACCTTTGTAACATTGATAATTTCAGCAGGAACTAGTAATGTATATACATGTTTTAAAGCCAAATATGAATGGGAAGAGGTAATTGAGAAGATACAGGAATCTAAGAAAACTAATACCACTTCAACTCAATGGGCTTTTGAAGATAAAGGTCTACTAGTTCAAGTAAAGCATCGTTTATCAGAAAGAATCGATTAACTATCATTTATTAGGATTAATTTATATGAACAAGAAAATATCATTTCAAGATAGACTAGAACGGTTAATACAAGAGGATAACTTGCAGAATAGTAGGATACAAAAGGCTATCACTTCAGCAGAAGAAGCAAAGCGCTTCATGCAAAAGTATGGCTACAAGGACAGGTACAATGATCCCGCGACCCTCGAAGAACTTGAAGCTGGCGATGAAAAAGGCATGGAAGAATCAGCGAGAAGATTGAAACAAAAGAGACATGTCGCAGTTGTGCGATTGACTCGCCTTGACTGCATTGATTCAAGGACAAATGAGCATGAGGAAACCTCTGTTCGTCAGGTCAGACTTTATGATTTAGACTGGTTGGGTGCAAATCATATTATTCTAGTTGGCAGAGATTCACGCTGTGATCTAAGACCATTCATTGAGCCTGTGAAAGAATATGAGGATATTCACAAAGATACTGTTCCAACAGATATGGAAATCTCCAAACTACACGGCATTATCTTCTTCAAAAGAGGAAAACTATTCTACAAAGATAGAAGTGTCAACGGATCAACAGAGAATGATGATCGCGCGGTTCTTAACAATAGAATTCAATGGGACGATCCTTCCCAGTTTATTGGCCTTGGCCAATTCATCCCAATCAGAAGAGCACAAAAGAAGTCATACACAGATATGCAGACAGGAAGAGATTCACTGAAGAGGGAATTGTTAGAGTGCAGACAATCAAAATTCAAGCTTTGGTGGAGCACATTCGATCTCTCGAAATCCAACTTCTTCTAGATTATTGGTAAAGCATTTCTGGAGGACGAATGACAACGAAAGCAGAACCTCTTGAGAAAGAATTTGGATTAGTCGAGGGAATGCATGGACTAAAGGGATGTATGCGAAGCACGTTTATAAAGTGCTTATTGGATAGCATTGAGGAAAATTACGTTGTGTTCCGCTCGTATTGCACGACAGAGGTCTTCAATCCTAAAGTAATTCTATGCGGCTATATTCATAGAAATGATAGTATAAGAGAATTGAAAAAGGTTCTTGATAAGATTGTTTCAGAGGAAGACGTTATCTTGCTTGAAGGATACAACAAGGTTGTGAGAAAAGCAGAGGAATATCCGATTGAAGGCGATCCATTTGTAAATTTTGTTGGAAATATTAAAAGGATTGAGTTTAACGACGATGTTTTTAGACTTGCGTTGCAAGCGCAAATCAATGTAGAATCCCTAGGCTTTGTAAATCTGGCAAAAAAAAGGGACAAATATCAATTAGGCCCCAGCATTGTGAAAACTGCAATGGAGTCTAAAACAAGCAAAGTCTATCAGAGAATTGGGTTAAGGCATCTAGTCGAGTGGTTGGAAATATTTTTAGTTTTGGAAAGAAATAAAATGGCATATACATCAATAATCCCAAAAGAAGTTCCTTATTTCACTGAAATCCAAAGAAAGCATTATTATTGGCTCGCTAGAAAGAGTGCAGAGATTGATTTCAAAGAAAATATGCAATAAATAAATAACTTTGTTGTGATAACATATGTTTTATATAAGAAGCGACGTAGAATAATTTGGAGGTATTCGCGATGTCAAATCCCGTGTATCTATCGGTTGCAGATCGCCAGATCGAAAGCTTTCTGTCTCCCGGAGGATTCGAGCGCAGTCTCGTTCTCAACGTCCTCTTTCAGAGTTCCATTGTGCTACCAGACATATTCTTTTTCATTTCAGGCGAGGTGGAAAGGCACGTTCTCGACAGTGGACCCCAATCTTTGCTAGAAGCCTGTATCGAGCGAAACATTGTAAGGCCGGCGTTCCGCGATGGCACTTGCTCGTCATTTCTCGATGCCCTAAATATTATCAAAGGAAACGGGAATTCCACCCGCGCTATTCAAGGTGTCCGGGAGTCCGCAGAGGAACTCGCACGAAGATTATCGAGAGTTACTGAAAACCCCAGCTTCAAGCCTTTTGTCTGGCCACGTGAAATCGGCGAGGACTTCGCAAAGTTGATTCAGACTTGCCTGACGACAGACTCAGTGCCGGAAGTTGGCTCAGAATGCCAACTGTCCCCGCGAAATGTGAAACTACTTTGGCAAAGAACAGCAAAGTGGCGAAAAGATTGTGTGGAAGAAGCTCTTTCGAAGACTAAACAGATAGCTGGGAAAGGGTTGAGAAGGGGGGAACTCATGAACGCAATTGGCCGTAGCTTGGGAATACGATCTGGCCACAAAGTTCAGGATATTAGGGAGTTGCGTTCCGTTGTCGGGGTGGACTATCATGAGCGCTTCGCCCTCAACTGTTTCCTGAATTGGATGTGCCAACTATATCACTGGAACCAAGCAAGCGCATTCGGGGCAACCGTTAGCCTCCCTACCTATGACGAAACCACACCGATTGGCCTTTCAGCGATATTGCCACAATCCCCGCCATCGTCGGCAGGAGGCAAAGTCATCACAGTCCAAGTGAGCATCCCTCCGACTGATGTTATAGCACGACTCAGGCCAAATGAGCTAATCGCGATTAGATCCGATCTTGGCTCTGGCTACTTGGCTGCATTAGGAGAGTGGCAGCGTGAACCTACAGAAGAAAACGAAGCGAAGGTCCGCTCGTCTCTTGCAGCCTATGCGGAGGGCATTCGAAAAGAAAGTTCCAAAAGAAACGCGGAAGGCGAAGGGCTATTGGAGGCTGTCTTAGCACCGGGTAAACATCCTGCACGGAAAGTAATGACGGGGCTTTTCGTGGTTGGCGGGGCTGTGGCTACCATGAAATGGCCCTGGATGCCACCTTTTCTTGCGTTGGGCCCGGTCGGTTATGCGCTATATCGATGGCATTGTATCAAGACGGAGAACTCGCAGGTCGAACTGAGGTCTGCCCCTGCTGGTGTGAAACGACAGGCGGAGGTCAATGTTGAAGATCTATCTGTAGCCAGCCAAGGTGAATAGAGCACTGGACCTGTGCCGGATACGTGCCTGTGAAGAAGGCGGCTAAAGTCACAATTTAACGCGTCGACATTCTCTCGCTGGATCGGTTCAGGAACCTATCCAAATCACCTGGGTACAAAGCCCGTTCAAGATTTCCGTGATTTCCTCCTCTTGGAGTCCTTTACCTTATTCACGATCTCCTTCCTCAACTTCTTAGGTAGTTTCCCCCAAGCCTCTATAACCAGAGCCAAGTCAGACGGAACTTTTTCTAGAAGAATTCCATTATGCTCCTGTTGTGCTCCTGTTGTGCTCCTCGTGCGTCCGGGATGGGTCTCATCAAGTCCGGCCCCCGTCCTCAACTCAACAGGAACCATCGATGTATCTTCTTGTGTCTGTCCGGGTTGCGTCGAATTCTTTCCCGCACTTGACAACTTCTGTCCTGTATCCAACAGTTTACAGTCACCCTTGGTTTCGGGTTCAAATCCAGTCGCCCCGACCACCTTACCCCTTGCAGGGCCAGCACTTACGAAACATGCCTCTTTCCATTGTGCTCCTGTTGTGTTCGAATTGTGCTTCAGAACCGCCTCACCTACCTTCTCCGTAATCTCCACGAGCCGGTCTGATCGGGACCGTCCGTACACGTTCATCGTGAGTGTGGGGGTTGAATGCCGCGCGAGATCCTGAGCCTCTTTCACCAGGGCACCAGCGTTCAACACGAGGTTGATGTAGGCCACGCGGCAGGCGTGGAAGTCCACCTTTCCCCCGGGCGCCCACTTCGAGATACCAGCAGTCTTCAGATCCTTATCGAAAATCCTCGAAGTGTGGCTCGGTACGAACAGGAGAGAGTCCTCGGGTGGGCCGTACCTCGCCCCCTTCTTCCTTGTTATCCCGCCGTACAGTTCTTTCGCCGTGCCGGCCTCGACGAATTCCGCCAGGCGCTTCACCAGCGCCTTTGGAAGAGGCTGGAACCCTTCCTTGCGGTTCTTCGTCCATTCGCTATCCAGGTGAAGGCCACACCTTTCGATGTCGAGGTCTTCGATCGTGAGAGCCGTCAGCTCACCGACGCGAAGACCTGAGCAAAAAGCCAGTTCGTAGACCAGCCGGCGATGTTCGGGCGCCGCTTCGAGAAGGTCCTGGATCTCCTTGAGGGTCATTGCCCGCCTCACGCTCTGTGGAGTCGTGTCGAATGATGCCAGGGCTTTCAGCGGGTTCCCGTCGATGTGTCCCCGCTTCTCGCACCAGTTGACGAAACTCTTCAGTGCTTCCGCATACGTCTGAAGCGTCTTCCCTGTACGCCCCTTCCTCTGGAATTCCTGCAATGCCCCCTCGACCCGGGGAAGGATTCCGTCGAGGTCGGCCATGGATTCGAAGCCAAGTCTTTTCTTCCAGAAGGATAGGTAGAAATTACGGGAGTGAATATGGGTCCTGCTCCAGGGCTTTCCACCATGACCGCCTTGAGATTTCCCCCATGCCATGTATTCGTCCAGAACCTCCTGGAAAGCCCTGGCCTGGCGCACTTCTGACGACTTTGGCGGGGGGCGATACCCCTTCCGAATTTCATCCTCTCTGGCCCCGATGCGTGCGGCCAGCTTCTCGGTCTCTTTCTTCGAAGCCGTTCCCGTCCCGGTCCGCCGGCGGCCCTGCCAGTCGGTGTACTGGAACCTCCACCTTCGATGGAGTTTCCCGTTCTTCCCTCGTGTCCTGAACAAGTATGCCATCACTTCCCTCCCCCGGAAGGTTTGCGCCAGGGCAGCATGAGAAGACCTGAAAGTGAGACGCCCCGACGTTTGGCTTCAGCGTCCAGGCGCTTCCGTTCTGCCTTCGTCATCCTGACGTTGACCTGTTCGCTGTACTTCTCTTCGGGCGGCTTGAACGGCCTTCCCATTCTTTTTTTCATTCGCTTCATACCCCCTATTATACATTCAACATACGTGTATGTCAAGTGGTTATTTTGTAAATCTTTTTTGCATGACGCGCTGCTTCACGCTCTGCACGTTCCGCAGCAGCGTCGATGTGCGCCAGCAACCGACCCACAAACCAGACGGACCTTCCCCCAAGAGAGATGGGTGGCGGGATTTCAAAACGACTCACCATCCGCCGGACTGTCCTCGATGTCACACCAAGGATGCTTGCCAGTTTTGCTTCGTCCAGGATTGTCTTTTCTCCAAGCTTGCCAAGGACATCTATTAGTAAACCTTTTCTTTGATCCTCTCTTGAATTCGAACTTTTCCTTTCTTCAACTTTTATCTTTTCTTTTTCAATAGATTCAGTTTTCTTACTGTCTACATCCATAATTTTGCCACCGCCAAAAGAATCGTATTACTATTACCTCACCGAATACCTCTGCTTTCTATCGACTACCCTCTTTCTTGATTTTTCTCAAATAATATCCCATCGTTATGACCATCTCGCCGTTAGGCCTTTTCACTACAACCTTTCTCCTTGGACCCCAAAAAACTAATTCAACTTCTTCTCCGTAAGGTATCTGTAAATGTAGACCAGCAACGGGTTTCTTTCCGATAAACATATACCTCTTGAATCCTCTTCTTTTCATCCTTTTTCCGACTTCTGAATATAGAGATCCTTGATTGCTCCTGCTATTGTCGCTGTAATGTACTGACTTCCCTTTCCTCTCTCGATAACTGAACCTCCAGGTCTATTAGCAAGGATTGCGGCCAAGTCTTTCACATCCGTCACGCCCAACCGAAGTAATTTTCTGACCAGAGAAAATTCATAACCTGTCTTCGAAAGATCTCCATTCGTCTTTCCACGACCCTCCCACAAAGCACGGAGATTGTGATTGGTCTCCAGCAAGGTGCTTCCTTTCATCACCGGCTCAGGAGTCTCCCCCTGAGCCTCAAAGCGGAGGGCCGAAGGCCCGGAGCATCCATATGCATCGCTATCTATTCCTCTTCACTAGGAGCTTTGCGACTGCTACTACAGTTATTGATAGCATTGCAACAACTCCCAAAATAACCTCACTACTAACACCATTACTAACCTCCCTAGATCTTGGCTCTGAAAAATCACAACAACTTGGAAACCCAATAACAATAACAACCACCAAAACCGTCACTCCAATCATCAAGATTCCTATCCAATTTATCCTAATTCTCCCATTCCTATTCTCCATCCTACTCCTCTCCCATATATAACATCATCCCTCTTTCCTCTTTACCCTCTCACGCATATAGGAATATTTTATATCGTGTTGAGATATCTAGGGATAGAAAGGATTCTAGTCAAGCTGTACTCCTTGCGAGATAGTAGTCTTTCAAGCTCGTTACTGAGGGTCTTTCCGGTGCTTTCATCTTCAAAGAGGACGACAACATAATCGGCACCTGCCGCGAGATCTTTCTTAACATTTCTGATGACCCCACTGTTCTTGCTTAGTTCAATTTCTATTGCGAGAATCTTACCAGAGGACGTTTCTGCAAGAATATCCACCTTCTCGCCATTCAGATTTCCCTCGATGACTGCTTTGAGTCCGCTCATCGCATGTGCTTTTTGAATTATATTTTGGTATAATTTATGTTTTTGCGAACCGATTCCACTGAGACGAAGCTTTCTCTTTTGTATGAAGGCGAAGCCCTTCTCGGTCAAATATATAAACTTGGTCTTTCGACCCTTTCTGCTCAATCTAATTTCATATTCAAAAATAAGTTTTTTTCTTATTAGGGTTGACTTAATTGCGTATCCCTTATTATTGTTAAATCCTAGATTCTTTATTCTTTCGGTATTTGAGTAAAATGGATCGTTGTAACAACTCATCATGAAGTCCATTTCACTACTTGATGCTTCAAGGATTTCGATAATATCTTTCTTGTTTCGATCAAGGTTGTAGTCGATAACTCCTCCAAGGGTTCTCTTTGCATCCCTCACCAAATCTTCATATTCCACGTGATTATCGAACGTATTCATGTGTACCTTGATCAGGAAGGGACTCGGCCATCTTATTTCACGAACAATACAATCTCCTGGTTCGAGCCGGTTGAGCCAAGATATCTGCGAATTATTGAGAGGGATTGTTTTTTTCATGAAATCCTTATCTATTCCAGAGAGAAGATTACCGACGATGAAACAAGTTCTACAATTTCCAGCCAAAGATGTAGTAGTCTTGCTTGGCTCTTGCGTAGCTGCAACCACGCTAATTCCCGTCGACCTAACGCGACTAAGTATACTTGGAAGCAAATGATACGGATCGATTGATTTGTCAATTTGAGAACCCCACACTGCGTGTGCATCGTCCCAGACTAGAAGGTGCTGAACACGCGTTTGATGTCCAAGCCCATTTTGAAGCTTAAAGTAATACAATTTGGCCAGGATGGAATTTGATAGATAGTTGAAGAACTGTTGACTTTCACATGGGCAGTCGAAGACAACGTTTGTCGAAAGCATGAAAGGATCAATGCTGAGTCCAGTTGGATGCCCAAGAATCGTTCCGAGAGAATTCTCACCTAACATGGCCTTTATTCTGGAGATCAACCGATCTTTAATTTGTAGACCAGGATACCCAATTGGCTTAAAGCTTAACAATTCTGTATAGAAATCGAACATTGTTGGTTTAGAGTATTTGCGAAACGTTTCCTCGAATAGGAACATGACAACCGGCTTAGAACCCATGTGAAGCTCCAGGCTATGGCACAGAACTTCAGTATTCCAACCAATCAAGCTTGATATACTTAGTTTGCCATTTTCATTAAAGAGTGGATTGAATCTAATAAGATTCCAGGGAATGCAGACAACTTCAGGAAAGGATCGTGGAAAATGGAGATAGTCTTGCTTACGATCGAATACAATCGCTGTGCAAGAGAGATTACCTGAGTAGATTTTTGACAAGATTGTTGAGAGCAATGTACTCTTTCCACCACCGGTTCTTCCTACAATGTAGATGTTTGAGGATAGAGACTCTTCGGAAATAGGGAAAGGAGAGTTTGTCCCAAGAACAGTTCCTATAACTGGACCTTGCTCATCGAAACTGGGAGAAAATGCAAATGGACCCGTCGATCGTAAATCTTGCTGTTTTTTTTGAAGATATTGATAGGCCTTCCACAGGTAGGTCTTTGATCGGAATCTGCCGAAAGCTTCTAACAACAGTCTATACTCGCTGTGATTTTCACACCCTATTTTCAGAGCATATTTATCAAGAGACTGGACGATTGTTTGATCTGTCATGGATAATAAACAGTCTCGAAAAAGCTAAGAGAGCACCCCGTACAAGAGACCATAAGTATTCCTTCTTTGCATCGCTTGCGCATTCCGGACATGCAATCTTTCCAAAGACTTTTGATGCACATGCAATACATAGAAATCTATTACATTGACTACAGAGTTTATGACAGCAACCCACGCCAGAGCATCGATAGCAGACATAATGCTCTTCCAATTCATTATCATTGTTTTTCAATATGCGTCCACATCCACAAGTTATGTAATAGTTCCTTTCAGTGAGAACGCTCTTTCCTGCTTCATTAAAGCTCTCTTCTGTAACATTTGACGACAAAGTCATCTTCTGGCCATTGGGAAGGTAGACAATGCTTTCTTTTGTCTTGTTCTCTCCGATAGTCTTTAGTATTTCTAATGATTGAAAGTCAATTTCTTGATTAGGTTTCATACTCTACTTCTTTCATGTCGAATTAACCAAGGACAGCTGAACATCCCCAACCAAGTAAGTAGACCAAAATAACACATGTAATAACAATTACCATAACCGATTCGAATGGACTCATACTGCTCCTCCCTGAGTAAGAAGATGGCATCGGAGGACGCATATTGAGTAGGTTCTTTCTTTGCGTATTGTTTTGTTGATAGTAGTCCACCTTGCCTACGTTCCCATTGATAACTAAACATCGTGAGAACTGGTCTCCAGGGGCTCGAACCTTAGTCTGAGATGGAACGAGGGGGTCGAGTGTTCTTTGAAGTTCAGCATGCGTTTGGAATCGAAGGTCTGGGTTGTTCTCTGTCATTTTCTTGACAATTGAACAGACTTTCTCCGAAAGCTCTGGCTTTACAAGCTTTGGGCTTTGAACGCTACCCGTCGCCTGTTTCATTAAGATTTCCAGTGGCGTCCTGCCTTTGAATGGCAATGAACCGGTTAACATCATATACAGTACAACACCCGTGGAATATATATCCGAGCGGTGATCACCTCTCCCCCCGTTGATTACCTCAGGCGAAATAAAGCCTGGAGTTCCTAAAACCTGGCCGGTCAAAGTTAGTTTGGTATTCTCACCTGAAATACGAGCAATCCCCAAATCGACAAGTTTTGTTCCAGATTCTGAAAGAATCACATTCGATGGCTTAATATCTCGGTGGAATATTCCTCTTTCCATTGCATCTTTGAGTGCACTTGAGATATCAGAAGCGATTCGAATCGCTTCATTTTCATTTAGACATTTCTCGCTTTGAAGTCTTGTCTCCAAGTTCACACCTTCAATGTACTCCTGCGCGATATATGCGATTCCGTCAGCAGTGACTCCGTAATCATATATTGCAGGAAACCTGTTTGATTTTAGTCTGGCAGCTGATTGCGCTTCTCTAAGGAAACGCTTTTCACCATTATGGATTCCGGCAAGAAATGAGGGCGGAAGTACTTTCAATGCCACAAGCCTTTTTAGAGGTGATGTGTCCTCAGCAAGATAGACGATCCCCATTCCGCCTCTTCCGATTTCCTGCTTTATCCTGTACTTCCCCAGCATTCGATTTGAGAGAGGAGCAGATTGAATTGGACTCAACATGTATTTATCCTCAAACTAGGAAGACTCCTAGAGGAGATGAATGGCAATTAATCGAATGTGATTCTAAAGTAACATGTAAGATATTGAGAAAGCTAAAAAGGTACAAGGAGCTACTGTTTTCCATCAGATTCGAAGAATTGAAGCAATCTCTGATTTTCATCAATTTTGACACGTGCTCCACTTTCGACCTCTTTGAGGTCGCTTCTCAATGCAGCAGCTTTTTCTTCCTTTAATTCCAATTTCTCGCGGAGTTTCTTGATTTGACTTTCCAATATTTCGAGTCGATCTTTCTTTCGTTTGAGCCTTTCGATATTGTTCATCTTCATATCGAGTAAGTCCTTAGTAATTCTGTTGCTAGTCCTTAAGTTCAAAAAGATGATAGCACTTCA
>JAGLWF010000021.1 GCA_023133595.1 Nanobdellota archaeon | reverse complement strand
CTTTAGATTTTCACCTAAGCCGGATGTCAGCACAATGTTTAAATAATCATGCAAAAATACTAAGAATCATGCCATTAAATGAAAAAGTCCTCTTAACAGGTTACAAAGTTAAACCGTCACAAGAGCTTGAAGAGGAAACTAAAGAGTGGAGATCCGGCGAAAGGATTTTTTACCAGGAATCAAGATTAAGAAAAAAAGGATTGAAAATACTTGCGCCTCCAGGAGTTAATGTTTATGAAAAATATTTCTTCAGGATTTATAGAAAAGAAAAAGAATTAGTGCATTTAGTATTCGCAGCTGATACTGATAATACATATATGTCAATTGTCAGACCAGAAGATGTTCAGGAAGATGGAAGAGTTATATTGGCAAATGCCCAGTATGTTGGTGCATTTGAAACATTAGAAGTTTTCATAAGAGATTTCAAACGAGGTCAGCTAGCACATATCAGGGATTTTCATAGACTTCGAGGAAATTATCCGTTAGCACCAGAACAACCGCCCAAGATAAACACAAAAGCATTGTTCTTTATGTTCATGGGTTTTGCAAAAGGTCTGGTTCCAAGAGCTGATGGACTGTTGCACAAAGGAGTCTATACATTAGTAGAAGATCATCCAGAACTCGAATTTGATCTTGGCTTCTTCCATATGAATTTTGGATATCCTTTTTCAAATGAAATGGATCAGGCCCGGATGCGGATGATAGATTCAGGGATTTTCGAATGGATAGATACAGAAACAACATATCGCACCACAATGGATCGTGAATTCCTGAAAGAATCTGTCAGGCAGAGACTAGGGCATCATTTCGACGCATTGTTCAAAAGACTGGCTCATGAACTCGCATCAAACTGGACTTGGGAGAATTGGGAACAAGAACAAAAAACTTAGCCTTTTTTCCAGCCAGCTATTACTTTCTTGTTCCATTTGGTTGTATTTACTCTCATCTTAGTGACAAGTGCTTTTCCTGTTTTCTCTGCATTCTTTTTCAATGTCTTCATGTCGATTTTTGAATTTGTCGTTGCAAGATGGAATGCTTGGTCAAAAGTGCTGACTGGGATCAGATCAATGTCATCTGCTACTGGATACGGTGAGACTTCTAATTCTTCCCGCAGCTCTCTCAGGTTCTCTATTGGAAACATGAACTGCATCCTTTCTTTGCTCCCAGCTTCTTTCATATGCTGTTGCGCTCTCCATATTGCCACAGCTTTGTCATAGACTCCGCCAATAGGCCCGATAGTACCCTCGCTGAAATCAAGGGTTCCAGTAACAGCCTTGTTCCTAAGTATTGGAACATTTCCAATTGCAGAGCATAGTGATAGTGCGATTGCAAGAGAACCAGAAGGTCCATCAATCTTATCGTATACTCGATGGAATATTGTCTTTGTCACAAATCGGGTAGGTTTTCCTATTAATCTTTTCACAAAATCTGCAGCTTCTAGATATCCTTTGTGAGTTACTTGTGTATTCAGTCCGCTTTCAGAATCACAGTGCTGGAAATTTCCGTCAGCATCTCTTGCAAGATCGTGGATCACGCCAGATCTAATTGGAAAGAAATCTCCTCTAACTTCTTCTCTGAATAAAGTAACGCCTGATACTTGTCCCACTGCTTCTTTAGGCGGATCACAAACTCTACTATCAAAGCGGGCATCAATAGTTGCAAACCTGTCATTAGGTTCTTTTTCTCTGTTAAATTCAATCATATGCTCGAGTGTAAATGTTTCAGTATGATTTTTTCTTCTCAAGAAACTTAGAAGATCAAATATTCTATCATTCAAGAACCGATAGTCTAATCTTAATAAACTTGAGCTGATAGTACTGACTAATAATTTATCAATTATTTCTGGTGCTAATTTTAATTTAGTGCTGTATTCCTTGTTGAATTCTCTCACTGCTTGGTGTATCACTCCGATTGTGCCTTTTCTTGTCTCTTTATTGTTTGGAGCATAGTTCTCCCAGTCATAGAGAATAAATCTTGAAGCCATTGAACTGTCAACGTCATAAAGATCTGTACAATAGCTGTGATGCTTGATAAATGGAGAATCATTGTCGCATCCAATTATCATTGTCGGTGAATGGACATTGAAAGTTATTCCATCCCGTTCAATCAGCAAATCTCCAGACTCGACAAAAGTAAGTATTGTCTGCCTTCTTGCTGCAGAATCCTTGACTTCGCTTCCTAATAATGCCTTGAAGAAACCCTGCATATTGTCGATAAGGACAAGCATGCTCGCTTCCATAAGATAGCCAGGACTGAAACACATGTGTGGCGGAGTACTATCATCAGGCTTTGAAATCTTTCCCCACATTTCATCTTCAGAAAAGCTTCCTGGATACTTGATGCATAATTCTCCTCCCTTGCTGAGAGCCAGGCTGCCTATCTGAAGTATCTGCTCTATCTCCATCATACTTTTTCCGTGCGGCAGCTCGAAAGAATAGTAAGAATAATCTTCGAATGCAAATGGATGATCCGGTCTTTTTGTCTCTCTGCTTGCGCCCCGATCTCCGCGTGCGCTCTTGTAGGAATTTAACAATGCTTTTGCAAATGTATCCTGATTGTCACGGAAATACCTGACAACAGAATCAATCCACTCTCCAACAGTTTTTGGAGCTTTTTTCTTGTATATCCCCGCAATAGCCTGGAATTCTGACATGCACCACGCCATACTTTTCGGCGCGATCCTTAACTCCAGATCTGCAAAGACCTTCATCGACGAAAGTTTTCTGAAGTATGGAACAATACCCTTTTCCTTGTAGATATCTGAAGCTTCCTTGTATTCCTGCTGTACTTCCTGTATTATTTTCTTTGTGATCTCTTTTTTCTGTGTAACACTGTGCTCTGGAACTTCAATCTCATCGATCAAAGTGAAAAGAGTTATTGCCTGTTTTTGGATATTCCGTCTCAATCTTCTCCTGAGATTTTTCTTGACTTCTGCCTGGGTGACAACCACTTTTTTTTCTTTCTTCTTGCCCTTTGGTTTTTTCTTATCATCTCCTTTTTTCTTTTTATTCACTGTTCTGGTTGCCGGCATTCCAAGCCCCTTTCTGATTGCACCCCAATTTGGCTTGTCAAGGAAAGTATACTCTAAATCAAAAGTCTGAAAATCTTTTTTAGGATTGAATTCAAAATCGACAACGTACTCTTCGATATCATTGAATTTGCCGTATAATTTTTCGTATATCAATCTGACAGAATCATGGACATACCTCTTGAATTCACTGATAGTAAAAAATGGATGGATTTTCTCATGATGCCCCAGTTTGTCTGCGAACCTTGCGAACTCCTTGCCGAATGCTTCTGCAACTTTTTCAGCTTCGTCAACTTCTCTGTTTTGAAAATCAAGAACATAGGGCCGGTAAGGATCCTGAAGATTTGGAAGGAACAGATAATCTCTTGTCTGAAAACCTTTTACTTTTCCCCTGATTGTCTCGAAAAGTTCGTACCATTTGTGTTTTTTTGGAATTTTTTTCTTTCCTGTTATGACATCTATCATATAGTCCAGTGTCATTGTCTTTCCGTTTCCAGGCTCTCCAACTAGTGCAAAGTTTGGTTTCTTAGAATAAGCAACTCTTCTTATTAATTGAGTAATATCTTTTTCCCTGTTAGCAATATGAAACTTTGGTTTTCTAAAACCATTAATTTCATCTATGTAAGTCCTGGGTTCTATGTTGCGGGTCGCATCTGTAGGTATATAAAGCATTTATCTCCCTCCGAAAACTGAGAATCTGGGCAATTAATAAATGTTTTCTTTAGCATTTATAAAAGAAAGAATAAAAATTCATTCTTTTGCGTATGTTCCCATCAATTCAGCTTCTTCAAGGACATGGTTTTGCATTGCCTGCTCCACATCAACCTTTGCCGCACCTTCTGGAAGATCCAGTTCAATGTCCAGTGCATAGATCTTGAAGATATACCTGTGCATTCCTGATGGGGGGCATGGTCCGCCATAACCAGTTCTTCCCCAGCTGTTCTTTCCAGGAACACCTTCTGGTTCTGTTCCTTTTGCAATCTTTGTTGCAGTCACAGGAATGTTGAACGCAATCCAGTGATCCCATGTTCCCATTGGTGCGTCTGGATCAACAACTAGCAATACCAAACTTTTTGCATCTTCTGGAACATTTGCAATATCAAGTTCAGGCGAAGTGCCTGGACCTTCGCACGTATACTCAGAAGGAATCGGATGCCCTTCTTCAAATGCAGGACTTGTCAATCTCATCATATTATCCCCCGTATCAATTTCAATATCCATGTTTGCATATTCTGGACTGCATCCTGTGATAAAACACGCTATCAAAATAAGCAACAGGATTTTTCTCATACAAACACCAGAGAATTCAGGGTATAAAAATGTTTTCATGAAAAAGCCAATTTTATTCACCGAAACATTAATAAGTATATAATATACAAATAGATAAAAAAGAGGTACGAGATGAGATTATCACATGAGCTCTATATATTTCTAATATTTGCTGTAGTTGCTTTTATCTCGCTTTCTGGATTAGCAGTTGAAACCTCTGACATGCTGACAGGAATGGCAGCAGCATGCCAGCCGAACTGGCAATGTACTTCTTGGTATCCTGCATGCGTGGATGGAGAGATCAGGAGCAGCAGTGTGCTTGATCTGGGCTTTGAAGGTATTTCCAACCGCGTGAAAAGAGGATGTATTGACATGAACAATTGCGGAACAAATGTCGGAAGACCGACAATGTCTGCCCACTGTGTCACAAGATTGAGAATCTGCACTGCGAACTGGCAGTGCACAGAATGGTCTTTGTGCAGGGCTGGACAGCAGACACGAAGCTGCTATGATGCTAACAAATGCAATTCACTGCAAGACAAGCCTAAAACAACAAAAAGCTGTCTTACCCAAGAGATGATAGTTGCAACTGGTTCATTCGGTGGTTCGACCATAGGTGTTACTCAGGGAGAATCAAGAGTTACATTCCCTGCAGCAGGCGGGCCAGTCTCTGGAACATTCTCAGCAAGAACAACTTATTCTTATACTACCAGTTTCGAAAGTGGAGGTTCGATGACAATCAATATCCTCTCTAATTCTGCTGGAAAACTTTCAGGAACTTTTGCTGGCGGAGAAGGAGGAGCTGTGACTGGAACCATGAGTGGTTGGGTGAGCTCAGAGGTAACGACCACAAGCCCTCATTATAATGATAGAAAAACATACAAAGAACCGATATATGGCACGATCAAAGGCACAGTATCATTAAAGAAAGGCCTGTTGACAGGCACGTGGGAACAACCCATCTTAAAGAAAGCAAAACTGCGCGGAACATTCACAATGCGTTTCACTCCAGTGGATATTCCTGAGGAAGACACAGCTGAAGACGAACAAAAAGCTGAAGAAGAAAAACAAAGGGCAGAAGAGCAAAGCAGGTTGGCACAAGCTGACAAAGAGATTGCAAAAGAAATGCAGGAGCTTGAGAAACAAAGAGATGCAAGAGAAGCCCCTCCAGCAGAACCAGTACCGGAACTAGCAGGGGAACCAGTACCCGAACTAGCAGCAGAGCCACCACCAGCAGCTGAAACAAGGGATGAAGCAAAGGAAAGAGAGGAGAAAGAAAAAGAATACAAGGAAGCTTTAGAAGAAAAAGAGCGGCTGGATAAAGAAGAAAAAGATTCCTACAAAGATCCAAAAGAGCTTGAAAAAGAGATCAAAGAGGCAAAACAAGCTTTAGATTATCTCGAAAAAAGTTTAAATAATTTAGAAAAAATTACAACTGACAAAGAATTGAAAAAATTGGTCAAGCTTGGCAAGAAAGATATGAAAAAGATGAAAAAGCAGTTGGATGCTGCCAAGATGACTTCTGATATCATCAACATACTTACAACTGAAGGTCCTTCTGGAGACTGGAGGGATATTGAATGCGAAGATGTAAAACCAGGATGGTGGACAAAGAAGATGAGAGGATTGACAACCTTCTGGAAAGGAGACCGAGAGGACTGGAAACGAGGAGGAGAGATCGCAGATTTATACAAGGCAATGGCAGCGAAAAAAGATGACCAGGATTTCTGGGCAATGAATGTGCCGGACAGGCTGGCAAGTTATCTTTACCAGAAGATAGCCAGCAAAGTAAAAGGCGATGCAAAAGAAAAAGCAGAAGAATTGATAACAAAAGTCATTGGCAAGAGCAGAACATTCTCTACAGGCCTGATCACTGGCTCGCTGCAGACAGTATTTGACGAGAGCAAAAAGCCAGACATTGGCAAATTCTATCGCTCGTATTCTGAATACAGGCACAACCCATGGACTGGTGCAAAAAGTACTCATGCACAGGCAATGGAAAATATTATGATTGATATTGAGCAGGACAGTTATCTGGGAATGATTCCTCCAGGCGCAGGCAAAGGCATAAGACCTGCAGGAGCAGAATCAATAACAGAATCTAAATACTTTGGCGTAGAAGACAGAACAGTATTATTCGAAGCAGTAAGAAAAGTCTATGATGCGAATAATCCTCAAGGCTGAAACTGTTTAGCTTGAATCAGGCACGCTTTTTAGCTCTTTTTTCTAGAATGTCCCTGAAAGCATCAAGAGCTATGAATGCTGTGTTTCCCTCGATTTCAAAATGAACTGGATGTTCTGCATATCTTTCTCCAAATTCTGATTTCTCAAGAACTGACCATGGTTCGTTCTTGGGCATTTGATCGTCAGGATAGGGCATTCTGGTTCTTAACTGTCGTGTATCTGTCTCTAGAATCCAATCCTTATATTCCAACCAGCTATGTTTGAGATGCTTCCCCCCTGTTGCTAACGGAGCCAGGTATGCACCATCAACAACTCTTACTCCTTCAAACCCTAATAGCTCTAACGCATAAAGAATTACTCTTGCTCCTTCATGACTCCTTAAATTGATACCTTTCTGATTTAATTTGAAATTCAATGCCCTAAATTCAAGATCTAGTTTTTTTGTTTCAGGGTCCATAGAGTTAGAGATGAATCTGTCTTTTATTAACTTTCCTAAAAAAGAAACCAGATCTCCTATTATGCAGCACCATTAACTTCTGCAAACTCTTTATCCACTAGTCTGTCAAAATTTGTCTCTGCTACTCTTCTTGATCTTTTCAATCTATTAGCTTCTAGAATACCAACCACAAGACCACCGCAAGTTTCCTGGAACAGTAAAGGAACGTTCATTGCAGCTGCAATACCTAATCTCAAAGCATAATCACCTAGACTTTTTGCCTCAGATGAATGCACAGATAAGAAACTATACATCAATGTAGTTCCTAGTGCTGGACCTATTAGCATTCCAGCATATATATTCATCCTTTCCCTGAATCCATATCTTTCTGATTTTAGATATCTGCTGAATCTTCCCATTTTACACTTCTGTACATACTATATGTTTTTTGTTTATAAAGATTATGGGTGTATTTAAGAGTGCACAGTTGACAGATAGTAACAGTCCCGCAATAATGCTAAGAACAGCAGGAATATGCTACATTTTTTCTGCATAAATGAATATAATTCTTGCGTATGCTATGTTGCGAAACAAAAAGAAGAAAGTCATAATGGTTAAGCGTTTTCCTTGATCAAAAAAGTGCGTTGTATTCTGTCAAACAATCATTCCATACTTTCTCACAGTAATTGCACGAAGCACAATTGAAATTGCAATTTGTTATTTTTTTGAAAAAATCATCTGGTAATTTCGCAGCATTAAAATAAGGTATTTTATTTTTTTTCTTCACATAGTTGTCTTTCCACACGTATAATCCATAAGAAGACAAAACTGCAAGAAGATCGAATTCTTTTTTTTCTTCAAAATAAGCAGATAGAGCATATTTAAGTAATTTGGTTGGCAGATTTCTTCCTGCAATCTTAAACTGATCTATAAATGGGTCATAATTTTTTAAATCCTTTGGCAGGATAAAGGAAGACAACAAAACCTCCCATGGTTTTTTAGTATAATATTTGACACAAGGAATAAGTCCCTTATAATCTAAACCCTCTTTATGATGCGATAATAAATTGAAATGAGAAATCCTGAATAAACATTCTTTTAAGCATGCTTCATTCACTAACATTTTTATTTTTGCATTAACAGATTCTGCTAAATTTTTAACTTTTTCAAAATCCCTGTTAATGTCTCTATCTATCACGATAGTGTCAAAACCTAGTTCTTCTGCGATTTTTGCCTTATAAGGCGAATTAATGTTGGAATTGACTGAAATTGAAAAAGAGAGTTCTGGAAAAATCTCTTTCAATTGTTTGACATAAACTGCATTAAAAAGAGTAATGCCTTCGATCTTATTTTTATACAATTCTATTACTTTTTTAATATTATCTAGCATTTCTCTGGAAAAGGTTTTTTCAGATTCACACTGCAAATTGATCAGCATAGTGCAAGGCACATTCTGTTGATTAAGTTTATCCAAGGCTTTGTTTAGATTGTCTATATATTTATCAGATTTAGCATTATACTCAATTAATCTTCCTGAAGGCATGGTTGTAAATGGCAGTCCAAAATAAACATCACTAACTTTATCCTTATGCTCAATAATATAATCAATCAATTCTAAGTCTCCGTTAAAAGGTACTGAAAACTTCATTTTAACCTGAGGGATAAATCCATTAATTTTTGATCGTGTTCAAAACTTTTTCTCAATTCTGCAATTTCAACACTCAAATTTGATCTCATATCTGGTTGCACCTCATTTTTTCTAGGAGTAATTTTGCTCTTTTTTTGTATTCTTCCAATAAAAGGGAGTCTATCTTGATATTTTTGGCAAATCTTTCACAATAATCGCAATCTTTACAATCGAAATTGCAGCCTTTTTCCTTAAATATCCAGATAAATCCATTTAAACTCTTATTATCAATAACTATTTCGATAGGGGGTAGATTATTCTCATCTATAGGATATCTGCCAATACTCGATATCACCATATTTCCTATTAGATCAAAAAGATTTCCATCATATTTTTCATTTGCATATGCAATCGCGCAATTCAACAACCAATCAGTTGAAGCTTCCCTTCCAGCAATCTTAGCTATACCTATGCCTATTTCCTCATAATAATGAAGATCCTCAGGGCGAATCCATGGACTTTTGATAAATTCAACAGGATTTTGCAGTTTTTCATAAGAGCATTTTATCTTTGGATAATTATAGAAGAACTTCTTATCCAATTCTTGGGACCTGAAACTGTCACAAATATAATCATACGTGTTATTAGGACAATGAAGAATGCATTGCAGATTGGTCAGCACTTCGAGCTTTAGCTTGGTCTGGTCAGCTATTTTTTTTAATAATTTAAAATCCCTATTTATGTCAGTTTCAAGTATTATTCTGTTAACCCCCATATCTTCGTACCATTTGATTCTTCTTAAATTATCTATTTTGCAAGCAGTTGATGCACAAATATATAGTTCTGGAAAATTCTTTCTTATTACTTCAATCAATACTGGATTAGTAATAGTTATTGCATCTATTCCTACATCTACCAGATTTTTAACAAAGTCAATTACTTTTTTTCTTAATTCAATATCATACTCCCTGTTATGCAAACTTATTGCATTCATAATATAATTGAATTTGATGTTGTGTTTATGGCATACTTTAATATGACGCGCGATATCTTCCATAGAGATCTCTGGCAGAATTATTCCAGGCCTGCAGGAACCAAGAAAATCACATCGTATGCTCCCAAACACTTCAAATACCCTATTTTTCGCAGTATTATTTATTTTAGCCAGTTCTTCAATTAACTTATCATCCCAGTTTGTCGCAATAGTTATTCTCATTTTATTAATTCCTTGAAACATTGAGGATCTTTTATAAAAAAATCATCGTGCAATGCATGCGAAATTGCAATGCAACCCCCGCACACATCATAATTATTGCATTTTTCACAACCCTCTCTAGACATATTTCTTACTTTCCATAAAAAATCACTTGTATACCAAATCTCAAAAAATGTGTTCTTAAGAACATTCCCAACAATGACCCCCATAGGCCTGCAAGGGAGAACGTCCCCGTTTGGTAAGATAGTAAGACCATTATAAGCTGCAACGCATCTGCCCCCCAAATCAGTATCTGAATCCTTGAGTAAGCACCACAAAGGCCGCCTGGTATTGTATAATTTTTGGCCTGCATTTTTCTTTGCATAACTTAAAATTAATTCAAATGCCTGCTTAACCTCTTCTTTTGACATTGTCATTTCGCGGATCTGCCTGCCCATCCCCCAGGGTATCAATCGTGCAACAGATATCAAGTCAACATCTATATTTTCTGTTAAATCAAGATAGGTTTTTAGATCGTATTGATTCAATTTATGAATCGTGAATTTTGTCGCCACCCTTATATTATTTTTTTTGAGCAATCTTATAGTTGATAATGCTTTTTCGAATGTATTAAGACCTCGTATTTTTTCATGGACACTTTTTGTTCCGCCGTCTAAAGAAACTTGGATGTACTTAAGATTCTTCAATTGCTTTAGCTTTTTTAAGATCCCTTCATCCATAATAGTGCCGTTTGTTAGTATTGACAAGAAAAAACCCAAGTCTTCGAACATCTTACAAATCTCAAACCAATCTTTCCTTACAAAAGGCTCTCCTCCTGTGACGCTAATTTCGCATAACATGTTCCACTTATCAATAGTTTTTTTCAGCATGGTTGCTGCTTTCTGAATCTCAGCTATAGAAAATTCTTCTTTTATTTGAATTTCATCCTGATAGCAATGAATACATTTTAGATTACATCTTTCTGTCAGATGCCATTGCACCCTAAATGTTTTTTTACTATATTCTCTCGGATCGTCAAGATATTTTTTGTTAAGTTTCATCTTCTATTATTCTCAAATCTAATAACTGTTTTTCAATCTCAGGCGAAGCTTTTTTTTTCTGCAAGTAAAGAAAAACATCTTTATCAATCTTGTAAACATCGCCTTCTTCTATATCAATCAACCAGAATTTTTCCTCTTCTACATATGGTTCTTTAAAAAATTTGAATCTATTCTTAATTTTCATTTTATTTTCTTCAAGTCATCCAGATTGTCGATAATTTTTTCTACTGCTTGCAGTATTAAATCCATCTGTTTCAATCCATTAGGATAGCTTATCCCAGAAAAATAAAGCGAAGTATTCTTTAGCTTTTCGGCATTTGGATAATTACCCTCATCTTTAAACAAAGGCATTTCAGATATCAACTTGTTGATCCATACACCTGTTGGAACTCCTTCGCGATGCAAAGCGAGCAGGAATCTGTTTCTAACGTCAAAATCTGGCGTAGAAAAATCGAGTTTATCCGAGTCTATCCGTATAGAAAAAAATGAATAACAAGATTTGCCGATTATTCTTTGAGGAATTAAAAAATCATATTTTTTTAATTTTTTAACAAGATATTTCGCATTATCTATTCTAGCATTATTTTGTTCATCTAATTTTCTCAATCTATTTAAGGCAATACTTGCGAACAGGCCATTAAATTTGTAATTATTGCCAAGGTTATCATGCTCATTCTGCAAATAATCAGGAAATAAGTTTGTGCTTGCTGCCTTATCTCGCAGTCCAACATTATCTGTAGTCACAGCACCCCCTTCTATAGTGGGTAAATTCTTTGAAATGTGAAAAGAGAATGCATTGATATCGCCAATACTGCCTAATTTCTGGCCATTATACTCTGAACCGTGCGCCTGGCAAGCGTCCTCCACAACAAGCAGGCCATTATCTCTAGCAAGGGCCATTATTTCTTTCATTTCACAGGGATTTCCAAATATATGTACCGGCATTATTACTTTGGTATCCTTGTTAATAGTTTTCCGGATATCTTCAAGGGAGATATTGAAGGTGTCTAGATCAATGTCACAGAATTTAACTTTCGCACCTGAATTGAGGACTGATGTTGCAGTTGAAAAAAAACCGTACGCAGGCAATATAACATTATTTGTAGGTTTTAAATTGCAACCAATAATTGCGCTATGCAACGCAGCAGTTCCTGAATTAAGAGTAAAACAATACTTTGTTCCTATATACTTACTGAATTCCTGTTCAAATTTAATTATTTCAGGGCTAATCTTGTAATTTCTAGAATTAAGCTTTTTAAAGGTATTTAAAAAGACATTTAAATCTGCTTCTTCAATATATGGCCAATCGTGGAAACTGTTCCCAGGAATACAAGCTTGGCCCCCCAACACCGCCAATTTAGATTCCATATATGACTATAATATCTGGGTATTTAAAAAGATTACCTTTAAAAATGCAAAACGCTTATATATTTCCTTTACTATTTATATCATTAATATGGAAAAGATCAAAAAAAGTTCGGAACAAGAATTGGTTGACAATAGGGAACTAAGAGATCTTATCGAAAGCTGTTCAAGCTGCGGATGGTAAATTCAGGTCTAGCTCTTTTAGAAAGTAATATACTTTTTTGTATAAATTATATTTTTTTCTTGATTTTCTTTGATTCCGACTTGGATTGAATGATGTTATATATATGCTGCACCATTTATCCCAAATCATGAGCTTCAATAAAGGCCCAAAAATCTCTTTTTCTTCCTTTGTAAGCGCAATCTGCTCAGAATAGCCATTATAGAATGCCTGTAGCTTTTCCATGTCCAAAATTCCATCCTGGCAGCAAAAACCTATTGCTCCAAAAATAAGATCGTATATCCTATTATCAAACATCAATCGTTCAAAATCAATTATCCCTGAAACTTTTCCAGATTTGAACAAGACATTTTGGTCCCTATAATCCCAATGCAAAAGGCACATTGGCAAATCGTTTAGATTATACTTTTTATCTAAAGGATAGAACTCTCGCACAATTTCATATGCTTCATCCGTCTTTTGTGTTTTTAATAATCTAATATTCTTATCATACCATTCTGTAGAATTATAATCTTTGTCAACAGTCACAAATGTAACCCTATAGTTCTTAATGATCTTATGGAATTTTGCCAATTGAAGACCTGCGTCGTATAATTCTTCTTTTGTAAAATCAAACTTTATTTTGCCTTCCAAATGAGTGAAAAGAACACAAGGCATGTCTTTGTACAATGTGAAATAGGTCTTATCTTTTGTTTTTAAGGGTTTTGCTACTGGCAAACCCGATTCTTTTAGATAACTTATGAGATCAAGCATTTCTTCCAAGATATCCATTGGCAAACGAAAATATTGCTTTAGAAAGAACTTGCCTTTATTCGATGAAATATTATAGCTTTCGTTATTATAGCCTACTTCATTTTTCTCTAGCTTGATATCGGACAATCCATAATTTAGTTCCAATAGGTGCTTAAGCACTTCCATCTTACAATAATATAATTTAAATAGTTTATATTATTTTCGTATTTTTGATGGTTAAATTCATAAATACATCTGAAAGCCTCAAAAAACTTGTAAAAGATATATATTTTGGGTTATCAAGGCAGTATAAACTAAAACCCAACATTATTGTTGAGTTTTTCGAGGATAAAAAAAAATTTGAAGGTAAAATCAAAAGAAGATTGGATGCTCTTGAAGCAGGTGTTGCCTATAAGAACAGATTGTTTTTGTTCGTACCTGAAAAACTTAGCACATATACTCTGTGGACAAAGCAAAACACCAGAAAAATATACCTGCACGAGATGGCACATGCCTTTAATTTCCAGCTAAATAAAGAAATCTGCCCTATATGGCTTGAAGAAGGTATAGCTAGTTATTTATCTTCGATGTATAATGAAAGATGTCTGCAGCTATTGTTCGATAAATTAATAGATTTCAATGATTTGTTCTTTAAGGAAGATTGGAATAAACAGAAAACAATCATTGCCTATTATCAGTCTGCTTCTTTTGTAAAATATCTTGCACGCAGATATTCCACTGAAACGGTTATGTCCTTGAAGAAAAAGAGCACTAAGGATAAAGCTAAGTTCGAACAGGAATTTTCCAAAATCTTTAAAAGAAACTTACATTCCCACATATCAGATTGGAAAGCATATTTAAAGAACGCTAAATTCAAAGAAATAAATACAAAATGGCTACGAGACATAGTTAAAAATGAAAAATCTCAATAATCTAAGAAAACAAATTGAAATAATTGATATAGATATCATAAGACTTCTTAAAAAAAGATTCTTAATCGCTAAAAAGATAGGTAAAATCAAAATCGATACCAACGGCACTATAAAAGATAAAGAAAGAGAAAAACAAATTATAAAAAGGCTTATAGACAAAAATAAGAACATTAACAAAGAATTTATTTGCAGACTTTATAAAATAATCTTCAAGTATTCTATAAATCTACAGAAAAAATCAAAATAAAAAGAGGAACAGATGCTCCTCGTTAAAGCCAATAGGTACTCAGCTTTAAGGACTTAATCATCAATAGAAATTAGAAATAATGAATTTTTAAATCTTGTTGGAATCATTTATCTGCAATTGAAAATGGTAATGATAGAGGAATAGAATATTCTGACCCAAGTATCTAAGATTAACTAATATATAAATTTCTCCGATTTGTTGTTACAAAATGTAAAACGCCGCGGCCCGGATTTTCTCGAAAACGGAGGTTTTCGAGGATTGAAAATCTCCGATTTTCATTTGAACCGGGAGAGGCCGAAGCCAACAAGCTTTCTTGATGGGTATATTCCAGGCTTGCGCAGTACCAGGTTGCACACAAAACGTAAGTTTTTTGTGCTAGCAAAACCCCGTTTTGCTTTGTGCCACCGCGGCGTGAGCAGAATGACCATTAATGCATTTATAAAAGTTCCTAAACGCATAGCTAAACTTTATATATCTCGGGGTCATATATTATAGCATGGAAATTTCCATTGGGGAGGCATTGGGACTCAACAAAACCTTTATAGATCTCCGTTCTCCAAAAGAGTTTAGAGAAGATACTATTCCTGGGGCTGTCAATATACCGTTGTTTGACAACAAAGAGCATGCTATTATGGGAACATTATACCATCAAGACGGTCAGGAGAAAGCCTTTGAAGAAGGCCTGAAAATAGTAACTCCAAAGCTGAATAATATGATCAAACAGATATCCAAGCATAAAGATCCAATAGTATTCTGCTGGAGGGGTGGGATGCGAAGCAAGTGCGTGCATAAATATCTCACTTCAAAAGATATTGAATCAAAGATACTCCAAGGCGGATACAGGGAATACAGAAGGCATGTGAACAAAGAACTGCAGCAAGTGAAGATCCCAAAGCTGATAGTTCTATACGGCCTTGCAGGTGTTGGCAAGACAAAACTGATCAGGAAACTGAACAATTCTGTTGATCTTGAAGGTTTTGCACAGCACAGGGCATCATTGTTCGGCGGCCTGGGTTTAGAACCAAGATCGCAGAAGATGTTCGAATCCCTTCTGCTTCATTCTTTGCGCAGCTCAGAAGATTTCCTTATAGTTGAAGGAGAGAGCAGGCGTATAGGAGACCTGCATATTCCAGGGAGATTCTTCAATGCTATGAAAGGGGGGATCCGTATATGGATTGACTGTGACAAACAGAAACGTATACAGAATCTTATGGGGGATTATGGAAAAGCTTCAAAAGAAGAGCTGAAAGCTGTTCTTGTACAGCTAAAAAAATTCTTGTCAAAGACAGTCTACTTGAGAATGCAGCATTATGTGGATATAAATGATTATGAAAAGCTTGCAGAGATCTTATTGGATAAATACTATGATGAAAAGTATTTGCACAACCTTTCACGTAACAGATATGACTATGTTGTTGATGCCACAGACCAGGGAAAGGCTGTAGAAAGAATCAGAACATTTATTAACGAAACTACCAATCAGGCGTAACAAATCCCCCATTTCTTTGTGTATGAAAACCACAAGATATTTAAAGCCAGGATATATATAAGACAAAAAGGATGTGTTATGATGATAATTTTTCTCATAACAACGATATATGGAGGCTAGATTATTATGGAAGGATACTGTGTGAAATGTAAAACTAAAAGAGAAATGCAAAAAACAAAGGAAGTAATACTCAAAAACAAAAGAAGGGCAATGAAAGGTGAGTGTCCTAAATGTGGAACAAAGATGTGCCGGATCTTGGGAAAAGCAGACGCTAAAGCAGGCGCTAAAGGAGCTGCTAAGAAAGCTGCTTAAATTTTTTCCTCTTTTTATATAGAGAAATAGAAACATTTTTATACTAATTTTTGTTGCATTTGCTTGGGGGTGAATTTAAATGAAAAGACTCGTATTATTAGTAATAATCTTGTTAATTCTAAGCATATTTATTGTATCATGTGTTCCAGCTGAAGATACAACTGCAGCTGACAAAGAAGACACAGATGTTCCTGAAGACAAAGACAAAGTAGAATTGCCAGACAGTGCAATGGAAACAGATGAACCAGAAGAAGATGAACCTGCTCCTGTTGAAGACTATGATGAAGACTATGATGATGATCTTGCAGGTCTGCCAGCAGATTTGGCAGTCTTGATGGCAAAAGGAAAAGAGAAAGCGCGCAATATCCATTATCTATACCGCGGTCCTCCTTTAGAGTTTCGTGATGTATATGAATATTTTATCTTTGGTGATAAGATCAAGATAATCAAGTCAGAACCACAGCAGTTTGTGCGTGGAGATTACTACAATGTAGTCTACATAGATACTAAAACAGGTGATGCAGTTGGTTACTGTGAAGATGACAAGAGATGCGATGACATGAATACTCCGTTTGATACAGAATATAATGAATATCTCGGCACATTGCCTGGTGAATGGTTTGAAATAATTGATAGTGCATACAAAGTAGGCTCAGAAGATATATTTGATAGAGAGGCAAACATCTATGAATTTGATTATGACGGGGTCAAGAGCAGGATCTGGATTGATCCATTCTATGGAATTCCGCTGCAGGTTCGTGTTGATGAATATGGTGATGATCCAATAATCTATCATTATGAGGTCCGGAAAGTCGGGAACATAAAGATGGCAGATATAGAGCATCAGACAATGAGTTAAGATGAAAAAGATAATTTGTTTAATTTTTGTTTTATTGGTATCGCTTTTAGTTCTGACCAGTTGTTCACAGGAATACGTATCTGAAGAAGAAGTTGCTAAAATAGAGCAGGAGCTTGAACAAAAAAAGATTGTTGAAGTAGAAACTCTGCCAGAGGATCTTCCAGAGGAAGAAGAGCCAAAGACAGAGCCTGAACCAGAAGAAGAGCCTAAGATTGCTGCTGCAGAAGGAGCTCTGGTTGCAGACAATCCAGAAGTTCAGGAGATGCTGAATGCTGCACATACAACAACACAACTGAAGTTCCTGTATCGAGAGACAGCAAGTGATCTGAACAATGCACTTGTCTATCTCAAAGATAATTTAATGCATTTAGAATTTACAAGCATTCAAGTATCAAAGGATGATGAATTTTACACAGATGTTTATCTTGACAGTGATTCAGGGATTGCAACAGCTTACTGCATGAACACATTACGCTGTGGTGTCAATTATGACATCTCTTTTGATATTGATCCTGCAGATTTTGAATTCGATACACCGGTTGACTGGGGGAAGAGGATTGCAGCGAACGCAGTGGTTGTCAGCAGTGCACAGCTATTGAAAAAAGATGTAAATATCATAGAGTTCACAATAACAAGTCCAGTCAAGATGTTTGTCTATGACCATAATAAACTTCCTGCACGTGTAGAATTCAAAGATAAGACTTGCACGTACGAGATTTATTCAACAAATATAAAAGACAGTGATGTGGCAAGGTGAAAGGAAAACTATTGATCGGAATCTGTATGCTTCTTGTACTGTTCTTGATAGCTGGCTGTTTCTCTGGTGTTGAGACAGAAGTTATAGAGAAAGTCGCAGAAGCACCTGCAGGCGCAGCAACAGTGACACTTCCAGATTCTGCTGCTGTAGATAAGGTTGAGGGGAAAAAAGTTGTAGAGATCGAGAAAAAAGATGAACTTGATGACAGGATTGATGGTTCTCTTGATTTTATGACAGGCGCAGTTGTTACTGGACTCTCGGACATTGATCCTCGGATTGCAGAGCTTGTTGAAAAGACAAACAAGAACAAAGAGATGCGCTACTATCTTTCCCAATCACCTGATATCCACATAAAATCACAGGTCTTTGTGAAAGGTAATAGGATGAAGATTATTCTGCCAGAACCTTCAGCATTTGTCCGAGGCAATTATTATAACGTGGTCTATCTTGACACGCAGACAAAGGAGGCTGTAGGATATTGTGAAGATCTCAAACGATGCAATGATCTGAACAAGAGATTTGAAGATATTGATTATGATTATTATTACCAGCTAACTCCTCGTGACTGGGCTCTTTTCTTTGACGATGCAGAGTTCATGGGCACTGAGACAATGTTCAACAGGGATGTCACACAGTTGAAATTCACAAAAGCAGGAAAAACCTATAAGATCTGGCTCTACAATTTCCACGGGCTGGCAGCGAAAGTTGTCGAGGATGCTGAGAGCGCAAATCCAAACCTGATATTCTTTGAACTGATCTCGAACCATGTCTCTGACACCCAGGTCGAGCACCAGTTTGTGGACTATTGATTCTACGAAAGCTTTATATACAGTTCTCAGCAATAGTAGAGTATGCATTACATATTTATTCACGGAACATACAAACATCTGAGAATATGATTTCTTTCTAATGCATTTACTATTTTACAATCTTATATGGAGGCTAAAAATGAGATTCAAAGATTCAGATTATCAGAAAAAAACAACATTCATGCGTCGGTGGGAAACTTTGGAAGGTTTTCCAAAGATTAAAGGCTATGATTTTGAGCAGGAGTTTGATTTTGATAAATTTATTGCTTCTTTCCAGAACATGGGAATACAGGCAACAAATCTAGGCAAAGGTATTGAGATTGTCAAGCAGATGATCGACAGCAAAGCAAAGATATTCTTATCCAGCACATCCAACATGGTGAGCAGTGGTAATAGAGAGATAATTAAGTTTCTAGTGAAGAACAAGTTCATCGATGTTCTTGTAATATCTGCAGGCGGTGTTGAAGAGGATGTGATAAAAACATTGAAACCTTTTGTTCTTGGATTGTTTGATATTCCTGGTTCTGTCCTGTTTGAGAAAGGTGTTGGCCGGATAGGAAATATTCTAGCGCCGTTTGATCGCTATCTTTATTTCGAAGAATTCATGAATCCTTTTTTTGATCGGATCTATGCAGAGCAGAAGAAGAGAGGATGTCCTTTTACTCCATCAGAATTTATCTTCGAATTGGGGAAACAGGTTGACAATGAAGATTCTATCTTGTACTGGGCATACAAGAATAATATTCCTGTCTTCTGCCCAGCAATAACAGACGGCGCGATTGGTGATCTTTTGCATTTCCAGCTCGAGAAAAAAAGAGATCTGCAGATCGATGTTGTAGCAGACCATCACAAGATTGTGAAGTTTGTCCTTGCAAATGAAAAGACTGCAGCAATAATTCTGGGAGGCGGTGTCTCAAAACATTATGTCCTGAATGCAAACATCTTCAAAGAAGGACTGGATTATGCAGTCTACATAACAACTGCATCAGAACACGATGCAAGTGACTCTGGCGGCAACCAGCAGGAAGCAATGACATGGGCCAAAGTAAAGCTGGAAGCACCGAACGTGAAAATACTGTGCGAGGCAAGCATTGCCTTTCCATTGTTAGTTGCAAGCACATTTGCAAAGAAGTACCATAACCCGGCTTAGGTGAAAATCTAAAGAT
>JAGLWF010000020.1 GCA_023133595.1 Nanobdellota archaeon | reverse complement strand
TTTTTCCACTCATCTGCAAATAATCTAATATCTGAATCAAAGTTTGATGCATTACTTTTTTAGGCAGCCTTCTCTTTAACTCTGCTATAGGTATTACCTCTCCTGCTTCTTTCAAAGTTTCTTCTACCATCAACACAGTATTCAAAGTAGGTGAATGTCTTATTTTTTCTGTTAGTTGTATTGTTTGAGCCATTTTTTATACCTAATTGATATGTCTTTATACCTAAATAATATATACATATATATAAATGTTTCGATTTTTTACAACTTTTCGAGTTATAGTACAATCTCAATTTTACTGAAAATGTGGATTAGTTTTATATAGCAGTTTAACCATCCAAATATTAGTCCTGATCAAACTAAAACTTTTAGGATTTGGACTTGGCAATTGTGCTGAAATTCGCTGAAAAATATTTCGCAATGTTTCGGGCTGTACTTTTGCGAAAAAACGTCTGTACTGCCTGAATTCTAAGGAGAGAAGGTCATCACGACTATACAGTGGCAAATCTTCCGAAAGCTTTATATATTAGATAATGATAATTCTATATGGTTATAGGGGGACAATTATATGGAAAAATCCACTTCAATTGCATTGTTTGTTATCATAGTCATTGTTGTTCTAAGTGGTGCTGTAGGTGGTATCTGGTTTGTCCTGACAGGAGCTTCTATAGCAGATGTTGGCAATGAATCATTTGTAGATATTCCGTCAGCAGGAGAAATCCTCCTATTAGACACAATAGCAGATCTGAAAGATCAGCAAGAAACTCTGAAAACAGAGATTGAATCTGAGTATGACAAGGCAAAGGATATTTTTACATCCATTCTAGAAGAAAAAAAGATAACTCCACCAGACACAACAACTGGCCTGGATGAAGATATGATCACATACGAAAGCTGTCCATCTCTAATTAGATCTGCAGATGATGATGTTGATGATGCAAAAGATAGGGAAAAGGACAAGGAAAGGGATCTAAGAAAAGAAGAGGACAGATTAGACTTGCTTCGTGAAGAATTAGTGCAAGCGCGTAATTCAAATTCAACACAATCGACAATAGAAAGAATAGAAGACAGGATCAGAGATCAGGAAGACGAAGTTGATGATGCAGAAGATGAGCTGGATGAAGCAGAGGATGAGACATATCTTGCAAGAGAAAGATTAGATTCTGTGCAGGACATGTGCGATGAGCTAAGACAAAAACTCTCAAGAAAAATAGTAGGAACTTCACATTTGACAAAAGATACCTGCGATATTGAGATTGAGAGGATACATGATTTTATTGATGATATTGATGATGAGATCGATGATGCAGAAAGAGATGTTGACAGGGCAGAGGATGACCTTAGAGATGCAGAAGCAAAACTGGCAGCAGCAAGGATAAACAGTACTCAAGCATCTATTGACAGAGCCGAGGAGAGAGTAGAAGATATCAGGGATGATCTTGACGATGCAGAAGATGATCTAGACAGGCAGCAGGACAGATTAGATGATGCACGAGAAGAATTAAGGATCATCAGACAGAAGTGTAAGGATCTGAGATAACACAAAATTGCTGGCATAATTAGTGGGCAATTTTGTGGGATTGAAAATTTCGCAAGAAATTTTCAATAATTTTATTTGTTCAAATATTTTCTAGGAATTTTATTTACAATTCGAATGTTTGAAGCTGGTTTTGCAAGTGCAATAAACTTTGCTGTCTGAGAATACATCCCTCTATTTTTCGCCTGATAATTAATCGTGATGCCGTATTTCCCATTCTCAACTTTTGGGATTGTGATAGATATGTCGCGCGATCTCTGCGCAAGCAGTATTTTTTTTGACCGATAGATCCGCCCTGTCTTCTGCATCTGTTCATACACCAAATATTTCACAGTGGGTTTTGCAAGTTCTTCTTTTGATTTTTTTTGTTTTCCAGACCTGTTCATCTGCACTTCGCATACATCTCCATCTGTATCAAGATAATAAAGACAATTCTCTTTTTTCTGCACACCTGCTTTTGCAACAAGTTTTTTCTCCTTCTCAATGTTTGATTTGATGCTGTTGACAGCCCAGACATCACCATTCCTGTCAACAAAATATAGAAAACCAGGTTCTTTCTTGAGACCAAGTCTTGCGACCTTGCGAGATGCCATAGGAATACCAGTCTTGGAATTTGTATATAAATTTATCTGTGCAAACATGTACATAGCCATTGCTGCCAAGTGTAGCTCTCTGATTTTTTCAGCAAAAATACATAGATTCGGCTTCTAAAGCAGAAAACTAATGCTAGCGGAACGCAGCAATGGCTTGAATATGCATAGCACGCTTCGCTCAATCATAAATCATATCATTAAACCGAGTCTTTTTCACTCGAGTGTTTATTCGAAAGCTACGCAGGGTGCTATGCACATGTATTCCAGCGCAACATTTATAAGCAAGCATTTCATGATAAATAGCATGGATGTATATGAAACAATAAAGAATAGAAGGAGTGTAAGAAAATACCTTGATTCTCCTATTCCGTTTGACAAGATCGCAAGAATAATAGATGCAGGACATAATGCACCCTGCGCAGGCAATCTGCAGGCCTGGCGTTTCATTGTTGTCAAGACAAAAGAGAAGATAGCAGAGATTGCGAAAAATGCTTACGAACAATTGTGGATGGGAACAGCTCCAGTCATAATTGTGATCTGCGCAGACAACACAAAGATCAAGAGAGCGTATGGTGTGCGCGGTGAAAGATTATATTCGATCCAGGATTGCGCACTGGCTGCAATGAACATGTTGCTGGCAGCAGAAGAAGAGGATCTTGCAAGTTGTTTTGTCGGTGCTTTTGATGAGAGAATGTTAAAGAGGACATTAGACATCCCAGACACTGCAAGGCCACAGGCAATTATCACACTAGGATATCCTGATGAAAAACCAGCAACTCCATTGAAGACAGAATTAAAAGACATCCTATTCTTTGACAAGTGGGGAAACAGGGAGGATATCAAGGAATTTTTCCCGCTGGAACAATATGTCAAATCAGGAAAAAGTGTTGCAAAAAAACTTGGAGAGAAGAAAAACATTCTCAAGGACCTCAAAAAGATTCTGAAGAAGAAGTAGCTTGTCCTTAGTAGGTGATTATTCATTAAAATTTCATTTTTTAAAGGAGATTAGATAAATTTATATAATACGATTCGTCATCTTCCCTTATTAAATAGGGGAGATGATTATGAACAAGAAAATATTATGGTTTTTGGTATTTGTTCTATTTACACTTGTGACTGTCAAGGGAGCGCTCGCTGCTGAGATTATCGCAACTAATTTTGAAGATGACCTGGTCTCGCTAGTAGATACTGAGACTGATGAGAAAATCGATCTTAAAGTGGACAATGGCCCGAACAAGATCGCAGTCACAGGAGACAATAGATTAGCAATTGTGACAAACACTCTCGCAGACACAGTATCAATAATTAGTCTTGAGAAAAAAACCGTGCTTGATGACATAGAAGTCGGCAAGGATCCGATAGGCATCACCATAACACCTGACAACAAATATGCGATTATCGCAAATTCAAAATCTAATAGTATCAGTATATTGGATCTCGCCACATTAGAAGTGAAAAAACAGCTAGGGGTGGGGGATCAGCCAATCGGTATTGCAGTTTCAAACAATAATAAAGCATATGTCACAAGTTTAGGAGACAATGCGATAACTGTTATCGATCTTGCAAATCTAGAAGTGATAACATCATTTTCAGATCCTGCGCTTCTCAGAAGTCCTGGAGAGATCAAGATAACTCCTAATGGCAAATATGCATATATCTTTGACACAAGAAGCGATTATCTGGTCACAGCAGATCTGGAGCAAAATAAGATACTGGACAAGAATATAAAGACCCAGAACACAAATATCAACAACGAGCTTATCCTTGGAAACCAGTTTGCAATATTCACTGCAAACAAGGATGGAACCGGAGTTGTGCAAATAATAGATTTTGACGATAATTACGCAACAATCCTGACAGAGATAGAAGGCTCTGTGTCAGGGATAGATTTTTTTGATGGAATATTGTTTGTTGCGAACAGCGAAGGAACTGTTGAAGAGATCAACACTAAAACAAATAAACGAAACACAATAACTTTAGGCGGGAAGATCACTGACATTGAGATCATTGGAAAAACAAAGGAAGCATACAAAGAGCCAAGAAAATTCCCAGTCTCAAAGGATACAAAAAAGATCATAGTCATCATCGTGATCATATTGATAATATTAATCTTGATCTTCAGAAACAAGCCGCAGGAAAAACAAGAAATCAAAGATAAACCAAATATGAAGAAAAGCCAGAAGGCAAAAAAGAAGATAAAAAAGAAGATAGCAAAGAGAAAGAAAGTAAAAAAGAAAGCAAGAACAAAGAAGAAAGGAAGGAAATAGAGGGGAGATGGTATCTTTTTATGACGAATTAAAAGACAGAACAAATGATTTTCTGCTAAGTTGCATTGGTTGCGGAAATTGCATGAAAGTATGCCCTATTTCTGAGAGCAGCAACATGGTGATAAAAAATCTGAACACTGCAACATCGTCACCAGAAAATACACCGCTTCCAGAGAGCATAATCGAGTTCACGCATAAATGCTTCCAGTGCGGATTGTGCAATGATGTCTGCCCGACAAACTCCCATCGAGAAGAAATGATGCTTCTGTTAAAATCAAAATTACAGTCGACACTGCCAAAGGAATATCACAATAAGCTTGCATTAAAAGGACAGAATCTTGGTTTTGTCAAGAACATAAAACAAAAGTTTGCAAAGAACAAAGATATCTTGGGTCCTCTATTACCGCACTATGAAAAAAGGAATCTGAAAGAATGCGACACCTTATTCTATTTTGGATGCTACATGCTCTCTCCGACAGAGATACAGCACAATACAATAATAATTGCGAATAAGTTAGGGATCGATTACGAGATACTTGGAGGATTAAAATATTGCTGTGGAATGCCTCATTATTATGCTGGGCAGATCGATAATTCAGAAATAATGCATATCGAATTACTAGACGCCATCAACAAAGTGAATCCTAAAGTAGTGATCACCAGTTGTGCAGAATGCTACGAAGCACTAAAGAATCTGCAGAGAAAGATGGGTGCAAGTTTCCAGCCAATGACAACAACTGAATGGATATTGAAGAATATTAATAATTTGCAACTAAAAAAATTAAGCGACAAAGTCATGTTCCACGAATCCTGCATATACAAGAGAAAAGAGAATATGCGCGAACACGGCCCAGAAGTCATCAGAAAAGTCGCAGATCTTAAAGAATTCCAGAATATAAAATCCGCAAATCTTTGCTGTGGAAACCTACGCTGCGACCACGATCCAGAAGGATTATCTACTCTCCACGATAAAAAACTGCAGGCTGCAAAAACAACAGGAAAGATGTGCGTGGAATGCGTGCATTGCTGGGAGAATTTTGCAGATGATGCAAGCAGGCACGGAATCACACTTACAGACATCACAACTTTAGTCGTCAATGCTTTGATAGACAAAAGCGAAGGTCTTGAACAGCCTAAAGAGGCAAGACCAAAAGAGATCTTCGAGGGTGAAAACTAATGGTCCACTATGTAATCATTGGGAACGGAATTGCTGGGATCACAGCAGCTGAGACTATCAGAAAAAAGGATAAAAAGAACAGGATCACTATTATTACTAATGAGAATTACCAGTCTTATTTCAGAGCTGCGCTAACAAAATATCTGCGTGGGGATTTCGACGAGGAAAATCTTCAATTGAAACCTTTGAAATTCTATGAAAAACAAAATATAGGGATGATAAACAAGCAAGTCACAAAAGTGATCCCTGAAACTAATCAGGTTGTGCTCGAAGGCAGGGGTTTGGTAAAATTTGACAAACTGCTCATTGCATCCGGAGCCTCTCCAGTCACAGAAGCATGGCCGTGCGGCGACCTGAACGGAATCCATGTATTGAGAAATCTGGATGATGCTAAAAAAATATTGACAAAAGCGCGCGTCCACAGAAGAGTTGTCATAGTTGGCGGTGGAATTCTTGGTATCCAAGCAGCAGAAGCACTACACCGTCTTGGAAACAGAGTGACCATGCTTGTCCGTGGGAAAGAGATTGGATGGCCTGTGATCGATGCCTGTGTCGCAAGAAAATTATCAACACGCATGACAAACGCTGGAATCGATATAAGGCTGAACGAGACAGTCAAAGAGTTCAGAGGAAAAGATCAGAGCGTTACTGACGTAAAAAGCACAAAAGGAAAGATCTACAAGACAAATCTAGTGGTAATCGCTATCGGAGTAAAACCAAACATAAGTTTCCTTACCGGCAGCGGCATAGGTATTGATGAAGGAATACTTGTCAATGACCATCTTCAGACAAACCATGCTAATATCTTTGCTGCAGGAGATTGCGTGCAGTTCAAGAATCCAGCTTTACTCCAATACGAAGACAGACGTTCCTGGTTTCCAGCTGCAAAAATGGGAGAGACAGCAGGCCAGAACATACTCGAGGAAAATATCGCTTTCAAACCAGGAGTATATTCCAGTTTCACACAATTATTCGGCATTCCATATGCCTTTATAGGAAACTTCAATCCAAAAGTCTCACTAAAAGAAAGAAAAGAATACAGGCTGATCCACCTAGGATGCAAGACAGGAATCAAACATAAAGCAATCGTCCTCAAAAATGGAAGAATTGTCGGAGCCTCTTTCTTTGGAGAGAGGACAAATGCAGATCTTTTCAAGAAAATGATAGACAAAGAGATGAATATTGATCTCTTTGCAAAAAGACTGTTTGACCCGATGTTCGACCTGAAATCATTGTTCATAGAAAAGAAGCCAGAACCAGAAGAGACAATAGAAGAATCAAGCTTTTCCAGCACTGCCGAGTAATCGTATCTTTTTCTCGACTATCTTTTGTATTTCAATTTTTCCAGAATTCAATGCTTTTCTTGGATCGATCACAGAAGGATTTTTCTTAAGGAATTTACGCACCCCATAATTAAAGGCCAGCCTTAGATCTGTATCCGTATTAACTTTACAAATCCCTAGTTTAATCGCTTTTTTTATTTGAGTATCAGGAACACCTGCAGCTCCTTTAATCCGTGCACCCAGTTTATTTGCCTTCCGGATAAGATCTTTTGGAACAGACGAAGCACCATGCAATACTAATGGAATACTGATCATTTCTCGTATCTCTTTCAAGCGCTGAAGATCAAGCTTAGGGTTTCCCTTAAACTTGTAAGCACCGTGGCTTGTGCCGATTGCAACTGCAAGAGAATCACACTTGGTTTTTTTGACAAATGCTTTCGCCTGCACAGGATTGGTAAAGATATTCTTTCCTTTGACCCATCCCTCCTCCCCTCCAAGCTGACCAAGTTCAGCCTCGACAGGAACGCCATATCGACGGCAGAATTGCACTGCCTGTCTTGTCCGCCTAACATTTGTATTAAAACTATTATGAGAAGCATCAATCATCACAGATGTCCATCCCTCTTTAACACAGTTCTTAATCAAACCCAAACCAGGGCTATGATCCAGATGCAGCGCAACTGGAACTTTTGCTTTTGCCGCTCCAATCTTAATCATAGATGCAATCTGCTGGATCCCTGCATATTTTATCGCACCAGCAGAAGTTGCAATGATTACAGGCGCTTTCAGTTTATCTGCAGCTGTGACAATAGCTTCTGTGAACTCAAGATTATTTGTATTGAAGTGCGCAACCGCATATCTGCCTTTCTGCGCTTTCCTAAGAATATTTTTTGTACTGACTAACACCATCCTAGAGCTCCAGAAGCTTTTTAGTAAATCTTATCCATAAGCACATAATCAGGATCAACCTTATTATGATTGGTATCAGGCTCTCGAGCAGATACTCTACAGTGATCTCGCGAGGCAATTTCGCCAATGCAAATGGCTTAGGTATTTCAGGTATTCCTGGTATTCCAATCTTGGCTATTTTTCCAGGTGTGACAACTGGTTCTTCTTCATATACATCCCAAAGGGTCTTTGCTGACGCGAATCTAGGATCCCATCCTTTTCCACCGCCGCCAGGACCTCGATCTACTGGCACTCCAACTGATATAGGAAGATTAAATTCATCGTCGTCTGACAATGCGCTACATCCCGGATCGTCTGGATAATCAATTAATCCATCACCATCATTGTCAATCCCATCATTACATTCAGGTATTGTGAAATTGAAGCTTATGTTTCCATCGCATACATCGTCAATACCATCACCGTCAATATCACTGTTCAGATTCACCTGTCCAGGGCAGGTATCACATGTCAGATTAATGGTTGTATTAGTGTTTGTGTTGAAATAAGTAAAGTTCGATATTAATCCTTCTGTCGCACCATCATTATCAAAGTCTGCTTCTGCACAATTGAAATGAGTTCCGGTTGACGTGAGCTGCTCGCATACAAAGAATGCTTTTGGCGAGGATTCAACAGTATCACTGTCAGAATCTGTCACATTTACAGTCAAGTAATATACTCCATCAGTTGCCAGCACAGCAGCAGGCACTGTCGCTGTTCCATTACACGATGTTGAATATGATCCATCATTTGTTATCGACGCACCATCTGTTGCGACAAGGGCACCAGAATCGTCTGTATACACCAGAAGACATGCAGCAGCAAAGGTATCTGTATCTCCTGTCAGGAACGAGAATGTTCCTATATTGATACTATTCTCTGTACTGTTGAAGAAGGATGCATTGCCTAATGAATAATTAGATGTTGTATCTTTTGGCTGGACATCCACAGTGAATGTACTGCTCACTTCTGTAGCATTTGTATTGCCGACAGTATCTGTTGCATTGACATAGACAGTCAATGTTGCATCAGCAGTGAATGTTGGTTCGTAGATGCAATCTGACTGCGACGAAGAAGTGCCGTTCAGATAGAAATTGCAAGCAGAGATATTTGATTCTGTCAATCCTCCGCTCGCAGAATCGTTTGCAATCGCTCTGATTGCCAAAGTTTCTCCTGCTAGAATCAATTTTGTTCCAGCAGAAGGTTCTATCTCGATAGCTTCTATCCTAGGGACAGTATTCTCATAAACAGTAAAGTTCTGCGTGGACGGCTGGCTCACACCGCATCCCACAGCGCAGCCAGTGTTCGCACTGATTGGAAAGGTTTCTGTTCCAAGCGCATGATTCTGTGGAACAGGTATTGATACTGTCAGATCTAACTGCCCGCCATTAAGCGCCAGGCCATTGTTTCCACTATCCTCAAGATTCAATACGCCCTGCGTATAATCAACACAGGTACTGCAGTTGAAATCCAATGCAGATGCACCAGATAGAGTAATATTTGATTCATTGATATCAAAGCTTAGATTATCCAAAGAAGTTCCCAGGACAACCTGGACAATTCCAGAACTGTGGTCAATTCCAGATGCTGTTGTCAATTTGATTGTCCAATTGGAGACATCTGGCTTGTTCCTGTGCACTCTCGCAGTGAAGACATAATCAATATCTCCGTTCGATACACTGCCAGAAGTAGAAGTGGGGATAGTAGTAAGTGCTCCGAAGATTGGGGCAGGAGAGCAAACACCAACCCCGAAGCAACCACTATCCGCACAATCTAAATCTCCATCATTGTCATTATCAAAGTCATCATTACAATTGCCAGCTGTACTTTCTGCTCCGCACGTGCCGCCTGTCACAGCAACACCTGAGCAATCTGAATCCGCACAATCTGTATTTCCATCGTTGTCATTATCAAATGAGTCTGAACATAATGCAACTGTACTCTCTGAACCAGCTGCAACACATAAGTCACCCTGCCTGTTTCCAAATTCGCCTAGACAATCAGTATCAGCACAATCAGCTCCAGCTGAGCTAGCACCATAGGTTGCAGAACCATCATCATAATCATTATCAATACCATCCCCGCAGCTGAACGCAGTATAATTTTCATAAGTTGGACACGGACCGCAGTAACCGAACATTGCCCAGCAGTCAGAATAATTGATCAGCTGTCCATGAGTTGTGCCAGTGTTCGAGGAATTAAACCGGTTGTCGATACAACTGGATTGGCCAGCAGGATTCACACCGTCAAAATCATTATCAGCAGTATTCCAGCAGAAGTTCCAATTGTATTTATTGAATTCACGGGAAAGACAGATCACACCAGTATTAGGATTTCTTGCCATGAAACAATCAGGATCATTACAATCTGTTCCACCTTGCGTCGCTGGAGAGGTTGCATAATTGCTTCCAGTCCAGTAATACGCATCAAGGTCATTATCAATATTATCAAAACATGTAAGATTGTCAGCACCAGTCTCATTCCATGGACAATTAGGCGCGCCATAACAATCATAATCATCACAATCTGCACTGGAATTATCAAGACCAGGATCAGGTACAAGTACACTCAGCCAGTTGCTCGATCCCCCCTGGATATCGATATCATGATCATTGTCAATAGTATCATTACACTGTCCGATATTGCTCGTGTTCTCAAAGAGAGGGCATGCAGCAGTAGATGAAAGATTTCCTCTTCCCCAGCAGGAATAAGCATCATAACAATCAATGTTTAGTCCTCTTGAATCAAACGGATCTGTGCTTAACGAAGAATAGCCTGTATGCAAATATGCGTTATTGTCAGCATCATTGTCAAAACTGTCGTTGCAGCTGCTTGGCGCAGATGTATAATTGTTGATGCCTTCTGTTGCCTGTTCACACATTGTGACATTTGCGCCTCCAATGAATTTCTTCTCTGGCAGACCAGACGCATTGACAAATGCTCCAATCCTTAAATTACAGTCAGGAGAGTCTGCACAATCAACTGCACCATCACCATCATTGTCAAATCCATCCCAGCATATGGTTTCTGTTGCATATTCACACCGGATCTGGTCTCCGTAGGGAGTGACACCTATAATAATGCCGTCACAATCTGGATCCTGACAGTCAGAATTATCATAATTAAGGTCATTGTTCACACCGTCGTTACAAGCATTCGCAAGATTTGTTTGTGTTCCTGTGAGGACAGTGGTGATACTGTTGTTAAGATTAGTATCATTTTCAAACACATTGAAGGGCTCGCCATTATCAACATATAATGTGAAGTTCTGGTCACCGACTCCAGAACCAATGAATGCATCAAAGCTTATAGTGTAATTATTGACAGCCAAGCTGGTGTTTAATGTGATATTAGTGACCTGGTTCAGGTTTCCTGTGAATGTGTCAGATTCAGTGACAGCTGGTCGTGAGTTTGCCTGCACTCGTGTAAAAGGCGGTCCGAGCTCAGGTAACATTATCTTGTACAGCAGGCCTGTTGCACCAGATAGATTGTATAGATTCGTAGTTCCATTGGTTACATTGAATTGAGGGGATCCGACACTCGACACGGTCATGAAAGTTATCTGGTTGTCAATGCTGTTCTTGACATACTTGACTTTGAACTGTCCGCCAGGAGAAGCTTCTTGTGTATAAGAGACAGTGACAGCATTGGAACCAACACCGACTGTGAATGAACAGATGTTTCCTGCGCATCCGCTCGGAGGGACACTCGCAGCCTCAAAACTGAATGTACCGATTCCCCCGACTTGTGGGAAGAGCGAATGATTCGCAGGTCCAAAGAACAATGCAAGGCAATCATTATCAGCTTCATCAATCAATCCATCTCCTTCATTGTCAATGCCGTCATCACAGATCGCTTCGAACTTGAATGTCCCGATTAATTTTCTGAACGCAAAATTTATATCCTGCTGCGTGCTGTCATTATGACCAAAGTACGCTCTCTGGTTAAATTTGAATGCAGAATATGCATTTGCAACATCTATCCCTATCTGGTCTCCGCTGACAATGCGATACCACGGAGTTGTTTTTGTATAGACAGGATAATCAGACTCGTTGTAGAATGTTCTGTTTATGACCCCTCCAGTTGTATTATACATAGTGCAGTTTTCCAGGAACCAGGTACGAAGTATGTTTCCGTCAGGATCTCCTGGAAGGATTGTATAATTCAATGTGATATTTGCTCCAGAATATCCCCCTGCAGGGATCATATGTGTTATATTTTTAGTGATAGAAAGATTCGAAGTTTGGATAGTGCATTCCAGGGTATTATTTTCAATGGTTGTGATGTCATTAACCTCGATCTGTATTACCGGCAGGGTCAATGTCTGGTTGTATGTTTCATTCCTCTCAAACAGTTTGCCAGGTGCAGTCGCATTCCAGGTATCATTCACAGGACATGTATAAACAAGGTCTGCAAAGATCGAATACGCTGTTGGATCTGAACGATTCAGTATAGGGATAATAACTTGGAAATCAAAAGTAGACGTGTTATATCCAAATTCATCAGGATCAATTGCAGCGACAAAAACTAGATTGCCAAGACTGTCCTGCAGAAAACCTTCTTTGAACGTCGCATTCTGGATACTGCTATTCACAAAAGTAAAAGCAGTCGGGACATTGGTTATATCTCCTCCTTCTAAAAAAAAGGTACCGGTTTCATTGAACGTGTTTGTAGGAGAATCCATTCCAGATGTGACCAGGGAATCCAGATAAGTAAGATTTCCAGGAACCATTCCAGAAGGGGCATTAGATGTATTCGCAAAGATGACAAATCCTGTCAAGCTTATCGGATTATTACAAGGTACAGATAAAAAGAAATTTTGTGCTGTTATGTTTCCTCCTGAGGCATTGATTCCACTTGGTGTTGTCGACCCAAGCCCGAAAGTAATTTCTCCCAGGAATCCCTGCCAGAAAGTGGTCTGCTGCACTACTGTAAGATTCAACTGCGTGATGAAACCTCCAGTGGCATTCACTTCGCCAGCAGGATAGACCTCGAGCGATAAGAATAATAGAATAAAGATAAAAATAATTAATAAGACTATTCTAAACCTCATCTAATGCTCTCCCCTTTTTGCACTTAATTACTTCTTCTTTTTCTTTTTCTTTTTTTGTGCGGATTTTTTCTTAACTGTAGTCTTCTTCTTGCCGGGCTTAGCTGCCACTGGTGCGCTTCTTCTTTTGAAGAAGAAGAAAGCGATCAGCAGTATAACCAAGATGATTACTACTATCACAATTATCATGGTCATGTTAGTCTCAGAGATGACCTTTAAGTCAAAGGTTCCTTCATCCTTGTTCAGCAATACATTCTCTCTCTCGCCGAAGTATGTTATTACCTTGACCTGTTCGTTATCTACAATATCAACTTCATCCATTCTCTGTTTGATATTTATTTCCTTTATTTCACCTTTCTTGATGAAAGTGGATTTTGCAGAACCAATGTCAGTCTTGATATCATTTATGATCAGTCCAACCAGGTTTGGATTTGCATATGCATCAACATCTCCGATGTTCTCGACTTTAATCATGAAACGCTGGATCTTTTCATGATATTTGACTCCAAGAGCTTTCATCTTGCTGTTGTCTTCTACTTCGATGAATTCTATCGGAACTAATCCAGACATGACATGCTCTAATGAACGTGTGGATTCACCGAATGTGGTATAGACATCAGCCATCAATTTCTTTTCTGTTGCTCCTGCCAGATCTGCTGTCAGGTCAATGTCATAAGCAACACCTAATGTCTCTCCTTTGTCTAAGAATACAGGTGTTTCGTCACCGACAGTTCCTTTATTTTCATCGTCCAACAGAATATTGAAAGTTGACTTGAAATAGACAATCAGATCTTTTTCATTGTTGTATATGACTTCCAGTTGTTTTGTCTTGGTATTATATTTTAGATTCTCGATTGATATTCCTAAATCATAACTAGGCATTGGGAATGTCTCCAGATCCATAACTCTCTGGAATGCCCCTTCTTGTGTGGTTCCCTGCGCGAACTTTACAAAGACACTTATTCCTGTTCTATCTTTCAGGCTGTTTGCATTGTTCAATAAAGCATTTCCGACCAGGACACCGACTGCAATGTCACTGCCTTTGATATAATCTACAACTTGCTGAGGAACATTATCTCTTCCAACATATAGTACTGCTTCATTATTTGGTCCTCCAGATAGAAGAGCATCTTCAATAAATTCGCCGTTTGAAAGCATGATCTGCTTATTGCTTTTTATTGCTTTGTGTTTCTTGACAATCTCGATATTATCATCAAACCTGTTTCCAGTATTGATAACTTCTGGATTAAACTGTGCAAGTCCTTTGGTGACTGCTCTATCAAGTGTGCCATATAATAATAATTTCTCAACATCACTGGATTCTAACAGATCAACAACTTCTGGAATATTATCCTCATTTGCAAATAAAACAAACGCATTTGTCAGGACTGCATAAGGTCCGACTGCTAGTGCATTATAACCATAGGATGGATCAACAATAACAAAATTTGTCACTCCTGTTATTTTCGCCAATTCTAAATTCGTCTCAAAAGGATCTGATGATTTCATCACGCTTTCTGTAGAAAAACCAAGAGTCCCAAATGAATCTGCAATATTTACTATATATGGTGAATCTGCTGATTCCAGGACAAAAACTTTTGATCCTCTTGGAACTGTCTTTAACACAATATTTGAATGAACATCACTTATCAAAAATTTGGTAGTCTTAGCTTCCAGGTGTCCATATAATAATCCTGAATACACATCTCTCCAATCATCAGAATTAATCAATATATGCGTCGCATCGTCCTGCGCAGATACCAAAACTGAGAATATAGAAAAAATAAGTATAGATATTATAAATAAGGTTCTAAATTGTTTTATCATCATATCACACCCCAATATATAAATATTATAAACTAGGACTCAGTATAGGTATATAAATGTTTCTATTTTTTGGATATAACAATATATGAAATAAAAGAAAGAAAAAGGTATCTAACCCAGTTCTACATACATGTAATATATTATTGTTGATGCATTTGCAGGTACAATCAATTGGAAATCCTCTGTGCTTCCATCAAAAGCAGTTCCAGAATCATTGATTTCTGCTGCCCAGACAACTTGAGCAGTTCCATCTATAAGGATAAATTCTTCCCAGATATTTGTAGCCTGAGCACCATTGACATATGTTTCAGTTGCACATGCACTGTCTGTTATTATTGTGTTATTTGCTATATTTGTATCTTGCCGTGGACCAGATGCATAAGTAAATGTCTTATTAACCCTGTCACTGCCAGTCCCAGTTATATTCTCTCCAATAGTACAATTTGAATGAGAGTATCCAGCACCAGTTCCATTGGTTCCATTATATGCCCGGATTGTGCCCCAGTCAATAGAGCTACTCATCGATGCAAATACTTCTCCTGAGATTGTTGGTCCTGTCCAAGCATACATAACATCACCAGAAGCATCTGCTAATGATAAGTTTCCGCTTACCTGTCCATAATAACCTTGCCATGCACCTGTCTGGGACTGGACTAATAAATCTCTATTTGCAATATAACCGCCAGTTGCATTAGTCGCTCCACCAGTTCCTGTATACGTTTCATGTGTTACGTTAGTTACACCTGCCAATATAGGTGCAGCTGATGCATAATATATAGAAAATAGGAAAAATATTGATATTATCAATACAAAAAATACTCTTTTCATTACCTCTCACCTCTATTTAAATCAGTTGTCTCTTAGTATATTTAAATTTAACCTAATTCAACATAAAGATAGTATGTCAATGTTGTTGTGTTTGCAGGTACAATCAGCTGGAAATCCTCTGTGTTTCCATCAAAAGCAGTTCCAGAATCATTGATCTCAGATGCCCATACATAATTTGTACCATCTGTCAGGATATATTCTTCCCAGACATCTGATACTTGAGCACCACTAACATATGTCTCAGTTGCGCATGCACTGTTTACTGCGATTACCTGATTTGCAATATTTGTACTTGCCCGTGGACCAGTTCCAGCAGTAAATGTTTTATTAACCCTGTCACTGCCAGTACCAGTTATAGTTTCTTCAACCGTACAATTTGACATATTAACTCCTGTTCCATTGTATGCTGCAATTGAAGTCCATACAACTGAATTACTCCTCGATGCAAATACTTCTCCCTCGATTGTGACAGAAGTCCAGGCATACATAACATCTCCAGAAGCATCTGCTAACGAGAGATTACCAGTGATTTGTCCGTAATAACCTTGCCATGCATTTGTCTGGGACTGGACAAGCAGATCCCTATTTGCAATATATCCTCCTGTCGCGTTAGTCGTCCCACCAGTTCCAGTGTATGTCTCGTGTGTGACATTTGTTATTCCAGCCAAAACTGGTGCACCAGATGCATAACATATAGATAATAAAAAACAAACTACTACCATTAATGTAAATATTATTCTTTTCATCTCATTCTCACCTCTTTACTAAACTAACGATTAAATTTAACCTAATTCAACGTAAAGATAGTATGTCAATGTTGTTGTATTTGCAGGTACGATCAGCTGGAAATCTTCTGTTGCTCCGTCAAAAGCAGTTCCAGAATCATTGATTTCTGTTGCCCAGACCCAATTTGTACCATCTGTTAATATATATTCTTCCCAGATATTTGCGGCCTGAGCGCCATTGACATATGTCTCAGTTGCGCATGCACTGTTTGCTGTGATTGTCTGATCTGCTATATCTGTATTTTGCCGTGGGCCAGTACTTCCAGTAAATGTATTATTAACCCTATCACTACCAGTTCCAGCTTCTGTGCCCGGAGCTGTACAGTTTCCAGCAAAACCAAGAGCATCATATGCTGCGATTGAAGTCCAAATGACAGAAGCGCTCTTTGATGCAAAAACTTCTCCCTCGATTGTGACTGAGGTCCAAGCATACATAACATCTCCAGAAGCGTCTGCTAACGAGATATTACCAGTGACTTGTCCATAATAACCTTGCCAATTATTTGTCTGGGACTGGACAAGCAGATCCCTATTTGCAATATATCCTCCTGTCGCATTAGTCGTCCCACCAGTTCCAGTGTATGTCTCGTGTGTGACATTTGTTATTCCTGCTAATACAGGTGCACCAGATGCATAACATATAGATAGTAAGAAACAAACTACCACCATTAAAGTAAATAATATTTTTTTCATCTCATCCTCACCTCAATACTTATCTTTGTTAATTATCAACCTTTTATACCAATACCACCCTTCAAAATGATATTGATTGAATTTTATAAAAGATTACTTTACGCGTATATAAATGTTTTCATTTTGATATCTTTAGAAATAAATAATTCTTGCTGAAGTATATAAAGGCATGTTACTTTTCAAAAGTAACAACTCCTTTCCCCCATTATCTAATTATGACTATCAGGAATCAAAGTATTCTAGAAAAGAAAAAAGCCGGAGATGAACAGATCCAGAGCCCGCACCATAGTTGGTGTTTGGGTAATGGGAGCCAAGGCCACTGAACCTGACCATTCCGACAAAAAACATAAGCCGGAGAAAAAAACAGATCCAGAGCCCGCACCATAGTTGGTGTTTGGGTAATGGGAGCCAAGGCCACTGAACCTGTCTCTCTCCGAAAAAAGGAAAAAACATGATGTTTGTTTTGCACACGATTGCTATAGCTGTTCAGATCCCGTCTTCGGGTTCTTTTTTTGCCTAATATTTTGTATCTCATTCTAATTCCACATAGAATGTCACACTGCTAGTGCCAGAATCGTATGCTCTCAATAACGCTGGAATCCTAATCTCGTAGTCGATCGCTCCGTATTGACTAGGTGCGTTATTGCTTATATTAGTGATGAACAAGAGATCTTCTCTATCACTGGTATCATATTCACCGTCGCTGGTATCGTCAGAGTAGTCCCAGACAATTCCAGTGACAAAACTGCTTTCATTCGTAGTATTGATTATAGGAACATCATCTATTAATATTGTAGTGAGGTTGAATGTTTTTGTGAAGTTTGCAACTGAACCGTTGCTGCCAGTCCATAATAATGAGATAGAATCATTGAAATCTGTCATGTTAAGGTTCGCGTCAGCGTCAGAGAAATCAGTTGTTGCATTGGCGCCAGTCGTGTTCTTTCCCAGCGCCTGCAACGTTAAAAAGTTAATGCCACTGTCACTGTCAGCGACGTAGATTACTCCTTTCGGCGATGCTACTGTCCACGAATACATTGTATCGCCAGATGCGTCTGCCAAGGAAATGTTTCCACTTATCTGTCCCCAGAAGATATGGTACGCTTTCGCATGCAGTTGCACTGCAGCAACATTGTTAGATTCATTGAATTCAGTGATCAATCCGTTTGTCGCTGTCGGTGGGTCGACGACAACTGTGATCGTATTGTTTCCTATTGGTGCATTGTGAGTTATGTTTACAACAACAGCACTGCTGCCAGAAATATTTATAGTGATATTGCCGTTGATCTGTGTTCCAGTGGTTTCATTACCACCTTCAAAGAATTGCACAATCACATTTGTTGCACTGTCCCCTTCTAAATTTGAGATAGTTGCATTGATTGTTATGTTTTCGCCTTCATCTGGATTAGTGTCATTAAAGAAGATTAAACTGGCATTTACATAGAGATCGACAGCAGCTGCAGCAGCCCCTATAGTCACATTATTACTGCAATTCTCAACACCATCCGGATCCTGGTCATTAGGTGTGATGCATGCATACCAAGTATCATTGACTTGAGTCTCGTTGGCGACAATCAAATCTGTCCTGTTTTGATAGAGCGCCCAGATCTGTTCTGCTGATAAAGATCTGTTGTAGATCATTACTTCGTCTATAGTACCATTGAAAGGAGTAGTATCGAACGCACTTTTACCAATAAATAAGTTTGATGTTGGAGTAGTTGTCTTTGTCATAATATAACTGGCATCCACATTGCCATCTACATAAATAGTTGAATTAGAACCATTAAATGTCCAAACAACATGGTGCCAACCACTACCAACATCAGACGTCCCTGCTTTCCAGTTATCAGCGGTATGATTTAAGTTAATTTTAATAACATTAGCATTTATTCTCATTGAATATCCCACATACGGACTTCCAGCATCTTTTTTAGAAACAATAGTACATTGAGGAGTTCCACTACAACTTGTGGTTGAAGTGGTTTTAACCCAAGCAGCTATTGTAAAATCATCTTGAACATTTAAACTACCAGCACTTCCAGCATCAATATAATCACCCACACCATCAAACTCATAAGCTCCAAACCCATCATATCCAGCAGTCGCATTCCAAGTTGCATTGATAACGGTTCCATTATTTCCATAAGGTGTATAATCTTTTGTCCAGTTGCTTTCATTATGGGTTCCGTTTCCACCCCATGCTTCGAACGGCATGTTCAGTGTTGTGATCGAGGTTCCGTTCTTATACCAATTGATTATATTCTTGACAGGATCATCATCAGCATCGAAAGTGGATTGGTTGTAGACAGTTAAATTTTCAGCAGTAGTATTAGTTCCTAATGAAGAGTTCAGGATTGGTGTTGTGTGCGTTGGCACAGTGTTTACAATTATCAACGAAGCATTGTTCCAATCGCTCTCATTGTTGGAGCCATCATATCCTAGGACAGAACAAGTCCAGTTCTCTCCTTTTGTTGTGTTTGCAGAATCAAGTGTTGATACTAATGTCAAATTACTTGCATTTACATTTATTTCACCAGCAAGGCTTGTTTCTTCAACAGAATTGTTGTACCATTTGAAGTAGACAGTTATATTCGATGTATCAGCAGTAGCATTGACCCAACATGTTAGATTACTTCCTGTATTATTTAGAGTATCTGACGAATTCAAAACAACCTCCGACGTATCTGGAGGAGCAGGACCTCCCTGCAATTGATAAGTTGTGAAACTGGATGCGTTGAATACAAATGTAGTTCCGACATAGCTTATCTCGTAACATTGAGGTGCAGTACATGCAGCAAAAGTAAGATCATCAAATGCAACATACGGATCTGGATTTTCCAGACCAACACCATAGAATGTCATGTTTGCGCTTTGGTTTGCTCCAGGTATCAATGTTGAATTTATGAAAATGCTGTTACTTCTCACATGCATGTGTTTGCTCAAGCTTAAGTTGAATGCAGTTGCATCATTTGTATTATTAAATCCAGAAGTAAATGCAAGCTGGCCTGATGATTCGTTTGTGAAAGTTATTCTTGTGCTGTTTGCATAGATTGTTCCTATGTCTGTGAAAAGTATCCTTAATATGATATCGCATCTTCCTGCTGATACTCCAATTGAGAAATTATATGTCGAGTTTCTGAAGTAGAACTCAGAAGCATTTATCTTTATGTCAGTATTATTATCCCTTATCAACCAGGTTGTATTATCTGCAAAGAATTTATCAGCGACATTTACAGTCAAATTAGTTCCATTATGTTCAATTATTGAACCATTAAATGCTGTGATATTTCCAAAGCTTCTTACTGGGCCGTCATTGCCCTGGAACCTGAATGATGTTGGCAAGTATAGATGATCATCATCCTCGTCGATGAAAGCTATTGTTCCTGGTTCTCCTGGTCCTTCTAATCCATCCTGATCCGGTCCGCCTATTACTTTTGAGTTTATGAAGTCTGCTGTTGTAAATGTTGTTGTGTTGTAGTAAACAGCAATTCTTCCTCCACCTCCACTACCTCCATTATCAATACCTGCGTCTGTTTCATTACCCCCTATCCCTCCGTTAGCAGAGAAATTTCCACTTCCTGATAACGTATTAGTGATAACCCAAATCGAACCTCCAGCACCGCCGCCAGGTCTGTCGTTTACAAGAGCATCAGTGCCTTTGGTACCTTCAGATTCTATTATCCCATTAAATACAAATGTATCTGTTGCAATTATCTTTACTACTCCTCCCCCATCTCCTCCTATCAGGATACTGTTTCCAGCACCGCCACCAGAACCAAAAGTATTTGGTTCGAATGATGATCCATAGAATGTTCCTCCATACGCAGTAGTAGTTGCTCCTTTCCCTCCTCTTCCACCATGACCTGCGCCGCTACCACTACCTGAGAATACTCCTCCTCCCAGTCCAGAACCAGAAGCCTGGGCAGTTTTTCCTCCAAAATATCCATATCCTGTTGCGTTGATTAAAGATGTAGCATCGATTGTAAGATTAATGACTGTTATATTTACATTGCCTAGTATTTTAGAACTATTTATAATTTGCATGCGTGTTGCATTGAATAAAAGATAACCAGTTGCATTGCTTTGATTCTGTATTACTGTAGAGTTCTCTATAATAATATCTTCTGGATCAATGTATAAGCTGACATTTGAATAACTAAGATTCCATGTTGAATCTGTTATGTTAATAGTATCAGTTGCATTCAGTTTTAGAAGAGCTGTCATGTTTTGCCTGACCAATGCTCGATAATCTGCCATGTTTGTCCAGTTGAACCATTGCGCATTTGTATCATAATCATTCTGCTGCCATCTGAAACCTTCTGTGGTGAAGAATAAGCTATCATCCTCGTCGATAAATGCTAAGGTTCCTAACTCGCCATCTACACTGCTTGTATCTGC
>JAGLWF010000002.1 GCA_023133595.1 Nanobdellota archaeon | reverse complement strand
GTGTAAGTGCGAAGCTTCGGCGACGTATTCAGCATGCAGCTACTAACCATCCATACTCTTTACTTTAAACTTTGAACAGCAAAGGATTTGTGCATGGTTTCTCTTTTTTTTCTTTTTTAGAAATCTAGAACATAGCGTGAGCTATATCTTAAAATTAAAAACAAATCATTAAAAATAAAATAATAAAAAAGAATTAGAAATTTATTTCTTCTTTCTTTTCCTTCCTTTGATCTTGTATCTGCTTTGTCCAATAACTTTTTCAGCTGGATATCTTCCACCGACTTTTACTTCACCTTCTGTTTCAATAAAGACTCTGCTTCCATCAGGCAGTAGGCCGAATCCGAACATTATTGGATCTGGAATTGTCTCTGCAGTTGCATCGTACTTTCTTTTTTCTCTGATTCTTTGAACCACAACTTTTGTTTTTTTTGCCATTAAGACCACCTCTTGTAATCTTGATGTACTTTAGATAGCATGTATATTATATAAATCATATTATTTTTGATTTTTTCTTAGTATAATTATAGTACAAAGTGAGGTTGAAGAATTAAAATTGAAGTTTAATATGGGGCTCCTTTTTTCGCAAAATTTATATAGAATGGTTGACATCACTAGTTAATGGGGGTGTAGATTGTACTGAATCTGCATTTTAAACAGGTAAATTAATGTTTTTAAAAAACATCTTTGGGGGTCTTGTCTCAAAGCCTAAAACTCATCTCAAACCTTCAAAATAAGTTATCACCTCATTATCAACCTGTTTTCTGGCAATGGGACAAGACTATCTTTTTTTACATTCTAGAAATAAAATTATAGATTTAAGTGGTATTCTAAAAATAAAGATAATAATATAAAAAAATTATATCTTCTTTAATCTTCGGACCATTCCGTCAGCAGAAGTCTCGAATGCTACTTTGTCTCCTACTTTGAAATCTCCTGGTGTCACAAAAGGAACAACTCCGCCGCCCTGGACTTTGATAGAACCGACCCTATAAGATTTTCTTAAGAAACTTGGATCGTTTCTTATCCTTCGGACAACGCCTTTTCCTTTCTTGATTGTTATTCCAGCCATTTCTTTTTCACCTCCTACTTTTTATTTGAATTTTGCGAGCATAACCGTCATTTCCAACTTCAAATGAATATGTCACGCCGAATTCCAGCGGACGCTTGGTGATGAACGGGATCTTTCCGCCATTCTTATCTTTGAAAGTGCCGACCATCAAACCTTTTTCTCTTAATCTTGCAATATCTTTTGGCCTATTTTGGATTGCCAGAACTTGTCCCCAGCTTTTCCTCACCATATTAACATAATCACCTTTTTTATTATGAATAGTCTTTAATGTTTAAAACTCTTTCGATTTTTTGTTTTGAATTTTTTTATCATTGATACAGAATAAACAGCTCCTTTCAGATAATCATCCCAGATATGGATACGAACTTTGTCGTATTCTTTGAAACCCAGGCGCCTGAAAAAATTTTCACTTCTTGACCCTCTGAAACCAAAAGTCTGGGCATAACAGCCTTTTGCATTCCTCTTTTTTAGATAATCAAAAAAATTCTGCACTAATTTTGTCCCTATCCTTCTGCTCCTGTAGCCTTTTTCCAGATTTATATGCAGGTGCGCGTAATTTCTTACCACTTTTGCTTCCTCGCCCATCCTGGTGAATAAGATATACCTGATCAATTTTTTTGTTCTCTTATTATAGCCAGCAAAAAGATATCTTAAAATAATTTTTCCGAGCATCCTCATCTTGATCGCGCTTATATACAATTCTAGTTTCCAGAGATTGACACAGCCTAGAAGGTATCCCCTAACTTTGCCATTGTCTTCTACAACAAAACACGACTCGGGTTCAATATCAAGGTAATAAGAAGTCAGGGCATCAGCCCACAGGTCCCTGTCCTGAAAAATAGGATCTATTGGCCTGCCGACAAATCCAGTATCGCAGGCAATACGCCGAACATCATCTTTGTCCTTTTTTTGATATTTTCTTATCCTGACCAATTCTATCACTCAATTTTTCTAGTACGTGCATAGCACGCTTCGCAAGATCATGATATTGCTCATAAAAACGATTCTATGTTACAGGTATGTTTGTTCCATAGCTACGCTTGGTGCTATGCACATACTTTTTCTGCATTCTTTTGAGATACTGGTTTAGTTTTATTTTAATCTTTTGTTTTAAATCACTATCAAGATCAAGTTTTTCAACTTCTCTATCCCAATCGATCTCTGGCAATTTTGTCAATGATCCGAGGAACTCTCTTCCAGCCTCTCTTGCCTGGGCTTCGATCATATGCGCTTTCTCAGAATTGAACTGCGCAACAGCTGGAAACTTTGTCACACCATCAGCGCCTGCTTCGAGCAGATGTTTGACATAATCAACCCTTCTCGGAGTGAGGCCAGCCATTATTGTCATGTCTGGAAATCTTTTTCTTGTCTGCTCGATCCACCATGCATAGTATTCTGGCTCTGGACTTTCTGTGTAGGGTGTTCCTTTGACTGGTTTTAATGCGTAAAATGTAGTCTGGCTCAGCTTATGTTTCTTGATATAATCTGCGAGCAGTTCAAAATCCTCTTTCTTTTCGCCAAGACCAATGACAATTGTCATGCTTGTCTTGAATCCTAGTTCTTGCGCGAGACATAACATCTCAGAATATGGTTCGATTGGCTTATCCGGGCATACTGAATCATGCAGTTTTGGTTCTAGTGTTTCAATAGAAGCGCAGATCCCATCGACGTATGGCGCTAACTTTTCCATCTCTTCTTTTTTCAGCACCCCGAGATTGATCCAGATCTTATGTCCATAGATCTCTGAAACGTGTTTTGCAATCTCTACGATCTTGTCAAAATCAGATATACCATAACCGCCTGTGAGAAATTCGATCTTCCATCCCAGATTCTTGCCGATGATAGCGTCTGTCAGGATAGATGCAACACTTCTCTTTGCTTTTTCAGCGTGCCGTATCTTATGCTTGATTGTTGATCGGAAGCAGAAGTTGCACGTCCCTCTCTCGCAATACCAGCTGAGAAATATGCATCTTCCGAACCATGCCTGTTTTGTCATATCAGGATAAGATACCAAATATCTCTTTATAAAACCTTTTGAAGTAGCACGTGCATAGCACCAAGCGTAGCTTTCGATAAAACAGTCAAGTTTACTAGACTCGGCTTCTGGATATGATCTTTGATCTAGCGAAGCGTGCTATGCATAATAAAGCCATTGCCCGTTCCGCTGACATTGCTCTCAGCTTTGGAAGTCGAGTCTATGTATCCAGTAGAAAAAGGCAGAAAGCTGCACTTGGCAGCAATGGCTATGCACGTATTTGAAGTAGAAACATTTTTATATACCACTAGCTATGAATTCTATATCATATATGAGAGGAGGTTGTTAATATGAAAAATATAACAAAAATATTGTTTTTCCTTCTAGTTATTTCTATTCTTGCGACAGGCTGCCAGAAGACAGAGCTTACAGAAGACCTGCCTGCAGAAGCTGATGATATAACAGAAGACCAAGATATTCAGGAAATCGGTGAGGTCGATGATACTGAACCAGAACCAGCAGCAGACAAAGAGCCAGAACCTGAAGACGAAGTCGATGATTCCCCACAGGTTGAATCTGTCTCAGGCAAATTCAAGTCAGAAGAAAAATCCGCAGAAGAAAAAGTAGAAGAAGACATCTATGGTGGTGACAGTGCAGCTGATATATTCCTGATCGCCCCGCCTAGCGGAGCAGAGAGAGCAAAGTTCTACATCACTGGTATTGAATTATCCACATTCCGCGGAGATAAGGAAGTACTGTTTACAGGACGCAAGGAGATTGACCTTATGTCTGGGATGAAGATCAGATTGGCAAAGAAATTGATAGATCCTACAGCTTATGTCCAGCTTAAAGTGTTCACTGATCACGAAGAGGCGTACGTGACAGTGGATGGTGAAGAGTACGAAGCAGACTTTACTTTTGATTTCTACAAAGAACTTGACCGGATTGTAGAACCAGGACAGACTCTGGCAATCGCATTCGAGCTTGATCTTGCACAGAGCATTGAGAAGAAAGTTCGGGTTTCGCAGACAAAAGAGTATGTGTTAAATCCAAACGGTGTTGTGAAATACACTCAAATCATCGATGAAATCAAGCCGGGTTTCGAGACTGGTATGATGACGGACACTGAGTTTGAAGCAACAGGATTTACCCTAGAGAAAGAACCGTGGATATATAATTAAAGTTTCTTTTTTTTCTTTTTATTATAATTTATATGCATAGCACCAAGCGTAGCTTTCGATAAAACAGTCAAGTTTCCTAGACTCGTCTTCTAACTTAGATTTCTTATCTGGCGAAGCGTGCTATGCATGTGCCTTTTTCTTATTATCTAAAAGACATTCTTAGTGTAGGATATCTGTCAATCCCATTCATCTGCCAGTATCTCTTTGACAGATCTTTCCATGCATAATTTTCTGGAAGCTGGAACATATGATTTCCAAAACTTGACAATCTGCAGTCTGCATTGTTCGCATTTTCTATCAGATATCCTTTAGAATAGTATCCGTACTTTTTTGGTGCTACACTTCTGTCAATCATGAGATCTCTGATTGTAGACACGTCAATTACACTTCCCTCTCTTAATCCCGGCTCTGTCCATTTGTAGACTTTATTATATCTGTAGATGCTTATTGTTTTGGTATTTACAAAATCTATAGTCCGCCATGTCTCTATCCTTGCCATATTGTTTCTTGCAAAAAGCAGAAACTCCTGGCTGTCAATATCAAAATCACAGATCACTGGATCTCCTGACATCATGCTTTGCCCCAGACTTCTTGTCTCTGCCTGTGCAAAACTGCTTAATAGAAATAATAAGATAATTCCGGTAATGAAAATCGTTTTTTTGATGGTTATCACCCCTTATCACAGAATGAATGTAATATTTTATTTAAAGTTTTACTGTCCCAGCATAGAAGTGTTAGGCAGCAAGCGGTTTATAGAAACGAACATGTGCTGGATTGCACTGGCAGCCGGATGGATTATATCTTTTGATAACTTTCAGGATGAAGGGAATAACTGGAACATTTTTTATGACCATCCCGTTCACAACAAGCGCTTTTTGGTAAATCTCAATAAGATTGTAGCCTAAACTGTTGAATATCTTTCTTTTTTCAGCCATCTTTATCTTATACTCTCTTCTTCTTTTTCCTTCTTCTTTTTTTGGAGCAGGAGATTCTACCATTCCGCAGATCTCGAGCAGAAAATTATTTCCAATCCCGAAATCCGGACGATATCCTGTATCAGAAAGATTCGGCTCATACGTGTGATATATCCCATTTTTTGAAAGAACATAATGCCAGTCGCACTCTTCTCTTGATCTTAATTTCAGGCCGCTGGAGCTTTCGTAGGTATATGTATGTGCCCAGAATAAAGTTCCCTGTTTCTGGGAAAACAGATTATCTGTCCTTGACGTGATTATAATATCATCTAGTCTTGCCATGCATATATTATGGAATCTTATCTATATAAACTAAAGTTGTATAGAAAGAAACAACAATGCCTCTCTTGGGATTTGAGATAGTGTAGAGTCCATTCTTATCAATATTCATTCAATTATTTGTTTAGTTATTGGTTATAAAAATTAAGCTATAACTTTTCTTATCCATTTATGGTGGCAGGATAATTAATTTTTCTGGTTTATGGACAACGACTATAGGCACATTTCGTGATGCTGTTGCCGCTGCGCCTCCGAGAGGATTCTCCCATTCAAGATATTCTGTTTCCCATATAGTATGTGTTTCTGCAGGTTGGGGTTCTACTTTAAAATCACCGTATTTTTCTACTGCTTCTATCGCTTCTCCTAATTTGAATTGGGGAAGAGGTTCAAATCGTAAATATTGTATTTCATCAAGCACCTCACGTATTTTATTTAGTAAGCTTTCATAGATATTTATTCCCTTTATAATTTTTTCTTTACTTTCACACATATTTCTTAAAAATAATTCCCCGAATATATACCTAGCATTATCATGTGGAGGATAATATTCATTTTCACCATGATAGGGATACAAATTTTTAATTGCAGAGTATTTATCCATCACCTCGGCAATAAAATCTTTTTCGGGTTCTTTATCGTGAAAGTCTATATTTCTTAAAAATAACTCTCCGAGGATGTACATTGCATAGTCTTTGTTTGATTCTTTTATTTTGCGATATTTAGCTATTACTTTATCAATAAAAATTTCATCAGATTCTTCGGCCCCGCGAATGTTACTTAAAAATAACATCCTAAATAAGACTATGGGTTCATCAGAAAATTCTAAGTTATTTACCCCAGAATTCAATTCGTTTTCTATTCTACAATAATTATTTAATGCCTTGTTAAAACCAACCCTTCTAGAATAATTATAAATATCAGGAAAAATATGTTCTATCTTAGGCCTCGTCATAATTGCTTTTGTTTTTTCCCTATATAAAAGAAATGATTCATATGCATCGATTTTATCAGCTATATCTTGTCCCTCGCACTGTCTTAAAATTGAGAGGGGTATATTTTTTTCTGATTTGATTATAGTATCAGGAGCGACATAATAACAAACTCCCCCCATATCTCTCAAAATTCTCAAGTTTTGTATTAATAAATTTAGTTCTTCATATTCTAATTTTTCTTGTTCAAATACTTCTTGGCTTGTCCAAATCTTATGCCATCTGGATCTGATTGGATGCAATATTGGATCTACTTTTTTAGCTAGGTTTGTATGCCTACATTGATGTTCGTACCTATAGGGTATTTCATACATTTTTTCTGAAAAGTTTGGTGGATTTTTTGCAAGGGTTATTAAAAACTCAATTGGTGATAACTGCTGAACAGGTCTAAAAAAGGCAGAATCTACATATTTTATTAAATCATCTAAATTTAATCTGTCTTTTATATCATTTATCTTTTCAACAGATATAAATTTTTTATCTATATGGTCTAAGAATAATCTTTCTTCTTCAGTTAACATTAATTCTTTAAAATAACCCTCTTTTGATTCATCTCTATATTCATTTGCTTTCCTATCTTGAATTTTTTCTAAAATATTTAATATAGCTTTTTCTTCAACCATGCTTTCATACTACTCTTTAGTAGTTTAAATATTTAAATGTTTCGATTTATTATTCGCCCAGGTTTGTAATGATTCGAAATCTTTGTTTTGCAAAAAGCATCTCAATAGAATATTTTCAGACCTTCTTGAAATATCTTCAAAAAGATAGATCATAAGACACACACACCCCCCGCTTCCCACCTTCAACATAACAGTTTGTGGGAGATCATCTAATCTAAGTTGTTTTTCGCTTAGGGATTATAACAGTCTTGCTTGTTTCTAGAAGAACTAAATAATATCCTCAACGCTTGTGCATTTTCATGTGCGTGAATTCGTGGATGAAATCCTTGAGAGAGAGATGCTCGTACCATACATAGATGAAGAATCGGATCACAATGAAAAGCAAGATTACGCTTGTAAGAAGAAAGACCAGATCGTTAGGATTCCTATGGAATACGATAAAACTTACACTCGCACTCACAGCTGGAGGATGGAATATGTTGAAGTACAGAATTGCGAATGATACGCAGGCAACGACAAGAAATACCTGAATGGGCATTGCTAAATTCAGATTGACTCCGATCATCCCGATAAAAAGGCTTATTATGCAGCCGACAATATATGCAAGTATTGTTGTCCTTAATGTTGTAAGATGATGCCTGTACTTGTGCGTGATTGTCACAGCAGAGGCACCGACACTCGCGAACATCAGAAGATTTGCACTGTTCATCTCAAACAAATAAGCAACAATTGCAACTCCGATTCCTGCGATAAGAGCTGGTAAGAAATATTCATGCCAGAAAAACCTAACCTTTTTTTTCTTTTTTGCCATAATCCCTCTTTTTTAAGTGTCTTACTGAATGATTCCGTATCCGATAAGACGCCATCTATTGCCTAGTGAACGTGAGATAGTGACTTTGCTTCCTGGCTCTGCGCATACTGGCAGCTTCAAAGTGCACGTTGCTATACCTTTTTTCAGGTCCTTGATCACACCGACAGTTGCAGCACTGTTGACATTAAGCATAAGAACCTCGTTCTCTGCAAGAGGTTTGACAACAAGATCATCCTTTGCTCCGACGACCCTGTCCAGGAGATGTGTCTTGAACTTTAATTCGTCCCAGATCGGAGGGAGCTTGTCAGGATCTCCTACAATACTGCCGACAAGGTTGTCAGCACCGACTATAGAAGGATCAAGGTCTGTCAATATTGCGACAGATCCTCCTGGTTTTATCTCGTCAACAGGTGTTCCTCCTGTCATCAGCCCTACAATCTTTGTCTTCAGCGGCTGGCATACAAATTTGTTCTGTTTTTGTATCCTTCTTCCTGGCCGGATCTCGACCTCGTCACCAACTTTCAATGTCCCCTGCTTAAGGCTTCCGCCAAGAATCCCGCCTTTTATCTTTACTGGATTGGATCCTGGCTTGTTGATATCAAATGATCGTGCAACATACATCATCGGAGCAAGTTTTGGATCCCGTTTTGGTGTCGGGATATTCTCCAGTATTGCAGAGATGAGCATGTCGACATTTGTGCTGTGCAATGCGCTCATCGGGATGATCGGTGCATCTTTGTAATCAGTATCTTTCAGAAATTTCTTGATGTTGTTGTAGTTGTTCACTGCCTCTTCTTCTGAGACAAGATCTATCTTGTTCTGGACAATGACTATGTTTTTTATTCCTGCGATCTGGAGTGCCATGAGATGCTCTCGTGTCTGCGGCTGCGGACATTCCTCGTTCGCAGCGATCAACAGGATCGCACCGTCCATTATTGTTGCTCCGCACAACATTGTTGCCATCAGTGTCTCGTGGCCAGGAGCGTCAACAAAACTTACTGTCTTTACTTTGTCAGCATCGCTCCCGCACTTGCACTTTGACTTGATACCGAATTTCTTGCATTTCTTGCATTTGTAGAATATAGCGTCAGCATAACCAAGACGGATAGTGATCCCACGCTTCAGCTCTTCGCTGTGCGTGTCTGTCCATCTTCCGCTCAATTTTTCTGTCAGTGTTGTTTTGCCGTGGTCAACATGGCCGATCAAGCCTATATTTATCTCTGGCTGTGTGTCTTTTGCTTCTGTTTTTTTTGTTTTGGTTTTTTTCGCAGCGATCTTATTCCACCAAGTAATCTATCAACCTACTTTTTATACTAGATAAAAGAGTTATTTATAAAAGTTGTCAATATTTTGTAAAAAAATGCTTATTCTATAACATGTTTTTGTTTTGATTAGGATATATTTTTGAGCTATAGCTATGCTGAATTTTAAGACCTCATCAACCAATATGATTAGATTTGTCAATTTTCTAAGTTTTTAGCAATTTCGATATGCACTGGTCACTGGACAGATGTGCGTAGCGTTTATAAAGTAAAAAGTCTCGATAATAAGTAATGGGATATCAAAAATATAAGCGAACTATCAAGGTACCTGTCCATTATGGAGTCACTACACTCAAAACAGCAAAACTTAACAAATTAACTGCTAAATTAACGTATTGTACTAAACTTTTCTCAGATATAATTAAACAAATGGGGTATGTTAGTAGAACAAAGCTAGCACCATATGAGAAAGAAATAGCTAAGAAAACAAAATTAAGCACTGGTTATATCCAACAATGTAAAGATAAAGCCATTTGGATGTGGAAAAGTTACAAAAAAGAACATAGCCGCTGGGAATTCAAGTTAAAGAGAGCAAAAAAAGGAACGAAATGGCATTCCAAACTTCTTAAGAGAGCACCGTCTGAACCTTTTTCTAAGTCTATCAATAAAATTCCAGTACGTTTAGATTCTAGAACTGTTAGTTTAAAAACCAATCTAGAACTTAAAGGTAAGATGGTTAAAGCACTCAAGGAAGATCTCGATATATCCTCTCTTTGGCTTCACGTGTCAACATTGAAAAAGCGAGATAAAATGATGATCCCTCTTAACCCTGCCGAGTATCATCTTCAGGTGCTTAAAGATGCGATAAAAATATCTGATTGTGAATTGATTAAACGTAATCATAAATGGTATGTCCATTTTTCATGTGAATATCAAGTTCCTGTTCAAACAATGAAAAAGCTTCGAGCTATTGACTTAGGCATAACTAGGACAGCTACGACGGTGTTGTTAATTCCTGAGCGAAACCTAAGTAAAGATAGTTTTTTGATAATAAAAGAAGGATATAAAAAACATAAACTTGAACAATACGATAAATTGATCGGCAAATTACAGCGATTACAAAAATGGATTGCCCTTAAGCATATTCGACAAAAGAGAGCCAATTTTATTGAAGACAGTGAGCGCAAACTAGCTGAACAGATAGCTAATGTGAGTTCGAATTGTCTCATTGGTATTGGATATCCAAAGCGATTAAAATATGGTGCGTATAAGGGCAATAATAAACGAAAACTCCGTCAGAAACTACAGAAATGGGCGTATAGTAGAATAATCAACTATATAACCCAAAGCAGTGAAGAAAAAGGTATTGATGCTATCAAAGTCAATGAATTTGGTACTTCAAAAACATGCAGTAAGTGTGGAAGTACAAATACTATTAGACCTTATCAAAATAATTGGTCGTTGTTCAAGTGTATGGATTGCAACATCATACTAAACGCTGATATTAACGGAGCTGTTAATATAGCTAATAGCTTGTTTGAGAAGCAGGTTCTTTTCAATCGAGGGGCTTTAGATGACCAAGCCAGAAATGTAGATGATTTCCGCTATCACGGAATGAGTACACAACCTCTAAAAACTTCCGTTGGAAGTTTCACACTTTAGTGGAGAGGAGGTCACAAATTTATGCACTTGCTCCTGCAGGTGCTGCTTCTTTTGCTTCTTTCTTTTCTTCTGCTTTTGCTTCTGTTTTCTCTTTTGCTTTTTTCTCTTCTCGTGCTTCAACTGGCGCCAGAGGTGCTTTGCCTTCCTTCAAAATCTTGAGATTGATCTGTGCAGTATTCTCATGCACCATGTTTCCTGCAACTGTCTTTCTTAATTTCTTACCTTTCTGCGGGATCCATACTCCGTGAGAACTAGTTGTGAAAATCTTTTTTCTGTGGCCGGTTGCAACATCCCTTCTCATAGGAAAACCAGACTTGTCAGATCCGCCTGTTATCTCGAATTCGTATCCTGGAAATCCAATCGCATCTCCGCTGATCTTATCTCTTATTTTCTTATCGAACAGGACATCTGCCTCTGGACTCTTCAATTCTTTCTGATATGATTTTCCAGATTTTGTTCCTATCACAAGTTTAAGTTCAATCATACATACCCAAAAAAATAAGGCATTTATAAAGGTTTCTCTAAAGTCCCCAAAGCCTTTTAAATACCTCTATACTGAAATCCTGCATGGATATAGAAGGCTTGGGCAAGATAGAGAGACCGGATTTCTACTTAGATGTGGCTTTCAGAAAAGCTATGAAATCTGCATCAGAGGTTCGGAGCGGTGCGAAAGGAGACAGGCTGAAAAAGTCCAAGCAGATAGAGCTGAAACGTATCACTGTGATCAAGAAAGAGCTGACACGTTTCCTGGAACAGATCCAGAAAGCATACCCTTCATTCGACAACCTTCATATCTTCTATCAAGATCTGATGAGATTATTTTTCTCGATCGATGATGTGAGAAAATCTTTAGGTGCATTAGGCTGGTGTTCAAAAAAAATATCAGAGATGCACCGTGTCTATACAAAAAAAATCAAACAGTGCAGGGATTTCAGGCAGATCAATGTCATACGAAGAAGTTATTCCGGCAGGATAAGCTCTCTTGTGAAACAGGTCAAGAAAGATTTCCTTCTTCTTGAGGAATGCAGGAAGATAATGAAAAGATTCCCGACTATCAAGATGAAATTGTACACTGTTGCGATCACAGGCTTTCCAAATGTTGGAAAATCCACCCTGCTCTCAAAGATCTCTTCGAGCAAGCCAGAGATCAGTGCATATGCTTTCACAACAAAGAAATTGAACATGGGATACATGATAAAGGACCATAAGAAGATACAATTGGTTGACACGCCCGGCACTCTTAATCGTTTTGAAAAGATGAATGTGATCGAGAAGCAGGCTTTCCTGACAATAAAATATCTTTCGCACCAGATCCTCTACATCTTTGACCTGACAGAGGGCAGTTATCCAGTAGAGAGCCAGATAAAATTATACGCCCGCCTGAAAAAAGATTTCAGGAAACCTATCTTGATTTATCTCTCAAAGACAGACATGTTTGATGATGATGAGAGAGAACAGGAGATCAATAAGTTCAGGAAGAACAAGAAGTTCAAGGAATTCAGCAGAGCTATCATTGATCTAGAAGAACTGAAAGATAGGATAGTAGAAGAATCAAAGAAATGAATTATTTCTTGTATGATGGATTGGGATATGCTCTGATAGTATAACTGCATGCTAATTTATTTTTTGCCAATGTCATTGCTTTTTTTGCAACTTTTATATTTTTCTCTTCAAGACTGATTTTTATGATCTGTTTTCCCTTCTTCACTTGCGCAGCTTTGCTGACTGCCTTTCCAAATGAGCGCTGCATTCCAGTGCTCATACGGTCAGCACCAGCACCAGATGCCAAAGGATTCTCTCTTAGAATATGATGCGGATAGATCATGTACTTGAAATGATATCCTTCCTTTCCAAGATTCTTTTCAAGATGCCTGTTAGCAGCCTGTCTCGCGCTCTCCATTGCAATGTGCCTTATCTGAAGATTATCCTTTGCGATTAGGTCGACAATAAATGGAAATTGTTTTTTCCTGTTGCCCATCTCGAACTGAGAAATCACAATATGAGGATTTCCTCTGGTATATTGCTTCTTTGTGAACTTTGAAATCCGTGTATAAGGCCGTTCCAGTGTACGATGTGCAACTGCTCTTCTTTGTTTTGCCATTTTTTAACTTAGTCCCACAGGTTTTATATCCTGTACCCTTGAATTTTACGATTTCAGCTAGAGACACTATTTCTTCGTATTTTAAGTACAGTGGGTCGCCCCCCCTTTATAAAGTTTGCTTCTAGCTGCAATAAAAATCAGCAATTGTGCCACTACATTATTAGTGTGGAAACAAAGAGAAAATATATAAACCTATTAAAATATTTATTTCTTCATTTTTGTTTATACCTCCTAATATGGATTTATTTTAAGATAAAAAGATAACCCATCACATCCTGTATTATGAAGGAATTTCCTCTCCCACCCACAATAAACAGCTCAGAAATCCGATTTTGCCATAGATGAAAATAGTAGTATGAGATTTATAAAGGTTGTGTTTGCACTCTATAACCAACTTATTAAATAGCATAATCTTTAAAAAGCAGGATTAATTATTTTAAATATATGACAAAATCAGGATTGAAATTCATTAGCGATGAAAAGTATAATTTTATTTCTGATGATAAAAAGTTGGTATCTATACGACTCAGAGAAGCGGATGTTATAGCTACAGATAGAATATTTGTTTGTTTTACTTCAAAAAACGACATAACTACTGTTGGTTCGATTCCATTGTATAGTCCTAGAGATATTCGCGAGCTTATTAAAACAGATCAGCAAGTATATAGATTAATGCAGAGGGCCTGGGGGACAGAAGATTTCAATAAAACTTTGGCAGTATATAAATATCTTAAAGTATATCTTCATCATAAGAAAGAAGGGAGACAAAGAGCACTTATTGAAGATCTGACAAAAATAAGGATTGGGATGGACATTTCAGATGTCTTAGGAGAAAAAGAAGTGCGTGCTTTAAAACATAGAGATATTGGATGCAGAGGTTCTTGGGGTTGTTTTATTCAGAGTGTTGAAAAAAATCTGGAAGAAATAAAAGAACACACGCCAATTAATGCTAAATCCATTTACACCGCGTTGGAGACAGCTCTTGATAATATACATGAAAATAGTCCAGAAAAAATAAAAGAACTAAAGGAAAAACACGGTTATTCTCTGGATAATGCTTGGGAACGCGAAAAAGAAAGAATCCTTAAATTAAATTTTATTGAACAAAAAGCAGGATTAAATCTTGCAGATTTTGTTATGTACTAATTGCCTATTATCTATATATTTACAAATTTCTCTTTCTAATAAAAACATTTATATACCAAAATACTAAATGACTATATATAATGAAAAGAGGTTTGATGATTTTATTAATTCTGTCAATATTAATACTTTCCATAGGCTGTGGCAGGATTCAGATTCTGAGTCAGCAAGGTAAGTATTCTCAATTTGCAAAATTGATAACTGCTTTGCATCTTAAGGAAGAAGCAGGTGTTAACCTCCCATTTGGGGCATCTATGCCTTTTGTTGAGGGGTCTAGTGGAAAGCAATATATTGGTAATTTTTTCTTGACAGCAGATGTGGATGGAAGCATGCAGAAATTACTAGTCATAGATGATGAAGGAATACAGCATCAGGTTGATGTGTATAAATTAGAAAAACTAAAAATAAACATTAAGCCAAAAGCTTTGTATGGTGTTCAGATTACTCATAATGATGTGACTGCAGGAATGGTTGCTGGCGATACAAGAGTTAAATTTACAGATGCTAGTTTTGCAAAATATACTCTGCAGGGAGATACAATAATCCATGAAGAATATGCAGATGATGCAGATACAAAAACAGGAAATCAGGTAACTAAGACAGTTTATTTTGATGAGATGTATGTTCCTCAAAATTTTAAAATAACTATGCGGTTTGATGTTGGTGAAGCTGGTTCTCAAGATGAAGTTCGCACTCCTGCTATTTTAGGTGCGTATGTGCCTGTGATTGTTGAATGGAAGCCGTTTCCAAATGCAGTAGGGGGAGGAGATCCTTCATTAGGAGAATATCAAGGTAAAGTTGTAGGATATGTTTCTGATGCTTATACTCTCCAGCCTATTAGATATCAGGAAATGACTATAGCTGGCCACCCTTCTTCATATAATGATAAAACAACAACAGATCATTTGGGGTATTTTGAATTTATTGTTCCTTTGAGAACTAATTTAGAGCAGACAGAGATTTATCCTCAAAATTATGCTTTGAATTTAAGAACCTGCCAGCAGAACTGTAAATATACAGGTATTTTTGATGTTAAGGAGTTATTTAGGGAAAAGCATGGTATTACTAATTTTAATTATAAAGATGGCTTGCATTATCCATTGCCTGAAGAACCAAATTTGTGGATAGAGATTGATAATATGCTTTATTTTAAGCCTGTTTGGGTGCAAGACAAGGTAAAAAGCAGACAGAAAAATCACCATGATTTTTATGTTCAACCAGCACCGCCAGGAGCTTATTTAAGAATAAATAAAGATCCTTATGACTTGCATATGATTAAAACAAATCAACTTATTGAATTTGAAGGTTTTGGAGTAGATGGTATTGGAGAAGTTACAAAATGGATTCTTGATTTTGGTGATGGTAATCAAACATCAGGTACTGGAGATCATGTAAAACAAGAGTATAGCTATGCTGAACCAGGAAATTATACTGTTGGTTTTAAAGTTGGAACTTATCATGATTTTTGGTCTCCGGCGTATACACAAACAATTTACGTAAAAAAAGCAATGAGTCATGCAAATTTAAGAATTATACCTTCTTATTTATGTATTAATAAAACAGAAGATGGAGAGTTTATTCCTATAACTGTTACAATAAATGGTTCTGCAAGTGAGCAAGAAGGAAGCAAGGCTGTTGAATGGATATTAGAGCCTTATAATATGACGGGTACTGGAAATTCTTTTGAAATTAAAAAAACATTCTATAAGCCGGGAAATTATAGCATAAGCACAAGATTCAAAGATGAGCATGGGCAATGGGGTTATGGTATGTCAAAAATTATCAGGATAATGTATAAACCCCTTAACATAACTAAAGAGGAAAAATATGGTGTGCGCACTATTCCTAGTGAAGGGTTTATTACTGTGAAAAACAGGGAATTGCAATTCAGTGGTCTGGCTGAAAATGTTGGTTTTAGGCCATATGGTGAGAATCTTGATGTTGTGTTAAAGTATAAATGGGATTTTAACGGTGATGGGATATTTGAGTATTCATCAAACATACCTAATGAAAAAGTATATCGTACTTTTAAAAATCCAGGAATTTATAATGTGACTTTTGAAGTTGAAGATCCAGACCATTATAAAGAAAGGAAAATAATCCCAATTGAAGTTATAAATGTATATGCGACTTTTGATATTCAGCCCTCAAGTGTGATTAAAGATGGAACAGTAATAGATGCTTGGTATACTTTTCATAATAAATATACAAAAGACATAGATGTAAAATACCATGTCATGTATTGGGAGCATAAAACCGGTACTTACTTTCATTTTTCTCATTATGAACCTGGATCTCGTTATACCGGCATTGTAAGAGCAGGAGAGAGCAAAGAGATGTGGAGAGAAAGGGAAACAGTGTGCTGTCCTGGAATGAGAAGAGGAGTCGCTATTATGACTACAGATTATGGAGAAGTTAAAACTTCATTGACTAAAACAATATTGCCTGCTGCTCAGCAAAATCAAACACCGCAGAACCAGACTCCTGCCCCAGCACCAACTGTCACTATAGGATCAGCTAAAAATTCATATGATACAGTAGAGCCAATAACAGTTACCCTAACATCTAATATACCAAACACTCTTTGCGATTTAAAATATAGCTTTAATTCTGGTGCGTGGGTTAATGCAGGAACCTCAACAACGAATAACAATGGTGCAACTCAATTCGCAAGAGCAAATAATCCTGCAGGAGCATATCAGGCAAAAGCGGTTTGTAATAATGTTGAGAGCAATGTTTTGACTTTAACTGTTGCCGCGCCTGCTCCGCAATATACTGTGAATTTTAGGATGAATAAATATACTTTTTCGCATGAAAAATTATTAGCAGGAAGAGATGCAATTATTTATGTTGTTGAAACTAATATGCCTAACACTCTTTGTGATATTTATGCAAAACTTGTTGTTGGAAGGAATAATAAAATAGGAACATTAACAACATGGAATAATGGTAATGGTGTTATTAGAATTGGAGGTCCTGGAATAAGTGTTAATGTAGAGCCAGGAACATGGAGCGCGTACGGTGTTTGCAATGGCATTGAAAGCAATAAAGTTAGATACACTGTTACAACAGAGGTCCCTCAGCAAAGTGAACCTCCAAAGATTAAAGATCCTACAAAAGAAGAACCGATTAAAACTGCTGAGCAAGGTATTGCTCCTGTCCCTGAAATTAAGCGCATGCCAGCAGGTTTTAAAAAATTAACAACAAGAACAGTTATGGAGCTAAACAAGGAAAATATAAGCAAAAGCGCAATTTTTGTTGCATTATTTCTTATTTTGTTTATTACTTACTCTGGATTAGATAAGAGGAATAAATAGATCAAAGATATAGCAGAAGAAACTCACTCTTGACATTGTCAGATTCCCCTTATCAAACATTAAATCGCTTTTTCTTTTAGATATCTCTTTTTAATATGCTTAGAAGTTATTTCATAATTTCTGGCATGCTCAAGAACCTCTGGTTACTTGATCTATTTGTCATCTCACAAACCCTTAATAAAGAGATTCTTGACATATTCTATAAATGGTTTTTCCTCTTTCTCAATTTGATATCTGTCAAGAACATTATAATATTTTTCTAAATCTTCTACGGGGATGTCTATTGGAGGGTATTGTTTTTTCCATAGTATCCAGTTCATTAATAATCTGGATAGTCTGCTGTTGCCGTCTACAAATGGTTGAATAGATATAATCTTTAAATGTATTAAGGCTGCTAATTCCAGAGGATATAATTTTCTTTTTTCTGATTCATACCACTTGAAGAAATTCATCAATTCTTTTTTTAGTTCCTGCCATTTTGGCGGAATATATGATGTGCCTGCTATTTTCACGTTTCTTTGAAGTTCGTCTCTTAATTTGCCTGCAACAGAATCATTAACTCCTATAAATAATATTTTATGGAGTTTCTTAATAAATTTTATATCTAATTTTCCTTTGTATTTTGTTATTGTAATGATTCCTTTTTCATGATTTTCTAGTTCTTTGACTGTTCTTAAATCTTGAATATTTTTTGGCATTATTCCTTCTTTAAGTATTAAATAAGTCTGCCTTAATGTTACAGCAACTCCGGATAGTTTGCTGCTGTCGTATGTAAAGCGGATAATAAATTCTTTTAATTGCTTTTTCTTTTCTAAAGGGCTTAATCTTTTAATCTCTTTTCTATAATCATCTTTTTTCTTCTCGATTTTTTCAATATCGTTGCCTGACAAAAATTTGTGTTTTTGACCGCGTATTTCTTTTAAAAATTCTTTTTTTAATTGCTCTAATCGTGCTTTTGGAGGAAGAGTTTTACCTAAATATTTAGTTCTATGGGTTACTTTTTTTCCTTTTCGCATAGCATGAACTAGCTTGTAATAAGTTTTTCCCTTAACCACGATTTTTTCGACATACACCATAAAACATAGTTATGGGCTACAACTATTTAAACCTTTGGGTTATGGGCTACAATAGAATACAGCTGTTCAAATCTGCAATAATTAACTCAGAAATCAGAATTTGCCATACCTATATATTTTGGTGAGTTCTTTATAAACCTTATGGTTGGCCCTATATAGATGAATCGAAATATTTATATATTGCGTGAAATTATTCTTCTTTACTAGGGAGGAGGTTAAATAGGAGGATGAAAGAAACGTTTCTAAATATAAAGAATCAACTATCTCGAAAATTTGGAGGGCATTCCAGACAATCAGATTTCGAAGAGCCTGTTGAGGAAGAATATGTTGAACTAGCTCAAGAGATAGCAGGAGCAGAACGAAACAGAATCATAGTTCGTCCTTTTGTCATGGAAGAGTTTGAGGATATCAAGCCGATTCTTGATGCGCTACGTCAGGGACTGACAATCGCACTTATCAATATCGCACCTCTGAAAGAGAAGGATATTGTCGAGCTGAAACGGGCAGTCAACAAGCTGAAAAAGACCTGCGATGCAATTGACGGTGATATTGCAGGATTTGGTGAGGATTATATTGTCGCGACACCAGAGTTCGCATCAGTCTTCAGACCGCCATCACAGCAAGACGACATTACACAATAGATTCTTTTTCTGATATTTTTTCTTTTCAATTCAAATGTGTATAGCACCAAGCGTAGCCTTTGAATAAACATACCAATAATATAGAATCGTTTTAATGAGCAATATTATTATTTTGCGAAGCGTGTTATGCACCTACTTCAATTCAAAACATATATAAATATATGAATCCTCTTCAGGACTATGGATGAGTTGACAGGTGAGACTTGCGCAATGTGTCATAAAAAGACACTGACGCTTCGTGAGCATGAGACAGAGATCCCTTATTTTGGAAAGGTTGCTATCTTTTCTATGGATTGTTCCAGCTGTGGTTTCAAGAAAGCAGATGTAGAAGTTCTGGCAAAAAAAGAACCGTCAAAATATACGCTTGAGATTGAAAATAAAGATGACCTGAAGATCCGCGTTGTCAAAAGTTCAGAAGCAACAGTCAGGTGGCCTGACCTGAAGATAACAATCGAACCAGGGGTCAGTGCAGAAGGTTATGTCGCAAACATCGAGCGCATGCTGGATGATATCATGAAAGTGCTGGAGTTCCAGAAAGAAAGTGAAGAAGACAAGGCAAAGAAAAAGAAGATACGAAAGATGATCGACCGTATCCTGGATGTGAAAGATGGAAACGCCAAGCTGAAAGTCATTGTTGAAGATCCGTTCGGAAATTCTGCTATTATTTCTGATAAAGCAAAAAAAGAGAAATTAAAATAAAAAAATTCACTCTAAATCCTTAATCATCCCGAATTCGTAGACTTTGTCAGAAACAACAAACACATTGAAATTGGATAAGTCTTGCTTCAGGAAAGGGGAAAGCAATCTTTCTCTGGCAATATCCGTGCCTTCTGTGACCAGATTGAATGACGGCTGTACAACTAATGTCTTTTTTTTGTACTTCCCAAGAAGATAGCATTTGACTTTCTCACTCCGCACAGCTTCTCTCAGCGATACAGCAGGATGTTCGTGCCCGATTATTATTGTCTTGATATTCTTGTTTTCTATTGCTTCTTCTAGATCTTTGTCTATCTTATGTCCATGACAGACAAGAACATCATCAATGACAACAAATTCTGCAATCTCCAGATTGCGTTTCTCTGCAATCGGTCCCAGGACAGTATCATGATTTCCCTTGATAAGAATAATATTTTTGCATCTCTCAGCAAGATAGTCAAAAATCTTCAATGCCTGCCTCCACTCTGTCTCTGATATTGTGCCGAACTCGTGCTTCAGGTCTCCATTGATAATAATCGTTCCCACTTCTCCTTTCACACTCTCAAAAACCTTGTCCAGCCGATCCATTGTATCCTGAAACTGGAATCGTGGAACAAGAATACCCTGCTTGTTCAAAGCCTCTTCATAACCAACATGAAAATCCGCAAAGATAAGTATATTATCTATCTTCAACGCAAGGTCAATGATGTCTATTTTGCCAGTGATTTTCATAGAGATATCAATGAGAATGGGATTTATAAAGGTTTGCGGATATAAAAGCTTAAATATTATTCCCCATTATCAAAAAATATGAGACAACGCATGGCAGCCCTGGAAGATATCGCAACAGTATTAACAGCATCACCAGAATTAACAGAGCAGAGAAGATGGCAGAATAATCTAAAGAGATTATACCAGAAGATCAGGGAAACATTGAGAGATAGAAAGCTTAAACCTGAATATTTAAGACATCTAGGCCTGATGAGGGTCTTGTACAAACCGATTGAAATCGGAAAAAGAAAATTACAGGAACGGGAATTAAGAAAAACACATTATTTTGTGAATCCTCACTATCATTCAGGATTTCCATTTTCACAGGATGCTGTCCGATTGAGAGACCCGTTTCTTGCAGTTGCCAAGCATATGCGAAAATATAGAGCTAAAGTCTTGTATGTGACTGATCACGATAATAATTTCTTTTTTATCGCATTGAGGAATGATCCGCCAAAGAGCATAACAAAAAGGTTTGACATCTCTTCAGATGAATGGATGATAAGATTAGAGCCTAAGAAAGGATGGTTCAGGAAACGAGGAGCGAGACTTCGTCCGATCTACATAATGAATGCAAAAGAAGAGCATGTTGTGATGGAACCAGGCGACTCTCCGTTGTTGAACTTAGAGATGATCCGTCCGTGCAATATAACTCAAATGAGAAGAGCAAGGATCCTGCCGATCCAGGAATTTTTAGAGCAGGCTTATCCATTCGCAACAATCAATCATCCTTGGCTGCCAGGTTCGTTTGAGACAGAAGCAAATGTTGATAAGACATTAGAGCTTGCAGAGTCAGCAAGAGTTCCTGTCTTCTTGGAAGTTTTCAATGGAGGAGTCACACCGATACAAGGTTTTACAAATGTCTGGGCAGAACAATACCACAGAAAACATCCATATGTTCCAGTCTTCACAGGCTCTGACCTTCACAGGCCTGATGTTGTTCCAGCAGGAATCTGGATACGAAAGGAATTTTTGAGAGATGCTTTAGTTGCTCAGGACGGTCTTGCGATCAATCTTGCTGTGCGCGATGCATTGTTGAGCAGAAAGGAAGATGATGTTGTCCATAGAAAAATATATTCTGATCCTTACAAAGTCTTAACTGGTTATGTTGGTAAGAAATTAGTTGGTTAAAAATGTATAATCCATATCGAATAACAAATAGAGCAACAAAAGGAGAATTTCTTAGAAGATCTTTTGTATGGCCAGGTTATGCAATTGTATATGTTTGTAAAGCCCCTAATTTCCCTGAAGACTCTGATTTTATTCCCCAGCAACTAAGCAAAAAAGATATTTCTGCATTAGTAGCACTTGAAGGATTTAAACTTCTTACAGAAGCTGCTCTTGTCCTTACAACATGTGAAGCACTTTGTAGTATTGTACAGAAACTTTCTTAAATCTCATTCTTTGCTTTCTGCAAAAACTTTACTAATTCATCAGACCATACTGGAGGAATTGCACCTGATAATAATCCTTCCAGCCAATCCTTGAAATCTTTCTTGAAACCTTCTCTCTCTCCGAGGATCAGTCTTTGACATTCGTATTCTATCCGGGAATCCAATGATATCTTGCGGGCAGCTCTCTTCAGCTGCATGATCAATAATTGTTTTCTGTATTCCTCGTCTTCCATTCTCTTTTTTAGTTCTGCTTCTTTTCTCTCTTCCTGCTTCTGCCAGATATTTTCGTATGAAAAATCCGAGAGAGTGTCTGCCCTTGTTATGTATTCCTCTTCTGGAATCTCATCATCTTTTGTCTTCAGACCTTTCTTTCCTTTTTGCAGGGCAATCTTTGCAATAATCTGCTGGTGCAATCTTCTGATGAATTCGACTTTGTCCTCCATCTTCAGGATGTCATTGTAACCGTGTAGTGCAAGGTTGAATGCAAATGGTGATGGCAGTGTGGTGTCAATCTCTTCGATCCTGATGTTCCCTTCCTCTATCTGTTTCAAGACGAATTGCGCGTGTTCAATATCCATTAAATCTTCAAGAACTTCTCTTCTTGCTTCCTTCAAGATAGGGAAATTCCTGCTGATCCGCTTCACAGCTGACATTAGGATCATGGAACTTACCTGTTGTTTTCCAACTGACTTCTTCTGTCCTTTGTAGTTTCTCAAAATCATAAGTGCTCGTCCAGCACAGTGCCTGAATCGCCTTAACAGGACTTGGCTCCTGTCCAGAGCGATCTCCATGACCTGGCGCAGTTCATCTGATTTCAGGAGCGAGAAGGCACGCATCGGCTGTATCTTTGCATTGCACGTGATTGTAAATCCATTATCTGTGATCGAGATCCGCGCATCTTTTTTTTGCTGTCTAAGAATTGCGTATGCAAGCGCACGCGACAAGACATCATTAACTCTTCTGCCGTACAATGAATGGAAGATATAATGCATCTTTCCTTCTTCGTTATAATTCTCAACAAGAATCCGCTTGAAGTGCGGGATCTTTGCATAATTGTACTGTTCCTTGAAATATTCATAGATAGAGTTTCCAGCATTCTCGTCAACGTACAGATAATTGTAGATGAAACTCATTATCTCTTTTTTCGACATCTTTTTCTTGAACTTCTCTTCCATGTACTGCCTGAATTTTGAGATGGATTGTGACAAATCAAAACTTAAAGGCAGCATCTCTGAGACCCACGACGGTACAGTCGGTAATTTTCCAGAAGCACCTACAGCCTGCGCAACATTGCCTCTTGAATACCTGAACTGGTATACATTACCGCCAAGGACAAAGACATCATTTGCTTTCAATGATTCAAGAAAACCATCATCCACTGTTCCGACAACTTCATCTCCGACTTTTACCAAGGCTGCTGTCTGGTCCGGGATTGTGCCTATGTTTGTCATGTATAATACTCTGCTCATCCTTCCTTTCTTTCCGATCCGTCCGCCTAATTTCCAGATCTTTGCATAGACATGACGGTCTGCCAGCTGCGCGAACTTTCCAGCGAGATAATCAACAACATTATCAAAATCTTTTTTATTTAGATCTTTGTAACAATAGCTTTTCCGCACAACATCATACAATTCATCGAGATGCCATACATTTGCAATAGCCATGCCAAAAATCTGCTGGGCAAGGACATCCAGGCAGTTCTTTGGGATATGAACTTTATCTATCTTTTTTTCTATTGCTGATTTTAATATCAATGAACATTCAACAAGATCATCACGTTCCATGACAATGATCCTTCCTTTTGATATCTCGTGCAGTTTGTGTCCTGACCTTCCGACCCTCTGTAATGCACGCGCAACAGACTTTGGACTTCCCAATAAGATAACTAAATCTATGTAGCCAATATCAATGCCTAGTTCAAGGCTGGTGCTGCAGCAGACGCATTTCAACAGACCTTGTCGCAGCTGCTGCTCAATCTTCAGACGATGTTTCTTGCTTAATGAACCGTGGTGCGCGCCAATCAGTGAAAGTGCTTCCTCTGTCTGGATATTCTTTGTATAATGCTGTGGATATCTTGTTTTAAGATTATAGACAACACGCTCTGTGCCGGCACGCGTGTTTGTAAAAATAAGAGTTGTCTTATGTTCTGTGATAAGCTTGTGGATAAGCTCGTACATGGAATTCTCACGCACTTCGTAGGGTGCCTTGATCATATTTTTCACTGGACTCAAAACCTTGATATCTGTATCTTTCATGTGCTGGATATCGACAATCTTGCATTTTCTGTCGCTTCCGACCAAGAATTGCGCGATTTCTTCAAGCGGTGCAACAGTCGCGCTCAATCCGATACGCGTGAACTCAGAAAGATGATTAAGACGCTCGAGCGAGAGTGAAAGATGGACACCACGCTTGTTCTCTGCAAGCGCGTGTATCTCGTCAATAACAACCCACCATAATTGTGTCAGATGCTCTCTGAATTTTATCGAGGACAGGACAATAGCAAGCGACTCTGGAGTTGTGATCAGGATGTGCGGAGATTTTTTCAGCATCTTTGTCTTTTCTGATGGTGTTGTATCCCCTGTCCTTACTGCGACACGAATATCAATATCTTTTCCAAACTTTTCTTTTGCAATCTTCTTCATCTCTTCTAGAGGTTCTTTCAGATTTACCTGGATGTCATTGTTCAATGCTTTTAGTGGAGAAATATAGACGCAATAAATCCTGTCCTGGAGATTGTCTGCTTCTGCAAGATTTATCAATTCGTTCAAGATAGAAAGAAAAGCTGTCAGTGTTTTTCCTGACCCAGTCGGAGCAGAGACAAGAACATTGTTTCTGTTGTGGATTTCTTTGACAGAAAATAACTGCGGAAGTGCGAATTCCTTGAATTTTGAGAAGAACCATTCCTTGACAATCGGGTTGAGATTTTCAACTAGCTCAGACTGAGAGTTCTCTTTCTGTTTATACCTAATCCTATTCATACTACTTCAGACAATAGTCTATTGTCTATATTATAGAACATACCCACGCTCTCTTATAAAGGTTATGCGCACGTGTCTAGTGGCCAGTGGGAGTTTATTCATTTATCTGCCAGAAGACAAGCTTCTTTTCTAGAAAATCGATCAGATAAAAGAAGAGTATTCCTGCTAGTGAGATCATTATGATCCCAGCAAACATCAGGCTTGTTTCAAGATAATAAGAGGAGTTTACTATTAGATGCCCTATTCCCTGGGATGCTCCTGTGAATTCTGCTATTGTTGCCCCTACCACTGCAAGGGTTGTTGCAATCTTTAAAGCTGGGAATATGTACGGCAAAGCATTTGGAAGTCTTAATTTTACAAATATCTGCCATTTGGATGCTGACAAGGACCTGAATAACTCAATGTTTTCTGGTTCAATTGAAGTAAATCCTTTGATTGCATTGACTAGAACAGGAAAGAATGCAACCATTCCTGACATTACTATTTTTGACATTATTCCGTTTCCAAACCAGATGATCAAGACAGGAGCAAGTGCATATAATGGAGTTGCCTTTAATGCAATAGCATAAGGATATAATGCTTTTTTAGAAGTTGTTGAATAGGTAAATAATAATGCAATCAAAATCCCAAGTCCTGAACCAATAATAAAACCAAGAACAGATTCCAGCATTGTGATATATGTATCATTGAGCAGTAAACTAAAATTATTGATTATTGCATAAAAGATTTCATGAGGATTAGGTATTATGATTTCTTTTACTTGAAATATATAATCAAGAAGTTCCCAGACTATCAAAATTAATATAAATGTTATAACTGGAAATATATAGTTTTTTATTCGAGTTTTTCTCTTATGCATTTTACATACTCCTGAAATTGTGAAGATTCTTTTACAGCTTGGCGTCTTGGTCTTGGAATATCAATATTAATAATAGTTTTAATTTTAGCAGGCCTATTTGATAAGATGATAACTCTGTCAGAAAGAAAGATGGCTTCTGTTATTGAGTGTGTTACAAACAGTACAGTAAGACTTAACCCTCTCCAGATCCTCAGAAGTTCAAGATTCAGCTTGTTTCTGTTTATCTCATCCAGAGCTCCGAATGGTTCATCCATCAATAAAAATTCTGGATTAAAAATCAAAGCTCTTGCAATTGCAACCCTTTGCTGCATGCCACCAGATAATTCATTAGGATAGCAATTTTTGAAATCTTTTAATTCAACTAATTCGAGTACTTCATGTATTTTGTCTATATTGTTTTTCTCGTTATTTAGTTCAATTGGCAATTTTACATTTTGTTGAACAGTTCTCCAAGGCAATAATACTGGATTCTGAAAGACAATACTCATTTTTTTCATTACTTCTTTATCCATGAATTTTTTGTGAATAGAAATAGTGCCTTTTGTTTGTTTTAACAGGCCTCCAATCAATTTAAGAAATGTGGTTTTGCCGCATCCGCTTGGACCAATGATTGAGACGAATTCTCCTTTGTTGATGGACAAACTAATATTATCTATCGCAGTCAGTGTTTTTTTACTTCCTCTGTATTCCTTCTGTAGCTCTTTAATTTCAATCATTTTATATCTAATAAAAGAATCAGGAATATATTTCTTCCAAGAACTTTGTTGTAAATGCTTCATTTACATCAAATTCTTCTTCTATGACATTTTCTTCTTTTAATCGATCATAGGTTTCCTTAAACATATCATAATCCATATATCCGATTGGATATTCTTCTGAATTGCTCATAACTTCCATGTATAAGCCTAATCTTTTTCTCTCCAATATAGGATCTAGCTTAGTATCCCGCGCAAAAGTAGATAGTAACGCATCATCTGGATTTTCAAGCGTGTATTTTATTCCTTTAATTGTTGCTCTTAGAAATCTTTCTACTATTTCAGGGTGCTCTTGAATAGTTTCTTCAGTTGCAAAGATAGTATATCCATGTGTATTTATTCCATAATCTTTTGGTGATATTACATTAATGTCAATACCTTTAGATGGAAGGTTTAATCCTGCAGTTGTTCTGAATGCCCATTGCGCATCTATTTTTTTAGCAATTAACTGGCTGTAATCAAATCCAACATCAACTTCTTCATGTCTGATATTATATTTGTTTAACAGGTTATGAAGAACATCTGTTGAGATATGTCCGTAAAAAAAGCCAATCTTTTTATCCTTCAAATCTTCTAATTCTGTTAATCTCGATTCTTTCAGTGTAAGGATTACTGGAAAATCTGAATCTCTATGGATCATTGCAATTGCAGCCAAGGGTTGTCCTTTAGACCTTGCTACTAGCAATGTATCAGGACCACCTATCACACCAAATTGATCTGTTCCAGAAGCAACCATTTTTACTGGATTTGTCTCTGGAGAACCTAGATTAAAAGTAACATCCAGATCTTCATCACTATAATATCCTTTATCTATTGCAGTGTAAAATGGTGTGAATGCAGATTCAATGATCGGGATTGGCAATCTAACAGACAATTTTTCTTCTGATCCCAGGACAGTGGCTTGATCACTGCAGCCAGCTAATGCAATCAAAGAAATTACTAGGCATATCAGGACAAGATATTTGTAATTCATTTTTTGCCTTATCATTTGGCACATATATCGGAGAACCATAAATAAAGCTTATTTACTACCTTTGGGAGTAAACTTTAAAAAGAACATCCATTTCAACAGTTATATGAACGAACAATTACTATTAGAAGCTGGCCTGACTCAAAGAGAGATTAAAGTATATCTGGCTCTTTTAGAACTGGGTTCTACAACAACCGGTCCTCTGGTTAAGAAATCCGGGATACCTAATTGTAAAGTTTATGAAACTCTAGACAAATTGATCAATAAAGGCTTGGCAAGTTATACAATTATATCAAAGATCAAGCATTTCCAGGCTTCTGATCCAGAAATGTTACTTAATTTTTTAGAAGAAAAACAAAAGCAAATAAAAGAAATAATCCCTGAATTAAAACTAAAACAGAATCTTGCAGAAAATATACAAGAATCAACAATCTATGAAAGCATTAAAGGTGTCAAAACCGCATTCAACAAGATTTTATCAACATTGAATAAAGGGGAGGAATATCTTGTATTCACACTCGGAGAAGAATTGGGCACAGAGGAACTGAAAAGATTTTTTATAGGCTATCATAAAAAAAGGATAGAGAAAAAGATAAAAGTAAAATTAATTGCAAATGAAAAGATGAAAAAAATCTTCCTCAGATACCATGTTTTTAAGGGGATGAAAGTAAAATATACAAAACAAAAATTACCGACAGGCATTTTTATCTATGGCAATAATATCATGACAGTTGTATGGGGACAAAAACCAACAGCTTTTGTAATAACTTCTAAAAACAATGCAGATAGATACAGAGAATTCTTTGAAGAAATGTGGAAAACAGCTGCTGTATAGAATTGGACGTATGCGCATAGCATCCTGTGTAGCCATTGCTGCCAAGTGTAGCCTTCGAATTTTCTATAATATACTAAAAAGATTTAGGTTCGAACCTAATTCTTTTGGTATATACCAAAATCCTTATATTATTGTTCGAAATTTAAGGATTTTTCGTATATATACATAAACTCGGCTTCTAATCAATATTATAATCGTGCAAAGCGTGCTATGCATATACAGTTTTTGACGCTTATAATGACAAGGATATGATAAGATATGCCACGCATCCTTATATTTTACAGAAAGCAACTTTACGTAAAAGGCAACATTGTCTGCCTGCTCTCATCGACCTTGTGTAATTGCTTTAATTGTGTGCATATAATTGCTCTGAATTTGCTTTTACCTGCCACAGAAACAAAAGAGCCGACATCCAACATCTCAGCAAGAGCATAATTTTCTTTATGCGCCTTTACAACAACAAAATAGTATTTGTCATCTCCCTTCTGAACAATCAGTTTAATACTGCCCTTTTTTGTCTTTCCTTTCTTTACGATTTTCCCTTTAACTCTGGTGCGGCTTTTGAACTCCTTTACTTTTTTCTCTTGTTTTGCTAATGCCGAGATAATATTTTTTAGTGTCTTATCCATCTTGTTTCCTAGGATTTTTCTCATCTTCAGTCATAGTAGCTAACATTTGCTGTATCGCAATATAAGCTCCTGCGCCAAACATCTCTTCAGCTAATTTTCTTTTAGACATTGCTTTAAACTTATCCTTTCTTTCTTTCCAAACATCAGGAAAAATCTCATTTACTAAAGAATTTGTCATGTTTTCAGGTAAAACCTCGTTTATTTTGTCCATTGGAATATCAACATGAATCTGTTCCAAGTCCTCACCTTCTGCTAACTCTCCTGCATTTCGAAAGCAATCATAGCACATGTGCTTCTTGGAATGCATCATATTTTCAGGACATTCGATTTCCTTTCCGCAAAAACTGCATTTGACTTTTACTGGCCCTTTGCCAGTAATACTTTGAGATTCTTTCATTTTTTCACCCTCATGTTCTTCCACCAATCTTTATTGCCTGCTTTAACAGCTCTTTATTTATCATGTTAATGTTTAACTTCTCAAAATCATGCCCCTGATCAAACTTGTGCTGATCCGATAAGGACGCTTTTGGAAGTTGGTTTTTATCTGCGAACCATAATAACCTCTGGCACTGCTGTCCTTTCATGTATGCTGATTTGGTTAGTTGTGTCATTTTCTTTATTTTTTAACTAACTCTTTTAATTCATCTAATAAAGATTTAGCTTTATTATAACAGTCTGTAACATCTTTGTCTGTAATTGGAGCAGAATATTTTCTATCAGCATAACTTCCATAAGCACCGATGTTTTTAGCTTTGTTTAGTTTTTCTAAACAATCTGCATATTCATTTTTTGTATATAGCTTAAGAATATTTATTTTTAATGCATGGTTCTTTACTTGTTCAAATTCCTTTTTATTGTCTTTAATATCCTGTATTGCTTCAGCAATATTCTCGTATATGCTAAATAACCAATATACTGCCAAATCCTTTTTTCCTTGCTCGAGAGTGCTATCTATGTCTTCAAGTTTCTTTTTAACAATAGTTATTTGTTTTTCTACCCTTTCTTTAACTTCAGGAATTAACATATTTCAGCACCTTTTGCTTTATATCCCCTTTGTCGATGTTTTTTATTTCTTTGTAAAGCTCATTGTTTACAGATTTGATTTTTTTAATTACATCTTCTTTAGTTGTGGTTGCTATGCCTCTTCTTTTGCTTAATAATTCCACTCTTGCTTCTTTGATCAATTGTTTTTGAAATTCTTTTTTTAACTCGTCTAAATCTCCAATCTTAATTAATTCTAAAAGTTTATCTTTATTTTTCTCCAGCTCTTCTATTCTGGCAAATATTGTCTTATGGGAAGGTATGAACAGCTCTCTTTCCATAAATGCCTGCAGGAAACCGTCATCTTTAACAAGTAAATTGTTGCTTAATATGCTTATTATTAAATCATCTGCTTCCAGATAGCCCCTTTCAAATTCCTTATTGCTCATGATAATAATATTAATATTATCAAATCCAATGTGCTTTTTTGTGATTATGTCGCTTTTTATTTTTTCCAGTTTTTCTTCGCTGCCTGGATCCTCAATTATAACAAAGAGATCGATATCGCTTTCAGGCGTATCTTGGCCAGAGGCAACACTTCCAAAAACAAGCAATGAGAAAAATTTTAAATCATGCTTAGAAGTTACTGATTCTGTGTTAGCCTTTGTGTAAGATATGATGCTTGACAATCTTTCATGCAAGTTCTGTATTTTAAGATGGTCAATAAAGAATTTAAAGTAGTAATTGGCAGGATTATCTTTTTTTATTTTTACAATGCCTCTCTCATTTGTTATCAAACCTTTTTCTTCTAATGAATTGGCTGCTTTTGATATTGTATTCCATGATTTATCGAATATTCTGCCCATTTCTTGTATCTTGGCCCACCTAAACCATCTTTCACCAACCAAGAACTGCAGTACATTGTTCCCTGTTTTATTAATTTCAAAATATTTCAATTTCATCTCAAATAAGTTAAACTCCATGTCATTTATTTGATATAAAATACGCTTTAATATATAAAGATTTCGGTTTTTGGTATGTGCATAGCATCCTGTGTAGCCATTGCTGCCAAGTGTAGCCTTTGAATTTCCCATAATATATAGATTCGGCTTCTGAATGCAATCTTTGATCAAGCAAAGCGTGCTATGCATATATTATAGGAAAACCTTTATAAACTCCCTCTAATTTCCTATATACAGAATTATGTGCACTACGGGTGTCGTTGTTGACCGTAAGGTCAGAGTTGATGAAAAATGGTAACAGTATTTGATGCAAATGCAAACGCACTTATCGATAAAGCAGCTGGAGAGCTAAAGAAAATTCCAGTGATTAAAGCACCAGAATGGGCAGTCTTTGTCAAGACATCCCCTGGAAAAGAGAAAGTTCCAATGCGGAATGATTGGTGGCATGTAAGGGCAGCTGCTATCCTGAGAGCAATTTACATTAAAGGACCTATAGGCACTGCAAAGCTGAGGACAAAGTTCGGTGCTCGGAGGTACAGAGCAAAAAACAGAAGACCTGAACATTTTATTAAAGCGTCTGGTTCTATTATCAGAAAGATTCTGCAGCAATTGCAGAGCGCAGGTCTTGTTGATCTTGAAGCAAAAGCAATCAAGAGAGGAAGACAGATCACAGGCAAAGGAAAGCAATTGATGGACAATGCAGCAAGACAGGTAGCACCACAACTAAAAATCAAAAAACTTGTGGAAGAAAAACCAAAAGCACCAGAAAAGCCAAAAATATTAACTGAACTAAAACCAGAACTAAAGGTTGAAGCACGAGAAGAGCAAAGCTCTTCTGTGCATAAAAATTCCAAAAGAATTTTTAGCACACAAAATCCAAAGGATTTTGTTGTGTCCCAGGAATCTTCGATTCCTGTGAAATCAAAATTAAAGCCTGTGACAATGCCTATAGCAAAACCAGTAGAAGAATCAGCGATAAAGCCTGTTGTCAAGGCAGAAGTTAAGGCTGAGGAGAAAAAAGAATAAAATGGCACGATACAACCATCCGTCAAGAAAGAAAAGGATCATAAAGCGTGGAAGGAGAACCAGATGGGCTCCGTTCTGGGCAGTCCTTAGAAAATATAGCATGAACAGACGATTACATCCTGCTAGGCTTACAACTTCAAAGAGAAGCTGGCGCAGGACCAAGATGAAGGCATGAAGATGGCAAAGAAAAAAGCACCTGAAAAGAAACTTGAACGTGTTTACAATGTTCCGCTTAGAAGTGAGTGGCTTAAGTCGCCAAAATACAGAAGAGCAAAGAAAGCAGTCACAGGTCTAAAGAGCTTTATTGCAAAACATATGAAAGTGGATCTTCCAAATGTAAAGGTAGGTCCTAAACTAAACCAGAAATTGTGGGAACGTGGTATAAAAAATCCGCCTCACCATGTCAAGGTCACAGCTATCAAAGAGGCACTGGAAGACAAAGAGACTGTAAAAGTCGAACTAGAAGGTGTTGAGTTCAAGACAATCACACCAAAAAGCAAGGTTGAGAAAGCACCTGGCCTGAGAGGAAAACTAGAGAAAGCTCTTGGCGCGAGAAAAGAAGAAAAAGCAGAGAAAGCAAAGAAAGGCGAAGCACGAGAAGAGCAAAGCTCTTCTGTGTCCCAGGAATCTTCGATTCCTGTGAAAAAGACAGAGAAACTAGAAGAGCTGGCAAACAAGGACGAAGAGAAGAAAGAGAAACAAGAAGACCTAACAGATAAAGAAGAAGAGAAGAAACTAGAAAAGAAAAAAGGACAGGACAAAGTCCTGACAGAAGCACCAAACCCAGCACAGAAAGAAGCACCCAAACCACACCTAGAACCAAAGCACGAATCCGAACAGATTAAGAAATTAGAAAGAAGCAAGACCGCATAAAATTCTGAATCCTCTGGAAGGTAAAAATCATGAAATTAATAATAGACACAAGAAATGGCATTGCTGGTGATATTGTAAATGCTGGTCTAATCGGATTGGGAGCTAGTGAAAAACATATGGTCTCGTCTATGGAATTTGCTGGGAATCATATAGGTATAACAAAAATTAAGCCAATTTATGATAATAACGCTATTAAATTAGAGATCAGGATCGAAACAGATTATGATCATCTTCATGAATCCCGGGCAAAAGGATTATTGGCTGAAATTATATCTGATCTAAAGATGGGTAATGTTTATGGAAGCTTTGCTACAAGGATTTTGGATACTCTCTGCAACGCTGAAAGGCATGTTCATAGCACAGATGAAAGATTGCGTCACATGTTACACCATCACAACCATGGAAAACACAACACTGAAGCAGTTCTTCACGAAGCCAAAGATATTCTAATTGATATTGTTGGTTTCAGTATAGGTTTGAGAGAATTAGGCATAAATGGCATAGGTTACCTGGACCATGTTAATGTTGGGAATGGGACTATCAATTTTTCTCATGGTGTTTTTGAAGTGCCTGCACCAGCAACCGAGTATGTACTAAATAAATATGATATTAGTTGGAAAAAATCAGATACAAATGAAGAGATGGCCACACCAACAGGGGCATGCATTCTTGCAGGCTGTAATGCCAAAAGAATAGATGCCTTTGAAGATTGCCGCATAATCAAGAAAACCTTAACCCAAGGAACAAAAAACCTTCCACCAATATCTTTCTACTTGATAGAGTAAACATTGGTATTTCTGCGAACGAAGTGAGCAATCTAGATGTAATTGAGTTAATTTCTTATGCTTTTTTCCGAAAGATTTATATATGAATACATATATACATATATATAAGTTTATATAAACATTGAATTAAAATGCAAAAATTAGAAATTATTCATTATCCAAATTTGAAAACAGTATTAATGGTAGAGAATGTTCTAAAAAAAGCTAATGATCTTATGACAAGAGAACAGCTAAAGAAAAAGTTGCCTACTAAAGTAATGCATCAAACTTTGAATGTGATATTAAAATATTTAGAGGATAGTGGAAAAATATTAGATGGGAGAAAAGGCATATTGTGGATATACAATCCAAGCCCGAAATTAGATAAAGCAATAAAGGAAGGAATCGAATTATAATGCAAACAATAATTGTAAATTTCTGGTGCACAAAAAATCAAGGGGTGATTTTTTAGTGTTCAAAGGAAAACCTACAAAGGTAATTATTACAGGGGAAGCTAAAGAAGAGTTTGATGATTTAAACAAGGTTGTAGGTGAAGAAAATTTATACTCCTGAATATTTACTCGTATTTTCTGATATAGTTTGAGCTAAGTACTGATATCTACCAATATCTACCAATTTGGTAGTTGGGGGGGGGGGAAGTACCTATATCTACCAATATCCCCTAATTTGGTAGTAAATTTTATATACTACCAATTACTTTGAGATTGGTAGAAGCATGAAAGTTCCAGAAAAACCTCCAAAAATTAAAAAGATATTGAAAGATTATAATGGGAATATTTTCAAGATAGTTGAAAATCTCGCTGTTCAGAAATTTATAAATAAATGTAATGCGGATTATGTTCATTGGGATCAACTAAGATATAAAAAGATTCCAAATAACATAAAACCAGAATATATTTGGGTTTTTTTAAAGTTTTTCAGAGATAGTCAATTTAAGCCCTTTCGTTTTGATGGGTGGAATTTTAGGTTTATGCTAACAGATGAGTCTCAGAGAAGATTACATTTATTAGATAAAGGTGCTGCTGGTAATCTTGAGACTGGGTTGGAATCTCTGAATACTTCTGGACGTGAAAGATACATAATCAGCTCTTTAATGGAGGAAGCTATCGCTTCCAGTCAGCTTGAAGGAGCAGCTACAACTAGGAAAATTGCTAAGGAACTGTTGAGAAAGAAAAAGAAACCAAGAAACTATTCTGAGCAAATGATTGTTAATGGATTCAAAACAATTCAAAAAATAGTAAAAATGAAGGATCAAAAGATGACTCCTCAGTTGATAATAGAACTTCAAAGAGAAATTACAACGGATACTCTGAAAGATAAAAATGATTCTGGTAGATTTCGTGATAATGATGAAATTGTTGTGGGGGACCCTCTCGAAGTAGAAAAAGTATACCATTGGCCTCCAGATTATCAGAAAATTCCAAAATTAGTTGAAGAATTTTGCGAATTTGCAAATGATGATAGCCACGCCTTCATCCACCCAATAATTAAAGGGGTTTTATTGCATTTTTTAATTGGTTACATACATCCGTTTAATGATGGGAATGGTAGAACAGCAAGAACTATTTTTTATTGGTATGTATTATCTAGAGGGTATTGGTTATTTGAGTTCATGTCGGTATCTCGGATCATATTAAGATCAAAAAAGAAATATGGTCTAGCTTATCTTTATACTGAAACTGATAATAATGATTTGACATATTTTATTAATTACAATCTTGAAGCAATTGAAGAGTCTTTATCTGACATGGAAAAACATATTGCTAAGAAGCAAAAGGAACAAGCTGAAGCAATGAATTTAATTAAGACTATAAACAATATCAATCTGAGACAGGCAGAAATATTAAAGGAATTTATTAAAGAACCAGAAAAAGGTTTTGATATCGGTGAAATAATGGTATCTTATAATGTTGCTTATGATACTGCTAGAAATGATTTGTTGCATTTAGAAAAGTTAGGATATATCGAAAAGCTGAAAGATCAAAAAAAATTTGTTTTTAGACTAATTAAAAAAAATATTATTACTAACTAGATGTTTCTAGCCAGTTTTTATCTTCAAAAAGGGACTGCGAACAAAGCGAACAGAATAGATCTCTCACAATTAAAAATCTACTTGAAAATCTAATTCTGAAGCTTTTGCATTTATCTTATCTATCCAATAATCTCTATTCATTTCGAGAACTATGTTATTATTGAACCAAATCTTTTTATCCAAAATAGATCGTATTCCAATATCACCCAAAAGCCTTTTGTTATCAAAATCATAAGCAATAGACTGAATAGATAATGGAACAAACCTCAAATATGTTCCAATTGAAGGAGAGGAATTAGTCATAATTGAAGAAGCATGATTTTTTAAAAGACTCAAATCGAAAATACTTTTTCCAGTTTTTATTCGATATCCTATACAACCTTCAGCTAAATCTCTAGGTCGATACTTCTCAACAATCCAATTCGAAGGCAATTTATCAAGTTCAACATCCTCTGCCAAAAAGTCAATATCATAATAGCATTGATGGTTAATACCATAAAGCTCGCGTACTAAATTTCGATATAGAGAGCCCCCTACAAGATATAATGTTTTGGAAGCAGGCAAAAGCTTCTCGGTAATTTCGTTAAGACTCTTTACAATTTCTCGAGAAATTTCTTCTAATTGTAGTTTTGAACGATCAAGTCGGGCTTGTTTATTATTTTTTGCCATCATATATCTACTTCCTAGATATCTAAAAATGGACTATATTTAAGCCTTTTGATGCCTTTCCTGCGAACAAAGTGAAGCCTTCTGGGCAGATGTTATGGGTGGATTGGTAAAGTGGAAAGAATTATATATTCCGATCATATTTATAAATTAAAATGGTAGCACTATGTAGTTTACTGGTAATAATCGGTTTGGTCTTTGTAATAATTGGAACATTAGGGTCTATAAAATTTAAAATGCCCTGGGCGATATCAGTTAGTGGTGCTGGCATGATGATTCTGGCTATGGGTTTACTCTTAGCTTTAATTGGAAAATGTTAGAATGACAATAAAAGAAGAATTAAAGTTTGCATGGAAGATCCTGTATGGGTTTGCAATAAACACTGTTGTTGGATTTATACTCTATGCTATGGTTGCTGTTTCTGTGAAATATGCATTTATATTATATTATTATTTGTTTCAATTTCAGGATAATGCAACGGTTCTAATGATTAATAAAATCTCAACTTATATTAGTGCAATATTTTTTGTTTTATACTTATTTATTTCTCTGACAAAATTTACAATTGAACAATATTATGAACTAAAAAAATTTATTAAAAAGACTAAAAATGAAAGTTAAAAAAAGCCTAAAAACATTCCTAAAGTATTTTGCAATTACTTTCCTAATTTCCTTTGCAACTATTATTATTTTGATAACTTTAATATTCTTTGTATCAATTTTTTTTGATTCAAATAGAATAATTGCTTGGACTTTAATGGTGATACTCTCTATAATTGCTGCGATTTATTTGCATTTTCTATTCAAAAAGGTTGAATCAGTCTTATAAATATGAAAAAAACAAAAAAATCAATTAAGCGTAGACAAGCATTCATGGAATCTTTAGTTAGATGGCCAGCAAAGGTTCTACAGATTGATGAATTAATTTTTGGAACAAAAGATAAAGTTCAACAGAAAGAGAATACTGAACTTTTAATTGAAAATAACGAGATGTTAAAAAAACTTAAAAATGAATGAAGAAGAAATTACTTGGAAGTTAAAAGATTTGTTATTAAATATTTCTAAGATATTAAGTGAAAAATTAGAAAAAAATGAGATAAAACCTATTGAAGAGGCATATTTTAAATGGGTTGTAGACAAATTTAGGTATACTGATAATGGTGTTGAAAGCCATTCAGCTAAAGGAGATTATATAATAAAGAAAAATTGGTGGAGAGAAATAATTAATCTTGAAAAAACTTTTCAAGGGTTAGATGAATATAAATCTGTTCTAGTAGGGTTAGAGAAAGAAGGTTTGGAGAAACAACAAGCAAGTAGCTACTTGGCTCAGTTAGTTAGAAAAGCAGCATTCCACTATTTAGACAAGGTGCCACTTACTGAAGACTCAATAAATAATTTTATTTCTCGTTTTTTAGCTGACTTGAATAAAAGACCATTAAGAGCGTGGGTTGAGATAGAAGTTCACGGTTTGATTTTGGAAGATGATTCTATTGATGTTGGTCATGACATATTAATAAGGAAAGTTTGTAAAGAGGATATTGAAAAAGAAATTTCAATTCATCCTGTTTTTACACCAAGAAGACATCAGATGATAAATCCCTCATCCATCATAAAAATTGAAAAGATGATAGAAAAGAATCCACAGAAGCTTCAGCGAGAAGTAGAGAAGATAATATCCATTTTAAGACTGTTCAAAGTTGGAAGTATAATGTGGTCTAGTTATACAATGGATTCTAAATCAATAGTAAATTTTATTGAGGGAACTATAACATCTGGTAAGAATATTGTTGTTCCTCTAAAATACATAATAAAAAAGGAAGAAAAGGATATTTTTGAGAGGTTCACAAGTATTTTTAAGGAACATATTCCTAAGAACTTTTATTGGCAAAATTCTGAAACCCAAAATTATACAACAATCTCTTATCATAGGTATTGTGATGCTCTTTTAGAGGCAGGAATTATTGAAAGAAGAATTGCTAATGTAGTTATGGGTCTTGAGGCTTTGTTCTTGAATGAGAATCAAGAGTTAAAATACAGATTAAAACTGAGAGTTAGTAAATTTCTTTCTCTTGTTGGACATAACCCATACTTAGTTAAGAAAATGATCCATTCTGCTTATGACATAAGAAGTTTATTTGCACATGGTGAAACTCTAAATTATGATAAGAAGAAAAAATTTGAATCAAAAGTGGGAGAGTTATCCAACTTTCTTTTAAGTATACTCAATTGTCTTAGAGAATCATTAGTTCTTTGTACTTTAATTAGTTTTGATAAAGAAAAACTTATCGATATGATTGACGACTCGTTTTTAGATCGCAAAAAAGAAGAAGCTCTTAAGAATTCTATTTCGCAATGGAAAAATATTTTACTTACTGAGACTAAAGAATGAGTACTTAGTTTTCTCGCCCCCCTCTCTCGCCTATAAAGTAAGCAAAAAGTTTGTCTGAATGTAGTGAAATTATTTTTATGGAAGAGTTAATTGGAGATTAAATTCCTGTTGTTTTTTCTATAAATTCTTCTTCTTTGCCCTTCCCTCCTGGGTTATAATATTTTTTCCAATACTTAGCCTGTGCTTTTTTATCATCTGCATCAGGTACTGGCTCCTTGTACATTATGTATTTAATCCTAGCCATAAGAATGGCAGCAGCATCATTTTTAACTAAATTTTTACCTAATTCCTTGCTTGAAAGTTTAGTAATTTTATCCCACTTCATATCAAATATATTAGTCATTATTTTTTGTAAGTCTGGTTTTTTTGACACATATCTAACTATATCTTTTGCAGTAGTTGGTTCGACTTGAGAAATCCCACGTGCAGGTCCTCCATCATACTGTACTCTGCTTTTTAATCCATCACTTTCGTGATATATGGTGCGAAGCAAGAGTGTTTGAATATTTTCCTTTTCTTTCCTAATTGCTTTTCTAGTTACTTTCCTACCTGCTTTCCTAATCTTTTTTCTAGTCACATCCCTATACACTAAATAGGTTATTCTTTTTATTAATTTTTTTAGTTGTTTTATTTTTGTTCTGTGGTTTGCATTTAAATTGATATTCCGGTATAAATTCGCAAACCACCATCTTCTTTGTTTATCACTTACAAAAGCCATAATTATTACCTCTAAAAAAATTTAATATATTAATGTAAGAATTCCCTTTTATATAAACATTTTGCTTTTTCGTTAAATGACGTATTTACCGACAATTAAATATAACTACTATAAACGAACATTTTATTCCATATAACCCCCAAAAAGGTATTTCTGCGAACGAAGTGAACCTTAGGAGAAAGAAGATGAGAAGACATTAACTTGACTTGGAGAATTTAATAGATCTATTAAATATTAAAGAAAGCTTTTTAAATTAATAAGATTGATACTCTTATTTATCATGATTAAAATAAAAGTTGGGATTAGGAATAACTCAAAAAAAAAGGAAAAAATAGTGAATGAGCTATTTGATGAATTAAGGAAATATAATGATATCTCTAAACGTTTTTCTTCTTTAGATCTTTCTATTCCTTTTAAAAACCTATTTGATAAACTTGACAGGTCTGATCAAACCCGTTTTACTGAAAATGGGGACCCAGCTTTAGCAAATTATGATAACCAATTTATTCTTCTAAATGATGCCTTTTTTACCAAAACTGCTGAAGATCAAAATTTCATCTTTATCCATGAATTCGGTCATATTTTAGATCATCAGTCTGTTTTACTGGGAACAACATTTTATAAGGAATATAATGAATATTTGGCAGATAAATTCTTGTTGAAAATTGATAAAAAGTTACTATCAAAGAAGATAAATATATTTTGCAAAGGTTGTAATTTAAATGATATTGAAAATAATATAAAAATTTATAAGAATTATCCCCATTCTGATAATAATAAAAATCCTGAGCAATGGAACCAAATCAATAATAATTTTGATAGAATATTTGAGATCGTTTTTAAGTTATATTATTTTCTATATTTAATAGACAAAGATAGTTATGAGATAGAGAAAATAAATAAACTGATAGATATGATTAGAAATAAATTAGAACATAATTTTGATAAAGTTAAAATAGGTCGGATTTTTGATAATATAAAGAATATATCTTTAAATCCAGATAATATTTTAAACACATATGAAGAAATAGAAAAAGAAATAGATTTATTGAATCAAGGAACAAAATAGCCTCGAAGCGTTATAATACATAGAGGCCTAAGATTAATCTCTCTATCCCTATACAAAAATAAGCACAAATTCTCAATTTCAATTAACTATCCCCTAACATCCCTTTTAATCCAAAAATGTATTCGATTCATATAAATTGATAAGATCTTCTTAAGAATTCTAATACGTCGTATGTCTACTTTTTTTGTAGGTACTTGTGTAAAGGCTATCCCCTTTATATTTAAAAGTTTTGCCTTTTTTTTTGTAATTATAAAAGAAAATTCGCATAGGGTATTTATTTTACTTCCGTCATTTATTCTACCCTTTATTGAAACCGAATATTTTCCTATTTTGTTTGTATATAATATATGAGGATAGTTCTTATCCCAATAATTTTGGCTAAAAAAAGAAATATTTTTTGAAGTTATATCATGGGGTTTTAGCGCAAAAGTTGTTAAGAATTCTGAATTTAAGATATCGTTCTCTTTCTTTCCCGAAAATTTGCAAAATTCGTTATTGGGTCTATAAATAGACTCTATATTATTGTGACAGATTGTTATTGGTTCTAAAGAAATAGATTTAGTTTTAGCACCAGTATTTATAAAAACACAAGGAACATCAATACCTATAAGTTCGGGAGAATTGCCGTCATTATTAATTTGTATAAAATTAGGGGTAGCAATTTTAACTTTACCTTTATACATATGTACAAGATAAAATGTTAAGATCGAGATTCCTATAGCTATGAATGATAAAATTAATGAAATGAAATTAGTATAATTAATCCCTGAAAGAATATTGTAAATAAATATAGCCAAATTTTCACTCATCTTAGTTTTCCTACCCCCACAAAGTAAAGTATATACTCTAGAATATAAGTTTTTCGTTTTGAAATAGCTCTTCTGTCGACAGAAAACTCAAGCAATCATCCTATGAGACTTCTTGAAAATATTATAGATCAGCCATGCACTTCCTGTGGCTCCGCTTTTCACATCATCTAACTGGGCTTTGATTTCTTATCCTGCGAACGAAGTGAGCCTTCAAGAACAATGACCGAGAAAACACACCAGAGCGCAACATTTATATATATGTGCGAATATTTATTGTTGTGAGGGGGAATATGGATTCAAAAAACATAACTTTGAAAGTAAATTCTAAATTATATGATAAATATAGAGAGCTTTGTAAAAGGGAAGGTTGGATAGTCTCAAGACAATTCGAGAAATTAATGGAAGGTCATTTTGAGGGAGAGAATAATGAATAAGAAAGATCTTTCTGAAAGGGATATCTGTACAAAGTATATCACACCTGCTGTTTTAAAGTCTGGCTGGGATAAAGATAAGCAGATACGTGAAGAAAAAACATTTACTGATGGAAAGATCATTGTTAGAGGAAAAAAAATTATCAGAGGAGAGAAAAAAAGAGCAGATTATATTATTTATTTCAAACCAAACTTGCCTATTGCAATAATTGAAGCCAAAGATAACAGACATACTATAGGGGCAGGTCTTCAACAAGGAATCCAATATGGCGGGATTCTTGATATCCCTTTTGTATATAGTTCAAATGGAGATGGCTTCATTGAACACGATAGAACAGGAAAGTCTGATCTGATTGAAAGAGAATTAACTCTTGATGAATTCCCAACACCTAAAGAACTATGGGATAGATACAAGAAATGGAAAGGCATTGAAGAAAAGCATGAAAAAATAATAACTCATAATTACCATACGTCACAGGCAGGAAAGACTCCACGTTATTATCAGGAAATTGCAATAAATAGAACAGTTGAGAAAGTTGCAAAAGGGCAAGATCGTGTTCTATTAGTTATGGCAACAGGTACAGGAAAAACTTATGTTGCATCTCAAATCATATACAAACTATGGAAATCTAAAACAAAGAAAAGAATACTCTTTTTGGCAGACAGAAATATTCTAATTGATCAAACCATAAATAATGATTTCAAAATATTCAGAGGAGCAATAACCAAGGTAAGAAACAGAAATGTAGACAAATCATATGAAATTTATATGGCTCTTTATCAAGGGTTGACAGGCAGTGAAGACTGGAAGAATATCTATAAACAATTCTCTAAAGACTTCTTTGATTTGGTTGTAATTGATGAGTGTCATAGAGGAAGTGCAAGAATAGATTCTGCATGGAGAGAAATCATTGACTACTTCAAATCAGCAACACATATAGGTTTAACTGCAACACCTAAAGAAACTAAAGAAGTCTCTAATATTGATTACTTTGGAGAGCCAATCTATACCTATTCATTAAAACAAGGTATTGAAGATGGATTTTTAGCACCCTACAAGGTTGTGAAGATTTCTATTGACAGGGATGTCGAGGGATGGAGACCAAAAAAGGGACAGAAAGATAAATATGGCTATGAGGTAGAAGATAGGATATATAACTCCAAAGACTTCGATAGAAATTTAGTAATCGATGAAAGAACGCAACTTGTTGCAAAGAAAATATCAGAGTTATTGAAAAATTCAGGAGATAGGTTTGCGAAAACAATAGTATTTTGTGTGGATATCGATCATGCTGAACGAATGAGGATGGCGCTACGAAACGAGAATGCTGATCTTGTAAAGAAAAATTCAAAATATATATTGAAGATAACTGGTGATGATGAACTTGGAAAAAAAGAACTTGATAGTTTTATTGATCCAGCATCAAAATATCCTGTAATTGCAACTACATCAAAATTAATGAACACAGGTATAGATGCTCAAACATGTAAGTTAATTGTTCTTGATTCTAACATTCAGTCTATGACAGAATTTAAACAGATTATAGGTCGAGGTACCAGAATTAGAGAGGATTATGGCAAATATTATTTCACAATTATGGATTTTAGGCAAGTGACTGATCTTTTTGCAGATCCAGACTTTGATGGGGAGCCAGTACAGATCTATGAGCCTCCTCTTGATACTGAAATAATTATTGAGCAAGCTATCAAGGAAGATGAAAATAAGTTTGGATTAACTAAGCAAGAACAAGTCTTCATCAAAGACACTACTGAAAAGCCAAGGAAGTATTATGTAAAAGGAGTTCCTGTGAAAGTAATTAATCAAAGAATTTTATTCTATGATAAAGATGGAAAATTAGTTACAGAATCATTGCAGGATTATACTAAAAATACATTAACTCAAGAATACAAAACAATAAAGAAATTCTTGAAAGAGTGGAATACTTCGGAAAAGAAATCTATTATAATTGAGAAATTAGAGGAACAAGGAGTACTTCTTGATGAACTTAGGAATGAAGTTGGAAAAGACTATGATGCATTTGATCTGATCTGTCATGTTGCATTTGACAAGAAACCTCTCACAAGACAGGAGAGAGCAAAGAATGTCAAAAAACGAAATTACTTCACAAAGTATGGTGAGAAGGCAAAGGCTGTTATCGAAGCATTACTTGATAAATATGCTGATGAAGGCATTCCAGATCTTGAAAGTCTGAATGTTTTGAAAGTTAATCCGTTGAGAGAATTTGGAACACCATTTGAGATAGTAAACATGTTTGGTGGAAAAACAGGCTATCTAAATGCAATTAAAGAATTAGAATCACAATTATACTCCGAGGTTTAAATATGAATATCTCTATAATCATAAAATCAATACAGGACATAATGCGAAAAGATGCAGGTGTAGATGGAGATGCACAAAGAATTTCACAATTAGTATGGATGATCTTTCTCAAAGTTTTTGATGCAAAAGAAGAAGAATGGGAGTTAGAAAATGATACGTATAAATCACCAATCCCTGAAGAGTTGCGTTGGAGAAACTGGGCGGCTGATGAAGAAGGAATCACAGGAGAGGAGCTACTTGAGTTCATCAACAATAAACTCTTCCCTCAATTAAAAAATCTAGAATCAAATTCTAACAATAAAAGAGCAATCCTTGTAAAAGAATTATTCATTGATACACACAACTATATGAAACATGGTGCGTTAATCAGACAAGTAATCACTAAGCTCAATGAAATTGACTTTCACACAACAAAAGACAGACACATGTTCAATGATATTTATGAACAGATTCTTAGAGATCTACAAAGTGCAGGAAACGCAGGAGAATACTACACTCCTAGAGCAGTCACACAATTTATTGTTGATATGATCAATCCAAAACTTGGTGAGATTGTTCTTGACCCAGCATGTGGTACGGGTGGATTTCTCATCTCCGCGCTCGAGAATCTAAAAAAGGTTGTAAAAACAGTAGATGAAAGATCTAAATTACAAGAATGCATTAGGGGAGTTGAAAAGAAACCATTACCTCACCTGCTTGCAACAACTAATTTGATTCTACATGATGTTGAGATTCCCAATATCAAACATGATAACTCTCTTGCAAGACCGATTCGAGATCTCGGGCCTGGAGACAAAGTAGATATTGTGGTGACAAATCCTCCTTTTGGAGGGGCTGAAGAAGTAGGAATTGAAACAAACTTTCCTGCATCATTAAGAACAAGAGAAACAGCTGATCTATTTTTAGTGCTAATTATGCGACTTCTTCGTAGCGATGGAAGGTGCGGAATAGTTTTGCCAGATGGATTCTTGTTTGGTGAAGGCGTAAAAACAAGAATTAAAGAGAAGTTACTTGAAGAGTTTAATCTGCATACTATTATTAGATTGCCTAAAGGTGTATTCAATCCATATACCTCAATCAGAACAAATTTATTATTTTTTGAAAAGGGAAAACCAACTGAAGAAATTTGGTATTTTGAACATCCCCTCCCTGAAGGATATAAATCATATGGTAAAACAAAGCCAATGAGGATTCAGGAATTTGATCTTGAGAAGAAATGGTGGAATGACCGAGACAATGAAGAATTCAAACCTTACTGCTGGAAAGTTTATGCGGGGGACATCAAGAAGAGAAACTATAATTTAGATATTAACAATCCAAACAATATTGACGAAACAGAACATATGAGTAAAGATGAATTGATGAATAAAATATCGACTAATCTTGATAGAACTAAAGAACTATTGAAGAAAATCAAAGAGGGATTTTAAATGGTTTGGAACAGAGTAAAGATTAGCTCATTTCTGAAAGAAAGACCAGATAGGATTAAACCAGATCAAGCTAATGAATTAGGATTACAGAGACTTGAAAAGATTAATTTCTCTGGAAAAATACACCTGAATGGAAATAAACCAACTCGTACAGGGATGATTCTTGTAAAGAAAGGAGATCTTGTTATATCAGGTATTAATGTAGAGAAAGGAGCTGTTGCAGTATATCAAGGTGATGAGGATGTACTTGCAACAATACATTATTCCTCATATGAATTTGATAAAGAGAAGATAGATGTTGAATACTTCAAGTGGTTTCTGAAGAGTGAAGCATTCAAGTCAGCAATCAATAGTCAAATAAAAGGAGGCATAAAGACTGAACTCAAACCAAAAAAGTTTCTGCCATTAGAAATTGATCTGCCTGATTTGGATATACAAATTGAGATTAGGAACAGACTAAATTCAGTTAGTGATGAGATAAACGAAACTATATACATTCAATATGAGAATGATAAGTTATTAAGCAAACTCCGCCAAGCAATTCTATCAGAGGCTGTTCAAGGAAAGCTTGTTCCTCAAGATCCTAATGATGAGCCTGCTATGGTATTGTTAGAAAAAATAAAAACAGAGCAAAGAAGGTTGATTAAAGATAATAAAATCAGAAAAGAAAAAATCCTCTCTCCACTTTCAGAAGATAAGTTTCCGTTTGAATTACCTAATAACTGGGTATGGTCAAGGTTATCTGAAATAATAGTGGATCGTCCAAGAAATGGTTATTCTCCTAAATCTGTTGATTACAAAACAAACGTTAAAAATCTAACTTTGTCTGCAACATCTTCAGGATTTTTCATTCCCACACATTATAAATATGTGGATATACATATAGAGTCCGAGTCTTATTTATGGTTAAAAAAAGGAGATATTTTAATTCAAAGAAGCAATTCAAGAGAATTGGTGGGTACTACCGCAATATTTAATGGGAATGATTCTGAATTCATTTATCCGGATTTGATGATTAAAGTTCAGCCTATATTTGTTGAAAGTTCATATCTTGTTGCTGTATTAAGTGAGAAAAGCGTTCGTGAGTCTTTTATGAAAAAAGCTTCAGGAACGTCTGGAACAATGCCAAAAATTAACCAATCGATTGTATCGAATACTTTGATTCCAATTCCACCATTAAAAGAACAAATAAGAATTGTTGAGAAGATTGACCAGTTAATGCAACTATGTGATCAATTAGAATCCCAGGTTAAATCTAACCAAAAGGACTCTGAAGCGTTGATGAACTCTGTGTTGAGAGAAGCATTTGAGGTGGAAGCCTAAATGGAAATCAATCAGATGGTTTACAAATTATATGGTTTGACTAAAGAAGAGATAAAGATTGTTGAGGATAGTTTAGAATGACTGAAAAAAAATCTATCTATTTTAATTATGTATCTAATTTGTTAAGACAACTAAAAGATGGAGAAAATCAAAAAGCAAAGGAAAAGATAAAATTAGAAGTTCAAAAGCATTTGGTAACAGAATATTCTAAAAGTGCTGATTTTATAGTTAATAGAATGATAAAATTAAAAGCGGTAAACTTTATTAAAATCCCGGTAGATTTCATGGATAAATTTAAAGAGTGTATTTCATGTTATGTAAATGGATTTGACTTATCAGTAATTACTTTGTGCGGATTGATAGGTGAACAAGTTACATTTGAACTATTAAAGACATCAGAAATCGCAATCAATGGACAATTATTAGATAATAGACGCAAACAAGGATTTATGCTTAAAACTCAAGAGAATAGATTGAAGCTTTTAGAAAAAGTAGGCATATTAGACCCTGAACCTTACGGTAAGTTAGATCAAATAAGGATAAAAAGGAACCAATATATCCACCCTACAAAAATCTTAAATCCAGAAAAAGACTCATTGGATATGATTAATCTGCTAATAAGTGTGATCTGTAAGTTATTTGAAGAAAAAGATGGCGCAAAACATTTTATAAAAATTAATCAAGACGGATCGAGAATAAGATAAAGAGATTTAAAACATTTATGAATTGATTCAAGATGAGGTTAAAAAAGAAAACTGCTACAAGAGCAAAAATGCTTAAATTAATCAAAAATGGAGATGGGAGGATTGGAGTTAAAGACGTTAAAGAAATTCAAAGATTATCATCTGAGGATAAATTACTTGAAGCGTTTTTTTCAATTATAATACGGTTACAATACCAACTTCAAGCCAATTTTCATAATAAATTTCATGTTGATTGGAAAAAGATTCATAAAAAAAACCCTCAAAAAAGGGACTTCAAAAGGTTGTGGGAAATATTTTCAGAAAAAGTAGATAGATTTGCTACAATTATATTTATTTCCTATTCTACTGATTTAATTGGAAAACATATTTATACGGATTTGAATAATTTAAAAGGTTTGAGAAATCAAATAGCACATAATTTGACTTATTACGAACCGGAAATATTTGTGACCAAAAAAGAAGTTAAAAAAGGAATAGAAAAAGGAATTAATCTCTTGAGTAAATTAGAAAAAATTCAACTAAAAATAACGTTTAATAAAAAATGACAGAACAATTTGATATGAGAAAAATCAAAGAAGACTTAGTTAGAAAAGGAAATCAGTTAATGACCGAAATATATACCCAAATACCGTATGTGGAAAAAGATATCCAAAAAAGCAAGAAGCAGCTAATATGTTTTCAGAATCAGTTACGTACATTTGATACTCAATATCACCGTTTTGCAATAGACTGTGCAGAAGCAGCTCCTAATGGTTATATGAGACTGAATTTTATTTTTTGGCAACAAGTTAATATTGTGCGTGCTTCACTCATTGAATCAATAAAAGAATTAAATAATAGAATATTTACTCACGAATCAAAAATAATATCTAAAAAAATGTTAAATTCATCAAAAAGAATAGAAATAACAACAATAATAATGTTAATCGTATCTACGATGATGTTACTTGGGACAATTATAATGAGAAATATGTCCATCATTATTAATACCTGAAATTGTTAACTAAAATGAACCAACTAACCAAATCCAACTACATGAAAGGACAGCAGTGCCAGAGGTTGTTATGGTGTGCAAATAAGCACCTACTGCCAAAACCGTCCTTGTCAGATCAGCATAAATTCAATCAGGGGCATGATTTTGAGGTCTATGTCTACCATCTATTCCCTAACGCAGTAAACTTATCCAATCTAAGAGGAATTGAAAACATCAATAAGACTAAAGAAGCCATAAAACAAAAGAAGACTATTTTTGAAGCAGGAGTTCAATTCCAAGATTTATTCATAAGAGCGGATGTTTTTGAACCAGACAAAGACGGTTGGAATCTTTACGAGATCAAATCTACAACTAAAGTCAAACCTCAACATTTCCCGGATTTAGCTTTTCAGAAATACGTTCTGGAAAAAGCAGGTCTAAAAATAAACAAATGTTTTGTTTTATTTCTAAACAAAGACTATATAAAAAAAGAACAAATTAATCCTAAAGAATTAATCACAAAAGAAGATGTTACTGAACAAGTGGCATTAGTTCCTAATATTGAAGAAAATGCTAATAAATATCTAGAAATCATAAAAGCGGAAGATGAACCTCCTATGAAAATCTCTGCAAATTGTAACAAACCTTATCCATGCTCACTAAAAGAACATTGTTGGGGAACACTCCCAACAAATAATGTTCTGCATCTTACTAACTGGAGGCAGTATTGGACCTTCTTTCATCAGGGAATCATTGATATTAAGGATATTCCTAAAGAAACAGAATTAAAACCTAAAGATGAAGTCATTAGAAATGCTGTCTTAAAGTGTCAAATAGTAATGTCTAAAGAAAAGATTAAGGATTTTATGAATACTTTACAATATCCTCTCTATCACTTTGATTTTGAAACTTTTGATACTGCTGTACCTATTTATGATAAATCAAGACCATATCAGAAGATTCCATTTCAATATTCTTTACATATCCAGCATGAAGATGGAAAATTAGAACATTTTGAATATCTTGCAGATGGTAGTGAAGATCCTCGTATAAAACTACTAGAACAATTAAAGAATGAGATTAAAGGTACTGGTTCAGTAATTGTCTTCAACAAATCCTTTGAAATTATGGTTTTAACAAAATTAGCTGAAGATTTTCCAAAACATAAAGCTTGGATTCAAGATGTTTTGGGTAGAATTATTGATCTAGCCTTTCCATTCCAAAACTTCTACTACTACTGTCCATCTCAAAAAGGCAGATATTCAATAAAGAAAGTACTCCCAGCAATCACTGGCAAAGGCTATGATAACCTAGAGATCAATAACGGAGCAGAAGCTTCTGTTCAATACTTTAACAGCCATATCAAAGAGAAATTGCCAGATAAAGGATTGAGGGAGCATCTGCTGAAATACTGCTGTCTGGACACAGAAGGAATGGTCTGGATAGTGGATGAATTGAAGAAGTTGATCGGGTAATCCTTTAAGAATAAGAAGAAAGGACAAAAACAATGTTAGGTAATCAGAAAAATAACAGAAGCAATAAAATACATTGTTATGTTTGCTTAGGCTTATTCTCTACGACAAAGAACTTAAATTCAGGAGAATCCAAAGCAAACAAATAGTGAACTTCTAAATTCATTATATAACCAAATATCGTAGCTAAAGCAAGATCGCTTAATTTCTCATATTTATCTAACACTTGTTGATATTTTAAAACTTTGAGTAATCTTCTTTTTTTATGTTTTCCGTCATATAATAATAATTTGCCTTTTTGAGAGAAATCGATTGAGTTATGGGCTGAAGCGTTCCTTAGATCGTTATCAACAGTAGAAACTAAGTCTGAAAAACCTTTTCTTTTTAGAAAATTTAGTATTTGTTCCTCTGATGACAAAACCACTTCTTCATTGTTCTTATTCAATAAGCAGGTAAAATCTCTTAATGGATCATTAATCACTTCAAACAATTTCTCATAATCTCCAGCAATAAATTTCATAGCTTCCTTTCCTTCCATAACTCCACCTGTGGAAGGGTATAGTTTTTGCCATCTTTGATCTATTGATTTAATTGTCTCATATACAGTCCGCAACAAAAACTCAAGATCAACAATACACTTCTTATCTAAAATCAGAATAGGAGTTATTTTAGAATCTGATTTAAGAGCCTGTTTAAATATTTGGTCAATTAATTGAATGTTCTTATTGAATCTCGATTCATTCTTCACTAAGTTCTTCTTTATTTTTTCATATAATATATGAATTGGTTTTAATCTTAATATTAGTAAAGCAATAGACTCGAAATAATTACTCAGAATCTCCTTTGCATGCTTATTTTCAAAATCTTTTTTTAGAATTGATATAACCCCTTCTTTTAAATCAACATCAGGAGAGATCTTGCCTTTTCCTTGATCTAAATCTTTTACTAATTCCTTTATATCAGTTTTAGCTTTAGAAGTAAAAACTTCCATGTTTTTATAATAGGTATTTGTATCATGGGCAGGAGTTGTAGAAATGTCCACTATCTCATTTTTCCCATTCCTTATTGTGCTTTTAAGTTTAAAACATAATTCCATGAAATCTTGTTCTGATCCTTCAAGCACCAGATCTTTTCCATTTTTATCAAATACAACTTTTCCTTTTTCAGATGTTTTATTAAATTCTAAATGAACATCTTTAACTTTGAATTTTTTGGTAAAGTAATATTTCTTAAATAGCCTAAAATTTTCAGAAAACTTTGATTTTTTATCTTCCATGTTAGTAGGTTTGTTATCGTTTTATTTTTAAACATTACCCCCAAATTAAGCAACCATCCTATGTGACGTTGGGCTTTGATTTCTTATCCTGCGAACGAAGTGATACATTAATAACAATAATAAAAGGTTACACTCTACAAAATAAGTTGAGACTTGGGACTATAACTATTTTTAATAAAAAAATAAAGATGATCTTACTCTAAATATGTTAAAGCAAGTCCTGCTGCAAAAATTATTCCTGCAATTGTTGCGATCTCCCCTGTTAAAGTTACTTCTGGTTTTCCATAAGGTGGAAGAAAATCAACTTCAAATCGGTTTTTCGCAAGTCTGACATTATCCATTTTATTCACCTCCTTTGTCTAAATAACTCTTTGATTATATAACCAGCTCCCAATATTAAGCCAATAATTATAAGCAATTCTTTAATTTCATTAGCATTCATCTCTCTTTCAAGAATTCTTGAATACTTTGAAACTGTGTTGGGATTAATGTTATATTCTTGAGCAATTCTAGTTTGAGACCAACCTTGCGATCTCCCCCACACTATATTTTGTAGTAAGATTGGACTTAACAAATGTTTTTCTGCTATTTGATTTAATTTTTGTTGAGCAATTTGTTCATTAAATATCATATTGCTTTCTACTAGTAGGATATACTATTTAAATATATCGTTTTAAATAGAACTAATAAGGATTTTTTGCATTCAATGATTTTACAAAAGTTATCCAATTATATTTGTAACAGAAATAAGTAAGAAACTGAAAAATTCATCGACAAGAATAAAGGGTAAACTTCTAATACTTAGAATCAACTTCTTTTCTTCTTATATTTCCTTGCACCTTTTTTTGCTAAACTTCTCTTAGCTTCAGGAGACATCTTTTTAATGGATCTTTCTGCTTTAAAACGATTATTTGAAAAAATACTTCCTAATAGCTTAAATCCGGTTCCTCTTCCAGTATATGTTTTGGACTTAGGCTTTTTAACTTCTTTCAAATGTTCTCCTACTCGCTCATAAACACTACGTTTTGTTTGACCAGTGTATATCTTTTTAGTTCCGTCCTTTCTGGTTGACTCTCCAAAATACACTTTGCCCTTTTTAGAATTTCGATTATTATAACAAGAATAACACAAACCGTTATTGTATTTTGTATATGACCCACATTTACGACAATTTGGCATTTTCATGTCACCTTGATAATTTTAAGAAGTTTTTATATTTAAAGCTTTTGTAAGAAGTTTGCTTTCTATTTGTTAGCTCCTAAAAATGACTGAACTTCACTGCTATTAAACGAACATCCCATATAACTCCAAAAGATAATCTTACTGCGAACGAAGTGAGCCTGGAGGTTATGTGGGGTGGAAGATTTTATAAATCTCCGAGATATAGCATATAAAAATGATCAAAGCTGAATATGATGAAGAAGGAAACCTAAAACTTCCAGAGAGTATATTGAAGAGACGAGAAGAAGAAGAAAAGATTTTTAACACCGAACCTTCTATTAAAATAACTAAAAACCAGATTTCTCAAGAAACTCCTTTGGAATGCGAGTTACTAATTCAGGCTTCAAAGAAATTGCTCAATCCTGAGAGAATCGAATCAATCTTTAAAAAGGCAATATGGAGATTTAAGCATATGGCAAAATTAAGTATTACTAAGATAAATGATCAAGAATATAAAGTAAAAATAATCTCAGGACAATTCAGATGTGGTTGGTGTGAGCAATTTAGAGCTTTTTTAGGCGAAGAATTGAAAACAAAAGTTATCCCTAGAGGTAGTTGTTCTTCATATACTTCTTTTGGAAAGTATTAGATTGGATTTCGGAGAATTGGGATGAGTTATTGGGTTGGTGAAGTGGAGATGATGATAAAATGAGCAAAAGAAAATCATTGAAAATAATTTTTGGAGTTTTAGCAATCCTCGCACCAGTTCTAATGGCAGGTTTCAATTATCATATTGAAAGTACTCCAGAATATGAATCTTTTAGAGGATATGATCTTCTTAATGATATCATTTTCACGAGACTGGGGGCAGAAGGCTTCTATAGACAGCCACAAGACGAGGTACGCCATTGTAGCACAGATCCAGCATGCAGAAAACTTAATAATCTGATTAAAAAATACTCCGATCAAAATTGTATTGATCGGGAACGAGACCTATTTGCGATCAAACTTTTCAAAGTTGAAAATGCTCCCAACGTAACTCTTCATAAAGATAATCCTGTTTATTTAAGATTAGATAGTGAACCTATCGCTTTAATATACCCTGAAGACCCCACGGCTTTTTGTTATGCAGGGACATTAGGAGATTTAAAAGATTGGTATTATTATAGCAGGACAAGTCATAAAATAACTGTAAGTTCGGGATTTATTATCGCAGCGTTTATATTCGGTTTGATAAGTATTATTATAAAACCATCTAAAAGTAAAAAAAGAAAGATCCTTCAAGGATGTTATAGGAACACTGATAAAATGATCATAATTTAAGATGCACAAAAGATTGAAGAAAAAAAAAGATTATTAAATTAATTAGATTGATACATAATTTATCATGATTGAAATAAAAATAGGGATTAGGAATAATTCAAAAAACAAAGAAAAAAAACTGAATGAACTATTTTCTGAATTACAACGGAAATATCTTGAGATTTCCAGACGTTTTTCCTCTTTAAATTTTTCTATTCCTTTTGAGGATCTTTTAAATAAACTTGATCAAATTGATAAAACTTATTTTATTGAAAATAAGGGCACCGCTTTAACATGCTATCATAACAAATTTATTCTTCTAAATGATACTTTTTTTACCAAAACTACCGAAGATCAAACTTTCATTTTTATCCATGAATTAGGTCATATATTATATCATCAGCCTTGTTCACAAAACGTTATATTTTGTGATGAATACAATGAATATTTGGCGGATAAATTCTTATCGGAAATTGATATGAATTTATTATTCAAAAGGATATGTATATTTTGCAAAGATTGCAATTTAAATAATATTGAAAACAACATAGAGAGTTATAAGACTACTCTGCATATTTGTGATAATCAAGATGAGAAGCAACGGACAGAAAACAATAATAATTTTGATAGAATATTTGAGATCATATTTAAATTATATTCTTTTTTATATTTAATAGACAAAGATAGTATTGAGACCGAGAAAATAAATGAACAAATAAATATGATTAGAAATAAATTAGAGCTTCATTTTGAGAAAGTTCAAATAGGTAGGATTTTTGATAATCTCAAGAATGTATCTTTAAACCCAGATAATATTTTAAATATATATGAAGAAATAGAAAAAGAAATAGATTTATTGAATCAATAAAAGGGTTTACAAATTATATGATTTGACTAAAGATGAGATAAAGATTGTTGAGGAGAGTTTGAATTAAGTTAAATGAGCTTTTAGATAAATAAAAAAATTTAGCTTTTATCTGTATTTTAAAATTCCTTTACAAATAAGAACTTGTATGCCTTTAATAATAATTTGAAGTTGTTTTTCTATTCCACTTAATATTTTTTTATCTCTTGCTTCATTTTTCCTATTTTGAGTTTCGATATTTCTAATTTTAATTTGTTGGTCTATACTGTGACATGCCTTTTGAATATTAATCAAGTTTATTATAACATCTGCCTCTAAATAATCCCAATATTTTAATTGAAATCGATTTATATAGGCCTCTCCTTTACGAAAAGTTTCAAATTCATCATTCAATAAAGAATCCTTTAGATGTTGGTTTATATTTATATTTCTTGCATCTGCAGCTTTTTTTAACTTTGCAAGAACGATTTTACTGTGTTTTTCCCAATATCTGTTATCTGAAACTTCATGATCAAAAGAAGAGGCTTCAGTAAGGCTACATAGATCTTCAATATCACTTAAAATTTTTGAAAATTCTTCACAAAGATTTAATGTTGCATTCTTCTGAATTTTTTCCCATCTGCTTCTTTTTTCAAACTCAAAAACATGTTTAGTGAAAAAATATGTAAATAGAATTAAAATCAGTCCTACTAATAAACTTTGACCTAAAGGAGAAAAGTTTTTAGAGACTATAAGCAAAATTGAAAATATAATCAAAAGTATGTATGATAAGAGTACAAATAAAACTTTTAATTTATTACTTATTTTTCTAAGTCTAAGTGATCCAATTTTAAATGATTTAATATCAATATTCATTTTTCTTTATTTCTTCCTCTTCAATATATTCGTGTTCTAGTTCATGATTGCAGAAATCACATTTTAAGAACTGTTTAATGTTATGTATTATTTTACCCTTATAAACTCCTTGACCTAAATGTTTCTGGGGTTTGTGTTCTCTCAGAGCAAATACTTTTTTGCACTTGGGACATAATCTAGTTTTATACAACTGTAAAAATGTTCCACATATGCTAATTATGAGAATAGTGATAATTATGATATAAAAGTGATTGAGTTCAAAATTATCTAATCTTGCAATATCAGTAATCCATAATATATCCCCCACAAAAATCAACAGAGATAGTATTAATGGAACTATCATAATTATCAAAAACCTTTTCTTCCCAACTTTATTATGCAACCATCTTCCTATTGAGACAAAGAGATCTAACTTATCATTTACGGGAATATTATAATTATTATCTTTTGGAGGTAAATTTACGACATTTCCATCCCCTTTGATTACTGTATTTTTATCCCCTTTGATTTCAAGATTGTCTCCCATTTTCAACTAAATCCTCTTTTCAATGCTTCTGGTATCACAATTTGTAATACTGGGACTATAATGCTCGCATATTTTTTAATATAATCATAAGCTTTTTTTATTATATTAACATCCGGATTCTCTTTTTCTATCTCTGATTCGATTTCAGTTACTTTATTCCTAACTTCTTCCTTGTTGGAAATGTTCGACTTATTTATTATTTCATAGATCAGTTTAAAATTATTTATTACGGTTGAGTTAATAATATTCTCGTTAGAATCTATTATTATCAGATTTTCATTGCCCTTAACAGTTACATGATGTTTCCTTCCTTTCTCTTCTGGCTCTTTTTGAGGTGATTTGAGTTTAGCTATAATCTCATCTATCGCCAAATATATATAATCTCTAAATTGTATTTTATCAAGAACTTCAAAATATATGTGGCCTCCGAATGATTTTAGTGATTGAGTACTAATGCCATTCATTTCTAATTCTTCAACTAACTTCTCCAACTTTGAGAGATTAAGATTCTTTTCACGCCACTCCATTGATGCAAAAGAAATGGAATCTTTATCTATATCTTGTAATTTTTCTAATAAGATTCTTAGAATTTTTAAAGTATCAATATCACTACTACTGATATTTTTAAATCCTTCTCTTTCCTCCGTAATAATTAACTCAAATTCTTTGATTAAATTATCTGCGTGGTTTGGTGTTAATCCTTTTAACTTCATCTGTTTCCGAGTAGCATCAATTATTTTCATTTTATCTAAATGCCCTCCTGATTTGGTTTTTGGCATCTTCTAAGATCTGTTTAGGCGTTTTACCCTTAAAATGTAATGTGATAAAATTGTTACAACCTTTACATAGCACTCTACTTCCTTCTGTTGCTTTGAATATATCTATGATATTCTCAGCTCCACATTTAGGACATTTTAGTTTTTGGTTACCCATTTTAGTTTTCTTCCCCCATAAAGGGAAGTATATACTCTAGAATATAAGTTTTTCGCTTCAAGCTACCATCCGATGAGACTTCTTGAAGATATTATAGATCAGCCATGCTGTTCCTGTTGCGCTGCTCTTTACATCGTCCAGTTGTGTTTTTAGTTCTGATTTTAATGGCTTTTTTTCCCGCTTGAATTTCGGGAGCTGTATGAATATGCTGATAATATCGATAAAGCCTTTTGGAATCATGACAAAAGGTTCGATAGGATGCCACCATGCTCTTTTCTCAACAATCAGGGGCAGTTCTCCTGGAGGTCCTGCTTTTCTCATTGCGGTTTTTGCTTCTGTAACAGCATCTTTTGACGATTGTGATCCAACCTTGTCAGCCTGTTCAAGATAGACCTTCAGCTCAGCTCCAAAAGAATCAAGTGCTGCCTGGATATCTCCACCGATTTGATTAAGTAATTCATAATCATCTATCTGTGCATTAAGTTCGTACGCTTTTATCTGCGCGTCTGTGAAAGCATAGCTTTTCAATGTGATCTCCATCCGGCCCATGAATTTGGTTGTTGGTGCCTGATACTTCTGCGAGAACTCTGTCTCAGGAGATGTACGAAAATAAAAGTTCAGGACAACCACTTTGTTGTAACTTTCTTCCTTGCCTAATTTCACCAACAATTCAATCTCCATTGCTGTCTGCTCGATAGCTGCAAGAATATCCGGTGTTTCCTTGATATCCATGCGCATCTGCATCCGTCTCATCTGCTGGAGATACGGTTTCATCCACTGGATGTTCAGCTGGATTGTATTATAGTATTGTTTCAGGTATGTAAGCATGAATTTTCTCCTTCTCTCGAGATTTTTCTTGTATGAAAAACGCCAGATAGCGTAAGCTTTCAATTTACGACCAAGAACTTCTTTGACTTTTGTTGACACACCGCCTAATCCACCTACGATTTTCTCAACTTTATCTTTATCAAAGATATGTGTGTGCAAAAATAAATCTGGCAAAGTGATAAATCCGACCTGACTTCCCAGGCCATAGACAGAGCCAGGAGCTTTCGAACCCCCTTCAACCAGGTTGATATACATATCTTTTACAGCGATCTCTGCTGCATTGTGGGGTCCGCCTGGTCTTTCTGAACCAAACTTATCACCAGAATATATCATCTCCAGCCTGTCAGTTATAATTCCGATCTCTCGGATCATCTTAAAGAGGTCTTGTTTTACTAATCTGTTGATTGTAATCAATGAATTAGATATCCTGTCTTGTATCGCACCAATGTTCTGACCCATATGTTTGTGAAAAGCTGCAGCTTCTGATGCAGAGTATGTGTCAATCAATTTCTTGATATCACCGGTCTTGATCTTCATTGAATCCCGCAGGAATCCAAGAAACCAGAAGTACAGCGGCTCGATCTGCTGCTGATATTTTTCATGTATAAGATTGAACTTGATCAAAGGATCGCCGATAAAAGTGCCCAGCTGATCAGCTTCTTTGACTTCTTTCAAGAACTTCTCTTGATCTTCTTTTTTTTCAAGTGAAGCTAATGTGGCGTTGATTATCTTGAGGATCTCCTTGTTTTTGTTCTCATCTTTGATCCTCTTATTCTTCTTTATTTTCTCAACTTTATCCTTGAAAGTCTCTTTTTCTGCCAATCTATCACCTTTATCATAAATGTGTTGCATGATATAAAAGCTTTACTCTTTGATGTATGTGCATAGCACGCTTCGCAAGATCATGATATTGCTCATAAAAATGATTTTATGTTACAGGTATGTTTGTTCCATAGCTACGCTTGGTGCTATGCACCTAATCTTTGATTATTGCGAATCCGCCTGATGGAAGGCACGACATTATCTCATCACCTTCTCCGCCTATCTTCTTCTGGATATTCTTTGCAGTTTCTGATTTTTTCAGGTTTCCTATCTTGATGCTGACATATTTCCTGCAGTTCTTTTTGACTGCGCTCACAGGACCAGCCATTGCAACACCTTTCTCAGTGATCCCGACTGCAACCGTCAATGTAGGGCTGAAGTACTGCCTTTTTCCGTACACCATGAATGTTCCTTTTGGCAGGCCCATCTCGTGCTTCAGTTGGTCTGGTGATACACAATATACTTCTGTTGTTGATATTCCCAGTTTCCATGCTCTTGAATATGATGCTGTTGCGATAGCAGCTTCCTCTTTTGCCAGGTCATCAATCTCCTGACCTTCTGCTTTTATCACAAAGAATGGGGATCCTGCGATATCTGTGTGGAACACTAAATCACCTTTGTCGCAATGCTTTTTCACAATAATGTCATTTGTGGTTGCATCTTTTCCGCCAATGCACAAAAAGCCTGAAGAAGAAATAAACCATCTGAACTTCTCGTACCACTCTTTTTTCCGCACTTTCTTCTTTTCTTTTTCCTTTTTTTCTTTCTCCATCTCTTTAAGGATCTCTTCTTTTTTCTTCTGCACTACTTCCAGCTCTTTCTTTGATTCTGCAACTATCTTTTTTGCACCATCTATCTTGCCCTTTGCCTTCTTGGCTTTCTCGTAATATATTGCAGCATTCTTGTCAATATTTTTTCTTATGTCAAGCACGACCTCTACCATGAATTTATATATAAGAATAAGCTATTTAAGTCTTTCTGACAGTGCATAGCACGCTTTGCCAGATCAGAAATATGAGTCAGAAGCCGAGTCTAGTAAACTTGATTGGTTATTGGAGGGCTACGCTTGGTGCTATGCACGTACTTCTGAGCGTAAACCTTATATACCAAAACACTATCCATATAAATAGGTGACTTGATGAATAAAAGAGGTATCTCTCCATTGTTAGCAACTGTACTTCTTATAGCGTTTGCAATTGCTTTAGGCGCATTAGTCCTGAACTATGGTGAGAATTTTGTCATGGAAGCCAGTGCAGAACCAATACCAGGAGCAGAATGCCCGCCAGGATGCGCACCTCTTGAATTAGTATCAGGAGAAGGAACATTGCCGCAAACAGATTTTACGAAAAATACCGCTACTTGACTTCTTCAGAAAGGAAAATCTTCATCTGGGATATCACTACTTCCTCTTTCAGATCCGATATGAGCTCTTTCTTCTTCCTCTTCTTTCAAATGTTCATAGAATCCTTCTGTATCAAACTTTTCGAACCATTCTTTTGATTTCTCTGTTAATTCATAACAATTAAAACATATTCTTTTGACAATGCCTGCTTGCGCCATATATTCGTAGGTTCTGACACGATAGAAATCAAAATCAGGATCAATCTCTGAAAATGTCTTGCCGACAGAATTTTCATTTGTTATAAATTCGAAATGCAAAGTCGCTGCCATCTGGTATCCAATGGACATAAAGATATCTTCCAGACTGCCAAGCTTTTCCATCAGAAGCTGTGCCAGTTCTGTCAGATCAGTAAGATCCTTTTCACAGAAATTACCTTTCTGGCGTTCATCTTCTCTTTCATAAAAACCAGCCTGCACAAGTTGATCGTACCATTTTTTGGAAACTTCGGTCAATCTGTAGACTCCGTAGGAAATCTTCTCTACTATCCCTGCTTTTGGCCAGTTTTCAAGAGAGTTATGATTATCTACAATATTCTTGCGGATTTCTTCCACATTTGTAGCTTTGAAAATAGCCATGCCACGAAGATTGACAGCTTCCATCACATCGACTGTATCTCCGACATTCCTGCCTAACTGTTTGAAACATTTCCTGAATACGCGAGCCACTTGATATGCTTCATCTCTATAGAAGTCTAATGGATCTACCTTCTCTTCTATGATTGCAACAAGATCATTTAAAGCCCCCATATGTAAGAAGAAATGGCATGAATTTATATAACTTATCTGCAGTATTCTATCAACTCTTCTGGTTTTATTATTTTAGAGATCAATGCCCGCGCAGAAAACTCTTCAATCTCCTCAGAAGAAATAACTTCTTTGCCTTTTGCATATGCATAGGCAATCTCTATTGCAACAGTTTTTCCAGTGTATCCGTTGTCAGCAAAGATATACACAACATCAGCATCATCGATCTTTTCAAAAGCCAGGAACAGTGCTTTTTTCTCGCTTTCGAGTGTGTCTTCCTGTGTCTGATCCCATTCCTCAGCTTTGTCAGCCTTAATATTATTCTTTTTCATCTCTTCAATAAGATTTGAAACTTTGTCGTAGAATTTCCGGCTCCCTGCAATGAAAATTGATTTCATTCTATCTGCTGGAATCGGATTGTCTTTCCAGTTCTTGTTTCTTTGCGATTGCAGATGATTGGTTGGAAAGATTGTATGCGTTAATAATCTCTGCTGCCAATGTCTCATGTGCTTTCTTTCCTTTGTTGAAGGCTTTTTGGAAAGAGCCCTGCACCATGTATCTGATGACAATGTCAATTCTTCTCTGGGGTGCGCACTCGACTGCTTTTGGATAACGCGCGCCACCATACTCGATTGTGATGATCTCTTCGCGCGGAGCAGCATTTTCAAGTGCTTTGACCATGACAAGGATCGGATTTAGTTTTGTTCTTTCTTCAATGATCTGCATTGTCTTTTCCATTATCTCTAGGGCGTTTGCAGCTTTTCCTGTATTCTTGCCAGAACTTATGAAATGTTTCTTGCCTTTATGCCCGGAAACCATTATCTTGTTCAGGAATCTTTCAATGATGTTTATATCTGATTTGTGGAAACGTGCACCAACATAGTGCGCTCCTGTCTTTGGAATGATAACAGGATTCAGGGAAATATATTTCTGCAGTCCAGGATCGTCTACCTTGATCCCTTCGAATGACCATTTGTTGAATAATTTCGCTTCCATCCTTATCTTCTAGCTTTTTCAAGTTTTCCAGAAAGCAGTGCTTTCAAAGATTGAGCATTAGTTTTGATGACCTGCCATTTGACAGCTGGAATATCTCCTTTTGCACGTCCTTTTGTTCCACCGATACATTCGACAATGACTTCATCGTGCTCATCAACCATCTTGATCGCGCCATCACCAGGAACAAAAGCTGTGATTTGTTTTCCATTTTTAATAAGCTGGACACGGACACACTTTCTCATAGCAGAGTTTGGCTGTTTAGCTTCCCGCTCAACTTTCTCCAGGACAATACCTTTTGCCTGGTGCGCTCCTTCTAGTGGATCAGCTTTTTTTTTAAGACCGTGAAGCCGGATCAGGTATTTTGTATGAAGCCGTCTGCCAGTCCTACGTCTCTTTACCAGTTTTTTCCCAGCGTTCAGTCCTCTTGGCTTCTTTCCCATTTTATACAACTTTTATCTCTTTGACATCGAAATATCGCCTTACAGCGTCCTCTAATGCCCTCAAATTTGATGCATTTCTCCCTATTAATAAAGCTTTCGTCTCCCTATCCGGGCCTTTTATGGTCACTATACCGTCCTCTTCTGTGATTTTCAAAGCTTTCAGCGGATAGATCATATTCTTGATAAATGTGATCTTGTTAGGATTGTATTCAACAATCTTGATGTTCTTGTTGAACTTTCTGCGCAGGAACTTTGCATTCTTTCCCTGCGGGCCTAATGCTCTCCGCAACTGCATTGGCTGGACAATGAAGATAAGCATATCATCGGTCTCGAAAAAATCTTTTAGCTTGCTTCTCGTGATCTTTTCAAACGAAGACATAAGTTGCATACTTCTTATATCATATTTAATGGTCATTTATTTCTCCTTTAGAAATCCCAAAACAGATATCGCATACTGTTTCTTGCACATAACTCCCAGTTCTTCGTTTGTCTTATCTAGTTCCACAATCTCGACATCCTCTTTGAAATCTTTTATGTCATCACGCACCTTTTCAGGACAATTCTTTGTGATGAACACTTTTTCCAGATTTCCTTGTCTGAGATTCTTTAAAGTTGCCTCTGTCCCTATTGTCACAAGTTTTTTCGCAATCCTTTCTTTTAAATCTTCGATCATGTGCCTTTACCTTGTTCTTTGGTTCTTAAACCAGGAAGTCCAGTTCCGATCGGTACTGGCTGGTTGATCATGACATTCTCAATTACACTGTTTAGTTTATCAATCTCTCCTCTCTCAGCTGCTGCAATAATATGTTTGATCGGAGTCTCGAACGATGCACGCGCAAGAACAGAACTTTTCTGTCCGACAATTCCGTAACGTGTGATACCCCGGATCTCTCCAGCAACTGTCATTGTGTCAGCTGCAAGCATGATATGTCTTATATTGATATCAAGACCCTGAGTCTCCAGGACATTAAGCGCTTCATCAATGATAAGCTGACGTGCAGCCTCTAATCCCAGGACTTTGCATGTCTCAAAGATATCGTTTGTCCTTGTCTTGTATGTATCAATTTCATCCATCTTCAGGACTGATTTCAGGTTTGAGCCTGCGGTCTTGATGACATATTCTTCCCCTATCTTTACAGGAAGTACCTGTGTCACTCCTTTGATTCCAGAGACAAACACTCCTTTTGAAGTTTCTTTTACAGCATATAATTTGTTCAGCTCGTCTCCTTCTTTGGTGACCTTGATAAATATTATATCTTCCTTATTTTTTACATTAACATTCTTCAACCCGGTCTGCAGTCTTTTGACAATAGTTGCAACCCTGATACCTGCCTGCGCAACAGCTTCCTTGTCAAGCTCGACTTCGATGGTAGCGTCAGCTATATTGACTTCAAAAGATTTTGCAAGCTCTGATAATGGTGTCTCCTTGATCTTACCAGCGATCTTTGTGACTTCTTCAACAGAACATTTAGGATTCTTAAGATAGATCTCCATCATAGGTGTTGAAATATTTTGTCTGCCGTCGAAAATCTCGATCAATCGAGGAAGACCTAGAGTAACCTGAAGCTCTGCAACACCACCAAAGTGTTTTGTGTTCAGGGTCATCTGGGTACCAGGCTCGCCGATACTTTCAGCAGCAACAAGACCTACACATTCCCCTGCCTCGATCTGCATGTTGTCGAATTCTTCTCTCAGCAGTTCAAGTATCTTCTTGACCTCAGCTTTCTTTGCTTTTGCAGGAAGATGCTTCCGGACTTGGTCCAGTAGGCTGTTTGGAATCACGTCTATATATTCTTTTATCAGTTCTTCACTCATATTTATTCACCGCAAACATTTGTTACGATCTTCTGTACATTGATCGTACCTTTTTCTGATTTTGAAACATCAATCCCATCTTCACCATAGTTGAACTGTATGATCTGTTTTGAAGCGTCACGCACTGTCTGGTCGTATTCAACCTTAAGATCCTGCATTGCGTTAGATAATCTTCTGTAAAGATATCCGGATCTAGGTGTTCGAAGCGCAGTATCCATCAGGGAGTCTCTTCCTGTGATTGCTCCGAAGAAGAATTCAGCAGGAGACAATCCGTCCTTGAAACTGTTCTTTACAAAACCATGAGCAGCTGCACCAAGGTCTTTCTTCCTGAAGCATGATAAGCTTCTCTCGTGGAATCCGCCGCTGATCCGTCCGCCTCTCAGCGACTGCTGGCCGACACATGCAGTCATCATTGCAAGATTCAGTGTTCTTCCACGTCCGCATCTTGCCATTGTCAGTATTGGATTGTCTGCTTTTGCATGCCTTGCGACAATCTCACCTGTCTTGTTCCTGGCTTTGTTCAGTATTCCTAGAATCATGTTCTCTAAAGTTTCCCGTGCAGTACGTCCTGGAAGCTCTTTCAGGTCTCCGCTTTTGTATGTCGCGATCACCTCTTCAACTTCCTCGTATGCCTTCTTGATCTCCTCTTTGATCTCTGCCACGACATCATCTGTCAATTCAGCATCACTAAGACCGACTGTGAATCCATACTTCAATAAAACTTTGATACCTAGCTTGAAAAGATTTGTCAGGATGGTTGCTGTCATGTCTGGACCGTACTGCTTGTGGATGTTTCTCAGCAATAACCCGGATCCAGAAGCCAGCTGTTTGCTGTCGATAACTCCATTCATCAATTGCCCGTCTACAATATCGATACGGGCGTCAAGCTGGCATTTGTTGTTCTTCCATTTTGGACAGCTCTTGCACGGGTCTCCTGGTGCAATGCATGCATTGTTCCTTCCATTGAATTTGAAATCGTTCGGGAGCAATGCTGAAAATATTTCCTTGCCATCCAGTTCATTCTTTCTTAATTTCGTGAAATCATCGATTCCAAGTGAGTATAATAATGAGATTGCTTCGTGGCGCGACATCTTTGTTCCGCTTGTCAGGATATAATTGCCAGTGACAGCGTCCTGCACACAGCCCATGACAGACAATCCATAAGCAGGACTGATCAATTGTGTCTGTACTTCCATGAGAATTTCTGCTTCTGCCCTTGCCTCTTCTGTCTGCGGGATGTGCAGGTTCATCTCATCACCGTCAAAGTCTGCGTTGTACGGATTACAGACAGCAACATTCATCCTGAAGGTCTTGCCGTCAAGAACTTTTACCCTGTGGCACATCATGCTCATCCTGTGAAGTGACGGCTGCCTGTTGAAAAGTGCAACATCTCCGTCGATGATGTGTCGCTCTACAGTATATCCTGGCTCAAGCTCTTCAAGCAGCTCCTCTTTTGTCTCGTCTGTGATCCTTTTTCTCCGGCCGTCTGGCCGTGTAACATAATTCGCACCTGGATAAACACCAGGGCCTTTCTGGATCAATGATTTAAGGTATTCAATGTTCCATGATGTGACTCTTTCAGGAACAGTTAATTTCCTGGCCATCTGTGACGGAACACCGACCTCGTTGATCTTAAGCATTGCGTCTGGAGAGATTACAGTACGCGCACTGTAATTAGTCCTCTTACCGGCAAGGTTATGCCTGATACGTCCTTGTTTGCTCTTGATACGGTTGCTCAATGTCTTCAATGGTTCTCCGCTCCTGTGCCGGGCAGGAGGAAGCTGAGCAACATCATTCTTGAAGAATGTTGTAACGTGATATTGCAATAGGTCCCACAGGTCCTCGATAATGATTTCTGGCGCGCCTGCATTGATGTTCTCGAACAGTCTCTGGTTAATCCTTACAATGTCGCCAAGCTTATGAGTAAGATCATCCTCTGCACGTTCTCCAGACTGCAGTGTGATCGAAGGCCTCATGCTTACAGATGGAATAGGCAATATAGTCAGTATCATCCATTCCGGTCTTAATGCAGCTGGATCAATGCCGAACAGTTCAACATCATTGTCTGGAACATTTTCCAGCCTGCTCCTGATCTCAATAGGTGACAATCTTTTATCTTTCTCAAGGTAGCGGGTAGGTTTTTCCAGTGTGACTGGTATCTGCCGTGACCTGCAGTGCGGACACTTGCTGACTGTCCTTACTTTCTGCAGGAAAGTCTTGATCGCAGTGTTCTTTTCTTTCAGTCCACGCTCAGCGATAATCTTTTTCAGCTTTCTTTTCTGCGCACCGATCTCTGCTTCAGACGCAAGGATTCTGCCACATTCCCGGCAGCTGCATCTCAATAGATTAAGGATAGTAGTGATAAATTGAATGTGAAGGACTGGACGTGCAAGCTCGATGTATCCCGAGTGTCCAGGGCATTCTTTCAGTTTTGAACCGCATGTCTTGCATGTCAGACCAGGATCAATGACACCAAGACGGATATCCATCAGTCCACCGTCGACAGGATAACCTTCCTTGTCGTAGAGTTCTGGTGTGACAACTTTGGCTGCTGACATCTTCTTGATAATTTTAGGTGACATTACCCTGAACTTGATGCTCTGCACCTTTTTATGGATATATTCTGTCATTTTAGTACTGGTCCTCCAGTCTTATCTCTGGGTATACTGCCATGCTCTTCAGTTCGTCGAGCAATAGCTTGAAAGCGTAACTCATCTCAACCTGGTTGATCTCTGCTGTCTCTCCGCAGATAGGACAGATGTGCCTGTTCTTGAATTTGTCGACATAAGCCATCATCCCGCACTCTTCGCAGACAGGTACAATTGTCTTGTCAGAGTCGAACCTTTCTTTCAACAATAATGCTGCGCCGTGCGCAACAAATGTGTCCTTCTCCATCTCTCCAAGACGAAGTCCACCCTCTTTTGCCTTGCCTTCTGTAGGCTGTCGTGTAAGGAGTGTAATCGGCCCTGTTGCTCTGCTGTGTATCTTGTTCGCGACCATGTGTCTTAGTTTCAGGTAGAACTGGTTTCCGATAAAGATCTTTACTTTGAATTGTTCGCCTGTAAGGCCATTGTATAATGTTTCTGATCCATTCTCCCGGAATCCTAGTGATTTCAGTTCCTCTCTCAGGGCTTTCTCTGGCTCAGAAGAGAACGCAGTAGCGTCGATGTTTCTTCCTGACAGGCATCCTACTTTTCCTGCGACAAGCTCGATCAGGTGCGAGATTGTCATACGAGTTGGTATGGAATGCGGTGAAAATATTACATCAGGAATAATTCCAGATGCTGTGAACGGCATATCTGTCTGGGGGAAAAGCATACCCACAACACCTTTCTGTCCGTGCCGGGATGAAAACTTGTCTCCTATCTCAGGAAGTCTCTGGTCTCTTACCCTGACCTGGACAAATTTGTTCCCTTCTTCATTCTCTGTGACCACAACAAAATCAACAGTGCCTTTCTCTCCGTGCCGCACTGCTGTTGAAGATTCACGTCTTGAACTTGTGCCTAAAGTATATTCATCCATTCCGCTAAGGAATCTTGGCGGTGAAGTCTTTCCGATCAATACATCATCTGGATTGATCTGCGCCTCAAGATAAGCAATACCGTCGTCGTTAAGGAATCTGTAATCTTTTTCACTCTTGTATCCCTTGACTTCTTTGTCTGGAATGCTGATCTCATCGATCAATCCTCCGGAATATCTTAATTCTTCAGCGACATACGGCCTGAAGTAGATGGAACGCGCGAATCCACGATCAACACTTCCTTTGTTGATGATGATTGCGTCATCCATGTTATAACCTTCATAACTTAGGATCGCGACAACAATATTCTGTCCAGAAGGATGCTCGTCCTCATTTGCAATATCGTACATCAAAGTTTTTGAGATAGGAATCTGGGGATACATAAGCAGATTAACATCAGTATCCATTCGTACTGCGTAATTTGCAGTATAAAGGCCAAGAGCCTGTCTTAAACTTTTCATGCCTCCGTGTGTCCTTGTCGCGAGACAATAGTTTGAGAACGGAACAATAGATGTTGCCAGGCTCAGCATTGCGAACGGAGTTATCTCAAGATGAGTATGGTCCTTTGTCAGATCTTCTGGAAAGAATGCAACAAGACAATCCTCTTCTTCATTCGCATCAATATATTCTATGATCCCAGCCTTGACAAGATTGTCCCATGATATCTCGCCTTTCTCTAATTTTTCCAGGTGCTCTTTTCTTAATTTTGGTTCTCCATTCTCGATAACAATAAGCGGTTTCCTGATTCTTCCTTTTGCGAGCTCGATCTTTATCTCATCTGATTGAGCATTGTATCTGACATTGATCTCTTTAGTGATACTGCTAGCTCTACGTTCAGCCTTGATCTGTTCAATGAATGATTTCGGATCCTCGACTTTTCCGACAAATGTTGAATCAATGTATACTTCAGTCATCGTGATTATCTTACTGAGCGCAGGCCAAGATTGCGCAGTGCCTCCATTGTTTTTTGTCTCTCATCTTTTTCCAGGCCCATGCTGACTTCTGCCAACAGGCAGAGATTTTTTCTCAGACCGATGTTAGTACCTTCTGGAGTCTCGATAGGACACAATCTTCCAAGATGTGTCGGGTGCAGTGCACGAGCCGCGAAATTCTCCTGCGATGGAGACAGCGGAGAGACAACCCTCTGCAGGTGTGATATTGTATCAAGATGATTAACTCTCTGTATCCTCTGGCTGACACCTTTCCTTCCGCCAACCCAGTTCCCGGTCGCCATTGCAGAATATATGCTGTTTGTCAATAGTTTATCACGGATAATGACTTTTATCGACGGGAATTTTCCTCTCTTGACAATTCTCTGGAAGTTATACAATAAATCTTTGACAAGACTTCTCAGATTTGTCCTGAACAGTTCTTCCAGCAGTTCACCGCTCAGTTTCAGTCTTTTGTTAGCATAATGGTCCCGGTCATCCAGTGGAAGCTCTCCGTTTGAAACCCGGATAAACTTCTTGATCATCTTGCACAGGTTGTATGCTTTGTATATCCTGTCCTCTTTTGATGTTCCGAGATGCGGAAGAAGATATTTGTCCAGTGTTTCCTGCATTCTCTGTATCCTGATTTCTTTTGGTTTTGTGCTCCTTAATTTCTTGGCAATATAATCCAGGGCATCTTCTTCTGTCTTGATATCTGTATAATTGTACAAGTTCACCAGGACCTGGTCATAGTCTGTCTTTGAAGAGACAAAGTGTGTGATTTCCTCGTCCTTGATAAGACCCAGCGCTTTTATGATGACAATGATCGGGATTTTTGAAACGCGTGTGAAAGAAAGATAGAAGATGCCGTCTTTAGGTTGCTCCATCTTATGGAGGATCCGATACGCCCCTCGCTGGGAGAATAATTTTCCTACGAACGGAGATGTTCCTGTCGAAGCCTTCTCGATGAAAAATGTGTTCGGTGCCAGGTCTTCCATTGCGATCAGGACACGCTCTGTTCCATTGATGATAAAATATCCGCCTGGATCATTAGGATCCTCACCGACCTCTGTACGCTGGTCTTTTGATAATCCTTTCAGGTGGCAGATATCACTCTTCAGCATGACAGGGATCTTTCCGATGTTTGCCTGGAAAACCTCCCGCTGCACACCATTGATGTGTGTCGAGACATCGACCATGACTTGGGCAGAATAACTTATGTTCCTCAGTCTTGCTTCCCGAGGGAATATTTTCCTTTCAGAACCGTCAGCCTCGATGATGATCGGTTTTGCAACACGCACATTGTCGAACCTTATTTTCAGTTCGTCGATATCGTGCGGAATTATTGTTGGTTCAATATCTTCCAGTTCTCCAATAACCTTCTGCAGCCCTAAGGTTATGAGATTATTGTACGACTCTATGTCTGACTTTACGAATGTCCTGTTCCCGAAATAATTTTTTAGCAAAATCTTGGATCTCTCGTTAGCCATCTGCAACCACCCTGTAATATGTACTCTTTCCTGCTGTTGGACTTTTTCTTTCTATCTTGACAATATCGCCGATCTTCAAACCAAGATTTTTTACAACAACATCAGAAGCAAGAATTTTTGGGAGCTGCACCTTTGAAATATTAAAAGTTGCAAGCAACTCTTTCACTGCGCGCTCGCCTAATTTTGTATGCTTAGGGATAAGCTCATGTTTATCTAGATAATCGTCTTTAGCCATTTTTGGTTTGTCGGGTGAATGAAATGAATATGATGGGCCGGGCGGGATTTGAACCCGCGACCACTCGATTAAAAGTCGAGTGCTCTACCGAGCTAAGCTACCGGCCCAAGGGAAAACGCCCCGGCCGGGACTTTCGTGGTATTAAGCTACAAGCCTAAATGCCCTTTCGAACCCGGGTCGAAGCCTTTCTGTGGCAATTATGTCACCTCGACAGGGCTTCATGCTAGGCCACTACACTACCAGGGCATATGTATAATTTTCCCCTCCCCTTCTTTTTGATTATACCTACTCTTCTCTCTATAAAATTTACATATCTAATAGACTATAAGCTAAGAAGGGTTTTTTCGGCATTTTGCATGGAAAAATTAGCACCCGTTTATAAAGATTGTGGTAAAATCCAATATAATCAGCTATTTAGGAATTATATACGATTTCTGTCCGTTACTCCAATATTGGGACAAAACTCTTCAATATAGTAGAAAAAAGAAAGTCCCCGCTCCCGGACTCGAACCGGGGATCTCTCGGTCCCGGCTGACTGCTGGTCATCCCATTGTCCAAAGACACAGTCGAGCAGCGATATCATCTACAGCCGAGCGTTCTAGCCACTGAACTAAGCGGGGCTGATCATATGGGTTCAATCGCTGTTTAAAAAGCTTTTTATTTACAAAAAGGGTAAATTTGCCCCTTTAAAAACCGCAACATTTATATTTAAGAATGGTTTTCAGATGTACACTAGTATCATATTAGATAGATAAAAAAACCGAGGTGGATTACATGAAAAAATTGAGTTTATTTGTTCTATTGGCAGTATGTATGTTACTTATTACATCTGTATTTGCATCAGCTGCTTACGAACGTTTTGAATGCGACCCTGAAAAAGTAGGGATTATGAGAGCAGAGCGAAACTGTGACAATACCGGCGATGCAGAAGAAGATATTATACTTGCGCAAAGAGCATGTAAAACTTTTGCAAGATTATGTGATCCAAAATGGACAGAAGAGCAATTAGCTGTCTGTGAAAGAATCGCTGAAAAGACATGTCTTGAACTGAATGATCAGCCTCCAATTCCATACGCTGAATACGATGCAGACGAAGGTTTCACATCAGAAGATATTGCGAAAAGAGAAGCTGCACCAGATATCGAGACAATCACAGAAGAGGCAAAAAAGGAAGTTGCTGAAGAGCTTGGACTTGCTGAACCAGAACCAGCACCAGAACCAGCACCAGAAGTAACTCCGGAACCAGAGCCTGAGAAGAAAGGACTTGGCGCATTATGGATTGTTATCATAGTAATAATCTTGATAGTGCTATGGTACTTCATGAAAGGCAAAGGCAAAAAGTCTAAAAAGAAGAAGAAATAAATCTTCTTTTTTCTTTCTTTATTTTTACTATCCCTACATTCTTGATTTCCAGTTTTTAAACCATAAATATGTGCATAGCCATTGCTGCCAAGTGCAGCTTTCTGATTTTTTCTACTGGATACGTAGACTCGGCTTTTAAAACGAAAAGCAATGCGAGCGGAACGCAGCAATGGCTCTATTGTGCATAGCACGCTTCGCAAGATTATAATATTGCTCATTAAAACGATTCTATATTATTGGTGCGTTTATTCAAAGGCTACGCTTGGTGCTATGCACACAACAATAAGAAAAGTTTATATAAACCGGTCTAATATCTCTGACTGGGTGAGATTGTGAAGTTATTCGTCGGGAGTATAATCTGTGCAATATTACTGCTACTTCTAGCTACAGTGGTTTCTGCTGCAAGTTTTGACGTGGATATAATTCCTGTCAATGACAGGATTCTTCGCAACGAGAGCGCGCAATACAAGCTTACAGTGGCGAACAATGATAATAATAGGATAAGGTTCAGTGTCACCTCCCCTAATGTAATCACAACCAAATGGTCTGTTCTCACAAAACCTATAAAAGATTCGCAATTTGAACTGCGGCCAGGGATGACAAAGACAGTGGATCTTTTTATCAGGGCAATAGGTTCTGGTCTTGGGTATGGGATATATACGATAATCATAGAGGTTGAAGGCGAAGGAACCAAGATAAGAAATAATCTTAATGTGCATTTAATCAATCCGTCTGGCTATCTTGTGACCTATCTTCCGCGCGTTGTTGTTGATCCTGCACCAGAATTTCCAGAAAAGATAGATCCAAGCAAGCCCTTCACAGTAGATGTCCATCTGTTGAACAAGAACAGCCTTAATATCCCTGAGTTATTGGTAAAGGTGTCTTCTAATTTCTTCAAGGGAGAAAAGACAATCCCAATGGGGCCGTACGAAAAAGCAGACCTGAAATTTAATTTTGATCTTGATTCACATACTTTGCCGCAGACAGATACTTTATACATTAAGCTTCTTGTTGATAATGAAGTCATCACTTCAAAAGAATTTGAGTATGAAATCATTGATGCTGACATCTCATTCAATATCAAAGAGGTTGTCGACAAAAGTTTTCTCAGGAAAAAAGTGACCTACAAGATTGATAATCCTGCAAATATCAAGAAGACAGAACAGTTTCGGGTTCCAGTCTCATTTTTCGGGCGCGTTGTGACCTCGACAAAACCTAAAGTGCCTATTATCTCTAAAGCATACCAATGGGACCTCAGCTTGTATCCAGAACAGGCAACCAGGGTTGTTGTTACTTATAATTATCGATACATCTTATTGACAATAATCGCGATACTGCTTCTTGTCTTCATCTATCAACATTTCAAGCCAGACATTGTCATAACAAAGAAGGCAAAACCGATCTTCAGTCCAGAAGACGGCACCTTGACAGGCGCGAAAATCATCCTTAGTTTCAAGAACGCAACCAATCAAACATTAAGAAACGTGAAGATCCGTGATAAAATACCAAAGATAGCGTCGTATGTTCCAAAAGATATCCTTGGTTCTATCCGTCCGACAAAAATAAAGACAATGGAAGCAGGCGAGGTCCTGATCTGGGAGCTGGGTGATCTGTACGGAAAAGATGAAAGGATAATCACATACAGGATAAAAGCAAAACTGAAAGTCATGGGCGATCTTAGATTGCCAGCTGCTGAAGCAAGGTTTGACAAAGACAAAATTGCAAAGATAGTGTTTTCTTCTCCTGTCAGCCTTCGAATGAAACAATCACGATGATCAGATGTCATATCTTTCTTACTGGTATTGTTCAGGGAGTTTTATTTCGAAGATTTGTTTACAGGAAGGCAAACCATCTCGATCTCAAGGGATGGGTGCGGAACAAGGACCATAACCAGGTCGAAATCCTGGTCGAAGGCGAAGAAAGGAAAATAAATGAACTTATCTCATTGTGCCGGCAGGGACCGTCTAACGCAGAAGTAAAAGATATAAAAATAGAAAAAGAGATTTACCGCGGAGACCTCAACGGTTTTGGGATTGCTTATTCTTAGCACGAATCAACATGCCCGTCAGGACATCTTCCGCCGTGGCAACCGCCGTCGTGGACTAATGGTTTTCCACATATAGGACAATTGTCTTTCTTCTTAATACCCTCAGTGATATTGTATTTTAATTCTTTTGCTCCCTTGAAATTTCCTCGCAGATGAAAGAATCTTTTCTGGATCTCCCTCTTCTCATCCATGTCTGTGATCGGCTCAAGGTCGGATTTCTGGATCAGATTTACGATCCTGCCTGTTGTCTTGTCGCTGCCAATGATTCCTAATGTTCTAAGGACGTATTCCAGTGCAACACCTACTGAATAATCCTGGCCAAATGTTTTCTTAGGACCAAGACCCCATTCTGTCTCCCTGACACTTTTCAGATCCTCGATGAATTCTGCAAAATCAGGATCCGCTCCGACAAGGATTCTTGAACGTTCCACACCACTCTGCGCAAAACGGACATTCTCTTTATGGCCGATAGGCCTCTTTAATTGGAATATCTCGTAAGGCATGGCATATATCTTTCCAGTCTCTTTGTGCCTGTAGAAACTGCAGCTCATGAATGGATGGATTTTCTCATCTGACCCTATCTCTATCTTGAAACCCCAGACCAATGGCTTTTCCATCAGAAGACCTGGTTTTTCAATGTTAAAGAAGACTAACTCTTCAATCCCTTTTCCAGAACTAATAACATCCTCTCTTGAGCCTTCTCTATAAACAGTAAGTCCTTTCAGGACTTTGCTATTTATTGCTCGTTGAATGAGTTCAGCGACTTTTTCTCGTGGTTCATCAGCAAAAAAGTTAACTGTCTTTGATACTGCATTATCTGTTTGTTCTTGGATTGCTTCCTGCATTGCAAAATGCCAATCATGATGAATTTCTCCTGAGATCTTGCAAAGCCTCTGAATCTCCTCTGGAATTCCCTCTATCCCTTGTATACTTCCATTATTTTTTACTATTTGGTTTGTGAAATCTTCAGGTTTTAAGTCTGCTTTTCTCATTAAGTACTCAAAAGCCTGACTCATATAGACAAGGGTTGTATCTGATCCAGTAATGGTTCTTTGAGCCTGGACCCTGAATAAAGGTTCTATTCCACTGGAAGTATTATTTGCTATCAAGCTAATACTGCCTGTTGGAGCGATTGTTGTAACTGTTGCATTTCTCATATACTCTACTTTTCCGTCGTAGACACTTCCCTTGAAATTAGAAAAGTTTCCTTTTTCTTTTCCAAGTTCTTGTGATGCTTTATGTCCTTCTTCCTGGACAAATTTCATTATCCTTCCTGCTTCTTCAACAGCTTCCTTACTATCGTAGGGAATACCCATTCTGATCAATGCATCAGTAAGACCCATGATACCCATACCAATCTTCCTGTTTCCACCAACCATTTCTGCAATTTCATACTTTGGATAATTGCTTGCATCAATAATATTATCTAGGAATCTTACACTTGTTCTTACTAATCTTCCTAGTTTCTCATAATCAATTTCTCCTTCTTTTGTTACACAAGTGTCTATATTGATTGAACCCAGGTTGCATGCTTCGTGTGGAAGCAGTGGCTGTTCACCGCATGGATTTGTGCTTTCTATTTCTCCTATATGCGGAGTTGGATTGTCCCTGTTCATCCTATCGAGGAACATGATTCCTGGTTCTCCGTATTCGTGCGCATTCTTCTCAATCAAAGCAATTACTTCTCTTGCTCTTAATTTTCCAGTAACTTTTCCATTTCTAGGATTAACTAGTTCGTATTCGCCATCAGTTTTGTAGGCTTCTAGGAATTTATCAGTAACGGCAACTGAAATATTGAAATTATTAAAAGAGGTTCCATCTGTCTTTGCATTTATCCATTCAATTATCTGCGGATGATCAACCCGAAGAACACCCATGTTTGCTCCGCGCCTGAAACCTCCCTGGTTTATTTCTTCTGTTGCACTGTTAAAAACTTTCATGAATGAAAGCACACCACTGGATTTTCCATACGTAGTCTTTACAAAATCATCGTGAGGCCTTATTCTGCTGAACGAAAATCCAGTTCCTCCCCCTGATTTGTGCACAATTGCTGTTGCTTTGACAGTGTCAAAGATTCCTCCTTCTTCTAATTCGTTTGCAATCTCATCCTCTATAGGCAGTACAAAACAAGCACTTAATTGCCCCAGGGCCATTCCAGCATTCATCAATGTTGGAGAATTAGGCATGAAATCACAATTTGCCATTACATTATAGAAACTTTTGAAGTAATCTACAACTTCTTCGTCTATTTTTCCATACTGTGCTTCAACCATTGCTGCCACTCGAGCAACCCGAAAAAGACAATCTTTAGGTTTTTCTAAAAACCTTCCTTTTTCAGTCTTTTTTAGATACCTGTCTTCGAGAACAGCTACTGAGATCGGATTTAAATTAGGTTCTGATAAACTATCATATTCTCCCTTTAATTTATCTGTAAGCGAAATAGCTCTTTCCTCTTCGAGATCCTGCACCTCTCCAACTTTGTAAGCGAAATTTCCTGTCCGTATTGGACAAGTTCTACCAAGCTCTTTTGCTTTTGCTTGTTGAAATCCAATAAGTGCCTCTTTAAGTGTTGCATAATCTGCTTCTATTCGTACCATTTTTTTCCCTCACCTTTATTTTTTCAGAATCTTGTTTATCTCCTCGATGAATGTGTTCACATCTGTGAATTCCCTGTATACAGATGCGAATCTGATGTAAGCGATCTTGTCCAGTTCTGCCAGAAAGGTCATTATCTCCTCTCCAATGATTTTGCTTGGGACTTCGCTGTTGTCATGATTTTTTATTTTTGTCTCGATCATGTCGATTCCGTTCTCAATAGTTTCTCTTGGAACCGGTCTTTTTTCACACGCCCTCAATATTCCTTTCAGAACTTTTTCCCTGTCAAATGCTTCTCTTCTGCCGTCTTTCTTGATTATTGTGACATTGAAGTTTTCAGTGCGTTCATAAGTTGTGTAACGCTTGCTGCACTTGAGACATTCTCTTCTTCTTCGTGTGCTGTCGTTGTTAGTTGTCTCTCTCTTGTCTACAACTTTTGATTCTGTGGCAGAGCAGTACGGACATCTCATTTATCTTACCTCATGTAGTTAATAGCTCTCGCTAGTTTCTAAAGATGCTAATTTTACACCTCTCAAGTAATACAACCCCTTGCGTAGAGTTGGTCTAGAATACACAAGATGTTGTGGAATTAATTGAAAACCCTTGCTTCTATTTAAACATTATTGTTGCAAAAAATAGATGTTAAATAATTTTTTGTGCTTATTTATTATTTTCTCTGATTATTCTCATCAAAAAAACCCGAAAGGTTTATATAGTTAGTAAGACTAATCTTACTTGGTGATTAAAAATGGATATTGCTATAACCAAAATGAGTTCCAAAGGCCAGATTGTTATACCTGTTGAGATGAGGAGAGGGCTTCATGAAGGAGATAAAATTGTTGTTATCAAGAACAATGGACAATTAATCCTGAAGAAGGCCAGTAAACTAGATGAGAACCTAAAAGAAGATCTGGAATTCGCCAGGAAAACAGAAGAAGCCTTGAAAGCTTATGAAAGAGGGGAATTCATCAAAATGGATTTTGATGAATTTATTGAAAAAGCTAAAAAATGGTGAAAGTTTCTTTTAATCCTGTCTTTCGGAAGATTTTTTCGAAAATAAAAGATAATGGTCTGAAAGAGAAAATAATTAAACAGTTTTCTAAAATCAAAGACAATCCAGAAATTGGAAAACCCCTGAGAAATGTCAGAAAAGGAACAAGAGAAGTTTATATCAAACCATTCAGGCTGGCCTATGTTTATTTTAAGGAAAAGGATGAAATTGTCTTTCTAAGTTTGTACCATAAAAACGAGCAGTAATTTCCGAAACCATAAGAGTTTTTTGAGAACCAATAAAATTTCTAAAGTTTGCCCTTACCTTTCTGCAAATATTTAATTTTTCAAAGAAAAGTAGGGGTAAGATTTTCCCTAAATTCCGTACCTTTCGGAATAACTTTGTCCAATTTGATGACTTTACTAAATTTTCAAAAATAGGGTTTGTATGTAGTCAGATGTAGAAAAAAGCAGATAGAAAAATTATAAAATAAATTAATAATGTATGGGCACAAAAAACCGAAACATTTATATAGTTTCAGGTATCTATAGATACCAATATGAACACACAAATAAATGTAAGGTTTCAAGAAAAAATCCTTAGCACAGCCAAGACGTATGCTGAAGAGCATGGATTTAGTACTGTGCAAGAATTTATAAAGGAAATTGTAAGAGAAAAGCTGTTTGATGAACCAGAAATATCTAAAGAAGAATTAGCTTTAGTTAGAAAACTTGCTGAAATTAGTGAGAAAAAAAATCTCTATGGAACAGAAGAAGAATTATTTAAGAAGCTAAGGAGAAAATAAATAGAATGGTTTTTACATTAAAACCAACTAAATTTTTCTTAAAACAACTTGATGATCTCAGTAATGAAGCTGCCAAACTTCTAGATAAAAAACTTAAAATAATTAAAATAAATCCATTTAGATATAAACGAATTCATGGATATGGTTTATTTTTATTCAGAATAAGATTTGAAGATAATCGCAAAGAGAAAAGAGTGATTTATCTTGTAGATAAACCTTTTGTAAAAATCCTTTGTATCCTTGACAGAGCAAAGGAATATAAAGAACTCAGAATATATCTTAAGAAATTAGGATATTTATAATTATAGCCTATTCTCGTATGCACATAGCACGCTTTGCACGATTATAATATACTCAGCCGCAAATATTATTACTAACTTGTTGCGGCTTCGTAATACTAAACCGCAAGTATAATAGTTTGAAATTTTGGTTGCGGTTTAGCATATTGCTCATAAAAACGATTCTATATTATTGGCGCGTTTATTCAAAGGCTATGCTTGGTGCTATGCACATACGAATTACACCTACGTATAATTAAATTGAAACGTCAGGAACTCCTCTCCTCTATTGAGGAGGGGTTGAAATATCCATTGGATGGCGAAGGTCAAGGAATTCCTGAGCGTGCTCAAGAACCGCCTAGATAGTCTATGAACAACGTTCATACTGCCAGTCTATTTGACTGGCGATTCTTGACATAAAAAATATTAGGAGTACTCTTCAGTGCAAATGCATCTTTTTATTCTAACTTCACTACCGGTTTTAATTGGGGTATAGGGTGTATAGATTTGGCTAAAGTAAACCAGAAGCTAAAGTATTTTTTAGTGTTAGCTCTAATTTTAGCTATTTTAACTATTTTCACTTCAGCTTTGGTTAGTGATACAGCTTTAGTATCAGCGAACCCATATAGTGGGAACTATGCACCTGAAACAACTCTTTCTGAACAAAATAACGGACAAATCCTATTGGACCTAAACTTTAAATCCGGAACACTTTGGGATCCTGATGATGATGGTATTGAATTTCTTCCTCATGGTGTTATAGATTTCACAGTAGAAGACACCTTGTTTGAGATTGCTCTTGATCAAAATAAACTATGTACCAGATGGGAAGTTGAATCTCTTGATTCTGGCAGGACAAGATACGAATGTTATGGTGAAGAGATCTGCTGTAACTTTATAGATCTTGATCCTATCCTGGATGCCTGGGATTCTCCTTTACAAATCTATCCTGGCCGGTTGGGTGCGACTGAAAATAATATTGTATCTGCGCAAGTCATTTATGTTGATCTATCCTCGCTTGAAAACATAAGTGTTGATTATTCTGAAAAAAGCTCTCTTTCTGCTTTTTTTGTTGATCCTGAAACTATCGAGTTCTTCATATCCACAGACAAGACACTCTATACTCTTGGAGAACAAGTCTTGTTTGATGTAACCTCCCCTGATTATCTTGGCTATGAGATAACTATCACTAAAGCTGGTCAGGATTATCAATTGCTAGGAGGTTCAGACACATTTTCTCCACAGGAAACAGGAACATACACTGTTTATGCAGAAGCACGTCTTGGCAGTATTGTCAAGAACGCGACTGCAACATTTGAGGTACATCCTGTTTCTGGAGATCTTGTACATATTGACAAAGCTGTGTATTCATTCGGTGAGCCAGTCAGCATTACAGTGGATATTGCTAATTTCGACAGGATGGAAGTGAGCCAGGTCATTGATAAAGAACTGTTCAAGATATTTGAGACTGACAGGAGGGAATATACTTTCATCCCGTCTGGTCCTGGAAGATATGCAATCACAGTGTATGGAACTATTGGCGGAGAACCTGTATCACAGACAATATACTTTGATGTGATAATTGCTGCTGAAGTCCGGGCACAGCTGAGCATGAAGAATGCGCTTGGATTAGATGTTCCAGCAACAATCACCTGCTATGAAGCAGTAGAGAATGGAAAAGAGATACACAATAATAACAACAAATTCACTTTATACGCTGGAGAGAAATACGATCTTATTGTTGAACCGCACACCGGACCGATTTTCAATATCGAGATCCACGATTTCATGATTGAGGAAGATAAGGATCTTACTCTTAGATTAGATCCAGTAATTCCTTTGTACGGCAATATGTCTGGGGAATGGAAGCAGATGTATGCTATTGATCTTTCTGATTTCAATCTGAATTTCGCAACTGTCGGTGTCACAGCCTCTGGATCAAATGTTGTCTATAAATGCAAAGATTGGAACTTTGATTTCCGGATATGCAGAGGTGAATGGGAAGAATTACAGACTTTCTCTGGCTCTGGTTATACATTGACCTTGACAGCAGATGATCCTGGATTTGCAGAGAAATTTGTTGAGCCAGAAAATGTGACTCTGGTCACGCAGGAGATTGCAGAGGATCTCAGGATCTATGTCGAAGCGCCTGACGGAATTGGCCAGGGAAAAGAGGCAGACATAGAAATTGTTCTTGTCAATGACAGACAGGAAAATATCACAAATCTTACATTCTTTGGAGGTATTCCAGATGGATTTAGTATTGTAGGTATGCCATCCAATTCTTCATTGGGTAACAACTCCATTGTTATTTCAGTAGGAGATTTGGAAGTAAAAGAGCTGCGAGTCCTGAAGTTAAAAGTAAGAGGCCCTATATCCCAAACAGGCCAGTTTAACTTTAGTGCTTCAGCCAATTACACTATAAACAATGCTTCTTTCATATCGAATACAACTTTTTTTTCTTTTTTGGTTAATGATTCTCGAGCATTCTTTGATATGAGTTATGAGTTTGCAGGGAATCAGACAACAGTGATTGACAAGCGAACATTTGTCGACACTGCAATGCTGAAGATTAATGTCTCGAACATTGGTAATACTGAATCTATGGTGGGATATCCTGTGATGTTCCACTGGAGATTCGATCCAACCAAGTTCCTGATCACGGCAAATGATGTATCTGATGCCTGCGAGAATAAATCAATCATCAGCTTTGAAGGGAAGAGCGCTGTCTATTGTGAATGGCCTCCTTTTGCAGTGAATGAAACTAAAGTGTTCAATGTCTCTGTGACAGCACTGCAGAACATCTCAGAGTTGACAAAGATTAACGTGACCTACGATCCTCCTGGAGGATCGAATACTTCCCTGGAAATTGCCACAGCTTTGGCAATAGTTGGCGAATATAAAGAAACAGATAAAATAATCAAGCCTTTTATGAAATCTGGATACTACATTGTCCAGTACCTTTTCCTTAAGATCTTTGGCCTGTTCGGATTTGATTCTGACATAGATTCTATTAGTGGTGGTGCAGTAATAGCACCAGAAGAAGAGATAACTGCTCCTGTTATACCAGAAGCTCTAGAACCAATCCCAGGACCGCAAGTAAATGAAACTTCGCAGGGAGCAGAAGAAGAGCAACTGCCAGAAGAACCAGTGCAAGAAGAGATCGTTATACCAGATGCTCCTCCTCCTAGAGGCCCAGGAACAAGTAAAGGCAAGGGCAAAGGCCAGGATAAAAAACAACAAGGGAAGCAGGCAGTCTACCTGACAACAATCAACAACTTCTACCTGCGCGGAGAGATAAGTGGAATCAACTATTCAATCTCTTCATTGTATCTTGCACCAGAAGATGCAGAGACAGCTGAATATCTTGCAGAAGGTGATGTGACTCCTGTTATAACTGGCGGCTGGGTCTCTAAAGAGGACCAGGAAGTATTGTTCCGTCATCCAGCAAAAGGAAGAGCACTTGGATTGAGAGCAAAGTTCGGTGAAGGTAATGTTGATCTGCGAAAATTAAAGATAAGAAAAGACAGCACAAGAATTGCTGTAAATTTCTCAGGAGTAACTGGTGTTGAAGAAGCGCACACACTCTATTTTGAGAATACGCAGAACATTGGATTGTACATCTGTCCACAAGCAGAGGAATTGTCTGGCGTTTATCAGGGCTGTGCAAACATGACCACCTTCTTTTATGCTGAGATCCTTGCGAACGTGACAAAAGACGGATACACTGTATATATCGACGCTGGCAAGTATGTAATAGAAAATGTGACTGGAAGCGGTGCAGGCGAGATTCTGATCACAAAGGCACTGCATCTGGATTTAAACAAAAGCACTATTGAAGATATATATAACCATGTGAGAGCACTGGATAATATATGGTCTCCTGCAATTTATCACAACGAATATATCAGGGTGACATTCGAGCAGGAACTGGACCAGTCACGAGACATAACTTTGTATGCAAGAAACAATCAAAGTGCGAACACAACAGTGGAAGTTTATTATTTCAACTCATCTAATAAGATAACAGAATTTCCAGTCATAACAGAAACAAAATACTATAAAGTGTACCTGACAGGGATGAATGGAAGCCACGACACATTTGATCTGAAGATCAAGAACAATGATGCTAATGCAAGCGCATACCTGGAATTTGATCACATCATAGACCCAAGCGTCTTAATATTAAGACCAGATGGAGATGGCCATGAACTGGACTGGACACCTTTAGGAGGAAACACGCATTTTGAAGAGGTCAATGAGACAATTGCAGATGATGATTCTAGCTATGTTTCTGCTGGCACACAAAATTATGAAGATTACTGGACAGTAGAAAACCACACTACAGAAATAGGCACGATCCATAATATAACAGTATGGTTAAGAACAAAATCCAGCACAGGCACAGAAGAATTTGCAGTCTGCATTCAATCTGATGGAACAGAATCCTGCAGTGCAGACAAACTTGATTATGCAACATGGACAAATGACAGTGAGACATGGCTGCTGAATCCTGCAGATGACCAAGCGTGGGAATGGGCAGACATTGATGTATTGGAAATTGGTGTAAAATCAAGAGCAATAGGCAGCTGGGGCGGAACAACAGCGTATGTCACACAAGCATGGGTTGAAGTTCATTATACATTACAAGCCACTGCCCCTTATGGCATGATTATCCATGATATTGACGGCAAGGCAAATAATTCTGCCACAAATGACAACCAGCCTGAGGTTAATTTCACTGTCCAGGACTCTGAGCAAGCTACTTTGTCTTGCGAGTTGTACGTGAATGGTTCTGTTGGTTATGGCGCCAACAGCTCGATTCCTGTCGCCACTCCTTCAATTATTGAGATAAATCAGAGTTTGGGTGACGGCAACTATACTGTATTTGTCAATTGCAGTGACAATGGTTTGACTAATGTCAGCGATACTTGGGCGTTTACTATTGACACTGCATCTCCAAATGTGACCTTGAATCTTCCAGCAGCAGATTATTACAATGACACTTCCAGTCCAGTCAATGTGCCTTTCAACTGTTCTGTAACAGACAATCATAATCTGACCAATCTAAGTTTATACATTACAGATTCAACAAACAGTTCCTTCACTCTGAACCAGACAATGAACACAAGCGGGACTTACAATTCTTCTAACTGGGCCTTGAGTTTGCAGAACGGCAATTACACCTGGAACTGTATTGCTTATGATGCTGCTGGCAACAGTGACTGGGGTGATGCAAACAGGAGCATTGAGATCAATTCTACAGCAACAGCATCTGTTGAATGGAACCAGTCAACATTGTCATTAAGTGCAGACCAGGGACTCACAGGTTCAAAAAACGCCACTGTCAATGCAACGAATTCCAATGAAAACGTGGTTGTAACTGAGGTGTTCACTAATGCAACTGACTTTAATGCAACCCCTGTACATTTCATAACTGCCACTCCAATGTCTTTGGGTGACATGAACAATAACCTAAGTGAGGTGCGGTTCGAGTGCTCACCTTCAAAAGTCCAGGCACCAGGCAATTACACATCCATATTCAATGTCAAATCAGACCAGAATTCAACAGGGGACAATATAACTGTGGCTTGCACTGTAAATGAGGCAACGCCATTAATAGAAATAATAACTCCGGCTGATAATAGTGAAAATTATTCAAGCACTGTGACAGTTGAAGTGATAGTGGACCGCGTGGTGCCAGATGGTGTAACTTATTCTTTAAACGGCGCTGCCAATGTTTCAATGACAAAATACATAATCAATTACACACAGCGGGGAGCAGACCAATACAGAACATCAGCAGTCAAAGGCAGAATGCCAAAACAAGCAAACGTGTTATGGATGATAAATGTGACAGGCGAGTTTGATATATTCCAACAGCCAACTATTAAGAATGATATATTATACATTGCAGGAAAAGATTATGATGACGATGAAACAACATATGCAGGCCACAGGCGCACTTTTTTCATAAATGCCACAACAGGAGAGCAGATATGCAATATAACCACAGGAGGAACAGACAGTCCACTGAGCATTGGAGACAATGGAATGGCATACATGGCATCTATTGACGGCAGTTATAACACAACTTATGCTTTAAACGCAACAAATTGCCAACATATATGGAACTTTACCTATCCTGGAAAATTCATAGGCGCGCCAGCACTTGACCAAGAAAAAGATATGGTTTTTGTCAACACAAAAGATTATTCGCGCGTATTTGCACTAAACTCAACAACAGGAGCGCACATATGGAATGTAAGCCTTGGATTTTATTATTACTACATGATAAGCTCAATCACAATATACAATGACAAACTCTATGTTCCAGGATTCACATACGGTGAAAGCGGAGGAAACTTATTTATAATAAACGAATCAAACGGCGCTGCCCTTTACGCGACGCAGAACGAGCTAAGAGGCTACTGGGATTCTTCACCAACAATAGACAAGGATACTGGAATTTTTTACATAGGAGGAGGTGATGGCAATATATATGCTTACAATGCAACAAACCTGGAAGTAGAATGGAAATATGACACAGGGTCAAGAAACACGTACATGCTTGCAACTCCGGCACTGCATGATGGAACAATATTTGCAGGAGGAGCAACTAATAAAATATATGCCCTGGATGCAAAAACAGGTGAATTAAAGTGGGATTACTCAACTGGCAACGATGTATATTCATCGCCTGTTGTTGCTGACGGAAAGATAGTGTTCGGCTCTCTTGATAACAAGACATATGTTTTAAATGAAACAGACGGAAGCCTGATATGGTCTTATGATCATGGCGGACAGGTGTTTGGTTCTCCTGCACTTGTTGACGGCATCTTATACATGCCTACTGACACCTGGATGCTTTATGCATTTGGAAACATTTCAGTGATATACACTGCTGAAATAACACCAACCTCTGGTTCTAATACTATAATTGTATACGCTAACAACAGTGACAATGACCTTGCAACAGACACAATAACCTTCACTTCAAATACAACCCTGCCTACACTAAGCAATGCAGTGGTCAATGACACCAGTGTAGCCCAGAATGCTTCAGTTAGAATCAACATGACAGCTACTCATCCAGGTGGAAACAATAAAGTAACAATTGTAAATGCCACAATCAGGTATCCAAACTCCAGCAAAACAAATGTAACACTAACTTCTTACATGGACAGCTTTAATGATACATCCTCTGACAGAGAGAATGGAACTGTCAGCAAAAAAGGCTACACAGGAGGAAAGTTTGGATGTATGAATAACAGACCTGAACATTTTGGATATTCTGGCGGCTTGGACACTCCGGAAACATATGCTCTTGAATCTGAAGAAAGAACACTGGGACCCCTCGAAGAGATGGTAGGCACAGGGGTTTATACTGGTTCTGGAAATGTAACCGAGCTTTGTGTTTACACAACAAATGCAGGAGCTGGCACGAATAATATGATTATTGGGATATACACGCAAAATGGCACTACAGACAGACCGAATGATCTTTTATGTTATTCAGTGCCTATAAGCATACCTGATGCAAACGGATGGCAGTGCGGTGCTGTCAATGCATCTTCAGATGATTGCATGCTTAATGCTTCAACAACATACTATTTTGTACCAACTGTACAGAATACTGACTGTGCTTATAGGGTTGCGGCTGGAAGGGGTGATGCCAGGAGCCGGGTTTATGACTGGACAAATCCATACCCAAGTCTGCCAGACCCTATACCATACTTGAATCTGCTAGACAATTCTTACAAATGGGGCTGTTTCCTTGCGAAATTCAATGATTCAAACACAACTGACATGTATACAAATTATACAGATTATACCTATGTGACAACAAATGAATATGGCAATATCACTCAAATAAGTGTGATTGTTGAAGTAGATTCTTATGACCCTAATGCAAGCGCAGAACAAGGAAATGCATATCCTGATCTGGAATTATACATTTATACTGGTGGCGGATATGAATCAGGATTCATGCCAGTGGCTAACTTTAGTCTCAATAATACATATACAGGAGGTTCGTTGAATACGACTAATGTTAATTTCACTGTCAACATCACTACTGCAGCTTATTTAAATGCCTGGCAGCAAAGCTACAAAAACAGGAACATAAAGGTAAGAGGGGTTGGTCTGGACTGGCATACTGCATCAATCATTGATGAGATAAATTACGTAAATGTATGGGTAAAAATATATTATCAAAATGTAACAGGCGTGTATTATACAGACTTTAACAATACAGACCAGTTTGGAACATATAACATAACAAATGGATATGGTACTGATTCTTATGGCAACAGCAATTCCCAGACATTTACTGCCACATACTTTAAAGTGACAGAATTAAATCCTCCAAACGTAACCCTAAACCTGCCAGCACCTGATTATCACAATGACACTTCTGATCCAGTTGATGTGCTTTTCAACTGTTCTGTAACAGACGATACTGGATTAACAAACATCTCACTATACATCACAGATTCAACAAACAGTTCCTTCACTTTAAACCAAACAACAAACATTGGCGGAACAAGCAATTCATCGAACTGGACCCTGAGCCTGCAGAATGGCAATTATACATGGAACTGTCTTGCCTATGATACGTCTGATAACAGTGACTGGGGAGATGCGAACAGGAGTATTGAGATCAATGCTACTCCTGCTGTACAACCTACAATCGGCATTTATTTAGTATCACCGACAACAGACATCAATGCAACTCAGTATGGATGGTTCAATGTCACAGTCAATGTTAGTTGTTATAATGCTGATTGTGGCAATATTAATGTCAGCCTCGACCCAGAAAGTTCTGCAGCATCTGTTCCTGAAGAAATTCTTGCTGAGACAGAATATATTTATCCTGAAATCATCAAAGCTGAACAACCAGTTCCAAAGCTGGTTCCAGCTCAAACTCCAGAACCAATTCCAGACCCAGAACCGCTTGTTAAAGAACCTGTAATCGAATCAGAGATAGAAGAAACTATAGAAACAACTGCATTTACAGAATCAGTTATAGTGGCAGAATCAGATATGATGAAAATTACTTTCAAGAGCAATAAGCCTGAATTCTTTGATTATACTGTGAATCAAAGAGGCGCATTGTATGATCTGGAGATTGTCGAGCAGAAAGCAAAAGGCGTGAAAGTGAATATAAGAGGTATGACAGAATTAAAGAATATAACTGTCTATTCTGAGGCTGCTCCTGAAAAACAGGTAAAGACCGTTGTCCGGGGAATGAGACAGCTCACCCAAATAGCAGTAAAATCAGAAGTATTTGCTGTCAATGAAAGCTTTGAGTTCACAAATGCAACAATAACACTGCCTGTCGAGGGAAAAGTGAGCACTATCCTTCACTGTCCTGATTTCAATACAGACACTGGCGAATGCATGCAATGGCTTGCAACAGGCATACCTTTTACAGAAGCTGATGGTGAAGTGACATTCACAGTGAATGAATTCTCAGCATATATCGCTGGCCAGATACAGATAATCAATACGCAAAGTTATCCAACCCTGAACGGCAACTGGACAGTCTTATTCTCTACAAATGGAAGCGCGAACCTGACAATCACTCCTGTTTTAGGTACTGCGTTTATGACAGATTTAGACTTTTTAGAATTAAAATGCGGAAATACGGTTCTGAATGCAACATATAATGGATCATCAGTATTCTATCAAAATTATTCGTGTAATGAGACTGGTACAGAAATCTCGATGGTAAAGACACCTGGCAAACACGTACTTAAATTCGAGTTCGGCATAAGTGTTGATTATGCTTATAATCTGGTAAATATTGATGCTCCGAGTGTATTGATAGATCTGAATTTGACAGGTGATGCAATTGGACATGAATTATTGTGGAAGACAAATGCAACTGGAACCTACGATGAGTTCGGCGGTACATCAGTGCTCAATGACAGACTGGCGATCACATCAAAACAAGGCTGGCCAGAACCAGGCCCTGACGAAGATGGTTTTACCTGGATTGCTTGTTTGAATCATACAACAGGCGAGTTCCTCTGGAATGAGACATATGGAAACAGTGATGCTACACCTTACTCCAGAGATGACAAGGTCTACCATTTGACGTATAATGGATTCAGCACTGCATTTATATATAATACAACAACAGGTCTGCAGATCTGCAATTATACTTTTGAAGGCAATGATACTTATGATGGTTCTGCAAACTCTCCTCTGGTCGAGGGAGATTATTTCTACTTCGCAGAGTTGTATGACGCAAGCGTACCTTCTCTTGTGTGGGCATTGAATGCAACTGACTGCACTCCTATCTGGAACCAATCATTTGGAGTTGCTGGGTGGGGCTCTCCAGGTTCTTCTCCATCATATTATGAAGATATTGTCTACATCAGTGGAGGAGCTTCAACAGACTTCTATGCACAGAACGCGACAACTGGAGATCATATCTGGAACACGAGCTTGAATGCAATGATCTGGGACAGTTCTCCGACAATCGCAACAGATCTTGGCAGAGTTTATGTCGGAACAACTGGCAGCAGGTTATATTCGTTGAACAATGACGGAGTTGGAGGAGTGAACTGGTCCTATGATCCTAACGGTGACATATACAGGACTCCGAGCTACCACGATGACAAGCTTTTCTTTTCAACTGCAGATGCTACTGAACATATGGTTTATGGATTGAATGCCTCGACTGGTGCTGAGCTATGGACAACATCAGTCACTCCTGGAGATTCAGGCAGTAACTATGGGAGTTATGCTAGCGTCTACAATGACTTTGTATTTATGCTTTTGATCGCTACTGACAAAGTTCATCTATTTAATGAGACCAATGGAGATGAGATCTGGAGTTATCAGATGGGAGCTGGAAGTTTCAGTGCTCCTGCTGTTGCAGACGGAATACTGTCTTTCACAACTGATGATTGGTATGTCTATGCATTTGACATAGGTGTTGGCACTGGCAAAAACTGGTCAACCCTCAAGTACGACAACCAGCGTACTGGCTATTGTAGTGATTGCCTGACAGAGTGGCAGTATGTCAAGGCGAATTGCACAACAGCTTCTGGAGAGACTGTCTGCACTATTACAAATAATTATGATCACAATGTTTCTAATGTAACCATGAACAACAATGATTATAATGTGAACTGGTACAATTCTTCATGGGATTTATTGAAGGCAAATTCCAGCTTTTATGCAATGAACACCACTGATCTTGAAAATGACTCTTCAATAACGATTTTCCTGCTGGAAGCAGGACTGCCAACACCATTCGACCTTCTTTTGCCTGCAAACGGCACCAGATCAGCAAATCTGACACCTTTCCTTGACTGGGAGGACACATCAGATGCTGATTTCCAGAATTATACTGTGGAGGTTGACGATGATGCAGATTTCACTTCTGTCAACTACACCTATGTGCTTGGAAATACTGTCACGAATTCTTCATACCAGGTCACTTCTGACTGGACAACAGACACAATCTGGTACTGGAAGGTCACTGCTTATGACAGCGAAGGAAACAGCACGAGCTCGATAAGTACCTTTACCTATTTCACTGATACAACTCCGCCACATATCTATTTGGAAGCCCCTGCAAATAATACTAAAAATACAACATCAAGACAGCCTGACTTTATCTTCAATGCAACAGATAATATGGCAACAAACATGAGCTGCGTATTATGGATGAATAATACTAATAGTTCAGTAGAATCTTATGGAATCAATGATTCTGTATTGAACGCTACAACAACAACTATTTCTGCAAACGACACATTAGCAGATGATAATTATACCTGGTGGATCAACTGCTCAGACCGGGCCAGCCAGAATATGTCTGAAGTAAGAAACCTTACAATCGACTTCCTGGAAAAAGGCTTGATCTCTACAGCGCCTGGAACAGAACCATTCTGGACAAATGATTCAAACCCAAGGATAATTAATTTGAATAATAGCCAGAGCCAGTTGGTCACTTTCTGGGTCAATGCGACAGGCTCGATAAATTCTGTCTGGGAATTCTTTGCATACGCTAACCTGACAAGCGATGAGTCAATAAGCAATACAACCAGCAAGTTCAATGTCACGATAATTGAAGGTGTAAATACTGCCCCTTATGGCATTACTATCCATGATATAGACGGCAAGGCAAATAATTCTGTTACAAATGATAATCAGCCTGAAATAAATTTCACTGTCCAGGATTCTGAAGAGTCCACGTTATCTTGTGAATTATATGTGAATAGTTCTGTTGGTTATGGTGCAAACAGCTCGATTCCTGCTGCCACCCCTTCACTTATCGAGATAAATCAGACTTTGGGTGACGGCAATTATACTGTATTTGTCAATTGCAGTGACGGCAGTTTGACTAATGTCAGCGACACCTGGACATTTTTTATTGACACTTCCCCTCCGAATGTGACCTTGAACCTGCCAGCGCATCCATATTACAATGACACTTCTGACCCAGTCAATGTTCCTTTCAACTGTTCAGTTACAGATAATTATAATCTGACAAATTTAAGCTTATACATCACAAACTCCTTGAACCAGTCCTTCACACTGAACCAGACAATGAACACTTCTGGAACTTACAATTCCTCGAACTGGATTCTGAGTCTGCAGAACGGCAATTACACTTGGAACTGTCTTGCATATGATAGTGTAGGCTACACTGACTGGGGTGATGCGAACAGGAGCATTGAGATAAATTATACAGCGGCAGGGACGTATTGTAACGGTGCGTACAGTTCTGGTGATTGGGATATCTCAACAGCTGTTGTCTGTGAGAATGAGACAGTTCCGATCACTGGTAACGTGACAATCCAGCAAGGAGGTAATCTGACATTAAGAAATGCAACTTTCACTTTCAATCTGGATGGTAATGGAACTCTTTTCCTTAACAAGACAGAAGGCGGTGCCTTGTTCATCACTGACCTGGATAATGATAAAGCAACAACAAATGACAGAAGTGTTCTTCAGCCGAATGAAACAGGATTATATTATGATTTCTTTGCATGGGGTGTAAATGGAAATGATAATCTAACAGTCCAATACTCGCGGATATCCAGTGCAGGACTTTGGAATGGAGTTATAGGAACCGGAGCAATAACAATGTGTAATGTAAGCGATGCATTGATAAAAGGCAATTACATAAATGACACTCGTGGAATCCTTCTTGATATCTCCAACAACAGTATAGTTGTAGATAACACTATTAATGATAGTATGTGGGCAATCTCTTGTGAGCGACGTTGTAATAATGTAACAATCGCAAACAATACAATAAATAACATAGATCAGTCTGGAATTATCTTACAAAATAATAGCAACAATAACAAGGTACTAAATAATACTCTAATAAATATTACAGTTTGGGATGGAATAACACTTCAGAATAATGCAAATTATAACTTGATTCAAGATAATACTGTTAGTAATACTACTGGTACCAACTATGGAATTATGCTTTACTTTGCAGATTACAATACTATTGACAGCAACGAAGTGACATATAATGCATATCCTGGAATTCTAGTGGATCGTTCTAATTATGTTAATGTCACCAACAACATAGCCCATAACAACACTTGGTATGGAATATTCACAGAAAGATCGAACAATACAAGGATCATCAACAACACTGTAAATAATAACAGTGTTCACGGTATCTATGTAACGTGGGAATCTGAAGATATTTTGATCGAGAATAATACTGCGAATATAAACACTGAGGTCGGAATATACATATATAATTCCAGCCGGAATGTCACTATACAATACAACACTGTTAATTCTAATATCGAGAGAGGAATGCTGATATGGAATGTATCTGAGATCTATATCTACAATAACACTGCTATAAACAACGGTAACTGGGGACTGATATTTGACGAGGTAATGTATGGAGAAATGGCTGAGAACAATGTATCTGGCAGTGCATACGCACAGATCGGAATTGATTATGGGGCCTGCCACAACTTGATCAAAGATAATATTGTCTCTGGAGGAACCCGAGGAATCGGAATTTATAATGTCAGAATAAACATAAACAATACAATTCAAGGTAACAATGTCTCTGATGCAACAGATTATGGTCTTGCAATAGAGCAGGCTAACAACTTTATTATTGCTAATTATATCAATAATACTGTTGGTGGAGCGAGTTCTTGTGGTATGCTTCTACAAGCTAATGGCTCAAACACTACGATTATAGGAAATAGAATAAATCATAGCGGCTATTGTGGAATGTGGATTTATCAAGGAATAGATAATACATTCATAGATAATACACATATAAGTAATTCAAGTCAGTTTGGTATTCTTGGAGATACTGCCCTGAATATCACATTTGCTAATTCTTCGATCAATGGTGATTATAATAATGTTTCATATTATGAGATGTGGCTCTTGAATGGTGCAAAGATGATTGCGACAAATTCCACATTCTTAAAGACAGAACCGTTCATGAGTGACACTGCAGTCCTGACAAGAAGATGGTACGTCCAAGGAAATGTGACAGACCAGTTCAAGAGTCCTGTTTCTGGCGCGACTGTCAAAGGCTACTTTAATAATTCTGGAACATGGGTTGAATCTTTCTCTTCGCAGACTGGTGCAGACGGTCTGACAGGATGGAGAGAAATTGTCGAGTACAACCAGAGCAGTGGAGGATTCACTTATTTCACCTGGTCAAATTTCACTGCGAATAAATCATCTGTAGCTAATGAGACAATAGAATTGATTGAATATTCAAAAATATTTAATTTAACAATTTCTGAAGCAGACGTAACTCCTCCAAATTGTACAATAGTGTCTGTGACTCCAAGCAATCTAACTATATTTTCAGGAGGAGCGTTTGAAGCAATAATAAATTGTACTGATCCTAGTGGATTGAATGTGACCCTGACTGGAAATCACTATAACACTTTTGTCACAAGAACAATCCATAACCTAAGTCTGCCTTACAGTCCTTTTCTGGGACGCTTCTGGAGTCTCTATCCTCCTGCCAACAATCTCACTGTAAGCGGAGGACCTGTGACCGAACCGATACTGCGCGCAATGGGAAGGAATGAGAGTTTCTGGTATGAAACTCTTGGAATATTCAATGACACTTATTCTTATGCTGTCAATGATGGAGAGAATGATAAACTGAATGTGACAACTGGCAGTGACTGGGCATTGCTGAATTATACCTGGCTTGTCGAGTCTACTGGTTACAGCCAGATGCATTATTTGACTATAAAAGATATGGAGGCAGAGATAAAGAAGGATTATGAAGTCTTTGAACAGAATGCTTTGTTGGTCAAATTCTGGAATATAGAGAGTATGAGAGATATAGATAATTATACTATGTCTATATTTGTTAATGTTAATTTCAGCGGAGCTCCTGTCGAGGACCTGACGATTTATTATTGTAACAGCAGTTATAATATATCTGGAACAGTGACTCCATTGGATGATATAACCAACTGTGTATTCATACAATCACTGTCTACAGCTGACTTGAATGGGTCTTGTGATTTCACTTCGAGAAACAGCAGTTATATCTCTGACAAATTCTCGATAATCAATGGAGAGATCGGAGGGATAGAAGCAACAGGAGCTAATTATCTCTACTATCAGAGTGATTCACTGGCAGCAACAGGAAAATTCCTAATCCGGTATGCTAATGGAAGTACTATCACAAATGTAAGCTTCAGCGAGACACAGACAGCCTGGACCACAAATGATGGCGGGAATAATTTCATCCAGGCAAACTTTACACCTGACATCTGGGATGCCCAAGCCAAGGTAGGAGACCAGTTCCAGATGGGAGTATATATCACAGATCTGGCTGGAAACAATTATACTAACCTTGTGTTATATAACGATTCCCTTGATCCACTTAATCTCCCTATCTCTTCCCCGAATATAGAAACTTATACGAGCGATGCTGGAGGATTCGATATAACATTAGATGGAGCACACAGCAGGAACATGACAATCCATGTCAACATAGGGATAGATCCGAATGTTCCTGGAACAGTGAACCATTCTTTATATCTATGTAATCTGGATGGAACAATCAATTATACTATAAATGCAAGTTTCTACAGTCCTAATGACAGTGATCTTAACATCTCCTTCAATACCTCTCTTGTTGACGACGGCGAATACAGAATGAATGTCACTGCAGTTGCAGATGATAATTCTTCAAATATTGAAAGTGTATTGACTGTTAATAATTTCACCATAGATAATACTCCTCCATTTATCTCTGATGAGAATGCAACAAATATTTATGCTGATAGAGCAAATATCGTATGGACCACAGATGAAGACTCTAATAGTTCTGTCAATTATGGAGATACTACTGCCTTAGGAACCATCAAGGTAGGCACTGCTCGTGTGACATCACATAATGTATTGATAACAGGGTTGATGAACAACACACTTTATTATTATAATGTCACATCCTGTGATATTGCCGGCAACTGCAACACAACAGGACCTTATAATTTCACAACAACGAGTGTAACCCTGCCAGTCATCAATGCAATCAATGATACTCCTGATCCGATAGACCAGAACCAGAACATAACTATAACTGCTAATGTCACAGCAGGATCCTATTCAGTGAATTCTGTCTGGGTAACGATCAATGGCACTAATTATTCCCTAGTGAGCGCAACATCTGCAGAAGAAGTAGGCATTCATTTTGCTGGATTTGAAGCAGGAGACCAAGGATGGAATTTCACTTATCTTCCAGCAGGCGCTGCAGATTCAGAGAGAATTGCAGAAGGTGCACTGCGGCCGCCGCCAAGTCAGTGTGATGATAGTGGTGATTGCAGTGCTGCGGGAGGATTTATCGCGCACCTCCAGGATGATACTCTTGATTCTCGTTTCAATCAAAGCTTCAGCTTCACTGGTTATGATTCAGTCAATATAAGTTTCTGGTCTTGGGAATATAGTTTTGAGCCTAATGAATATGTACAGGTACTCTGCGATGGAAACGAGATCTGGAGGCTGACTGATGGGGATTATGCTGAAGAACAATGGATTTATTCTGAAATCGAGCTATCAACTGAGAATTGTACATTTGATGATACTGTCGAGATAAAATTCCTATCAGACGGAATGAATGGGGATGCAGATGACTGGTATGTCGATGGTATAAATCTGACTGGCATCCAAACTTCAGGAAATATCTGGAATGTAACTGTTAATATCACAACATTAGTAGGCATCCAGAATTACACTGTCTATGCAAATGATACACAGAACAACAGAGCGGATCCTGTTACTGATAATTTCACAGTGACAGATGCAAATAATCCTACTGTAACTCTGAATCTTCCTGGGCCTGAGTATTATGATGATACTGAACCAACTATTGTAACATTTAATTGTTCTGTGACAGATGATTATCTGCTGCAAAACTTAAGCTTGTACATCACAGACCAGACAAACAGTTCTTTCACACTGAACCAGACAATGAATACAACTGGAACCTACAATTCTTCTAATTGGCAGCTTGACTTGAACAATGGGAATTATACCTGGAATTGTCTTGCTTATGACTCCTCTGGAAATTCTGATTGGGGAGATGCTAACAGAAGTATTGAGATTAATGCATCATATTGTCAGGGTCAATATTTCTCCGGTGATTGGGATATCTTGACAAATGTTGTGTGTGAAAATGAGACAGTCCCTATAACTGGTAACGTGACAATCCTGCAAGGAGGTAATCTAACATTAAGAAATGCAACTTTCAATTTCAACTTGGACTATAATGGAAGCCTCTTCATCAATAAATCATCTGGAGGCGGATTGTGGATCTATGACCTGGACAGTAATCAAGCAACAACAAATGATAAAAGTATATTGCAGTCGAATGAAACAGGACTTTTCTTTGATTTCTACGTGTTTGGGTCGAATGATAATGATAACTTCACAATGCAGTATTCTGAAGTAAGCCAGGCTGGTGTTAATAATGGTTCTTTCGGTATATTGCTTAAGGATTTGGACAATGTTGTGTTACGAGGAAACAGAATCAATCACTCCCGTTATCTCTATCTGAACAGCACAAATAATTCCCTGATAACAGACAATATCTTTGTCAATAATTTATATGGGATTGTGGTCCAGAATTCTAATTACATCAATATAACAAACAATACTATTATAGACAGCACTGATGATAACATCTATATTTATGGAAATTCTACTGGCAATAGAATCATAAACAATACACTAAATGAATCTGGTGATAATGGTCTTAATCTAGAATATATCTCTAATCATGTCATCCAAGACAACACAATCTGGAACAATACTAATTATGGAATATATACTCCTGGACCCACAACTGATAATCTGTTCGATGGAAATGATATCCGCTTTAATGGCTTCTATGGTATCTATTCTACTGCTGGTCTGCGCAATAATTTCACAAATAACCAGATTAATTATAACGGGATATATGGCCTAACTGTAGCTTTTGATTCCAATGATTCTAGAATAATTAATAATACACTAATCAATAATACTTACTCTGGGATTTATTTATATGGTAATAATAGCAATCATCTTATCGAGAATAATACTGCAAAATTCCATCCATTGTATGGAATCTTCCTTGACGAAGTAAATACAAATGTAACAATAAAGAATAATACTGTTCTCAATAACAGCGACCGTGGTATCCAGATCTCAAATGGAACAGATATTAAGATTTATTCTAATTTTATCGTAAATAACAGCAATTGGGGAATTGTCTTAGATTCTGCAAATAATAGTATTGTCGAGAATAATACTGTAGAGCATATCGGCGGCGGCACTGCAATGATCGCTCTGGATTTGGACGCAAACAATAACATTATCCGGAACAATACAGTTGTTGGTGGTCTGCGAGGAATATCTATTTACAATGTTGGTGGCGGATCGATTAACAATACGATTATAGACAACTCTGTCAGCGATGCCCAGCTTTATGGTATTACACTCGAGACACCATTCAACTATATCATCAACAATAACATCAATAACACATGGGGAGTAAACAGTGCAGGTATCCTTCTCTGGCTTCAAGGATATAATAGCACAGTAGAAGATACTATAATTAATTACACTAACACAAACGGTATATGGATAGACCAGGTTGATAATACTGTTATAGATAATACCAAAATCGATAATACCAATTATTATGCAATCTATGCTCCGAATTCCCAGAATATAACTCTTTCAAACTCTACATTGACTGCAAATTATTCTATACCAACATATTACGAGATCTGGTTATTGAATGGCGCATTAATGACTTCAATAAATTCCACTTTCAACAAGTCAGAACCTTTCATGAGCGACACTGCGATACTGACTACAAAATGGTATGTGCGTGGAAATGTGACAACTAATGTCGGAAATCCAATCGATGACGCAACTGTCAAAGGTTATTTCAATAATTCTGGTACCTGGGTTGAATCTTTCTCTACTCAGACAGAAGCAAGTGGTTTGACAGGATGGAGAGAAATCGTTGAATACAACCAGAGTAGTACTGGTTTCACATATTTCACTCAGTCAAACTTCACAGCAAACAAATCAACAAGCAGCAATGAGACAATAGAATTGATCGAATATTCTCAAACAATTAACATTAACATAACACTTGATGATGTTGAGAATCCAAATATAACCCTGAATCTTCCAGCGCATCCATATTACAATGATACTTCTGATCCTGTTGACATACCTTTCAATTGCTCAGCGACAGATAATATTAATTTGTTCAATATCAGCCTTTACATCACAGACTCGACAAATAGTTCCTTCACCTTGAACCAGACAACAAACATCGGCGGCACAAGCAATTCCTCGAACTGGACCCTGAGCCTGCAGAATGGAAATTACACCTGGAACTGTCTTGCTTATGATACGTCTGATAACAGTGATTGGGGTGATGAGAACAGGAGCATTGAGATAAATTTCACTGGAGCAGCTGCGAATATAGATCTCACCTTGAACGCGACAGATATACAGTTCAATGATTCTAATCCTAATGAGAAGGACAATATCACGATAAATGCGACCATTTACAATTTAGGAACAACGAACGCGACAGATGTCATAGTACAATTCTTTGAAGGAAATGAAACTCACGGAACGCAGATCAATGGAAACTTGACTGTAAATATCTCTGCAACCAGCAATGTCACTATGAACATAACATATAATGCAACAATAGGAAACAAGACAATCACAGTTGTTGTCGATCCGCCGACAGCAACAAACGGATCAATCACAGAATATAACGAATCAAACAATTATGCAGCAACACAATTGCACACCAGAGCGCACCACATTTTCTGGGGACAGATATCAGGCAATATATCATTGGCAGATGCATCCGGCGATACAATGTATTCCTGGACAGTCGCATCGCCAAAAGGCGTTGTATACCTCACTGATATTGACAGCGGCATTAACTTTTTAACGTTGCAGGCGCTTGGTAAAAATTCAAGCGGCGCCAATGCAACAACTGATTTCTCTGATGTTGATTCGAACCTTAATATGACAGATTTCAATGATTCTGTCTCGATCTTATGGACTGGCAACAATGGTTCGGTTGCAAACTTCACAAAATCCTTCACCTTAACTGGTTTACAGATTGATGATGTTCCTATAATCAACAGTACGAACAACAGCCAATTTGTCACTGGTATTGTCTGGGATTATTCTGACGATATCGGTGCAGATGGTGAATACGACACTTCTGACCAGGAGGATCTCTTGTTCATCACTAACATCAGCAATAATGCAGCTAGCCAATACGGAGCAATAGACTACGAGGTTAGAGTGCCTGCAATAATGAGAACCTATGATAGCGGCACTGAGGGTGTCGTCTTCTATGTCGAGTTAGAATGAGATACAAAACACTAGTTGAAACACGAACCCGAGAATGGGAACAAACTAGATGTGAGAATGCAAATGACCTCATATTTTTCGGGGGTATTCCAGAATGGGTGGAATTTGTGCTAGCCAGTTGGCCAACTGGTAGGCAGCCAGCGAATAGCAGCCAGCTATCTCGTGCAGCTTTTCATCCAACTGTGAATAGTTTTGAGAATCGTAAAGGCCCTATATCCCAAAAAGCCTTCAACACTCAGAACTATGGCAAGCAGTCGGAAGGAAAATTCTACTTTGGAATTTTCCCCCTTTTTTTTCTTTTTTTTATCCCCATCATAATCACACGTGCATAGCACGCTTCGCTATTGATCAAAGATTGTATCCAGAAGACGAGTCTAGTAACCTTGACTGTTTTATGGCCATTGCTGCGTTCCGCTAGTTTGGTTTTTTGTTTTAGAAGACGACTCTATGTATGTAGTATGAGAAAATCAGAAGGCTGCACTTGGCAGCAATGGCTACGCTTGGTGCTATGCACATACTCATAATCACAATGTTTTTAAACAACAAAAACATAACAAACAAAAAAGAGGTGTCTAGATGTATATCCGCAAAATTCATGCACGCCAGATACTGGATTCGCGCGGCAATCCTACAATCGAAGTCGATGTCATGACAAAAGTTGACAGACGGAAATTTGTCGCGCGCGAGGAAGTGCCGGAAGGTGCGTCAAAAGGATTGTACGAAGCAAAAGAGGTGCGCGATGGCGGAAAAGCGTATCGCGGTCTTGGTGTCAAGAAAGCTGTCAAGCTGATCAATACAAAAATCAATTCCCGGTTGATAGGGCTTGAACTAAAAGACCAGAGACAGATAGATAATATCCTGATAGATCTTGACAGTACCAAGAACAAGTCAAAGCTTGGTGCGAATTCTATTCTCGGTGTCTCACTAGCGTGCGCCCGCTTGTCAGCAATGATAGAAGAAGTGCCTTTATATGAAAAGTTCGGCGGCCGTTTATTGTTGCCTGTTCCATTCCTGAACATTATCAATGGTGGAAAGCATGCAGAGAATGATTTATCCTTCCAGGAGTATATGATCGCACCGTTTGGAAAGACTTTTGCAGAATCATTGCGCATTGGCACTGAAACTTACCATGAGCTAAAGAAGATAATTGCTTCCAAGTACGGCAAAGCTTTTACAAATGTTGGTGATGAAGGTGGTTTTGCACCTAATCTGTCAAATGTCGAGGAGCCTTTCCGCCTGATAATGAGGGCTGTGAACAAGTTGGGTTACAAACGAAAGATTAAGCTGGCAATAGATGCAGCAGCCTCTGAATTTTATTATGCGCATAAAGGTTACTATGTTAACAAGAAATATTATCAAGGAGGGGAATTAGTAGATTATTATAGGAAATTAGTCAAGACTTATCCAATAATCTCTATCGAGGATCCGTTTGATCAGAGAGATGAAAAGAATTTTGCAGAACTGACAAAAAAGATCGGCAGAAAAGTACATATTGTGGGAGATGATCTTCTTGTCACAAATCCTGAACGGATAAAGAATGCGATCCAGAATAAAATGTGCAACACATTGTTGCTGAAACCTAACCAGATTGGCACATTGACAGAAACACTGGATGCTGCTTCTCTTGCAATGAGAAACAGGTGGAAAGTCATGGTATCACATAGAAGCGGAGAGACAAACTCTTCATTCATTGCAGATCTTGCAGTCGGCATCGGGTGCGGACAGATAAAAGCAGGAGCTCCGTGCCGGGGTGAGAGATTGGCAAAGTACAACCAGCTTCTTCGTATCGAAGATCAGCTGGGGCCAAAAGCAAGATATGCAGGCAGGAGGATAATATGAAATTAGTAAAAGGCCCAGTTGTTCTGATTATCCGGGATGGATGGGGTATCTCTAAAGATATAGAAGGCAATGCAGTTGCACAGGCGCATACACCTGTGCACGACGTCCTCTTTGAACAGTGCCCGCACTCACAATTGAAAGCTTCTGGTGTTGATGTTGGCCAGCCTCCTGGCCTGCAGGGAAACAGTGAAGTCGGTCATCTTAATTTAGGTGCCGGCCGTGTTGTAAAACAGATGGCGACAGGGATCAATGAAGAGATTGAGAGCGGTGAGTTTGAAAGGAACAAGGCATTGCTTGCAGCTGTCGAGAACTGCAAAACGCATGACTCAACACTCCATATCGCAGGCCTTCTGCAGGATGAAGGTGTGCATGCAATGAACACGCACCTCTATGCTCTTCTTCATCTTGTCCTGATAAATGGATTGAAGAAAATCAAGCTTCACATAATCAGCGACGGCAGGGACAGTCTGCCTAAGTCAGTGAACAGATATCTTGAAGAACTGCAGGAAGAGATAAAAAAATTAGAAGTTGATGCCACATTTGCAACATTATGCGGAAGATATTTTGCAATGGACCGTGACAATCGCTGGGAACGCACTGAGAAAGCATACAATTGCATTGTAAATGCAGAAGGCAGGAAAGCGCAGACAATGAAACATGCTGTGGAGATGGCTTATGAGAATAAAGAACGGGATGAATTCATCTCACCGACAATCATTGGAGACTATTCTGGTATGCAGGACAATGATTCTATTATATTGTTCAATTACCGCTATGACCGTTCGCGCCAGCTGTCGCACGCTCTAGTTGATCCTGTGTTTGACAAGTTTGAGAGGAAGAAAAAGAATATTGTATATGTTCCGTTTGCAGACTATTATGCAAAACTGAATGATATTCCTAATGTCTGTGTTGCGTACCATGTGCAGGAATTGAAGAATATTTTAGGTGTTATGGTTGCAAAGAGCAATATGAAACAACTGCGCATTGCAGAGACTGAGAAATATGCGCATGTCACATTCTTTTTCAATGACGAGAATGAAGAGGCGTTGCCGGGCGAGGATCGGATAGTGATACCATCCCCGAAAGTAGCAACTTATGACGAGACTCCTGAGATGAGCGCGTATAAGATCACAGAACAATTGCTGGAAGTGATGCATAAGTATGATCTTGTTGTCCTGAACTATGCAAATACAGACATGGTCGCTCATACAGGTGATTTTGACGCGACTATCAAATCAGTGGAAGTTGTTGACGAATGTGTGGGTAAAGTTCTGGAGAAGATCAAGGAATTAGATGGCTGCGCTGTGATAACAGCTGACCACGGCAATGCAGAATACATGATTGATGCAGAAGGAAACATGCTGACACAGCATTCAAAGAATCCTGTTGACTTTATTATCTATAATTTCTACAAATGCAAAGTGAAGGACGGCAGACTGGGTGATGTCGCACCATCCATACTCTTCCTTTTAGGCATAGAAAAACCAAAAGAGATGACTGGCGAGAATCTGATAAAGAAGAAATAATAAGAGATATTAGAAAATAGCATATTATTTCTGATATTTTAAGTTTTACCCTCAACATATATACATTCCATTGTTAGGGGTAATATTTATATACTAGATATTATTACCTTACAACATGGTTTACATATACCGAAAAAGGATAGGGGATAAGGAATATTATTATCTTAGAGCTGGCTCTAGAAAAGGCTCTAAAGTAATCATCAAAGATATAGCTTATCTTGGCAATGATGCGAATAAGCTTAAAGCTCGAATAGACAAATTACCTAAAAAATACTCTAAGGAAATAAGGAAAGCTTACAGAACAATAAATAGATTTATTGAGATAAACAATTATCTTAATGAAATAAAGGCCTTAAAACTTAAATCTAATCCTTATTTACCCAAAGAATATCTTAATAATTTAGAAGCATGCAGATTGCATTGGAATAAAGTATTCAAAAAACATCATAAATTGACACGAAAAGAGATTCTTGAAGCATTTACAATAGAATTTGCATTTAACACAACATCTATAGAAGGAAATACGATCACATTAAAAGAAGCAGAAAAGCTATTGCTTGAAAACAGAACTCCTAAAAATAGAACAGTAAGGGAGATTTATGATTTGCAGAACACAGAAAAAGTATTCCTCGATTTAATTGAGAATCCCAATAAAGTATTAAATCATGAATTAATATCTAAAATTCATGATGATCTGCTTGAAAGAATTGATGATAGAAAAGGATACAGAAAAGAGGATGTAAGAGTTTTCAGGAGCAGATTCAAATCTTCTCCAGCACAATATGTTTTAACTGACATGAACTTGTTGTTAAAGTGGCATAATGAAAACAAAAATAAGCTGCATCCTTTTGTTTTAGCTGTTTTGTTTCATCATAAGTTTGAAAAAATACATCCATTTATGGACGGAAACGGAAGAACAGGAAGAATGTTGATGAACCATATCTTAATGAATAACAATTATCCTCCTTTAATCTTTAGAAACAGGAATAGAACAGAATATATTCAGTTTTTAAGTGTTGCTGACAAAGCTAATTTAGAAGACAGCAGCGTGAAACATTATAAGGATTTAGTTGAATTCTCAACAAAAGAACTGACTGAAACATACTGGAACCTTTTCTTGTAGTTATTCTCCTCTCAGAAAATTTTGTTTGTGCAAAATAAATTCTCAAATTAATAAAGTCCTATACTTTATTAACTATTAAAAATAAGAATAGCTGTTTTTTGCATATATTCCTTTTAGGCATAGAAAAACCAAAAGAGATGACTGGCGAGAATCTGATAAAGAAGAAATAAGATCAAGCAGAAGCTTCTGCAATACTTGCTTCTGCAGCTAGAACTGTACCGTCCATCCGGCATCTTTTGCAGTAACCGCGCTTGACAATCCGTACTGCACCGCATCCATCACAATTATCATTCATTTTATCTTCCACCTCATATCTTTTTCATAGCTTTCCAGTGGACATCAAACATGTTCTGGAATGAATTAACAAAGAAATCTGATTGTACCTTGATCCCTGTATCATAGCTTGCATTCACATCCTTGTCATCAACAAGCATGAATGTAAGTTCTTTTCCGTCAATAAGGACGAATCTTGCATCCATATTGGAATTTCGCACTTCTCCGAACTGTGCAAGTTCTTTTGCAACAGGTTTTGAAGTATCATCCATAGGAGCTGCGATCCTTATCTTCACACCTTTTCGTTTCAACTGCTTGAAGTTACGTTTCAAAGCATCTGCTTTCCGCACAAGACCCTGTGAGGTTGTGCAGATCACAACACTTTTTCCTGCTCTGTCAAGCATATCAGAAAGATGCTCGTAAAGATTATTTCTTCCTTTGATAGAAGCTGTCATTTCAGTAGGATCGACCTTCTCAATGCCTTGTGTGTGCAGCAGTTGAAGCTCATTCATGGTTTCGCTCGCTTTCAATGATTCGATCTGTTCTGTCTGTTTGTCAGCATCTGTCTTTATTCTGTTCTGTACTCTTTTGACCACTTCAGCTGGTGGCACAGCAATGTATTTGATCGGTTTGCCGATCTTCATGATTATGAAACCTTTTTTCTCTAAACTTTCAAGAACATCGTAGGCTCTTGATCTTGGAACATTAGAAATATCAGATAATTCACCTGCAGTTGCAACACCTCTTGATAATAATGCTGTCCATAGTTTTGCTTGGTAGCTGTTTAAGCCGAATTGTTTGAGTTTGTCTAAAAACGCTGTTTCTACGATCATTTTTATAAAGCCTCCACGTGTGTGCTATCACCAAGCACCTATCACAAAATCTCTCATGTTGTCCTTCTAAGATAGTAATGGAGACGCAGGCAGTATTTAAACCTTTCGTATAGCTACTACTCTTAGGTGGCGAACTAAAATCGATTTATAAATATCATATACAAACCTTTATAAAGGAAATGCCGTTTCTATGGAGTATCTGAGGGAAGATTCGGTGTATAGCTGGGTCTTACAGGAGGACAAAAATGGCACGTATGCATTCAAGAGATAAGGGAAAAGCTGGTTCTAAGAAACCTTTAAAGCAGAAACCTACATGGGTTAGCTTTAAGCAGAAAGAGATGGAGATGCTTGTTGTGAAACTTGCAAAACAAGGCATGGCATCAAGCCAGATCGGATTGCATCTTCGAGACGCTTACGGTGTTCCGAGTGTAAAAGCGATCACAGGAAAAAAAGTTAATTCTATTCTGAAAGAGAAAAAGATTGCAAAAAAACTACCAGAAGATTTTATTTCTTTGATCGAGAAAGCGATTGCTATCAGAAAACATATCAGCACTTCTAAGAGAGACCAGACAGCAAAACGCGGTCTGACACTGACAGAATCCAAGATCAAGAGGCTGATGAAGTACTATAAGAGAACTGGTGTTCTTGACGCAGACTGGTACTATGATGCTAAAAGGGCAGAGTTGCTGTTAGAATAGATTTTCTATTCTTTTTTTCTATTCAATTCTAAACAGAATATTTATATATTGCAGTAAATTTTCAGGGCATTAGTACTTATATCTCGTGGAGCGACTAATGAAAGTAGCAATATTATGTGGGGGGGAAGGAACCCGGATCAGAGAGCATACAGAAAGTATACCCAAGGCTCTTATTGAAATAGGCGATAAGCCCATTATATGGCATATTATGAAAATATATGCGAGTTACGGATATAATGATTTTATACTATGCTTAGGATATAAAGGACATTTAATCAAAGAGTATTTCTTGAATTATAATAGTTTAAAAAATAGTGATTTTACACTTAATTTTGGTTCTGAAGCTGAGAACATAAAAGTACATAATAATAATATGGAAAAATGGAATATAACTTTTGTAGAAACAGGCCTTAAAAGCAATAAAGCAGAAAGATTAAAGAAAGTAAGAGAACACATAACTGAAGATGAATTTTTTTTAGCTTATGGTGATGATTTGTCTGATGTAAATATAAATGAATTGTTATACCAGCATAGAAATACTGGAAATATCATTACTCTTACAGCAATAAAACCTATTTCCCAATTTGGAGTTTTTGAAATTGACAATGATAATAAGATAACACAATTCAAAGAAAAACCTCGAATGAAAGACTGGATCAATGGAGGATTTTTTGTAATGAACAGGAAAGTATTTGATTATATCAAGGAAGGATATGATCTGGAAAGGGAAACATTTGAAGAATTAGTTAGAGACAAGAAAATAGGTGTCTTTAAACACGATGGTTTTTGGGAGTGCATGAACACATTTAAAGATGCCCAAAAACTGGATCATTTATGGAAAAAAGGGGATGCCCCATGGAGGAGATGGTAACTAAGATGGAAGAAAAGAATTTTTGGCAGGATAGAAATGTTTTTGTAACTGGTGCAACAGGCTTTCTCGGTTCTTGGCTTACTGGTGCTTTAGTCGATAAAGGCGCAAATGTAACTTGTCTTGTCAGAGATATTGTTCCTAAATCCATGCTAGTTACAACTGGAACAATAAAGAAAGTTAATGTGGCTAATGGGGATATCGTAGACTACAACTGTATTAGGAGAATTTTTGCTGATTACATGATTGATACTTGTTTCCATCTAGCAGCACAACCGATTGTAAGTATCGCTATTGAAAATCCGCTCGATACATTTGAAATTAACATAAAGGGAACTTGGAACGTTCTGGAAGCAGCAAGGAACAGTGCCACTCTTGAAAGAATGGTCCTGGCTTCAAGTGATAAAGCATATGGCACTCATAGTAAACTTCCGTACACAGAAGATTTTTCACTTCAGGGAGTATATCCCTATGATGCATCTAAATCGTGCTGTGATCTCTTAGCTACGACCTATTTCAAAACATATAAACTTCCTGTTTGTATTACCAGATGTGGAAATCTTTATGGCGGCGGGGACCTTAATTTTAATAGAATCATTCCGGATACTATCCGTTCGCTTATAATGAATAGAGTGCCTATCATTAGAAGTGACGGCACATTCATAAGAGATTATTTCTATGTTCGTGACGCAGTTGACGCATATTTATGCCTTGCTGAAAATATGGATAATCCAAGAATAGTAGGAGAAGCTTTCAATTTCGGGACTGAAGATCATTTAAAGGCCTTGGATCTGGTAAATAAAATAATCTCTGCTTTCAGAAGGGATACTGAACCTATAATACTCAATGAAGCAGCTAATGAGATAAGAGACCAGTATCTTTCATGTGAAAAGGCAAAAGAATTACTGGGCTGGGAAGCAAAATGGGGTATTGATAAAGGTCTTAAAGAGACTATCGAATGGTATGTTGATTTCTTTAAAACAGATTAAAACAATCAGTTTTAACATTATATCGAAAATCCCGCTATAAAAACATTTAAAAACTCATATAAGATTCAGGGGATTATGTCTAAATTATCAATACTGATTCCAATACATAATGAAGAACAAATACTTAGGCAGAATGTTATTATGCTTAGGAACTTCCTTAAATCAAACTTAAAACATGCTTTTAGGATAATATTAGTCACAGGGCAGGAAAGCAGAGATTCCTCACCTAAAATAGCCAAAGACCTTTCAGAAGAATTTGACGATATAATCAATTCCGATATAATTGCTAACGGGAAGGCTGAAAAGATAATAAATGCAACCATGGCTTATGATAGTGATTTTTATGCTTTTATTGATGCTGACCTTCCTGTAGAATTAGGGGAATTCCTTAAGATAGTTCAAGCAGTTATTTATAATAAAGCAGATATAGCTATTGGTTCAAGATATATGGGGACCAAATCCAGCAGACCTCTTATGAGGAAAATTGCATCTAGAACATACAATTCTCTTTTGAGATTAACCTTAAATATAAAAACGAACGATGCCTGTGCTGGCGCAAAATCATGGAATTCGTTATCGAATAATTTATTCAAACAAATAAAAATCAAAACATGGTTCTTTGACACAGAGCTGCTATATCGAGCTTTCAAAAAAAGACTTAGAGTAGTGCAGGTTCCAATAACTTATACTGATACAAGGGCGGATTCAAATATAAATGTTTTCAGGGAGGGCCGGCATATGGGGATTTGTCTCTTTAAATTATGGCTTAATGATATTTTTGGAAGGACAAAATAAATTATCAATATCCCCTTAGAAGTCTTCGTGCTTAAAGCAGATTCTTCGCACCTTCAATATGCTCTGCAACTTCTCTTCCTTTTTTTGTCAGACGAAGAAGTTTCAACCTGCCCTGTTTCTCGAACTGGACAAGGTCTGCTTCCTGCATCTTCTGCAGGATCTTCACAACATGGGAATATGTGCAGTCTACTGATTTTGCCAGTGAAGAAGCATATGTAGTGTCTTTTGCATTCTTCATATTAACCAGCATTAAAGCAGGCTTTTCCCTAAATATTATATCAAAGATTTTTTCAGCCATCATCTTCCCTATTAGATACTCCAGAATAACCATTATAGTATATAAATATTTTGGTATGCTTCTTGAGTGGCATCTAAACCTTTTTATCTGAAGCAGTATTGGCATATTGATAATGGCAAAACCAAGAGACAAGAAAGCACAGAAAGAGGCTGCTCTGGAGCGGGTCAAAGAGCTCTTCAAGCAGGCAGCAGGGATCGCTCCAAAGAATATGGCACGCGCCAACAGGTATGTAGCCTTGGCCAGAAAGATGGCCATGCGGTATAATGCAAAAATACCTGCTTCTTTGCAGCGGAAGTTCTGCAAGCACTGCTATCATTATCTGGTTCCTGGTGTCAATCTGCGGGTCAGGACACATCTGGGAAAGGTTGTTTACTATTGCAAAGACTGCAAAAAGCACATGCGGTTTGTTGTGAAGAAGAAAACAACTGTCAAAAAAAAATAAAAATCTAAAGTATATACATCTATACTTCTATATTTTGTATAAGGAAAATAACTAAATAGTCTTGATGTCTATTCTATTGCATGGAAAGAAATGATCTTTTATTGATAGCTGCCCTGCGCAAGGATGCGAGAAAGAAAAGTTCAAAGATTGCAAAAGAGCTTCACATGCCTGTGACTTCTGTGCATGAGAATATAGCAAAAAATAGGGGATACCTGAAAAAGTATACTGCCCTTCTGAACTTTGACAAGCTTGGATATTTTATCAGGGCAAATCTCGCGTTTGCAGTCGCGCCAGAGGACAAGGATAGATTGATGCAGTTCCTGCAAAAACAGGATTGTGTGAATTCATTGTACAAGATAAATGCTGGTTTTGATTTTTTAGTGGAAGTCGTGTTCCAGACTCTTGATGAATTGGAAGCATTCATCGAGGTGATAGAGAAAAATCACATTATCTATGGAAAGCAGGTTCACCATATCCTGAAGGAAATTGTTCGAGAGAAATTCATGTCAAACTCAATCCTGGTCTAGAAGGTCCTCTTCCATCTTCTTTTTGACAAGATATTTCAGTTCCTGTGCCTGCTTCTCGACCTTCTGCAGGTAGGATAAATCAGAGAAACAATCCAGGGCACAGCCTTTACAGTAAGCGTCCTGAGAATTCTTGATGATGAACTCAGCCTCATCCCCGCAGATTACGCATCTCTTCCCCACTTTATACCTAAAAATACAGTTTTGGTTTATAAAGTTTGTTATTATATTTTTAAGAGGCAATGTACTGTTCAAGACATCCTGTTCTATAGACAAAATCTGTTGCAGCATCTTTGAACTCTTTTGCAGGGCTTGAGATCGGTGAATGTTCATCTAATTTTCTTAATGCACTTTTTGCAGAATCTAGGAATCGTGAATCTCTTTTAGCATAATCATGGAACATTGCTACTGTCGCGAGCATCCTTGGACTGTATATCAGATCGTAAGCAAGATCAAACTGATCTCTTGAGATTATAGTTCTGTCACAATTTAATTCTTCGAGATAATCGTTAATAAGAGTGGTTTTCATTTTTCCATTAATTCCATTCCGGGGATCTTCATATATTCCAAACAGGACAAATGCCGGCCATGTAAAACATGAACGCTCGAAATCAAGGAAACAGTAATTTCTTCCTCGTATAACATTATCTCTGTGCAGGTCTCCGTTTGAAAACAACATTGTTAAATGCTGCATGTGAACTTCTATTTCTTTTAGTGCATCTAAAAGACCGTGTTCATCTGTACGCAATCTTTTCAGGATCTTGTCATAACCCCAATTCTGTATTGATAAGTTTGGAATCTCAATTTTCAATGTTTTTAGTTTGCCTCTGCTCTCTGTAGTCCTTTTTTGAAATGTTGCAAAATCTCTCATCAATTGCCGCAGGACTGTTTTATCCTCGTCTATAAGTTCGCCTAGAGGTTCTCCTCGAAGATGAGACATCATATAGAAAGTTGCTTCTTTAGTATCATACAGTCCCATTGGAACTGGAGAGTGGTTTCTGAGACATAAGTTGATATATCTTGAAACATTATGCTCTCTCTTTAAACATTCTGTCACATAACGATTTTTCTGCACTCCTGTCTTTATTGCTATTAAATTTCCAAGCCCTGATTCAGGATCAAAAGTAATAATTTTGAATAGTGACCCAAACCTTGTTTTGAAATACTGTCTGTTTTTGGATATAAATCTAGTTATGGCTGCATTTGCTTCTTCATGCATCTCCATTAATCTCAGATTTTGTGTTTTTAGAAGACGTGTATAGTCTGGGTTAAAACTTCTTGGGATTATATCTTCCCAAACCTGGATTGATTTCTCATAATCTTTTTGCATGAAATAGTGTAATGCTAATTCAACTCCTCCTTCCTTGAACGAGCTTTTTGCAGCATTCACCATCCTTTCTTTTTCTATGATTGCTGGACTCAGCATGTTTGTCAGAACATCTAACGCACTTGATACTTCCGGATAACTTTTTGGAACAACAAGCATCTCGTTTGCTATATTCATTGCACTTGGAAGATCTTCCTTAAGAGCATAAAATTTTGCAAGTCTTGCCATTTCTTTTAATCTCTTTTGTATCGGCATTGATGTTTCTAAAAATTCTTCCTGGATCTCTGATGCTTTTTCATAATCTTCTTTTCTTTCTGCTCTCCATCTCTTATACATTAATCTAAATTTATTAAGGCTGGAGGTATGAAGTAATCCTCCTATTCCTAACCCTGCAAGATAAGCTGCTCCTGAAGCTAAACCTGTTACAAAACACCAGGCAGTAAGATGAGTAAACTGGTCTTTTGGAGGAAGATCAAAACGTAAATATTTGAAAGCCCAGTAGGCTGCAACACCAATAGCTGGAATCTTAGGATGTTCTAGTATTGTGTCATATATATCCAATAATTTTCCTGCTAATCCTTTTCTACTTTTTTTCTCTGCTCTGCGTGCAAGTTCTTCCTGCTTGCTTGTTTCACAGAGCCAGTAACCTAATCCAAACGCAACAATATAATTGAATGCTGCTTTTGGAAAATCTCCGGGGTGCAGCACAAGAGACTGGGCTCCAAGTGCCAGTCCTGCAGCAACTGCTGGAATCTTTGGATTATTTCTTATCCCCGTGACAACTTTCTGAAACAAAGAATCTGTCCTTGGTTCGATTGTCTCCCTGGCACCTAACCAATAATCTTTTGCCAGGGTCAGTCCGGTGTAAAGAGCGCAGGCTCCTGCAAAGTTAAGGTTTGATGGTTTTAGATCTCTTATAGTATTGCCGCTCATTGCCATTTGTCCAAATGCAACTACTAGGCCCAATGCAGCTGTACCTTTAGGATGTCTAACTACAAATTCCAAAACTCTGCGTTCTAATCTGTCCATTTCCCCATGAGATCAAATAAGAAATCAATATATAAACTTTTACAATTCTTCCTCTATCCTTTTTAAGAATATGTCGAAATCCTCTATGCTCACGCACGATCCGCCTGCGTTTGCATGGCCTGCTCCGTATCCCTGTAGACCAGCAAGAGCTTTCTTAAGTATCTGCGGTATTGGTTTTTGAGAATATCTGAGGCTCATCTTGACCTCCCCGCTCTTTTCCCTGCCAACAATGACGAATTTGTTCGGGAATCTTGCAGCAAGCTCGTCAGCCAGGTCTTTTGTCAATGAGATTTTGCTTTCTTCATAAGTATAGACAAATAATTTTTTTCTCTTCTTTTGTTTCAGTGCATCTTTCAGCAGTTCATCGTATGCTTTCTCTATCCTGTCAAAATGTTTTTTCACGTATCTTGCGCGTGAAGTCTGTCCTTCTAATAATTCTCTTGGATCATCCATCCGTGTAAGTATTTTTACACAGTTCATCACCATGCTTGTCCCTCCTTTCATGATGAATGCATAGATCCGGACGATCCGTCCTAGTTTTGTATCGTATTTTAATGTTGTGATATTGTCAACTTCTTTTGGGACTAAGTCCGGGTACTGTTTTTTTACCTTGTCTATGAACGGAGGATAGAAAAAATCTCCGATACAGCCTGCTGCTGCAATCCATTCAAATTCTTTCAATGCTTTGTAGACCCAGTAAGCTACTGGACTGTACTCGTCTGGATCTTGTATCCGTGGATTATAATATTTTACTTTTGCAGGATGCTCCTGAGGGTCGTGGTGGTCGATCCATACAATAGGAACATTCACAGAGTTGTAGAAAGAATCATTTATCCTTGCAATGTCCAGTACAAATATTTTATCAGCACTATACTCTGTAGCTTTCTTTGCGAAAAAAGCATTCATTTCTGGAATAGCTTTCACAACAATACCTTTACCCTCTCTTTTGTATTTGTACATCAATAGAAATGAGCATAATCCGTCTGGATCATCGTGAAAAAAGAATATAGGCTTCTTGCAATGGTCTAATTCGTCTTTTATGTCCTTCAACTGCTTTTCGCTTATCATTATGCATAATTGACCTCGTTGTTTACAGGGTTTGATGCTCTATATAAAGGTTTTGACTCTATATACGCGCATAGCCATTGCTGCCAAGTGCAGCTATCAGATTTTTTGTGCGAGATGCATAGACTCGGCTTCTAAAGCAAAGAGCAAAACTAGCAGAACGCAGCAATGGCTCGAATATGCATAGCACGCTACGTTAGCTCATTAAATCTTATCATTAAACCGAGTCTATGTTACTTGATCGTTTACTATAAGACTACGCTAGGTGCTATGCATGTTCATATACAGATAAGTTTTATATATGGACTGGATGTGGATTCTCTTATGTCTGTTATGATAATGCTTGGAAAACCTATTGAACTGAACGACGCCTGGTCTATATACAGGTATCATTATTTGCCTAGATCCCAGGATGATTTTATTCGTGCGAACAAGGAAAAACTGGATCAGCTTGCTCTTGAATTCCGTCTTGACATGATCGAATGTGCAACTGGAGAAGAAAAGATTGCAGTGATCAGGAATCATCTGGGGAATGCAGAGGAAATAGTCCAGCAAGATCAACCATATGTTGAAATCACTCTTGATGAAGAATTATGTGAAGAAGAATTGAGAATCTTTCCAGAACATTTTGTGTCTGTTCTTTGCATTTACTATGAACAAGCCCGAGCTTCAGATTTTTCAATTAAGGAACTGCGGGATCCAGACCAGACCTTGTTAGCATATCAAATATATCATAGAGACCAGTTTTTGCATGCAATGACTATTGCGCAGAATATCATCTTGCTGGACAACTTAGAAGCAGGTCAAAATCTGAGCCATAATTATATAGAGGTTTTGAGAGAGACAGCAGGCCTCTGACAAGCTTTATAAATTTCTTTGACTATTTGTATCATATGACAGATGAAATTGAGTCTGGAATTAGACGTCTTACCTATCATCTTAAAACTTTTCATCCTTGGGAAACTTATAAGAAGCATTTTTTTCCACGATGGATTATGGATTTGAAGCTGAAAGCAAGCAAACAGCTTGTACGAAACCGAAGAGAATTTAATAATGATTTATTTTCTGAAATATACGGGAAGCGATATCCTATTATCAAGGAACGTGTTGCACTTATCAGGGCCAGCAGACTGGAGGACTGGCAGGAAGACGAGAGTATCTACAATGATAGATATCAAGTCATTCTGAATCTTAGAGAGGAATTGCCTGATGAAGAGGTTGAAGTTTTTCCACGCCATCTTACAGAAGTCGTATCAGATACACAGTTCGATCATGATGATGTTATAACTTTTAATAGAACTGATGAGGATGATACAATGATCTACTTTGACATTGTATGCAACGGCATCCCTCAGATTTTTATGGAGATCCGTAATAAGGGAGCTGTTGTGGTTGACGGTCTTTATTCTGACAGTTGCAGGGACTATATTGGCATATTAGAGCAGATGGCTGGTACAACAGCAATAAAAACATTTTAATAGTTCGGATTTTCTTCTTGGTTTATGGAGGGGGCAGATTTTTTATTTCCATTTGAAAAGATTCGTGATGAACAGTCTTCTATGCTGGAGGATGTGGCTCGTTGTTTAAAAGAGAAGAAACATATGCTGATACATGCTCCGACTGGGATCGGAAAGACTGTTGCTACTCTAGGTCCTGCTCTGAAGTTTGCTCTGGAGCGAGGCAAGACTATCTTCTTTATAACTCCCAGGCATACGCAGCATAGGATTGTTATTGATACTTTGAAGCTAATAAAGGAGAAGTATGATCTGGAGTTTACAGCTGTTGATTTTATCGGCAAACAATGGATGTGCTCTATGCCTGGTGTTGAGAACTTTGTCTCTGGACAATTCCAGGAGTTCTGCAGGAAACAGGTTCAATCCCGCAGGTGCGAGTTTTACCTGAACACTAAAAAGTCTGAAGGGACTGGAACAGTTAAAGCTGAGAAAGTCATGAGAGATTTGGAACGCATGGGTCCTTGCCATTCTGATAAGATAATTGAGATATGCAAAGAAGAAAAATTGTGCGCCTATGAACTATCTGCTTTATTGGGGAAAAAGTCCAAGGTGATTATCGCAGATTATTTTCACATATTGCATCCTACAATAAGACAGCATTTCTTTAACCGCAATGAAAAACATCTTGCAAATGCCATCATAATAATAGACGAAGGGCACAACCTGCCTGGCCGTGTGCGTGATCTCATGACTTCAAAACTCTCGTCTTTTGTCTTGAGCGCAGCTCTGAAAGAGGCTGAAAAGTTTGACTACAAAGAGACTTGTGCTATAATCAAAGGTGTGAAAGATGTATTAGACGGGTTTTGTGATACTTTTGAAGAAAAAGATGAAGAGAAGACCAAAGAGAAAATGATTGACAAGAAAACTTTTATCGCAAATGTCGAGGCTGAAACTTCTTCTGATTATGAACAGCTGATTGCTGATCTTGAGTTTATTGCTGACGATATCCGTGAGCAAAAAGAACGTTCTTTTGTCGGCATCATAGCAACATTCTTAGAGAACTGGAAAGGGGATGATTTTGGTTTTGTGCGGATACTGCAGAAGAGAAAGGATAAGGTTGAATTATCTTACCGATGCCTGGATCCTTCCTTGATAACAGCTGCAATGATAAATGAATCTTATTCTACGATCGCCATGTCTGGAACACTTGAACCATTGGACATGTATAATGATTTGTTAGGCTTTCCAGAAAATACTGAGTTGAAGCCGTACAAGTCACCATTCAAAGTTGAAAATAGATTGGCAATGGTTATTCCCAAGACAACAACAAAGTATAATGAACGTTCGCCTGAGATGTTCAATGAGATCGCAGCAATATTGGCTGATATCACAAACTTGGTTCCTGGAAACAGTGCATTATTCTTTCCAAGCTATTTTTTGCGTGACAAGATATATGAATATTTCCTGAACAGGTGCAAAAAAACAACATTTCTTGAAGAGCCAGAGATGACTAAAAGAGAAAAACAGGAGATGCTGGAGAAATACAAAGAATATGCTGATACTGGTGCTGTTTTGTTGGGTGCTGTGTCTGGCTCTTTTGCAGAAGGCATTGATCTTCCAGGTGATTTTCTGAAATGTGTTGTTGTTGTGGGCATCCCATTATCAGTTCCTGATCTTGAGACAAATAAACTGATCTCTTATTATGATGAGAAGTTCAAGAAGGGATGGGATTATGGTTATTCTTTGCCTGCAATGAGTCGTTGTCTGCAGGGAGCTGGCCGTTGTATCCGGACAGAAACAGACAAAGGCGTGATCATATTCCTGGATAGGAGATTCACATGGGGCAATTATCATAAAGTCTTTCCCAAGGATATGAACCTGAAAATCACCCAGCTCTATGTTGACAGGATCAAGGAATTTTTTGAGATTTCTGATTAAATCTATGATTTAAAATAACAGTTTTAGTCTCTATTTCTGAAAAGATATGTATTAATTCCCCTGATCTTGCCTCTGAAAAACCAATCCTGCCCTCCTCTTTTCCATCCCAGCCGAGATATCTATATTAAAAATGTCATTTAACACACAACACGGATACAAAAGAGGTACATTTATATATGAGGATAGCTTATTATATCTCAGTATACAAAAACGTATACAAACCTGAGATTTGTATCCGATCATACGCATTCCGGCTCTCCTTAAAGGGATATTATATTTCTAGATGGCCTCTCGCAACCCCTCTCCCCATTCTAGAAAAGGAGAGCCATTTCACGTTCAAAAAAGAGGTCCTTTCCATTTCCGTGAAAACTTATTTCTGATAACACCCCTCAACCCCTATCAGATCGGAAATGGACCTTCTTTTTTTATGCTTATGACACTCACATCAACATCAATTGTGAAGTCTGTAATGTTAATTTTTGCAGGCCTTATTAGTTATGAACACAAGGTAATACACTTCATGTTCGATATAATTCAAAAATTACTGTCATAGTTTGCCAAAAACTAAAAAACATTGACTCTGATTGACACTGGAGTCGCAAGTAAACTGGATTATATCCTGGGGAGCAGTAGGATAAGGTGAGGAATCAGAGCAGACCTGAACTGCAAAACGAAAAAAACCAAAGGCGCTCGAACAAGTTAGATTGAAATATTTTGGGTTGGGCCAGCAATGGGTCACTCCGTTAAGTAAACCGCAACTAGAGATGAATGATTTTTGGTAGAAAAAGGAAAAACAGGGACCGGAATTAACAGGAAGGGAGGTGATGGCGGACAGTATTTCTGTCTCCCTTCTTAAATTCTCTTTTTCTGGCATAGCACCCAGCGTAGTTCTCGAATAAATATACTAGTAAAATAGACTCGACTTAATGAGAAGATTTAATGAACAAGCGTAGCGTGCTATGCGTGTACTTTTTTCAATAGATTTTTATAACACGGCTTCTTTTTTGTTGGATATGGCAGGTGTAAAGAAAATAGTAAGTATCATTACAATAGCTTTTGTGATTGTTAATCTGATCGCTTATGGTGCTGGATGGGTAGGGGCAATCCCATTCTGGATAGTCATTGGCTGCTGTGCATTGATTGCATTTGTCTTGGTGCCCAGATTTAAATGAGGGGGTAATATGTTATACATCTGCGCAACACCTATAGGCAATCTTGATGATGTCTCTTCTAGATTGATATCTGTTTTGCGGACAGTGGATTTGATATGCGCAGAAGATACCCGGCGGATAAAGAAGTTGTTGAGTCGTTATGAGATCAAAGGCAAGAAAACTATTTCTTATAATGACAGGAACAAAGAGAGGAGGACAAAATTTATCATCGATGTACTTAAGAAAGATCACGATGTCGCTCTGGTATCAGATGCAGGCACTCCTGGAATCTCTGATCCTGGCTTTTATCTGGTGCGGGAAGCTGCAAAAGAAAAATTAGACATCTCTCCTGTTCCTGGACCGTCTGCAGCTATTGCTGCTTTGTCAATATCTGGCCTGCCTACTAATATGTTCACTTTCTACGGATTCTTGAAGAAGAAACAGGGCAAACGCGAAGAGACTGTTTCAATTGTCAAAGAAAGGAATGAAACTTCTGTTTTCTATGAATCACAATATAGGATAGAGAAGACAATGGAGTTCTTTGCAGAGCATCTGCCTGACCGCCCGTGCATGGTTTGTCGTGAATTGACAAAGAAATTTGAAGAGATATTCCGCAGCACTGTCTCTGAAATCAAGGACAGGATTGTGGAAAAAAAACCAAAAGGAGAATTTGTAATCATTATCGGTAAAAAATGAAAAAGAAAAAAGAGATAGTGGATGAGATCATAGATTCTGAGGTGAAACTTTCCCACTTCTTCAAACTATTGAAGAGGAAAGTAAAGCTCTGGTGCATCTACCACAAGTTCAGCGCCCCTATCTTCCTGGCTTTTATTTTTACTCTAATATTCCTGATAATCATCAATACAATCATCACAGTCCCGTACACTGCAATGGAGACTGTCTCTGAAGAGATAATGACAGTCGATGTTGAATATGTATATGAAAAGATACCTTATGAAGTTGTGGTGCCTGTGCAGGAGCAGGAGGCTGTGACAGAACTTGTCAGCAATAGGAGCAAGACAAACATTACTTATGATTATTGCTATGATGTTGATATGGAATTCAATATCTCCTACCACGGTGATCTCAGCGAGATGTATGAAAAATATGATTCCTTGCACACAGTCGGCTACTGGGAAGGGACTTACTACCAGACACCGATCATCTGCAATCAAGAGGAAGATTATGAATTACAGTTGATCTACAAGCACTGTAGGATGGATGGTTCTGAGGAAGTTGACTGCCACGGCGGTGTTATTGCAGAAGTTCTTCCTGGCAGATGCCTGACACTGCCAAGCATACAATGGGAAACTATTTTCAGCCTTGACAAAGATATTATTCTTGTACCTGAATCCGTGAGCCAGAAGACAGTCTGTGAAAAAAGACAGAAAGAAGTTGAAGTGGGGAAGAGGAGTTTGGTCGAAACAACTGTCTACCGGAACAAGACAAGTCATATCCCTGCTGTTGAATACAAAGAAGTGCAGAAAGAAAAACCTGTTGTCAAGAACAGGACATTAGTATCGACAAAAGAAGTGATAAAGCACCGCGGACTGATCACTGACTTCCTCGCGCGGTTATTTGAATGAACTTAACTCTGGTCTCTTATGAAATTCTCAACAGTCCTGTCATAAGTCTTTTCTGCCGATCTTGAAAACAAACAACCTGGCAGTTCCCCCCTTTTCCAATGGTATCTTATGCATTCGCAGCACTTGCCTTTCCTGGGACAGCCTGGATAAGTGCATCCACAATCAATTTTATTCTTTGCCTGCTTGCATTCCATTTTAGAAGAAAAATAAAATAGAAATTTATAAGCTTATCTATAAAAACATTTATATACCATTCTTCTATTCAAATCACTATGGTGATGCTTACTGACAAACAGCAGAAAGAGAAGTTCAGGCCTGTGACTGCAAAGAGTCCGGACAAGTATTTTGCCACTTCTGTCCTGAAGAAAGAAGGTTTCATGCGGAAGAGATGCAAGTGCGGTACACATTTCTGGAGTGTCAACAAGACCCAGAAGACGTGCGGTGACCCTGCATGTTCTGGCGGTTTCCGTTTCTATAAATCCAATCCATGCAAAAAAAAGATGAGCTATGCTGAAGTGTGGCTTGAGTTTGCAAAGATGTTCAAGAAGTTAGGCTACACACCTATCAAAAGATATCCTGTTGTTGCTCGTTGGAATCCAACAATGGAGTATACTAATTCTTCTATCGCAGCATTCCAGCCATTTGTTGTCTCAGGAGAAGTGGAGCCTCCTGCAAATCCGCTTGTGATACCGCAGTTCTGCATGCGATTCGCAGACACTGACAATGTTGGTATTACTGGATCGCACAATACTGGTTTTGTCATGATAGGACAGCACATGTTTGTCCAGCCAAAAGATTGGGACCAGAATGAAGTGTTCAGGCATATCAAAGCGTGGCTGAACAAAGGTCTGGGTCTGCCTGACAAAGAAGTCACATTCCACGAAGATGCATGGGCAGGCGGTGGAAACTTCGGCTGCTGCATGGAATACTTTAGCAGAGGAGTTGAATTAGGCAATCAGGTTTACATGTTATACGAACAGACATCAGCAGGACCAAAAGAATTGAACATAAAAGTTCTTGATATGGGCATGGGCATGGAAAGGAATGCGTGGTTCTCGCAGGGAACCCCTACAATCTATGACGCGACTTTTCCAGCAGTGTTGAAGAAAATGTATTCTGCAACAGGGTATAAGGCAGATCCTGTTTTCATGCGAAAGTTCACACCGCACGCAGGAGAATTGAATCTTGACGAAGTAAAGGATATTGACAAGGCATGGCGAAGTGTTGCAAAAAAAGTAAACATGACACCAAAAGCTTTGAAAGAAAAGATACAGCCAATGGCAGGCATCTATTCAATCGCAGAACATATGCGGGGACTTTTGGTTACTTTGAATGATGGTGCTCTTCCGTCCAATGTCGGCGGTGGATATAACTTAAGAATGCTTATCAGGCGTTCGCTTGGTTTCATTGATAAATATGGATGGAAAATCTATCTGCCGGATGTATGCAAGTGGCATGCAAATGAATTAAGGTCAGTGTTTCCAGAGTTGCGGAAAAGTTTAGATGATGCAACCCGTATCCTTGACGTGGAGATAAACAAATATGAAAATACAAAACAAAAGTCGCACAGTATTGTCGAATCAATCATTGCAAAAAAACAGGAGATTGACACTGACAAATTAGTTGAGCTTTACGATTCCCAGGGAATTGCACCTGAAATAATACAGGAGGCTGCTGCAAAAGCAAAACAGAAAGTAAAAGTGCCTGACAATTTCTACAAACTGGTCTCTGAGAGACACGAGAAGATCGAACAGATACACGCAACAAGAAGAGAAGGTGAGGCAGATTTTGAAGCAGTGCCAGAGACAGAAGTTCTTTACTATGATGATTACAAAGTCACAAAGTTCAAAGCAAAAGTATTGTCAATGGTCGGAAAAAATATTGTATTGGATAAAACATTCTTCTACCCAACATCCGGAGGGCAGATGCACGATACTGGAACCATTGCAGGCAAGTCTGTTGTCGATGTATTCAAGCAGGGAAATGTTGTTGTCCATGTCATGGACAAGGATCACAAGTTTAAAGTTGGCCAAAGTGTTGATTGTATCCTTGATAAAGACAGACGGTTTCAATTAGCAAAACATCACACTGCAACACATATTGTCAATGCAGCTGCAAGGCGGATCCTGGGCCCGCACATTAACCAGGCTGGTGCAAAAAAGACAGAAGAGAAAGCACACCTGGACATAACGCATTTCCAAGGTGTGACACCAGAAGAATTGGATGCTATTGAAAAAGAATCAAACAGGATTGTCAGGGGGGGGATAGAGATGGAATCATGCTTCATGCCAAGGAATGAAGCAGAGAAGAAGTACGGCATGAGCATCTACCAAGGCGGAGCTGTCCCTGGAAAACAATTGAGGATGGTAAACATTCCAGGGGTTGATATTGAATGCTGTGCTGGCACGCATCTGCACAACACAAAAGAAGCGGGAAAGATAAAGATAATCAGTGCGACAAAGATACAGGACGGTGTTGTACGCATCACTTTTGTCGCTGGTGAAGCTGCAAAAAAAGCAAGCAAGCAAGAGAGCGATCTTGTGAAGCAGTTGGCAAAACTATTGAAGGTAAAAGATAACCAGCTTCCTGCACGTGCTGAGGAGTTATTCACAAAATGGAAAAAAGCGCGGAAAGCAGTCAAGAAAAAAAAGAAGATTGATGTGAAAGACCTGAATCTTGTTTCTAAAGAGACTTTTGCAGGCGATGTTGTGGAGAAAGTATCTAATGTCTTTTCCACACAGCCAGAACACCTGATAAAGACAGCACAGAGATTCCTTCATGATCTTGAAGATTTCAAGAAGCAGATTAAGAAATTGTGAAATGAAGGGGGTATGTTGCCTCTACGTAGTGACAAAAATACCAAAGTTTTATAAAGGACTATCTTTTTTCTATATATAATCGGCATTATAAAGCCTATTTTCAGCCTATAAAGGGTTATAGGCAAAAATAAAGCTTTAAAAATTCAAAGAAGCTCAAAATGAGCTTTTTTAATGCGATATACGAAAGTGTGTTTATTAATAATAAACACCATATGATAAAATGAAATTGACTGGCCTCGATAATTTTTTTGACAAAGCAGACGAGAATACAACTAGAAGGATCTCTAGTGTTGACACTCAAGTCATTGAGATGGTTGAGAATGAAAGCTGGCACGGTATCAAGCTTATCTGCGGTGCTTCACTTCCGAAAGTTCTCAGATCAAAAGAGAGATTAGTAGATATCAAGAGATTTGTAAACGAACAATTACAGGCAGCAAAAAAATCTGAAGTCAATAAGACAATCTACTGGCCAAAACCTTACGGAAGAGAAATGGAAGACACTGCTATGGGCGTGAAATTCACAATAAAAGAAGATGTCAAACCATACTTAAATGAGGTACAGGTTATCAATAATTATCTAGAGATGGGAATGCATCCTAATTTCTGCATCAATGCTCAGATTGACAGATCAAATGGAAATGTTATTGATTCATCTGAAGCAGGACTTAAAAAAGTAAAAGAGAACAGAGACTGTTATCTGCACTATACCATTTTGGCTTACACTGGTTTTTTCACAGCCCTTCAGAGACAGAAACTGGGTCAAGTGAAGAGAAAAAGTGAAGAAATCGAAAAAGTAAATGAGAGAATGAGACCGTTTATCAAAGAATTTGCTATGTACAAAAGATTACATAATAACAATTCAGTTGATGAAAAGATGAAAGCGAGTCTATATTTTGTAAAAGACCAGCTTAGGGAATTAGAAGACCAAAGAGAATCACTAAGAGAAAAACTTACTGAATTAGAAGCAAAGGCACAACAATATGATCTTGCTATTAATGCTGCTCGTAAGTTAGCAATCGATGTTACAATCCAGGCTGCAAAAGTATACAACAAAGATCGGATTTCTCCTGAAACAATTGAAACTACTTGCAGAAGTCCTAACTCTTCAACAAAAACACAGATCCTTGATATGGTTGACAATCTATCAAATCTTTTTGCTGAATATTTCTATGATCCAACAAATCAAGAAAATCTGATGAAAAGTATCCTGAGAAGAGCAAAGTTTTTCCAGGCAATGAAGACAGACCGAAGAGTAGATAGAAAAGGCAGAACTAAATATGGTATGAAAGATGTTCTGACAGAGCTAGAGCAAAAAACAGAACTTTATGAGTCTGCTGCTTACATCCCAGATGCTTTTGGCAATGTGATGCAGGTATTCTATGCTTTAGGCTCTAATGGTAATGGTTCTAAAGGTAAAAATGGATCCAGATGAAAAAAAATTATGGCACATGATTGATGTCGGTGATTTCATGAGTGTTGGTTCTATTTTCTCTTGCAATCTGCAATGGATCGAAGAGAGTCTGGGTAAAGATGAGAAAGACTTTAGAGACGAGATCAGTAAATGCAGAGAAACATATAAGTTACTTGAAGACCGTTTTGCAGAGATGGACCTGGATAAATTGGATGCAAGATTTCCAGCAGAAGAATTGAGAATATTCAGAGAAACTACACTTCCAGAATTCAAGAGAAGATTGTCAGGCTTATATTTTCTTCTTGAGCAGTATCCTGCAGTTTCAAAGTTTGTAGTGGGAGGATCTCTGGATGCTTGCGGAAAATCTGTTGATCAGATGGCAATACTTAGACGGTCTTTTGCAAATTCAGGAAGATATTCAATGTATCGCAAAACAAATCCAGCCAGAAAATGTCTTCTTGCTGAAATAAGGGCTAGATATCCTGAAGCTGTATAAAGAAAAAAGAAAATAAGAAATAAATTTATTTCTTAAATAGACCATACAACATGTATAGACCTGCTAATCCAATGATAATGTAGATTATCATTTCTAGTATTGGGATTCCTCCGAAGATTGTTGCAAGTATATTATACTTGAACAGACCAACAAGTCCCAGATTGATTGCAGCAATCAAACATAGAATCACAGAAATTAAATTTAGTGTGTCTTTTGCCATATACGTCACCTCCTTTGTATTTAGGCTTAATCTATATAGGAAGTAATTTCCTGATTTATAAATTTATCTATAGTTTGTATATAGAAATAGAGGAAAAAAAGGGTTTATTCAACCCATTTGACGCCCTTGAATTCATGTTTTGTAGCTATCAATACTAAATCTATCAGCCACCAGATTCCCAAGCCGCCTAGTGTCACAAGTTTTAGGATTCCCCAGCCAATATGACCCATGATAAACCTGTCAACACCCAGTTGACCAAACACAGCTGACATGATAACAGTCAATACCCAACTAACTTCTCTTGTTTTTTCCTTTTTAGGTTTTGCAACTTTTGTTTTCTTTGTTTTTCGTTCTGCCATTGTAATCCTCCTGATGTATTTAATCAGGATATTTGCGTATTTAAAGATTTGCTTTTATAAATGCTACAGCAGAAGTTTTATATATTCATTATTGAAAATACATTCAAAGTAAAATGCAAAAGCCAAGCACGATTGATTTCAAAGTTCTGGAAAGAAGGACAATGGCAGAGTGGGGTATCGAGACTCTTTCTAATTTGCATGATATAGGATATAATGTTTGGGTAACTCCTAAAAAAACTCTTGGTTATGAGAGCTCTACCTGTGGCCGAGGTTGTGATGGTGGTGTCTGCTGCGGTCAAGGCAAGGGAAGATTTACAGTACTTCCAAACAGAAAAGGATGCATTGAAGAATTTGAGTTCGAGCCTAAAAGTGTTGACTGGACTCCGTATTTTGAGATGTATTGGTATACTAAAGATGAAATTGCTATGCGTATTGAAGAGGATAATAGATTTGATGATCTTATTGTCATTGCAATGCCTGCGAGTAATTATCTGGTGCATCAAAGATATGAAATATTAGAAAATATGATCACAGCTGCGAATGCTGAGGATACTCGGTCACTTGATGTATTGAACAAACAGTTTGAAAAGACTATGCCTGATATAGATGTTCTTCCCCGCACCAGAGTAGAGACAGAATACGACAATTGCAGACAATCTTGTTTATTATCGTGCACAATGTTTGTCGATGATCGTGACATAGCTATTGCACACGCTGAAAAACAATTTGCTAAATTCGTGGATCCCGAGGGGGATTCATAATGGTGAACGGTGGAGGAAGCGGAGGATCTGGAAGACTTAGGTTCCGGGAAGCGCCAGTATCAAAATGGGGACTTGAACGTCTTGCAACAATGTTGAATACAGGATATGAGGTTCACATAGAACCTGTGGGTCCTGAACCACTTACCTACAGCATTAAGATTGGGATACTTGTTCCGTATTGTGAAGATTCTATACCTCTTGACTGTGGAGGAGAAATATTAGAGATCTCTACTAAACCTGAAGAACGCAGAATATCCAGGATGGTTTGGTATGCAAATGGTGATGCTGAAAAGGATGTAGTAATAGGCTCTGATGGCGAAGAAGGCCTGGATAAATTAATGGTCATAGCAATTATTGCTTCAAGAGAAGTAGTGCAGAAAAGATACAATGCAATATCAGAAATGATACTTGCTGTCCGGAGAAGAGATTGGGAAACATTAAGAGATAGGAACACTGAATTTGAAAAGACATTTGTTCCTGACAATAAATTCCCAAGGTTACCGCGAACAGCACAAGAAAGAGACTACGAACTATGCGCACAGGCATGCTTGAGAGCTTTCTCCAACATAATGATGTATGATCGATCTCTCAAAGATGCAGAAGAGTTCTATGCAGAGATAAGGGATCTTAACCATCCTAATACAGAAGAATAATCTCGATACTTTTATAAACAATCTTATCCTGGATGTAAGATTATGAAAGTATATACGATAGCGATACTTGCATTGTTTCTTGTAATCTTTTCAGTCTCTGTATCTGCAGAGACATATACTCTGAAGGATCTTAATACAAATGAAAAAATTACAGATGTCATCAGCTATGTCAAGATAGGAGAGAAATCTCTGGTTTTTCCTGAGGCTGAAAATATTGACCTTGACCTTGGCGAGTATGACATTGTTGAGATTGTAGCAGACAATCCTTCCACACCCGGAATTGATTATTATGCCAGTTTCACTCTCACAGATATTTCTGGCAATGTGATTTACCTGACACCAACAGCTACACTGAAAGGATTAGTAAAAGACACTTTGGACAATGTAGTGAGTGGCGCAGAACTGAAGTGCGAATGCAATGAGATCAAGGTGTGCCCTGCAAAAACTGATAAGTTCGGATCATTCAACATGAACATAATCGGTGTCGGCCACTGCAAGATATTTGCAAACTATGGCAGTGCAATGGGATATGTCTCACTGGACCTGGAAAAAGGTGATCTTAAAGATGTTGAGATCAAACTGGACAAGACAATCCTGAAGAAGCTTCCCAGCAGAGGTTCATTGACATCTTTTGGAATAGTTGTGATTATGATATTTGCAGTCCTTATATTTTTCACACAATACAAGCTGAAGAAAAAGACTCCCAAAGAAAAATTAGTGAAGAAAGCAGAGAAGAAAGAAGAAATGAAAGAAGAGAAGGTAAGCAGGCGAAGCGATGACATCATGCAGACTTTAGGCAAGAAAGAGAAAGAGATTGTCTCATTTCTTATGAGCAATAACAACCAGTCCTACCAGGCAAAGATCAGACATTCTTTAGGCATGCCCCGTACATCCCTGGCTAGATTATTGGAATCCTTGCAGAGAAAGAGGGTCATCACAATACAAAAGGAAGGAAAAGCTATTCAGATCAAACTAACAAGCTGGTTCTTAGGAAAATAGTGGAAATGGGCACGAAATTGGCCTTGTTCTCTTGATTGGGTGCAGATTGTTTGAGTTTATAATTCTTGATCCGCTGAAGTATTATATATTTGTCACGCCTATACTACATCACTGGCTAAAGGCCGGGGGTGAAAAACCATGAAAAAGATTATGTTTGCATTGCTTGTGATCGCAATGTTTTTGGCAACCACAATAGGCGCGACAGCTGCGTATAATTCTGTTGATGCTGCTGTTGGTGCTTCATTAGCTATGGGAGAAAGAAAAGAAGTGCAGGTAGGTGCTACTGTATATGAAGTTAGTTTGATCGGAGTATATGAGAGAAGCGCAAAATTCAAAGTCAATGGTGAAGTGACAAATCTCATTGAAGTTGGGCAATGGGATTTTCTGGCAGACCTGTCTGAGATCGGATTGATAGATGCTGCAGGTGATAAAGTAGAATTCTATATTGATGCTGTTCCAAGAGTCCCTTCACTAAGTTATACTGGAGCATATGCGCAGGCAATGAAAGAAGGATCCAGCAGAACATATGCATGGATGGGAAGAGAATATGATATTGTTGTAAAATCTCTGGATAGAGGAGGAGCAAAAGTAAGCGTGAACGGTGAGATAATCCTGATGAGGAATGCAAAAGAAGCAGAAAGTTATGGAGATACTCGTTACAGATCTCATTACAGATTAAATGACCAGGCAATGCTCTACATGGGAATGATCTTTATCTATAATAATGAATTGTACTGTACCATGCATCTTGGGGAGATTATTGAAGAAAGAGTTGCGATACCAGAACCTATAGAACCTGAGCAACCCGCACAGGAGCTCACGTACGACAAGTGCGTGAGCAATTATTTTGAAAACGCAAACTATCACGAGAGAGTTGATAGAAATTATCCTCTTGCAAAAAGTTTGAGAGAGGAAGGATTGAGAATTTGCGGTGAACGCTTTGGCAGGCCAGTCCCGGTTCCTCCAGGACCAATGCGAAGCGACTACGACAGATGTTTTGAAGAGCATATGGTAAGCGAAGATGTTTTTATCAGCATGAGTCCAGAAGATCAAGCTGAGATTAAACAAAAGGTCTCAAGAGAATGTGATCGTTTCGTGGAAGTTGTTGAAGTGCATCCGGATTATGAAAGATGCATTGAAGAACTCGAAGAGTTCAAGCAAATGCTTGTCGAGAAATACAACCGTGTTGAGCTGGCGATTCCAGAAGAATTAATGCGGCAGTATGAAGAGAAAGGGGACAAGTGCAGAGTATTGAGCGGAGAATGGAGAAGAACCCGGCCAATGCCTGTGGAAGTAGAAGAGAGACCAGACATTGAATATCCAGAAGAAGAAGCGGTCGTTGCAAAACATATCAGACCTATCATCGAACCAATGCCATGGCCTGAGCCAATGCCTGTGGAATTCCGAAGAGAATGTTCTGGGTGCCAGTGGGAAGACAGTTGCCTGCCTATCGGAACACGATTGGTCAAAGAGAATGGTGAACAAAGGCCATTGTTCTGTGATGTCAGTCGGCAACTGAAACCGCAAAGACAGTTAAGAGAACAGTGCCAGAATAATTACGAATGCGTGAGCAATTCATGCCATGATGGTATGTGCCAGAGCATTGGTGAGAAAATAGAAGGCATTGAAAGAGAACTGAGAGAACAGCGGGGAATGATGGAAAGAATCCTCGGGTTCTTTGGTAGAATATTCGGAAGAGGATAAGCTTTTTATATTTTCCTCTTTTTTTTCTGTTATTATGAAAAGGCTTGGCAAGATAGCATGCAATGCTTGGAGTGCACGAATAGAATCTTATATAGATGCAATGCAAAGGATGTATGATAAAGGAAGTGTCGATGCTATAGAAGAATTAAACATTGATGTAAGGCCTCTCTTTGACTTGCGCACTGTACATAAAGGTGAAGTTATTGAAGTAATTAGTGCAAATAATAAATATGCAGAAGCATTGCGCAACCATCCATTATGCACATACATTCAAATTGGAGAATTGAATATTAAAGGCAATATTGCTGATTATTATTTAGTAAGCTTGGAAGCTGGTCGTGTAGTTCCTTCACATCTCTTGAAAAGTATGGCAGAAGTTTGGGTGCCAACTAATATAAGTTCAGTAGAATTTATTCTGCAACAGATGGAAGTTACTGAAGATTCATATTTATGTGATGCTGGTGCTGGTGATTGCCGTGTTGGTTATATTTCAAAATGCAGGACTGTCTGCATCGAGAGAAATCCAGAACTAGTACGTACAGCTTATGCATGGGCCCAATGGTTTAGCGGATATAATATGGAAATAATAAATGATGATTTATACACGCACGATTATTCTGAGTATACACATATTTTCATGTCATTAACACACCACGATCCAAAGAAATTATCAAAGATGTTAGCTGGGAAAGTTTCTAAAGACACAAAACTCTTTACTTTTTTGAATCCTTTGGATCAGTCTGTATTTGAAATCACGAAAGCATTTGTATTTGTTGGCAATGATTCCCAGGTTCTTCCGATAACAGTTGGTTTGATTCAGAAATTGAAATAATATTTTATCCAGAATATATTCAGCAGTGCGTACAGGACACTTTGTTTTAGTATTCAGAATTGACCATCGAGAAAAAACAAGTGTAGGATTATTATCATCATGACAATATCTATAGACACTAAAATTATTTCTTAGCATTCTGCCACATGAATTCAAAAAAGTTCTTGTAGGCTTTTGCAGCAGCTGCGTTTTCTATAATAATAGCTTCTGGAATATCTGTCC
>JAGLWF010000019.1 GCA_023133595.1 Nanobdellota archaeon | reverse complement strand
TTAGTGGTAGAATACAGGACTGTGGATCCTGGGACGCGGGTTCGATTCCCGTCTACCGCCCTACTTATTATTGAGGTGAGAGATAAATGGTTCTTAATATAGAGAAACTTAAAGAGAAAAACAAGCTTGCTAAATCTCTGGTTGAAAGAGGTCTTGCTACTAATTTTGAGGAAGCGACTGAAAAGATTGACAATGGGGGCCTTGTTCATAATGTTGGTGATCTTAGGATTGGAAACACTCCTTTGGAAAATCTGAAAAAGAGAGCATTCAGTCAAGTAAGGGAGAATGAAACAAGGGAAGTGCAAAAAGAACAGGTCGAGCTGCAAAGAGAGGAAGCTGCGCAGGCTGAAGCTGCAGATCCAAAGGTAATGGAACGATTAGAAAAGATTGAAAAATATCTTAAGGATTTCAAAGCTTTCTTTGATAAGTATCGAGCGATGAATGATAATAATCTGAAAGAATTAGTTTCGCATATAAAATCATTGAGAGGAGACATATCAAAAGCTGCACCAAAGCAGGAACAGCAGACATTGACAGGATCGCAGCAGCACCCGCGACAGCCAGAACTGCGGAGGAAAGCAGGTGCAGAAGAAGGAACTGCAAGAGCAGCATTCGATACATCAGAATATTCTGTCGAGAAAGTCTTTAGCAATGCTAATGGAAGATTGCAAAAGAAAAAGCCTTACTAATTTTTTCTTCTTCTGTCTTTTTTTGATTTTTTCTTGAAAGTAGCTTTTCTGCTCTTGCTTTTTACTTTCCTGTTTTCCAGTACTTCTATCTTTCTATTGCACTGTCTTAGTTTTTTTCTTGTACGATTGTTCCAGTCCCTGTAATGTCTGTAGAGAAATTTAAGCTTCTTTAATGTTCCGATACCTTGGATATTTTCAATGCCTACAAACTCGAACAATACGATTGCCTTGTCAGCCATCTCTTGTTGTTTTTCAGGATATTTTTCTTTATTGCTATCATCGTACAAGAAGATCGCGTATTGCAGCCTATAACGAACCATAGATACTGTCGAGTACATGATTGCTTGTTCAATATAACTATATTTCTCTTCCTGAAACTTCTCTCCGAACTTGTGCAGGCATCGTGCTGCCCAGCAGTATTCAGCAGTCTCTATCCACAACGGACCATGGGTGAATATAAAACGGAAAAATTTCAGAACCTCGATATGTTTTCGAGATGCATAGAAATCCCTTCCGATCTCTGCTATCCTCCTCTGATCATCTTTATCAATTTGATATGCCTCTCCAGGGCCTACTAGGTTTCTTAAGTAATTGTCATAATGCTTTCTTGCCTGACAAAAATCTTCTGAGAAAAATGCACACCCTCCTAAAAGATAATCAATCTCTGTATCACTATCTCCTAATTCCCGGGCTCTTCTAAGAGCTTTTGATGCTTCAAGGATATTGTCCATTCTAAGATATATTTCTCCTAACCTGATCAATAAATCAGTATCATCAGGAGTAGTTTCCAGTGCTTTTCTGACAAGATCTCTTGCTTCATTGTCTTTGCCTTCACTGCAAAGGTCTTCTATGCGAGAATCAAAAGCATCATAATCAGGTTCCATAAAATCTGTGGTCATAATTATTGTGCATTTGTTCGATTTTATAAAACTTAAGGAAAATGTCTCACTTTTGCACGCTAAACCGCAATATTCTATTTAAACTAAGAACATCTTTTCTTTATAAATGACCTGAATGTCATATGAAGATATATAAATGAAAGGTGCATAGCAAAGACTATGGATCTGGAAAAAATCAAAAAGCTGCCTCTTGAAGAGCAGACAAAAGCCTTGAAAGAGCTGAAGCAGGAGTTTGAAGAGGAAAGGCAGAAGCTCAAGGATGAGATTCTTCGATTCGAGGGCAGCAAGAAGACAAAAGAAAGTTTTGCAAAGTCGCTTGCAGATGAAAGAAGAGTGACAACAGCAGCAGAGATCTCCCTGATTGTCTCTTCGATAAAAGATGTCAAGGAAAGCCTGGCTGCAAAGAACAAAGAGTTGGAGTTTTTGCAGAGAGCCATCACAAGCGCTGAGAAATTATTAGAAAAGAGCAAGAAAGAACTGGAAGCAGAAGAAGAACAGAGAGAATTGTCAAAGATCCGAAGATTCATTGATGAACTTATCATCCGCCAGCAGCAGACAGAAGCTGAAAAACCAAGAGTAAGTGCACGGCTTGAAGAAGAAGTCAAGAAGACAAAAACAGATGATGAAGATACACTGGAAGAAGGGGTTGAAGATGTCCGGACAAGGAACGAGCTGGAGAAGAATGTCCGGGAGACAGAAGAAAACGCTGTAAAGACTGCTGACTACTCAAAAGATGATACAAAAACTTATATGTCTGAAAGTCCATCAGAAGATTACGAAGCAAGAAACCCAGTCAGGGAAGAGGAAGAGGCAAGACAAAGGCAGTACGTGAGAAGAGGAGATGAAGAAGAGGACGAAGAAGAGACTGCTGGTGAAGAGCATTTCGGATCGATGATAAAATACAAGAAAAAGCACGAAGAAAATTATTAAGAGGTTATGATGTCAAATTATGTAGGAGCTGATTATTACAGTCCAATGGAAAAAGAAAGATGGCCGGATGTAGGATCCACTGTCCACGAACAGGCAGAAGGAAAGTTCACAACATCTGTTGCTGCAAAAGCGCGGATGGGTGTGATTGATCTAGATCTGCAGCTCGGAGCAAGCGATGTCAGGGGGCAGACTGGAACCGGCACTTACGGTAAAGAAGCAAGAGCAGAACTGAAAAAATTAGCACAACTGCAGGATTTGAATATTTCGTCTGTCCACGCACCGATAATGCAGGGAGGTGTCAATAATCTTTCTGGTTTTGCTGGCAAAGACGGCTTTAATGAAGACATGCGGCAGCAGTCCATCGAGGAGATGAAAAAAGTAATTGATTTTGCAGGAGATATCGCAACAGACAAGAAACCAATGGCAATCACTGTCCACGCCGGCGAGTTCCCTCGTTCAATAATGGAAGCTGGAGAAGAATTTGAAGATTATCCTGGTGCTGCCAAAACAGTTTCTGTCACAAACTTTGAATCTGGAAAAATTATCTCTCTTCCAACAGATCATGAATTAAACATTGTGAAGATGGTTCCTGAGCCTGAGGAGGGAGTTCCAGAAGATCGATGGATAAGAAAACCTGTGATTGAAGAAGAAATGACTGTTAAAAAGTTTAAAGAAAAACTCGATGGGCTTAAGCAAAGATTTCACGGAGATAAAAGCAAAGTTCTTGAGGAATTGAATTTGAGCTATGGTGCTGAGGGAACTATACTCTTCAAAGAAGATGAGATTGACTTAATAGATTCTCCTGAAACTGTTTTTCTTCGTGCTCATGTTGCAGCAGATGCGCGTTCAGCTCTTGCAGACTTCAAACGATGGGATGCTGAAGCAGACCGGGTCGCAGGCACATTTAATCGTGCTAAACGAGAATACGGTGATGATCCGACAGAAGAACAACGAGCACATCTTGGAGAACTAGGAGCAGAAGCTCGATGGCGCCGTGATACTGCAATGAATTCAAAACGGAAGTGGATGGATGCAAAAGAGCAGATAACTCGTTTTGTTCCGACAAAAGAAGAAGGACTTAGACGTTCTGGTGATTCACTCGGACTGACAGCAGTGATGGCATGGGAAAAATGCCAGGAGATAGGATTGAAAAAACCAATGGCAATTGCTCCTGAAAATTTCTCTACAAATACTTTTGGTTCGCATCCAGATGAGATGATCGAATTAGTAGAAGCTGGAAGAAAAGGTTTTGTTGACAGGCTTACAAAAAAAGAGATAGAAGATCCAAGCGGCCATCCTGATGCTGAAGGAAATAGAAGGATGATTGAAAATCCATTCTTTAACAAGAAATTTGCAGGTCCAGAAGGTAAAGACAGAGCTGAAAAGCTTGCAAAAGATTTTGTCAAGATAACTTTAGATACTCAACACTTGGGATGGTGGGGAGAACATTTCAAGAGAGAGCAAGGAGAATCAGAACAACAGAGGAAAAAAAGATTTGATGATTGGTATCTTGATCAGACTAAAAGATTAGCAGAAAAAGGCATAATCGGCAATGTTCATGTTGTTGATGGAATAAGTTCAATCACACACCTTCCAGCTGGACAAGGTGTTCTTCCAGTTGCAGAAGCTGTATCTGTCATCAGGGATACTTTGCGTGCAAAAGGAATGGAAATCCCAAGCATGGTTTCTGAAGGTCATGTAGAAGGACCAGCAAGACAGGTCACAGAGACTTGGAGGGCAACAGGCAAATCAGTCTACAGCCATGTTGGTGAGTACAACTGGCATTCGGATATCCAGGATCTGCAGCCTGGCTCAACATACGCTCCAACCTACCTGTTTGGAGAGCTGGCAACCCATAAAGAGGACTTCACTTCTTGGTCTGAAGTGCCTTTAGAATAGGCCAAAAGGATTTATAAATCACCCCTTATAAGTAACAACAAAATAGAAAGGTTTATATATGAGAACTTCTAATTTATATATAAGATGGGAGAAATAAGGCTTTTGCAATGGTCAGATATGCATGGAGATCTGGGTAAATATAGAGCTATCATTGACTTTATGAATTCCCGTGATGATTTTGATGCTGGACTTGATCTGGGTGATATTGTAAACAGCAAAGGCATTGTCGGTAAAACAGTCAAAGAAGTTCTTGGAGAGGATGATCCAAGTGAATATATGCAGCAAGTTGCTTTGATGGAAAAAGTTATCCCAGCTGTTAAGGCAGGTCAAATGCCAAAAGAGGAATTTCAAAAAAAATATGGTGCTGTTTTCAAAAGAATACAAGCTGTCACGCAAAAAATTGTTGAGACACATAAAAATACGTATCGATCAGTTGATGATATTTTTGCAGATTCAAGTGTTCCAATACATTATATTCCTGGTAACCACGATCTTCCGCACCAGATGATTCCTATAAAGAACGCACAAAATGCTGTCTTGGCAAACATGAACGGACCTTTCTTTATCAATAATTTAAGAGTATTCGCAAGTGTCAATACGGGATATAGTATCCCTGGTTTTCCATCAGAGTTATTTTCACACTTAGACAAAGGAATGCTGATCAAGGATCTTGAAGAAAAAGTTAAGGATATTAAAGATCCACAAGAAAAAGAAGCAAAGATACAGGAAATTTTAATGGCAGAAAAAGAATCGGTTTATCCATTTGCTAAACAATTTGATGTTGACCTGTTAATCGGGCACGGGCAAGTAGGAGATGCACTGACTGCTAGATCAGAAACTATTGATAAACAGGAATGGTTATATCCTGCTGGAGCACTTCAGTTAGCAAAAGAAAAAGGAGTTCCATATTTTGGGGGACACACGCATAATGCCATTTCCAGCAATAAAGATGGATTTCCTGGATATATCACTGATTGGGATTTTTTATATGAGCATGTCTTTGACAAAGCTACAAAGAAATTAAAAGAGACAATAGTCTACCGTTTAAGAAAAGTCGGTGGCAGAGTTACAGTTGAGAATGCGTAATAGAACTAGCGCAGTGGTGTAAATCTTTTAGTAAAACCTTCTTCCCCTTCTAGTTTTTCTGCAGGGATTCGACCGACCTCCTCTAATTCATATTTCTCTTCTGGTTTCTCTTTTTTCTTCCCTTTCTTTTCTTTAGCTGCCTTTTCCTTTTCTTCTTTCAATTTCTTCTTCTCTTCCTCTGTGAGCTTCTTCTTTGGTCCTTTTACCACAAAATATAATCCTATTCCCACAACTATGATGAATACTGTGAACGGATGGAAGAGTGCAGATAACAAGATAGAATAATCAATGAATTTGTAGGTGAACAATACGATAAAGAACACCAGTGCAGGAACAATGATCCATGCTGTCAGTTTCATACTCACTCCCAGCATTGAAGTTAACAATTGCACCACAAAGATCATGACAATAACAATCACAATAAACAAGAACCATGTCACAAAATCTGTATATCTTATAAGATTCACGAACAGTAAGCCTGCGATCAGTGCGACAATTATGTTCAGGCGTTTCTTTGGCTGTCCATCCTCTTCGCCAAGCACTTTTGTCTTCTCCAATAAAGCATATACCAATACAAAAGTAAGCAGGAATGGAAGCACGACATCCAGTAATCCTAAGCGCACAAGAAACTTGATTGCACCTTCAAGATAAGCCATGCCTATTCTGATGACAATTCTGCTTTATAAATCTATCTTTGTGTATATATATTTATATACTATAAGAAATTCATATTTCGCATGGATGTTCCTTCAAGAAAAAAAGAGTCGCACAAAGGCGAGAACGGTACAGTCCTTGTAATCGGAGGTTCTGAACTTTATGTTGGTGCACCTGCTTTGGCAGCAATGGCAGCATTAAGAACAGGAGTTGATCTGGTGTATGTTGCAACCACAATAGATGCAGCTTACGCAATAAATTCTTACGATCCTTCTTTGATAACAATCAAATGCAAAGGTTCGATCCTGACAGACAAACATTATCCTGAAATCGAGCCATTCATAGAAAAAGCAGACTGTATTGTGATTGGTCCTGGAATAGGAACAGACAAGGCAACAGTAAGATTGATCAAGAAAATTGTTGCACTGGACAAACCAAAAGTCATTGATGCAGATGCTCTGAAAGTACTGCGTGCAGAGAAGATCAACAATGCTGTCCTTACACCGCACAAGGGAGAGTTCCAGGCATTGTACGATGCAGAACCAACAGATGATAATTTGCCAGTCTATGCAGATTCTAATCGTATCATACTTTTGAAAGGTCATGTAGATAAGATAACAGATGGGGGAAAGATCTACAAGAACAAGTTCGGCAATCCAGGAATGACTGTTGGCGGAACAGGAGATGTCCTGGCTGGGTTGGTCGGTGGTCTGATTGCGCTTGGAACTCCATTATTAGATGCAGCGCGTTATGGTGCAGAGATAAATGGTCTTGTCGGAGATAAGCTGAAAGATCAGATCGGTTACAGTTTCACACCGTATGATATAATCAAGAATCTAGGATATATTGTCCGCAAGTATGTAAAATAAAATGGCAAACTGTATTTTCTGTCAGATAGTATCCGGGAACATACCGTCAAAGAAATTGTTTGAAGATGATAAAGTGATGGCTCTCCTAGATATCTATCCTGCAAATCCTGGACACATACTTCTGATTCCAAAAGAACACTACACTTTTGCCAGCGAAGTCCCTTCTGATTTGTTTGCACACATGGGTGTTATCTCTCAAAGGATGTCACACATCCTGGTCACAAACCTGAAAGCAGCAGGAACAACTATGATTGTTCAGTCAGGCCAGGACGCAGGACAAAAAGCACCGCACTTTATCATGCACATCATTCCAAGGGCTGAGAATGATGAGCTGAATCTTGCAGTCCCGACAAACAATATTGACAAAGATGATATTGACGAGTTGTATGGCAAGTTAAGACCCTTGATTGCCCAGACTTTCCCTGGACAGAATCTGGAAGAGATAGAAGAAGGTGAAGCAGGAAGCGAAGAAGAGGGTGAAGAAGGAGAAGAAGACGAAGGGGAAGATGAAGCTGAAGAAGGAGAAGAAGACGAGGAACATGAAGATAAACCAGATGAATTATTAGACAAGATCGAGGGTTTAATATGACAAAAGAATGTGTATTTTGCGTGATTGCCCAAAAACGGGGAAAAGATATCAGGATTATCTATGAAGATGAAGAGATAATTGCATTCCTCTATCCAACCGCAGCTCTGGGGCATATCTGTGTTGTTCCGAAAGAGCACGTTGCAATCTTCATGCGAAACAAAGAAGAAGTTACAAGGAAGATGTTTGAAGTGGCACACAAATTAGCACAGACAATCAATGCTCCACTGAAATTAAACTCGTCAAACATAATAATCAACACAGGAGTTGACCAGATTTTCTCGCACTTCTCAATACACATCCTGCCGAGAAAAGCAGGAGATGAACTTGGATTGACATGGGAACCAAAACAGATTTCAGAGGACCAGCTGAACACTCTTGAAGAAAAATTAACAGGTGCTGCAGCACCGACAGAAGAAGAGAAAAAAGAAGCTAGAGAGATCTCTGAAGATTATTACAGGAAATACCTGAGAAGAATTCCTTGATTCTCAAATAAATGAAAACATAAAGTTTCCAAATATCAAGGTTGCAATAACAGCGATAAGCATTGCAGGAACAAATGGAATCCCGAACTTGACAACAACAGTCCTGATATTATTCTTCACCAAAGCTTTGATCTCTTTATTTGTGACACCGAATGCTTTTGGTTTATACAATACTTTCTTTCCTTTCTTTATCTTGTTAAGGATCCAATCCCCTTCTCTAAGCTTTTTTGTTGAAATCTTCCGGATCATGCAGCTCTTTTCACACGCATTTGCATACAGACTTAACTGCATCATTGCAAACATTATCACTGCAAGTGAAACAAACAATACTTTATATATGTTCGGCACAAATATTGTAGACACCAGTAAAGCAATGGAAAGCGCTATAATACTTCTGTTGACAACACGGATGTTTTTCTTTGAGATCAATTTAACATATTCTTTTTTGAAACCTTTCCAGTTCTTCACAACAAAAAACAAACTAAGGATCAAACCGTAGATCGCACCTGCTATCAGTATGTTTAACAGCAGAACGACTGGAAAGTAAAAGTTCAATACAGGATTAAAGAATCCTAACAAAAATTCTGGATATGTTGCGAACAAAACACCAAGAGAGCGAAGCATCTTTGTATCTCCGCCTCCCCATTGCTTTGTATAATACATTATCTCTCCAAAAACAAAGAATATTCCAAAACCGATTAGTCCATGTAACAGATAAATCCACTCAGATGTTGCAGCAGAATAGATAAATCTCAGTCCAAAAGCAACCGCAAGCACTGAAAAATTCAGATAATCCGGCACTTCAAGGATCTTTATGTCTGTATAGGACCCAATTATCAGTGCTATCAAACCAATGCACACAAGCAGGATATCTATCATTTACCTGAAATAAATACAAAAAATATTTAAATATGTGTCGCTACTATAGAATGAATGAACAAATCAACTCTGATGCATCTAGCAATATCTATCGATCTTGACAATATTGATCAGGCTATGCCGAAAGTAGTTGAAATGATAAAATATCAGATCACTAATATGATGCCTGTCCTGACAATCGGTTTCCACAAAGATACCCAGAACGAGAAATTAGCAGAATTCTTCAAATTTTATCTTAACAAAAATTTTCTTAGGGAGAATAAGATCAAAGTTTCCTTTCTTGGCAAATGGTACGATCTTCCGAGTGTTCTGGTCGAAGAGTTCAAAGATATCTTGGATACAACCAAAGAGTTTGATGCTTACTTCCTTAACTTTGTCATAAACTACGACGGGCAGCAGGAAATTGTGGATGCATGCCAGATACTGGCAAGACAGATAGTTGCAGACAAGATAGATATCGAGTCAGTGAAAGAATCAACAATAAAAGAAAATATATATTCATCCTATTTTGTCCCGCCAGATGTCATCATAAAGACTGGAAATGAGAAGAGACTAGGTGGTTTTATGCTTTGGGACTCCAGGAATTCAAAGATATTATTCACTAACAAATCTTTTTCTGAAATGACCATACAAGAAATAGAGAATATGCTTTAATCAAACTCTTCTGGAATGAACTCGCCGTCATCTGTTTCATAATTCTCTTTCTCCTCTCCTTTCCTGCCGCCTGCTTCATCCTCTTCAACAGTACGTTCGTATCCTGCGATAACTCCTCGTTCAGCAGAATTTATACCATCACTTTCTACTTCTTCGTCCCAATCCTTTTCTTCAAAAGAGTCTTCTTCATAGTATTCCATTTCAATCACTTGACAAATATTTTTCTTTTCTCTTCCCCTTCTATCTCTAGCCTGATCCTTCTTATGATCCCTTTCTCTGGGTCTGGCATCAGTTTTACCCTTTTTTTTATATCTGCGAACGATGTGAACGGTGACTTCTTACGCTCTTCAATGATCTCCCACATGTGTTTCTTTCCAACACCTGGAAGCAGTTCAAGCATGTGTCTTCGTGTGGACAGAGGACTAGCTATATTGAAGAACTTTACAAACGGTTCTGGATTCTTGCCAACAAGATCTTTGATGACAAAATCTAGTTCCTGTCTTGCAGAATGTGTCAGTTTGTCAATAGCAAGTGTGCCGTTAATATGATGTATCTTTTCTCTCTTGCCTTCGCCAATGTATACTTCTTGGTATGGCTGCAGGAATATACCTTTTTTCGGGACCAATTCTAATAGTGAGAAGTGTGTCTTGCCGAGAGCCTGCACTATTGCAGTCTTCCTGTGGCTCGGCCTATTGTCAAACGGGTAACCGTTCGGCAAAAAGTCAAGCACGATTGCATTTTCTTCTCTTGTCTGTCTTCGTTCCATTTTTTTACGGCATTCTAGCCCATACCCCTCTTTTTCATATATTCCTAGTCGAAAGGCATATTTAAAACTTTCGTATCATGAAAAAGACGAGATATTTGAAAACGGAGGTTTTAGGCCTATTTGGCAAAAGAAGGAGTTTTGGGACTAGAATGGCTTTGAAATATTATACATCTGCTTGAAGAATATCTTGTATTGCTCAGCCATTTTGTTACTAGTAGTAAGAATGGCTGTTGGAGTCTCTTCCCAATTGATGATCACGACCTTGTCCTGGAATATGGCAATATCTCCAGGGTAATCAAAATTCCCAAAGCGTAGGATCTTTTTGAGGAACTCAATCCTATCTTTGTAAACTCGTGCGTATAGTTTTTTGTATTTTTTGTTTACTAATAGTTTTACATCCAATCCTTTTTCGTATCTCAATACCCCTAACTTTTTGTAAAAGATTTGTATTTCTTTTCTTTCATCTTTTTCTCCACTAGCAAAACCTGAATATAATTCTCCTTTCTTAGCCTCATTGAGAATATCTACAAACATCGCATAAATCGCCTTTAGCCCGTCGAAGAATTCAACTTCTTTCTTTTCTTTGACTAATTTCTGCTTTGCTTTTAGTTCTGGGATAATTTGTTCTATCTTTTTTTCTTTCTCTTTGAATAAAGTTAATATTTTATTTGGATCTGCTGCTTGAAAATATTTTGTTTTCTTCTTTACAATGTAACTCACAAGACCTTTTGTCTCCAAAGACTCCAAGATCTCATAGATCTTAGAATTCGGAATACCAGATTTCTTCACAATAGCTCCGGTCGTAGTCAGACCTAGCTCCAGGAGTGCTGAATAGACCTTGCCCTCCCTTTCTGATAGACCTGCTTCTCTGAGTGCTTCTAATATCTTCATAATGTGATTTTTAGCTATATTCATATATAAATCTTTCCATTTACTACCCCTATAAAGGGTAACTAAATATTAAATACCCTCTGCTTACTATTAGTACATAATGAAATTGGAGGTTAAAATGAACAAGAAAACAATTGCATATTCAATACTCATGATCTTGTGTCTTGCATTGGTTGCAGGTTGTGCGCAAGAGCAGAAGAAAGAGACAATCAAAGTAGGTGCAGTTCTTCCAATGACTGGTTATGCCGCATACATTGGAGAAGAATTGCAGGAAGGAATCTTGCTAGCGCAGAAAGAATTGCAAGAAATGGGAATTAATGTTGAAGTTGTCTTTGAAGACAGTCAAGGTGATGCAAAAACAGCTGTATCCATCTTCAACAAATTTGTTGACATTGACAAACCTGATATTGTCATAACAGGCTCTGTTGTCAGGCCATTGATTCCATTAGCAGAAGAAGCAAAACTTCCTTTACTTGCTACTGTTGCATCTGCAAGTGATATTCCAAACCAAGGAGATTATATCTTCAGGTATTTCACAAACGCAGATATCGATGCTCCTGTAATGGCAGCATACGCAGTCGAGAATGTTGAGATGAAAACTTTTGGCATTCTGCATTCAAACGATGAATTTGGAAACAGTTATGCAAACCGTTTCAAGCAAACAGTAGAAGCTAGAGGTGGAAAAGTGCTTGCTGACGAATCATATTCATTCATGGATAAGGATTACAGGACACAACTATTGAAGATAAAAGCAAACAATGCTGATGCTATCTACCTTATCGGTTTAGACTGGCATATAGTATTGATGCTTCAGCAGATGCAGGAACTAAGAATGAATCAGAAAGTGTTTGCAGTAGGTACCATTGCAACAGAAAATGCAATCGGACAAGCAGGAGATGCAATCGAAGGAGTTTATGTCACAGCATTCTGTTATTCCCAGCTCCCTGAGGACTATGTGCAGAAATTCCAGGCAATGCATGGCAAATATCCAGGTTATTTCACAACCTTTGGATACGACAGCATGAAACTGATTGCGGACGCTGTAGATAACAAAGATATAACAAGAGAAAACATCAAACAAGGTTTATTGGCAACAAACAATTTCCCAGGTGTTGTTGGAGATATAACTTCAAATGCTTATGGAGAGATGGAATTTCCAATATGTCCCAAAGTGATCAGAAACAAACAGATAATTAGATTATCTTAATTTTTCTTTTTTTTAATTTACACATGCTTCTTGACAACTTCCGCAATCTTAGCCATGTTTTCTTTGGTTACTGTGATTGGATATCCCTGCATGACCACTTTCAGTTCTTCTACTGTTTCTGGCATGATGTCAATGATTTTAATAATGTGATTTTCAGATAATCTTGGAACTTTCAGTTTCTCGATCTCTTCTTTTATCTCGAGTGCTTTTTTAGCGCTGATCTTGACAAAGATGTTCAGGTACTCTTCTGTTTTCTGCGCACGAAAACCCTGCTCGTCAGCTTTCTTTTTTGCTTTAGCTATCTCTTCCTTCAGTTCAGCCATTGTCATTGGCTTTTCATCGATGATTTTTGCTTTTGCCATTTTATAATTTTCTCATATGTACTGGATGTACAAACAATCTTTTCACGATTGATCCATCCTTGATTATGACTTCGTAACATCTTCCCAGTTTTTTCTCTCCGATCTTTCCAACTCTTCCGTGGAATCTAGGATGATACATTGCTTTCTGGTAGGCTGCTTCTGCTCTAAGTTCTACTTTTTCGCCTGGGTTGAACCTCTGCAAGAAAGCTCTGATAGAAATCTTACCTTTCTTTTTTCTTTCCTTGGCTAATTTGTGCCGTGTTTTTCTACGTGCCCCGCCTACTCTTTGCATTTTGGTTCCTCTTGCATAAAGGTTCTATGGGGCTTTATAAAGGTTTCTCCTGCTCATAACTATAATATTATATATTGGCACTTATAAGCGGAATTTATAATGAGATATGATGACGATGATCCTTTCATGAATAAAAGGACATTGCTGGTCTTATTATTTATGATGGCAGCAATGGGATTATCAATTGGTATTCATAACTGCCGCAAAAACCTAAGATCCAAAGAAAAACCCTGCCTTATTGTCCAGAAAAATTATGAGGCAAATCCTACAGTGTTGTTTTACTCAGAGTATCCTGAGAAATCCTATGTTGATAAGAAACCTTTTGGAAGCCTTGATTACATGATTGAAAATGTCAAAGGCAAAAGAACTGAAAGAAAACCGACAAAAGATGAATACCAAGTTTTTAGCAGATTAGAAAAAGAAGCGAAAGAGAAAGGATTTGTCAAGAAGTGATTTTTATATTTTATTTATAATTATTACAATTTTTTCTAAATTAAACATATAAAGCATAATCTCCATTAATCAGTCATGAAATCGAAACTTTTATATATTATAATAAGTACTATATTTTATTATAATACTTATCTTGCACAATTTGACCGCAGACACAATCATATTATGTTTACAAAACACGCATTAAATGATAAGAATCTTTGTCCTGCAGACATTGATTGTGCAATAAAAACAATCCGAACAGGCAAAGTCAGCAAAGAAAAATCAACACCTGCAAAAGGAAGAATATGTTTCAAGAACTATTTCAAACAAAATTCAAAGACGTATTTTGTGATAGTAGAATGTTATAACAAAGTTATCTGGGTAATAACAGTTATCAAGAAAAATGGCAAATACTAAAATAAAATGTAAATGCGGAGGAAAGATTGTTTCTGACAAGACATTGATAGAAGGATTTCTAGTAGACTGTTTAAAATGCCAGAAGTGTGATGAAATATTATTCTCTCCAAAACAGGCAAAAGACGTTCTGCGCTTGAGAGAAAAGAATAAGCGGATTGAAGCAAAACGGAAAATAATCAAAGTAGGAAGTTCGATAGCAGCAATCCTTCCAAAGAAGATCGAAGATTTTGGTGTGAAAGAAGGCATGATTGATACTATCAGAATATTGTCTTCAAATTCCTTGGAAATCAAGTTCAAAAAGGATTTGTTTTAATTATTGGAATTTTCACAAAGGTAATACTTCACACTTTAGTGTGAAAATTTCAATTCCGAAAACTCACTTATCAAGGCGAGTTTTCGTTATCTCAAACTTTCAGAATCTTGCCATCAACCCGAATCACAGGGTTCTTGAACACATGATCCAGGTGCACTGGTGCTTTTATATCACCGCCAAAGTGGTAGTTTGCACCGATTGCAATGTGTGCTGTCCCTAATGTCTTCTCGTTAAGCAATGTCGGACCAAAGAAACCAGCGTTTGGATTAATGCCAATGCCAAATTCTCCAAGACGATAGACACTTCTCTTATCTTCTGCTTTTCTCTCTGCCAATCGCAGTGTCTTCCAGATCTTTTTTGCCTGTGTTCCGACAATATCCACAACTTCTCCTCTTTCAAATCTCATCTCAACTGGTTTTTTCAACAGGCTTGTTCCTTTGTAGTGTTTCACAGAACCATCAACTACAACAACACCCTCTGCTTTGCTCTTCCGAGGAGGAATGTAAACTTCACCGACAGGAAAATTCCCGCCAGAACCAAATGCCCTGTAATCTCCTGCATTTACAATCGATACTGTTTTGTTAATGCCTATCCAGAGACCAGTGCCTTTGTCAGTCGCAACATAGATTTCTTTTCCTTTGTCCAGGACAGAAGAGATTCGTTTTGCTTTTTCCTGCATGACATGATAGTCAACAGCAATAATATTGATGATATGCGGAAACATTGAAGTCGGCAGTTCCTGCAGGCCAGCAGAAGTCATGTACCTATGATTATAATCCATGCAGAACTGTTTCAGAGATTTATAGAATGGCTGCACAGAACCAGCACCGCGGTATGTGCAGAGAAATATTATTGCTGGATCCTCTAATTGGTTTAGTGCATTGATGATGTATTTGTCAGCTTTCTCCCCTCTCTGTTTTATTTTCTGGATCACAAATTCAGTGTCAAGACCCGCTCTTCTTGCAGCGAAAAACAAAGAAGCACCCAGCAACGTGCTGGCGCTCTTCCCAACTTTTCCAAAATCAGTCAGGATAAGAACTTTCTCGTGTCCTTTCACATCCAGGCACTGCTTGAACACATTCTCTATCTGGCGGGAACTGTCATCAACAATGTTGTGCTGCTTTCTTCTTTTCAGATAATCCACCACTTCTTTATACTTCATATCTTTTGAAGATGTTATCATATATAAAATCCTTTTGATAGTAACATTTAAAAACAAATTCGGCTTTTCTTTTTAAATCATGGCAGACAAGAAAGAAAAGATGGACCTGGAGACAATAAGGCACAGCGCCTCTCATGTAATGGCAGCTGCAGTGATAGAGTTATTTCCAGAAGCAAAGCCAACAATCGGTCCTTCTATAGAAGATGGTTTCTATTATGATTTTGATTTCAGACCATTCACACCAGAAGATCTGAAAAAGATCGAGAAGAAGATGTACGATCTTATCAAGCAAAAATTAAAATTCGAAAAAAGTGAAATCACAAAACAGGAAGCCTTGAAAATGTTCAAGGATAACAAGTACAAAGTAGAACTGATCAATGAACTGCCGAAAGGAGAGAAGATAACAATCTATACTTCAGGCAAGTTTACTGACCTTTGCCGGGGACCGCACGTCCCAGATGCATCATACATCGGCGGATACAAACTTATGAAAGTTGCAGGCGCTTACTGGCGAGGAGATCCTGAAAAAGGGCAATTGCAAAGGATCTACGGAACAGCATTTCCAACAAAAGAAGAATTAAAGAAGCATCTGAAGATGTTGGAAGAGGCAGAGAAGAGAGATCATCGAAAGATCGGAAAAAGATTAAACTTATTCTCATTCCACGATGAAGCTTCAGGAATGGTGTTCTGGCATCCGAAAGGTGTGATAATATGGAACTTACTGCTAGACTATTGGAGAAAAGAGCATAAGAACGCAGGTTATGTCGAAATTCGGACTCCGATCATACTGAGCAGGAAACTCTGGACATCATCCGGCCACTGGGAGAATTTCAAGGAAAACATGTACACATTAAAGATTGACAAAGAAGATTATGCAGTGAAACCAATGAACTGTCCAGGAGCAATCCTGATGTTCAAGGAAGATCTTCATTCTTATCGTGAACTTCCAATGCGAGTCGGAGAAATTGGCATGGTTCATAGGCATGAATTGTCTGGAGTTCTCAGCGGACTTTTCCGTGTAAGACAATTCCACCAGGATGATGCTCATATCTACATGACAGAATATCAGATTATAGATGAGATATTGAATGTAATAAGATTGACAGACAAGATATACAAGACGTTTGGCTTGACTTATCGCATGGAATTATCAACAAGACCCCTAAAGTCTATTGGAACAGACGAACAGTGGGAAAAAGCAACAATGGGTCTGAAGAAAGCTCTTGACAATTACGGACAATCGTATAAGATAAATGAAGGAGACGGTGCATTCTATGGACCAAAGATAGATTTTCATCTCACAGATGCTCTTGGAAGAACATGGCAGTGTGGAACAATACAACTAGATATGGCACAGCCTGCAAATTTCAACCTGACATATGAGGCAGAAGATGGAAAACGGCATCTTGTCACAATGATACATAGGACAATCTATGGCGCACTAGAAAGATTCATTGGTATACTTGTTGAGCATTACGCTGGAAAATTCCCTGTCTGGCTTTCGCCGACCCAAATAATCTTATTACCGATCGCTGACCGGCATAAAGGTTATTGCCGGGAAATAAAACTAAAGCTCGAGAACCAGGGCCTGCGCGTAGAGATAGATGAAAATGCCCTGACAACAAGCAAAAAGATCAGAAATGCGCAGATGCAGTACATCCCATTCATCCTGGTCATCGGAGACAAAGAGTTAGAGAACAAAACAGTGAATGTAAGGACAAGAAACAATGAAGTTCTTGGCGAGAGAAAAGTCATAGACTTCATGAAAGATGTTCTAAAAGATATAGAATTGATGCGCGGCGTTACCCTTTTAGGGACCAAAAATAGGATATAGAAAATCAGATATTTATTTTTCTTATAATATTTCTAAGTCTTCAACAAACCTCAGTTAATGAGAAGGTGTTTGGAGTGTTGGTTTGAGTGGTGATAAAACCAATTAGATGAACAATAATCTTTATAGACACGCACTATCTAGATTAGTCTTTATTTGTGGGTGATTTTTTATAAGTTCTGGAGAAGCACGTTTTATGGCTTGAACTAAGGATCATCTTCACTAACTTGCATAATTTCAAGAAATTTGGGTATTCTTTCACCGATTATCCAGCGTTCATCATCAAAATTCCAATTAAAATAATGAGAACTCATTTCTTGCAATTCTTCTGGAGAAAGTGCTAATCGTCTCTGTTGTCTTGTAATTTCTCTATCTCCCTGCTGGAATGTATAAGTATAAATCCGGGAATTTTCTGCTTCTTCTTGTTTTATGGTTAATATTGCTCCATTTTCTAAATCAATTTCATTATCATGTTCTCCTTTATTAACAAGAAATCTTCCTTCATCAACAAGAACACTATGGACTTTCTGAAGTGCTTGTTCTAAATCTTCTTTTTTCTGATAATATATCTCAAATTTTCCTCTTTTGAATGTAAATCCACCACTATGAGAAACAACAACATTATATTTCCCCGAATAATCATAATCCAACAAGTCGCAATTCCTAGATAAGACTCTTACTTGTTCAGAGGCGCGTCTAAGCATTTCTTCTGATCTATCAATACCTTTAACATCATATCCTACAGAAAGTAATAATTCTGTAAATGCGCCTGTGCCTACGCCAATCTCCAAAACTCTGCTTTCTAGAGGAACAAGCCTAGTAAATGCCTCAAAAGCCTCTTGATAAGCATGATATCTATGGCTATATCTACTATAAACATCTGCGATTTTTTCTTCTGTAAAGGGGTTGCCCAGTCTGATTTTCATTATTCTTTAGTAGTACTATCGGAGGCTATAAATCTATGTGTGGGGATTTCCACACCAATAGCGAAAAGTTTAAATAAAATAGCACACAATCACTTATTAAATGGATTTACAAGACGCATTAAGAAAAATTGGATTATCCGAAACCGAAGCAAAGATTTATCTCGCACTTTTGAAGAAGAAAGAATCTACTGTTGTCCAACTTGCAAAAGAAACAGAAGTCCATAGAAGAACAATTTATGATAATCTCAATATATTATTACGCAGAGGAATAGTAAATTTCAAGATAAAAAATGGCGTAAAATATTTTCAAGCCACCAATCCCGAAAGTCTAAAGATTTTTCTTGAAGAAAAGAATAAAATTCTAAATGATGCTCTCCCGAATCTAAAAAGTTTTTATGACTCAGAAGAAAAATCACCAAAAATTAATGTCTTTGTCGGATTAGAGGGTGCTAAAGCAGTAGTTGAAGAAGCTGTTAAATCAAAAAAGAATGTTTTTTGGGTTGGCGGAGGATTATTTTTCTTCAATGCATTAAAATTTTCTAGAAAATTTATTGAACAAAAAGCAGAAAAGATGAAAATGAGAACCGTGCAGCCAAATATTCCCGAAGTTAAAGATCTTCTCCCAATAATAAAAAAAGATAATATTCGTGTTCTACCAAAAAGTTTTGTCTCACGAGTTGGTTATATGATCTATGAAAATGTTGTTCTTATTGGCATTATTCAAGAGAAAGAGATCACAACAATTCAAATCATTAATGAGGATTGTGCTAAAGCATTTACAAACTATTTTAACATCATGTGGAGTATGGCTAAGCCACTATAATTAGGATTAAAAACAATACTTCTCTTCAAAGGCAGAATTAGAAAAACATTAGAAATCACAGCAACATATTTGTTATGCGAAGAGGCCTTAAGTCAATTTTTCCCACCCCTTGAAGTGTTGGAATTGAGGTAAAACACACTATCTACTTCGATTTGAGGGAGTGTAAAAAGACCTAAGGATACTACTAAAAAATGTCCGATTAGAGGTACCAATTAGCCTAACGTTGGGCCGCTAGAACTCGCTTTCTTCAGGCTGTGATTGATTATTTGGTTTCTCTCTTGGTTTTTCTTTGGTTGTTTCTTCTAATTCTTCTTTTTGTTTTTCCTCTTCCTTTTTATCTTCTTTCTGTTCTTCTTTCTTTGAAGGAGGGATGCCGAATAACAATTCCCTTCTCTCTTCAGGAGTCATCTTCCTGAATCCTTCTTTTATTTTATCAATATCTCCATCTGTGATCCCGTATCGAGGAAATCTGTTCACAATCTCCCCACTCTCAACATCCTGTCTTAATTTGTTGAATGGTTTTACATAATTGTGGTAGACATACCATCCAGTCCCTACAAGTGCGGTTGTCGCAATCAATAGTATTGCTGCTGCTGCACCGACAACCCACCAGCGTAGGTTTCTTTGCTCAATCTGTACAGTTTCTTGCTGTTCTGCCCGTGAGATTAATTTGTATCCTCTCTCTGCCAGGATATATTTCGCAGCAAGGATCTGGTCCTTGAATAATTCTCTGTAGAATCTGTCCTGCACTTCTCTGTCTTCAACACCGATCTTTCCAAACCATCTTTCCATCCATGCATCTTCTTTTGGATCAGTAAGGCGGTCGAGTTCACTTTCTTCGACCGGAGTTGTCCTATACCTCATCTCTTCGTAGACTTTTCGTGCAAATCTCCACAAAGAAGCTTTATAATCATCATGCAATGTAGGCAATGATCTGTCACTATCACTGGTTGTGTTTATTTTTTCCTGTGTTTCTCTATATCTCCCGATATAACCGAGAAAACCCAGACCTTTGACAGCAGAAACTTTATACTCGTCCCCGACTCCGTCTGGTACAATTGCTCTTTCCTCCAGCCTTCTGCCTCTTGGTTCTTCTTCAACCATTTTAGTTTCCGAACAACTTCTGTGTTGTTCTAGATAAAGATTGCAATGTGAACGCAGCTGCGAATGCAACTCCAAAACTCATTAGTTCGTAATATTGCGCAACAGCTATTGTCAGGATAATAGAAAGTATGATGCCTGCACCAGCAGAAACAAGGTACTTATTGTTCCATTTCATCTTAGGATTGTTCTTTAATTTTACAAGATAGGGAAGAAACGTGCGTGCCAATATACCGCAGAATATGCCCAGATAATGTTCATAGACCAAACAAATCACCTCTCACCCAATACATACGCATTACTCATTTATAAATCTTTTTTAGATTTGACATACAGATTTATATATAATATTGCCTCTTCTATCCATTAATATGGTTAATAGACATAAGAAGTTATTCCCAGCGGGCTTTCCGCGCCATCATAAGAGGGAGAAGAGCGGGATTGTCATAACATTCGTGATATTTGTAGTTATCCTGATTGTATTTATTGTGCTGGGAAGATCACCAGGTCCAATGGAACCAGGATCTCCGCCAGCAGGACCGTTTGGCGCAGCAGGAGCAGCACTGCCTGACTGGGCAAAGTCTGCAGGCACAAGATTGCAGATTAGTCCGGCTGTCTTCAGTGTGCCTGACAAGTTAGCAACATACAATGCGGATATTTCTGTGAAGGACAGTTACATCTGGGGCATGGTCTACAAATTAAACAAGTTTGATGCCTGGGAACCAGTGAAATTAAACTGCCTGCGTTATGTGAAGACAAACTGGTGCAAGGACAGTGCAACAGCATCAATCCGGGTATCACTGGATGATTTCAATCCTGGAACAAATTATATTCTGGCTTATACCTGCACATTAAAACAAAAAACATATGATTGTAATGATGGAAAATGGTTGGTGCGTCCATTCACTCTGAATGCTCCTGGTTATGAACCAGAACCTCCAAAAGGATCAGGTGTCTGTGTTGACAGTGACGGTGGAGAGGTTCCAGAAGTGCAGGGGGATATAACAGTGAGCGGAGAAAAGATTTTCACAGACGAATGCCAGGATTATACAAGATTACTAGAAGGATACTGTGACAATGGAAATTTCAAGACAAAATCAATCACATGCCCGAGCAAATGCGAAAACGGTAAGTGCACATACTTCAGTTGTGTTGAATCTCCATGCAGGATGAGAGGCGGCACTTGCTGCAGAGCTGGCCTTGGTGAAGGGGCTCACATTGCAGAAGGAAGATTTGACGATGAATTCTTGGAGTGCTGGGAGAGCTGTTCAAAAAGAAAATTGCCTAACCTTGCAATCCAGAATGTTTTCTATAAAACTTCAGTGAAGAGCGGTCATAAAGGTTTTGAAGTTGTCATTGTGAACAATGGGGAAGAAACCATCACAGAACCGTTCATAATCAGTGGAACAGGGGGCGGAATGGCACTCGATAAGCCACTAGAGGATGCAGAGATCACACCTCCGCTCGAGCCTGGAAATATTGTCCGTGTGATGATCTATATTAAAAACGAGTATGTGCCAAAAGGTGGCATTGGCCTGAATGCTGAGTTTAAAATAGATGCTGACAATCAAATAAAAGAAAAGAATGAGCAGGACAATGATTGGAGAGGCATAATCCAGTTTGATGGTGGAGTTTACAGGTATTAATAAATAGATTCGGCTTCCAAAAGCAAAGTTTATATAGACGCATACGATTTCTTCATTCGAGAATGGTTAACCGGGGTGCTGTTGTATTTGCTGTATGCTTCTTGCTTCTATGTGTATCTTTAGTTTCTGCGCTTGGAGAAGACAAAGCTTCAATAAAATTGACATTTGCTGGAAACGATCTTAGAGCAGTCATTGAATATAAAAATCCAGGCTCGATAGCAACACCTGAGCCTCGCTACGAGTGGTACACTGCCGGAGGCAAGATAAGAGAGATTGCAAGTGACACACTGCCTCGCTTTTACTTTAAAAAAGCCCAGACAATAATTTTCAAGTACCGCGATGTGAATAATGGAATCGAGATGATGAAATCAATAAAGATCCCTAATTTTCCGCCTGTCCTGGAAAAAATAGAACAGATTACAACAAGACAGGGAAAAATAATCAATAT
>JAGLWF010000018.1 GCA_023133595.1 Nanobdellota archaeon | reverse complement strand
AGGTGTGCGTGTTCTGCGCCAGTTTTGCAGCAATAGCTTTTCTTTTTGCCAACTTCTGTTTCGCGATCCACATCTTTAATATCCTGGATGAACGTTTGTATTCAACCACCTCTGGATTCTTTTCATCTTTTGCAGTTGCAACACCTGCAGACAGTAAAGCATCTATGTAGACCAGGAATCTCCAGTGCTGCCATCTTCTGATCCTTCCTCTGTAGACATCTGCCTTGCTCACAGCATCAAAAGCTCTTCCTAACGAATCACCAGAATATTCTTTTGGGAGATTCTCTTCAATCCATAACATTATCTCATCCAGATTCTCATCAACATTCTTGAAAGCGTTTATTGCAATCCGTGCATCCGAACTTTTGAAGACTTTCAACAGTGCTTTTTGGAGGGATTCTTTTTTATCCCTGTCCGAGACTTCCATTATATTGTCTTTTCCAATCTGTTTTGTGTTCCTAGATAATGTTTCCAGATCTGTCAGTGCGCCTCTTAAGTCACCATCTGCTTTGTACGCTAATCGTTTTAGCGCATCTTTGTCATACTTCACATTCTCATTATCACACACCATCTTCATTATCTTGAACATTGTGTTTGCATCCAACCTTTCAAACTCTACAAGCGTACAGACTTTTCTGAGTGCTTTTAGTTTGTCAATATAAGCATCATTGGTGGTCAGTATTATTGGAAACACGCTTTCTTTTATCAGTGGGACAACAGCTGCAATTCCCCCTCTATCGTCACGTCCAGAAAGACCGTCGACTTCATCAAGCAAAAGGATTTTTTGTTTTGCGAACAATGATTGCTGCTTTAAAGACTGGCCGACAACTTCATTTATCGCGTTTTTATTCCTTTTGTCAGAAGCATTCACTTCTAACAGTTCCATATCAAACTCAGAAGCAGCAGCAACAACACTGCACGTCTTTCCAGAGCCAGAAGGGCCGTATAGTAACAGGGCTTTCTTTTTCTGCTTCTTGAAATTTGTTATGAAATTCTTTATAGCATTGACTGCTTTTTCCTGTCCATATACCTTAGAAAGTGTCTTTGGCTGATATTTCCTGACCCACGGATCCATGATATTGCTTAGAAATAATTCAATTTATATTAATTACTATTTATAGCAAGTTTTATATACATTGCAGGCAAATTATGCTCTTATGGCAAAATGGCAGTGCACTGTATGCGGCTATATATATGATGGGGAGACACCGCCAGCTACATGTCCTAAATGCGGTATGCCGGGTTCAAAATTTATCAAGTTAGATGTGAAAGATAGACTGATTTATTGAGGGGTGAAAAGATGGCTACAATAACACACGAGAGATGGAAATGTATTGGGTGTGGTGCTTGCGCATCAATATGTCCAGCACATTGGTCTATGAGCAGTGGAAAAGCTAAATTAAAAGGGGCGAAGTATGAAAAGACAGACAACGGAGAGTTTGGAACAAAAACAGTGGAAGAAGCTGGCTGTTGCAAAAAAGCTGCTGCGAACTGCCCTGTGAAATGTATCCACATAAAATAGAATGGAAGAAAAGATAACAAAAGATATGAAAATCCAGGAAGTAGTTTCTAAATATCCAGAGACAGCTCCTGTTTTCATGCAGCACGGCATGCACTGTCTGGGCTGCCAGATCGCAATGTTCGAAAGCATTGAACAAGGTGCGACTGCGCATGGAATTGATGTTGACAAGCTAATGGAAGACCTGAATAAGGCTGTTGAGGAGAAAGATGGCAAAAAAGAAGATAACAAAGAAGAAAAATAGCAAGGGGAACGCAAAAATGGCAAAGAAAAATACAGCAAAGATCTCTAAAGACGAACAGATAGGAATACACAAAGGAGCTCTATCCACTTTGGCCAAAGAGAGAGCAGAATTTGCCCGGATACTGTCAGTTGTCGAACAGCTGATGAAGATGCACATCAATGCATTGAAAGAACTGGGTATTGATCTAGAGAAAATTGCACAGAAACAAGCAGCTGCGCAGAGAAAAGGCGGCAAGATCGAAGATATGATCTGAAAATGTTCCTCAGAAAAGACGAGATCAAACAATTAAATAAAGTTCTAGAAGAAAATTTTAATCTTTCTTCTTTTTTTTCTAAAAAAGACGCTGTAGAGAGAAAAAATAATGTCATCTACAAGAACAAAGAGCCTTTATTCTTTGATTTTGAAGGCCGGATAGTTCCAACACTGAAATTCATCCTAAAACTAGAAGCAGAAAACAAAAACTTCCTCAAGAAAATAGTTGTCGACATGCCTGCAGTTCCATTCATGGCAAAAGGCGCTGACGTGATGCGCCCTGGGATTGCTGAATTCGATGATGACATAAAAGAGAACGAGATTATTGTCATTGTCGACGAGAAAAACAAAAAACCTCTTGCGATTGGAATATCAACATTATCTTCTGAACAGCTGAAAGAAACTGATAAAGGCAATGTTGTCAGAAACGTGCATTATGTCGGCGATGAGATCTGGAAGGTTCAGTTCTAGTCATCCAACCTTTAATGAGGGAAACTTTGATCAGAATCAAATAAACTTAAAAACATAAAGGAACTTCTTAATGATATGCCGAAAAATATACTGTTGGTCAATCCAAAGATACCAGAAGATACATATTGGAGTTTTCATAATTCTCTTAAATTTATAGGCAAAAAATCAGCCATGCCTCCATTGGGTTTGATTACAGTCGCAGGAATGTTGGATGGATACAATCTGCAGCTGGTTGATGAAAATGTCGAGACTTTATATGACAAGCATCTAGAATGGGCTGATATGGTATTTGCAACTTCAATGTTTATCCAGATAGAATCATTGGATGCTGTGGTTTCAAGAGCAAAGCAATTTAACAAAGTAGTTGTGGCAGGAGGAGCCTATCCTACTCAGTTCTATGATAAGATCAATGATGTTGACCATTTTGTCCTGGGAGAGGCAGAAACAGGTGTTCTGGAAGAATTTTTACATGATTTTGAAAGAGGAAAAGCAAAAAAAGCATATGCGAGATTTGTTCTGCGAAAAGATGAGACAGGGAACAGGATCGATAGAAGTGAATTTCAAAGAATGGCAGGATATTTCAATCGTGACGGAAATATTCAAGTAATCGATTCAAGGCCTGATCTGGATACATCTCCTGTTCCAAGATATGATCTTTTAAGAATTGGTGATTATGAATTAATGGCAACACAATTATCCAGGGGTTGTCCGCATCATTGTGAATTCTGCAATGAACCTTCATTGTTTGGTCACAAGCCTAGACTAAAATCTGCAGACAGGTTTATTGAAGAGCTTGCTGTTATCTATAATCTGGGGCATAGAGGTCCTGTTTTTGTTGTCGATGATAATTTCATTGGCAGCATCAAAAAAGTTAGGCAGGTGCTGCCTGCGATTGAAAAATTCCAAAGACAACGAAGTTATCCTTTTTCACTCTCTGCAGAAGCAAGCATTAATCTAAGCAATGATGATGGATTGATGAGGGCAATGAGTGACGCAGGATTTAACACGGTTTTTGTAGGTATAGAATCTCCTGATGATGATGTATTAAAGAAAGCCGGCAAACAAATTAATATAAAGACTGATCTTTTAGAAGGGGTGAGAAGAATCCAGAAACATGGCATTGAAGTCACTGCAGGCATTATTGTGGGGCTGGATGGCGAACCTGATGATATCTGCGACAAGATATTTACATTCTCCAAAGAAGCAGGCATTCCTACTGCAATGGCAGGATTGCTGACGCCTGTTATAGGATCTGAATTATATGCACGGCTTGAAAAAGAAGGACGGCTATTGGAAATGTCTACCAAAGGATCCAACACGCATGATTTTAATATTGCATTTGTTCCTGATAGATGCAGAAGCTCTTCAGAAATTAGAGAAGCATATAAGAAATTGCTTGCAAGATTATACGGTTCTAATGGAAGGAATTATTTTGAACGATGCAGAAAATTATTTGATAATCTTGTGCCGGATGAAAATTTTGCAAGAAAGATTGGGTTAAGAGAAATTAGATCAATGGGGCAGTCTTTGTTCAGACAAAGTTTTTCTAGCCACGGGTGGGAGTATCTGAAATTCTTAACCTATGTGCTTCGGAAAAAAAGAAAAGTATTTTCAGAAGCAGTCAGACTGTCAATAACAGGCTATCATCTGATGAAGATAACAAATGATGCATTGAATTGTGAAACTTAAAAACCTAGCCTTCTTCTCCCTTCGTTTATGACTTCTTTAAACTCCGATGCTATATTCAATTATTTTCTCTTCAATGTTCTTTTTTTTTCTAATTCTTGCATCTCTTTAATTAATTGCCCAAAACATTCCTTCATTTCATCTTCACCCTTTGTCCCCGTGCAAACTATTTTTCCATTTGAAAATAATAAAAAGCAGGCAGGAACTGGTTTTTTAATTCTATATACCAATCCTGGAAATTGTTCTGGTTCATATTCAACATTACGAAGATTTATTGCTAAATAGTGCAGATTAATTTTAAATCCTAATTCCCCAGATCCAACTAAATTTTGCAGTTTAAGTTCTGGTTTTATAGTTATGTCCACATTGACTTTTTTAAGAATTCTGATGATCTGGAAAATAGCTTTTTTTGCTTCTTCTATGCTCTTTGTCCCAGTACAGACAACTCTGCCTGAATAAAATAATAAAGCCACAGCTTTTGGTTCTTTTATTCTTAATGTCAAGCCAGGAAATTGTTCGGGATTGTACTCTGTATGTGGAACTATAGCAGCAATCTTCTCTAATCGTAACCTATGTTTTAAATCAGTTGTAACAACCAGATTTACTACTTTTATACCTGCCATTTAAACCCCCAAATATTGTGAAATCAAAGCCTTTTTAAATAAGAGATCATAGCTAACGATAAAGGTTTCGGTTTTCTTGCTCTTGATATACTTCCCAGAAGGCTCGCTGTGTTCGCTGGATTGGAGAGAATTCCCTGAAATATAGTCTCCCTTCAGCCGACTTTCTCAGCTTCGCAAACTTCTCTAAATCCCGATCTTAAACAAAGACAAAACGCTCGCACCATTCAGGTTTTTCCTTGAGACGTATTTCTAGAGGAGTACGTTTATCCTGCTGGTAAGATTTAGCCTTGCCTTGTTTGACAAGCCTTTCCCATGCTTTTCCTGCACCGACATGGACAAATCTCTCGCTTGAATGTAACGGAAGATCAAAAAATAATTGTGATAATGCATTCATAAGCACCAGACGTCGGATTGCCAGTCCTCTTTTCAGATAATCATCGTTAGTATGGCTGTATCCAACAAAAGGTTTGTCTTTAAAATAGTCCCTTTGCATTGCAGGATAAAATCTGATCTCGCCATGACCAAAAGAAGCATTATTCTCATCCATCTCAAACAAATAAGTTAATTCTTCTATCTCACCATCATCATGTAGTTTAGGTTGTCTGGCAATATAAGTTCTCATATCATCATTATGACGAACAACAAAAAGACCAGTGAAATCTCCAGGCTTGTAATCTTTTGGAAGAATAAATCTTTTACTGTAACCTTCAAAACATTTCATTGCTTGTTCAGGAATATCAGAAATCGCAATCCACTCAATTCTTCCTTCTGGATAATAAAGATTGAAAATCTCGCTTAGTCCATCATTGCTTGTCATGCTAAATATAAAATGCAAGAATTATAAAAAACTTAGCCTAATCAGCAACAACACTCAACCGTCTTGTCTTTGGTACGAAATTAAACAACATCCCTTCTCTCATCTTTCCGCAGCCAAAGTAATCTCGACCGCATTTCACGATCAGGAATTCATTGGAATCAGATTCAAACTCAATATCACATCCTTTTATCCATTCATCTCTTTGTTTTATTGTAAGTTCAACAACATTTTTCTTAGCCAAAGGTCCGATCAGCTGTGAACCTTCGAAACTCAACCGGAGACCACGATCAGTCCATGTACAGATATACAGACCAAGAGAATCTATCCTTATTTTTGAAAGATCCAGGTCAGCAATATCTTTGTTGACAATATATATCCGTCCTTTGTTCGGGCTCTGTAAGAATGCAACTTCTCGTTCGAAATCAACACCCCAAACATCCGAAATAATCTTTTTCAGTTCTTTTACTTTTCTTGTGTTTAGAATATCAAGTTTCATCATACACCCCACACAGGGTTCTGTTTACGTTTGATGTCAGCGATCTCTCTTAACAACTCTTTTGTTTCTGGTGTGATAAACTCTTTTAATTCTTTATATTTCTTGAAATCATCCTCTGAAATGTCTGAAATAAGAACATCTTCTTCCTGCACCTGCCGTCCTATTGTGACTCCTGGCATTGATATCGCGACCTGGTCGCCGCGTATTGCCTCTGGAACTGTCTTCTGTTCCTTCTGCACCTGCTGCACAACTGTGACTGAGCTTCCATCCATCTTCATCAGGGAAACTCCTTGCCTTACGACACCTGCCAATACATCAACACCAGCAACAGCAGGATTATTCTGCCTGAAAACATAGCCCCTCATCAATTGCACTTTGCACGGCTTTGTCAAAGCATCCAGTTTCTTTGCTTCTAATTTTTTCTTCTCCAACCCGACCCATTTCTCATAATCTTGTAACAAATGATAGATAACCTCTTTGCAGAGAATAGTAATACCTTGTTCTTTTGCATATTCTACAACTTCTGGAGACTCTGGCTCTATATTAAAGCCAAGAACAACACCCAGCAACGGATCAACATTCTTGTTGCTCACTGCATCCATGATATCTTTTCGCGTGATGCTTCCGATTGTTGCTTTTCGGATAAAGATTCCTTTCTCTCTGAACATTGTGATCAATGCTTCTAATGATCCTAAAGTATCTGCTTTCAGTACCAGACCATCATCTTCTGTCTCGATAAGGACTTCATCAACCTGTTCCTGCACTGTGACCTTTGTAGATTCCATTGTCTCTGGTGTTGCAGAGATCAAAGGCATACCAGCAACAACACCCTCTAAATGCGGTGCTCCGATCCGGACACCTGTCGCAGCATGGACTTCTTTGACAGGAATAAATTTAGCTTTTTTCGCGCGCATCTCTTCCAATGGCGCTGGCTGGAACAATGCGCGTATCTTTGCGATAATAGGTTCATGCAGCCCGCCAATTACAATCGTATCATTGACTTTCAATGTTCCGTCGAAAAGAACAACATCCAATGACTTTCCAAGACCTTTTGTCTCTTTCACTTCCAAGATAACACCTTTTCCAGGCCCAGAAACTTCAATCTTCAATCCCTGCTCAATATATTTCTGCGCAAGGCCCATCATGACCATGATGATTTCAGGAATCCCTTCTTCTGTTATTGCAGAACACGGAATTATCGCGATCTGTTTTGTATAATCTTCAACACGGTCGAAACGTTCAGCACCATAACCCATTTCATACAATTTTCCAACAAGATCATAGATTTTTTTATCAAGAAGGTTCTGTATCTCTTGTGTCTGTTTTGAGATGCTTTGCAGGATAGGTCCTTTATTCTTTGTCCAACCGCTTATCTTGTCAATTTTGTTCGCAGCAATCACAAATGGTGTCTTGTCTGTCTTTAATATTTCTAAAACTTCCAATGTCTGCGGCATAAGGCCTTCTGTCACATCAATAACCAAGATTGCAATATCTGCTAACGCACCACCCCTTTTCCTAAGATTTGTGAATGCTGCGTGGCCAGGCGTGTCAATGAACAATAAGCCAGGAATTGTGAACTCTGTCTTTGTTGCTTTCAGCAAATCACCGCAAACCTTCTTCAGGATAGGCAATGGTATGATAGAAGCTCCAATTGCCTGCGTAATCCCGCCTGCTTCAGTAGCTGTGATAGCAGTGCCCCTGATCCTATCCAGGATTGAGGACTTTCCATGATCCACATGCCCTAATACGCTGACTATCAGACTCCTTGTGACTGCCATATTATAGTGAGAGGGGGTGCTTCTTTTAAATATTGTGCCTTCTGCTGGAAAAGGCCTGAAACCCTGAAATACAGCTTGTTTGGGGCTAAACTTTAAAAAGAACCGGCATAAAAGTATCCCAGAACAGTGATTAATAATTATAGTGGGATATAATACAAAATGTTAACTAAAACCGGGGAACCTGACACACCAAAAGAAGGAGATAGTGATGATTCTGGAGTCAGAAGTCCTGAAAATCTAGCAGAACAACTAGAAGGACTAAGAGGCCGTAATCCTAATGATTCTATAGTTACAGAAGTACGTGTAAGAAAAGTAAGACGAACAGCTGGCGATCTAAACCAGATGCAAAAAATATTCAATGGATGCGCTCATTTTGGAAAAGAACAATTAGAAACACTAAGCGCACTAGGAGTTTCTCAAGATACACTTGTTGAGAAAATAGAAGCGATAGATATTCTTGATGGAACAAATAAAGCTGCATATGGCAGAATGAAAATAGATATTGATAGGCATAATGAAGAAAGACAAAAGCAAGAATTTCATGATTATACAGAAGGAATTTTAACACGTTGTTCTGATGTCGATAAACTTATTGCAGATGCAAGAACAGCAGCATTTCAGTCAGAAACTTCTTTTGCCCATTATAAAAATATTTTCGGAGCTCATTTTAATTATGCAATAAAAGAGATCGACGGCTCTAAAGATAATGGCACTAGAAAAACAGGACTTGGTCTTGGAAATCGAAAAGATGAATTCTTAGGAAGATTACAACAGATTTCAGCTGTAGTTGAAGCTGTAGATAAAAGCGCAACCACAGAATACGCAATCTACTTTGCTGAACGCAGTGAAGAAATTTATGCAGTTATTCAAGCAGCAAGACAAGAAAGAGCAAATATTCTCTCGGAAAGATTTAGAAATTCATTTGCACAATCAGAACCAGCAGCAACAGGCGCAGAAGAACCAGCTGGAGATAATATTTTAGTTCCCAAGAGAGGAGCTCCAGAAGCAGAATTAACTCCAGAACAAATAGAAATTGTTGAATATTACGAATGGGAACAAATGTATGAAAAAAGAATAAAATTCTTTGGTGAAAATGTTGTAGCAAGAATTGAACAAGAAGAAATCGATGTAAGCAATATAGATTCTGAAATACTTTATGCATCACCAACTGTCATAGAAACTTTCACACCAGCTGGTGCTGTAACAGAACCAGGTGCGCTTGAAGGAGAAGGATCTGACGATGGTTCTGTTCCAGGAGTTCTTGATGATGGTGATGAATTTGGTCCAGATGATGGAGATGGAGATGCTACTGCTACTGTAATTATCGAAGAAGAAAATCTTGGAGAGCCTGGTGATATCGGTGAAGATCCTGATGGTGGTGTGGTTAATGAAGATGATCTTGCAGCTGCATTCATGGTCGAAGATGAAGAAGAACTAGGTGAGCAACCAGGAGACATTGGAGTAAATGAAGACGGCAGTAGTGCCACTCCAGGTGACTTCGCTGAAGAAATAGTATTTGATGATGATCCTGGTTTAGATGACAGTGAAGATGAAGAAGAAGATCCAGCTGAATTTTTTGGTTTTAACGATGGTGAAGAAGAAAGTCCGCCCACAGGAGATCCAACACCACCAAGAGGAACTCCGACAGGAGAAGGCTTCCCTAGAGTTGGTGGAGACATACTTGCTGAACAAGAAAGACGAGATCAAGAATTAAAAGATAGAGAAAACAAAGGTTTCTACACAGGCATAAAGGTAGCTACAGTAGCAGCTCTTACTAGTGGTGTTACTGGATTTGTGCTTGGAGCAGTTTTATTCAGCGGTGGTGGAGAGGATCTGCCAGAGATGGATATTGATGTTGACGGCAATGAAGCAGTGCATGCTGTAAAAGCTAATGTGCCTGCAACAAAAGGAGACCCTGCAGCTTACATCAGAAGCAAACTCGATGAACTAGAAACTATTGCTGAAGATAACGAAGAATTACGTGAAGACTATAACACAGTTGACAAAGAATATAAAGCTCTGCAAACAGATTATGATAAAGAAGTAGCTGAAGTAGAAAAGTTACAGAGAAAACTCAGAGCATTAGGTGCTGAAAAAACTGCAGAGAGAAGAGGATTACAAATAAATATCACTAATTTGGAAAGCCATCTTGAGGCACATAAACAGACTATAACCGCTCTGCAAGAAAGAAAAGAAGAACTTTCAGCTAAACTTGATGCTTTCTTAGGTGTTTATTCTATGGGAGCTTATTTCAAGACAGGTGTCAGTAAATCTGATATTGAAAGATTCTTTGGAGAAACGACAAGAGAAACAATAAACAGATATACCCATGAAAATTATCTGATCTTCAAAACAGAAGAAGGTCTGAAAATAGTCACTGCGTCTGGAAAAACAAAAATAGTCGAAGCTCCAAAAGACTTTGACAAAGGCCTGAAGAAAGCCAAGGCTCGAATGTTCGCAATAGACAAGGATCTTGATGCATATGTCAAGAAGAATGGAAGCATTGCAATAAAATTCACAGGACTTGACATCTATGCAGATATCCACAGAACAGTGTACAAAGGCACTAAACTTGCAGAACCAACACGAAAGCAGGCAAGAGATATGCGAAGAGTTGTAGAAGAAAAGATGGATGCAGAGTACATCAAGAAGCTGGCATACGCGCTAGAACCTGGTGACGAAGTCGAATTAGGCAAATAATTTTCGAAAGGATTTTATATCTTTTTCTCTTTTTGTTTATTTATGCAGATAATTAGTGAAGGAAAGGCTAAAATCAAGGTGCCAAGAGTAGTGAGCAAAGCAGTGTCCAAGAAGATGCCTGTTTTCTATAATCCAGTCATGGAGTTCAATCGTTCCCTGTCAATTTCTTTGCTGAACAATATCAACAAGAAGGATATGAAGATAGCCCTGCCACTCGCAGCAACAGGCATACGAGGCATCCGCTTTATCCGTGAACTGAAGAGAGGCAAGATTGGAGAGATAAAGTTCAATGATCTGGATATCAAGGCTTTCAAGTTCACAATGGAAAATCTGCAACTAAATGATATCTCAAAGGATGTTATTGTTAGTTGTATGGATGCAAACTTGTTCATGATGAACAATGAAGGTTTTGATTATATTGATATTGATCCTTTTGGCAGTCCGAACCCATTCCTGGAAACAGCAATAAAAAAGATATCAAGATCAGGAATATTAGCAGTGACTGCAACAGACACTGCAGCATTATGCAGTGCAAAACCAAAGGCGTGCCTGAGAAAGTATTGGTCGCATTCAATGTGGAACGAGCAGATGCAGGAAATTGGATTAAGAGTATTGGCAAGAAGAGTGCAGTTGATCGGTGCAATGCACGACAAAGCACTGACTCCAATATATTCTTATGCTAAAGATCATTATTTCAGAATATTCTTTCTCTGCGAAAAAGGAAAGCAATTGTGCGACAAGATGATGAAGAAGCATCTTTATTTCTTGTACTGCACAAAATGCATGGCACGAACATTATCCAAACATAACAATGAGAAATGCTGCGGAAAGACAATGGACTTTGCAGGTCCACTCTGGACAGGCAGGTTGTGGGACACTAAATTAGCAAGAAAGATCTCAGCAGAATTTGCACCAAAAAAGGAAAGAATATTTTGCAGCAATATTGCGAATGAAGCCTTGATAGATGCTGTCGGCGTCTACGACCTGCACAAATTATCAAGATTATACCAGATAAAACCACCAAAACCAGATGATGTCATCTCATCATTAAAGAAAAAGAAATTCAAGGCTTCAAGAACACATATCAACAACAATTATATCAGGACAAATGCTTCTATCCAGGATATTGTAGGCATAATCAAGAATTAACCAACAGCTCGCCTGACATCAACAACTTCTGCATTGCCAACATCATTGACATCTTTGACTTTCTCTTCAAGCTCGTCTGTTCCGCCAAGATCTTCTGACATGACAAAGATGATCTTCAACGCTGTCAATCCAAAACCTACTGGATCTTTTTCAACTTTGCCGACATCTCCGCCAAACTCTTTGATAATCTGGGAAGCATCTTTTTCTAGTTTATCCAAATCAACTTCTGGAGAATCAGGCATCACCTTCAATGTGACTATAACATTCGCCATTTTTATTCAAGACCATTAAATCCGCATTTAGGGCATTTGTAGCCAGCTGCAATCGACCTGCAATGGCCGCATCTGATAATCTCAACTTCTCCGCAGTTAGGGCAGTCAAACTTAACACTGCCTGTGGTATTTGTTATCCTCTGTTTGCATGTTGAACATTGGTCCATTTTAGATTCTTAATTTTGCCTATTATTTATAAAGCTTCTCCTTGGGCTCCTGACTCTCCTGTATAGAGACGACCCGTTTTAGTATCCGAGAGGACTAACAAAAGTTTTTAAATAGGAGTCGCCTCTAAAACCATTAATAGGGGGTTAATAGATGGCGCAATTATCTAAAGATAAGTTGTTTAGACAAGCTGCAGCTGACTTGAAAAAGAGAGTTATCAAGCTTGAGCAGGTAAAGGACCTAATTTCTAAGCGTGAAATAACAGTACGCAAGCTGGAAAAGGGACTGGCATCGCGCGAAAAATCCCTCTCAAAGAAAGAAAGCACTTGGACAAAAAGAGAAAGATCAGCCCGGGATATGATCGCAAAACTAGAGAAACGTAAAAAATTATTGTTAAAAATTATTGCTTCTGAAAAAGTTGTACTGGCTAAGCAGAAAAAAGAAGCATCATTCGCAGAAAGCAGGTTAAAGAAGAGTCTGGATGCGATTTCTGCAAAAGAGATCTCATTAAAAGCCACACTTCGAGAATTAAAGAAAAAAGAGGATCAGTTAGTGCAAAAAGAGAAACACATCAGGACAAAAGAGCCAGAGATAATCAGAAAATTACGGCGCATAAAGCAGGAAAGACTGAAGATTCACAAGCAGGCAGAGGAGATCAAGAAAAAAGCAGCATCAATCGCACCAACCTTGAAGACACTGCAAACACAGCAGAGAGAGATGCTGAGAAAAGAACAGGTTCTTGATGAGAAAGAAAAAACTTTGCTTCTGGATTTATCAAAACTTGCAAAGCGCGAGAAAGAGATCAGGACATTGATAAAAAGATATCAGGATTCTATTGCAAATAGTAAAAAATTAGAGACAGAGGCCAATAAAAAAGAGCGAGAGATCAAATCCAAAGAATCAAACTTCTTGAAAGATTTCATGAAAAAGACTCAGAAATTAGCGCAAATCAAGAAAAAAGTTGAAGAATTGAGCCAGACAAAGAGCATAATCCTGAAAGAGATCAGCATTCTAGATAAGAAAAAATACGATTCTGCGCGCATCATGCAGCAGAAAGAAAAAGAATTCCTTCGCACACTAGACAGATTGGATCACAAGGAGAAAGAACTGAAAGAAGCAACCAAAGGGCACGATAAGATTGTTGCGTCGCAGAAAATATTGCATGACGATATTGTAAAGCGGCACGCAGATATAAAAGCAAAAGAAAAGAAGACAAAAATAAGAGAGAAAGGGATAGACAGTGCGATCCTCAAGCTCAAGAAAGCAAAAGAAGGCATCACAAGAAACCTGAAAGCTAACGAAGTCAAGAAATCCTTGATAAAAGAAGAGATCGCTGAATTAGAAAAGACTCGTGCAGAAAATAAAAGACTGGCAAAAGAGCAGAAGAAAGAATTAGAACTGGCCAGCAAGGACCTTGATGATAAGAGGGTAAAAATTGCCGATAAAGAAAAACAATTATTGCAATTAGTCAAAACTCTGGATTCCAGTGAGAGACAACTGCAAAAGCATTCTGGGAAATTAAAAGAAAGAGAAAAGAGACTGAGAGATACAGAGAAAAAGCTGGCAAAAACCAGGAATTACATTGATAAGCACAAGAAAGAGCTTGATTCTCTTGAGATCCAGCTGAAGACAAGAACTTTTGACACACAGGCAGTTGAAAAGAACCTGTATAAATTAGAGAAAGAGGTTGCTGCAAAAGAAAAAACATTATCTCTTCACGAGAAAGGTCTTGGAGACAAGATCAAGAAATTAAGCGCAATAAAGAAGGAAGAAGCTGCGCTTGCAAAAAGCATTGGACAGAAAGAGACCAAACTAAAAGCAGCTGTCAGGAAGTTCAATGAGAAAAAAGCGCATACTCTTCATGTCGAAAAAACTTTAGGTAAGCGAAAAACTGAACTGCAAGAATTAGACCTGATAACAACAACAAAGATAGAGAATGAAAAAGAAGCCAGCAAGAAATTAAGAGCAGTAGAAAAAGAACTGACAGCAAAACAGCACATTGTCAAGGAGCAGGAAAAGGCATTGGCGCGCATGCTGAAAGATATTGCTGCAAAAGAAAGATCATACCAGGGCATTCTTAAAGATCTGTTTGACGAAGAAAGAAAGCTAAAGAAGAATATTACAACCATGGGCGCTAAAGAGAAAACTCTTGCATTGAAAGTCAGGGAATTTGACAAGAAACAGGAAGCCCTGAACAAGAATGTATCACGATTAACATCTGAAAAGAATCTTCTTGAGAAGAATCTTAAGGATAAAAGAGCAGGATTCCAGAAATTACTTTCAGATTGGGACAAGAAAGAAAAGATATTGGATGCAAAATACGAGAGATTGGACAAGAAAGAGAATGAACTGAAAGAAGTCGAGAGCTGGTTCGAGACAAAAGAAAAGGAATTCAAGGAAAAAGAGGAAGAATTCCTGCGCATGCAGAAAGAATTCATGATAGAGCAGGAGAATACAGAGAGCAAGATGAATTTTGTGCATCAGCAGACCGCAGATCTAGCTGGAAAAGAAAGATCTCTGAAGAAAAAAGAGAAAGAGTTAGAAAAACTGATCAAGGATTTCACAAAAGCCCGACGACAGGCAGAGATGCGCGAAGCAAAAGCCAAGAAGATCAAGGGTTTGAAAGCAAATGTTCCTAAACTTCAGGCAGAAGAGAAGAAACTGCGGAAACAGATCGCAGACCTGCAGAAAAAGAAGGATAATCTGGCATTAAAACGAGAAGAGCTTGCGAATTGGGAGCGGAACTTGAAAGCAAGAGAAGACAAGTTGAAGACAGGGACAGAACAGATAATGCTGCGAGAGGCTGAGATCTCTGATGCTAAACGAGACCTGTTGACACAAGAGAAATTAGTAGAAGAAAACTTGTTCGAAAAGATGAAAGAGCCTGTAAAAGCAGGAGATAAGTACGGAGATATCCATCTCCTGATCCGGCGCGTCAACAGGGAAGTCAGAAAAGGAAATCTCGACAAGGCAAAAGAGATGTACAGCAGATTGTCTGCAAAATACAAGACATTAAGAGCAGATCCTGTTGAGAAGCAGGATATCTACAATGAGATTCTGAAATTGCACGCGGATATAGAACTTGCTTTAATCGAGTGAGACAATATCATCTTTTAATTCTATTTTTCCTTTTATGAAATGGCTTGTGGTCCAAATGTTGGTTTTTGTGTGGTTTGTTATTCCTGTCGCCTTGAATTTTCCACCAAACATCAGCCATGGAACCAGATTATCTGCCAGATGTTTGTCAACAGGCGCGTTTTTCTCTAATTCACCAAGTAAATTTAATGCTGCTTTCTTTCCAACTTCTTCTGAAGGAACTCTTCTTTCTCCTAAAGCACCAGCTCCCAGCCTCACTGGATTGACCATACTGATCTCGTCTTCGTCCGAAGAGCAGATTGCCCATAGTGTGATCCCGCATCCAGTTGAGAATGTTTTTGAATACTCAACCCTGATATCTGTTGGCATATGAAGTTTTTTTAGGTGCATCTCTGCTGCTTGTGCCAATCTTTCTGCAACCTGCCTGTTCTGCAGTTCTGCAGAGGCATGAGCAACACCTTTGATCTGTATCAATTTTCCTTTTTCTAACAGACTTATATCTGGTGTTTCTTTTTTCACGTGCTCTCTGAATGTTTCGAACGAATCAAAATCATCAACCTTGAACCTTGGCTGGATATCTAATTCTAATCTTCCCCCGCCTTTTGGATAATATCCTCTTCTCATTAGCCTTGCATCGATTTTTTTCACGAATTTCTGCAGATGCGGTATGTAAATTTCTTTGAGATAATCAAAAGGCATTGCAAATGGATTGTCAGTTCCGCCGATCAATGTTATTTTCGAAGATTTTCTTGCAAAACATAAAGGAAGCAAGATTGCCTGTAACAGTAAGGTCGTGGAACCAGCTGTTCCAATATCAACTGTCATTGGCTTGGGATTCATCTGTCCTGGTTCAAATATCAATTTACTAGAACCAACCTGTACTTCGCTTGTCTTTGCACTGCAAAGCTCTTTCAGAGCCTTGATCGCTGTGAGATGCTGCGGCTTTAGCCCGGATTTCTTCCTTCCAGCCCTGATATCAACTATCTCAAAAGGCGTTCTTGTGAGTGTTGAGAGTGCCAGGGCATTCCTGCATATCTGCCCACCCCCTTCCAAGTATGTTCCATCTAATTTGAGCATAGATCTGAAGATAATATTTGAATATATAAGGCTTTATAAAGCACCACTGAACAGTGATAACAAACCGAAAGATTTATATATGAGTTATATCAATTATATATTAGGTGTTACAAATGAAACAGGTAAGTTCGGCTGAGATTCGAAGAGCTATCACAAAAGGGAATAGAAAACTTGAAGAAAAAGTATTAGGAAAGATTGTGCTAAGAAGAGATATTAATGGAAAATCTAAAAACATAAAGGAAGTTAAGATGTATAACTTATCTGATCGCGGCCAGAAGCATGTTGTTCATGTTGGAACACACAGAGGATGTGATCTAAGACCTCAGCTTGCGAACGGAGAAATGCATCCTGGTGCTCACGAGAGACAAGGATATATATACGCTGAAAATGGAAAAGTTTACTTTGCTGCCTGTGAAAGAACATTATTGGATAGCGGATCAAAAAAAGATGATGGGGATATTGATATCGACAGTATAGTTTATTTTGGAAACAGAGAAGATAGTGATGGAAAACCGCAACTTATAGAATGGTCTTCACCAGAACACTGTTTTTCATACTTAGGCTTTTGTTTTGATCCAGTTTCAACAGAAGCAGAATTCAAATTATTCTATATCCCAAGTGAATTTGACTTTTAGAGGAAAAAATGGTATCAGCATTTAGATGGCAAATAGAAGGAAAATTAGCAGGAATGGGTTTCCCTTTTGAATGGAACGACGAGTTTTTGCGAGAAAAAAATATCGGTGCAATTGTTACACTAACAGAAAATCCAATAACATATCCTGCCTGGATAGAGGGGGATAATAGTTTCAATATTCTTCATCTTCCTACAACAGATAATGGATTTGGTCCTTCAATAAAAGATTCTGAAAAAGCTATTCAATTTATCGACGATATTTTAGCTACTGGCAGTGCAGTCACTGTTCACTGTCAAGCTGGAAAAAGTCGAACAGGACATCTTTTAGGTTATTATCTTGTTTATCATGGAATGGACCCAGAAAAAGTATTTGAAGAACTTCATCGATTTCCAATGCTTTCTGATGATATTACTTCACAAATGAGATATAATATTAGATTCTATAAAAAATACTTAGATTCTTTAAAGAATTAAGTTTATCTCCGTAATTCCCTGATAACAGTTGCCAAAGAACCAGAACATGTTTCTAATTCACCAGAAATCTCATCAATGTACAGTCTAGTGAACATATTTTCTCTATAGTTACAGGTCATGGATAATCCCAGGAACAGATCTACAACTTCTTTTGGTTCATCAGGTGACAAGCTGATGATCTTTTTGGTCAACTTGCAATCTTTTGTGACATAACTGATGCCAGTTGTGTCAACAACATTCCTGAATTTTGCAGGTTTGCACGCATTTGCCAATCCAATAAAACAATCTGCATCTGTCCCACAATCTTTTGGCTGGCTTGCTGCGAATACAACCAATAACGAAATGATCAAAATCGCGATTATGATCAAAGGCAGGAATACTTTCCAGAAGATCCCTGTTGGTTTTGGCCTGAAAGCCTTTGTTTTCATGAATGGCTTTGATAGCGGTCTGGGTGGAGATTTCAATGGTTTTTTTAGCTTCTTTCTCGTAAAAAATGGCTTTTTTGGCTTCTTTTTGATAATAATAGGCTTTTTCTTTGGTTTTGGTCTCCTCAGATCTGCAATCTCTCTATGCGCTTGATCCAATTTAGACCGTGGGACTCCAGCTTTTATTAAAGAAGAACGTATAAATTTTATATCATAGCCTTTTCTAAGATATTCCTTCATAATGTGTTTGACTGTGTCAATGCTTACACTTTCTAAAGTTCTGGCCATTGCAAATATACGTGGAGTATACCTATAAAAGGGTTTATCACCACTATCAAGTGGCTAAAAAGGAAAGATTTATATATGATGAGTTCGCATGTATATCTATGGCAGATATCAAACTATCTAAGGATTCAAGCCCTTTAGAAAAAGAGCTTGGACTAAAAGATGGAATGCACGGAAGAAAAGAATGCAGCCATAGTGCTTTTGTCGAAAGCCTAGTTGGCAATCTTGGAGACAATTATATTATTTTCCGTTCCTATAATAATGAAGCTGTTTTCAAGCCAAGAGTTGTTCTATGCGGATATACTCATACAGATGAGAGCAGAGCTGAATTGAAAAAGGTCCTTGATAAGGTTGTTTCTAGAAATGACATTATTTTGCTTGAAGGAGACAGAAAAGTAGTCAGAGCTCCAGAAGAATATCCAATAAAAGGAGATCCTTTTGCAGATTTTTTCGGTAAAATAAAAAAACTCGAGTTCAATGACGATATTCTAAGGCTTGCACTGCAGGCGCAAATATCAGAAAACACCCAAGGATACCATAATCTCGCAATAAAAAGAAATATAGACCAATTTGCTCCAAGTATTGTAAAAAATATAAGAGAAGATGCATTTGCGCGAGTCTTCCAGAGAATAGGACACAGACACATAATCGAGTGGATGGAAATACTTCAAAGATTAGAAAAAGAAGATATTCCATATATCGCGATCATTCCAAAAGTAAATGCTAATTATACTGAAAAGCAAAATGCATTTTACAATAGATTAGCTAGAACTAACGCTGTTGTAGAATTCTGATCAAAATATTACTGCCGGCCCAATTCCTATGAATATAACTAGCCACTTCAAGAGTATTGATAGTAATATTCCAATCAACAGTATTGCGATCAATGATACTGCTGTTGCTCCAATACTGATCATGATCTCATGCCTTTGCTGTCTCTTCTTTGATTTGAAGCGTCTTTTGTAAATTCCTTTGTAGAAATATCTATAGAATAGATAGACGCATAAGCAGATTATGACAATGACATCTATTATTGCAAGTAATTTTGCGAGAAAGATAGAGATTCTACCAATTAAATGCATGAAGATAACAAACAGAAGAACAATAACATTCCCAATCAATGAAAGGAAAAAAGCTTTTTTCAGGTTCCGTACTTCTATATTTATCAGATAATCAAACAAATAAGTTGTTAACCAGACTACTAAAGTATTTACAGCAATAAACACTACTGCTGTTATTGCATTGATGATCCCTGCTGCTGTGAATGCGCTTAATGCCATTTTACCTCTTTTTTAATTATTATATGATAGACCTATAAAAATGTTTTTATTTTCTCAAGTCATTGATGACTGTTGCCAACGGACCAAAACAAGTATCTAATTTTCCGTCCAGCTTCCTTATATAATCAGGGCTGAAAGCCCCTTTCTGATATGAACATTTCATGCTCAATCCTAAAAATAAATCCTTCACTTGTCTAGGTTCTCTTACACCCATCCTAGTTATTGTTTTTATTAGAGTGCAATCTTCTCCTACAAGATAATTTAATTCTGTTGTTCCTATCATATTTTTAAATTTTGCAGGTTGGCATGAATATGCCAATGGAATAAAACAGCTCTCTTCTGTTCCGCAGTTCTTTGTCCCGCCTGGAAAAAAGTATAAGAAAATCATAACTAAAAGGATAAGAGCGATTATCACGATCAATGTATGCCTTACTCTCTTTGATAAGGTTATCCTTGGGAGTTTTGGCAGTTCTATGACTCTCGGTCCTGATTTGTATCTTCGTACCATTGTGAATATGAATGTTTTGTAAGGTTAAATACTTTTGTGTCCACTTTGAAATTACATTACTCCTATATCTATGTAAGCATTCTATTATCGTCCGAAAATAGGGGAAGTCCTCTCTAAAATCTTCAGCAAATTTTATATAGTTTGAAATCTATATATATGCAGATATCTAAAATAAGAACTACTTGAAATAATTGCCCCGGGATAGGGACAAATCTCCACAAACTTTATAAATGGAATATATGATATATTAAGAAAAATGAGCATAACTAAAGATCTGATAAAAGTAAGGAATAGAGGAGGGAAAGTTGATTTAGGTCTAAATGGATCACAAATTGCTACTTATTCAACAAATGGTCTCGATTTATCTGGAAGAGTTATTGATCTTGCTAAAGAATTTTGTTTTGAGGGTCTTGTTGGTTTAAATGACGAGTTCTTTCATAACTTTTTTCCTCAAAAACATCTAGAAACTAAATCGCAGATGAAAAATGTTGCAAAAAAATTATTCGAATTAGATGGAAGAACTTACGCTTGTTTGGTTCAGTATTTAGCTCCAAATAGCTCGAGTTCAGAACATTATCACACACTTGACGAATGGATTGTCCAATTAGCAGGAAAAAGCTTTATAGAAATAAGGCCTGACAATGAAGAAAGAAGAGTTGTTGAAATGACTCCTGGCAAAATTCTGTATTTAGCACCTGGCACACTACATATTGTAAAAACATCTGATGAAGGAAGCTTAACTGTTCCTATAAAAGAAACAACCAAAAAAAGAGGAGATCACTTTTACCCCAATACAGAAGGAGAAACTTTGTTTGATGAAATCCGAGATGTGATGGAAAAAGCACATGATACAAGTGGAATCGAATGCCCTGATACTTATCTAATAAGAGACAGATTAAGAGATTATTATGAATCACTATCCAAAGCAGAAAAAGATATTTTTTACATTGTATTAATGAGAGATGATTTTTATAACGCGTCAGATAACAGTAAAAAATTCACAGCAATATATTTGGGGTACTTAGGAATTAAAAAAGCAGGACCAGAGTTAACAGATTTTTTGAAGAAACAAGAAATTAAAAGAACTGCTTTAAACGAAGCTCTCATAGGCGCCTTAGAAGAATTCGCTTACAAAGACGCTTATCAAATCATAGAAGAAAATTGGTTGAATGTAACATATGGCCCTTCTTTATCAGCTCTCGCTTCAATAGACTACGAAAGAACAATACCTTACATAAAAAGATTAGTTAATAACCTCGGAGAGATTTCTTCCCGGCCTGATAAAAGAAATATAACTCTTTTAAGCTTGATTTTGAGCAATAGAATTGAAGCTAAAGGTATTGATTACACATTAAAAGAAAGCAAATCTTTTTTAATGGAAGGTACACCAAGTGGTAAAGATAGACTATACGAAGCACTTGAACACTGTTGGAAAAGCAATCGTATTTTTGTAGACGAACTTGAGCAATACTCTAAAGATTCTTTTATGGAAAAGGTTGAAGAAATTATTAAATAATAATTCTCAGAAGAAGGGCATAAGATGAATTGCTATACCCTTAGATTAAGAACCCTGTTTCCTCAACAGCAAAACCATCTTCCTCAGCTATCATATCAAATGTAATTGGGCTTGGAATCGCAATTTTATGAACACTTTCTGGGATATCAAACTCCTCATTATATTTATCATAGAATTCTTTAAAATCTCCTGCTGAACGTTCAGCTTCTTTATCCACCACACTCACAGTTCGTACCCAAACTTGATTTTTAGGCACTTTAATTTTTAATTTAACTACCTGGGTTGGAGGTCTTTCCTCTGTCTTACCAAGAAAAAATTGATGCCCTGTTCCTAAAACTTTTGTCATGACATCTTTTAGACCAACTCCAGGAGGTATTTCTTTCGTCGGCTTAAGTTTTGTCTCTTCAAGAAGATCTTTTGGAACATTGGTTAATAAACCATAAATCCACGGATCTTTTTCTTCGTCATCTTCTTTTTCTTCAATTCCGCTTACTATAACATCCAACCACTCCTTCTCATGAGCTTTTATTATTCCAACAGCACCTTTCTCTGTTGTATAATGATTCACGTTCAATTCAATCATCACGTTCAATTCAATTGTCTCGCCCTCTTCAGCCTCCTTAAACATCAGTTTATAATTATAGTATCCTCTGTCTCCTGGCAGGTCATCGATACCTTGGGGTAGACGATCTATATTCTCACTTCTTCTTTTAAGTTGTTCAATTCTATTTTTAAGTCTTAATTCTGTTCTTAAAACTTCGTTGACCATTTTTTCCAATCCTTTAATTA
>JAGLWF010000017.1 GCA_023133595.1 Nanobdellota archaeon | reverse complement strand
CTGCAAAACTGGCGCAGATCACGCACACCTCAACAAAAAGAGCGTTTGAAGAAGTCATTCTCCTGAAACCAATATTCAAGAGTGGAAAAGGAGATGCTATTGCTGAGCAATTGGATCTGGATCCAGAAGAGATTGCATGGCTGGAGAGATAAATATTTAAATACACCTTTGCTTCTGTAAGTATCATGCCAGAGAATGAATATACAAAAGAATTGATACGTTTCCTAGCTGAGACTGGATTTGTCTGGGGGCCTTCTCCTGAGATATACGGTGGTCTGGCAGGTTTCTATGTTTATGGTCCGTTAGGTAAATTACTAAAGAATAATGTAGAGAATGCTATACGGCATGTCTTCATAAAAAATAATTTCTGGGAAGTTGAATGTCCAACAATAATGCCTGCAAAAGTGTGGGAAGCTTCTGGCCATCTTGGCGGGTTCACAGACCCAATGATAAAATGTTCAAAATGTGGTAATGGTTTCAGGGTGGATACCTTGATCGAAGAATTTACAGAAGATATGAAATTAGGCGGATTGAGTGATAAAGAATTGCTGAAGATCATAGGCGAACATAAGATAAAATGTCCATCGTGCAAGGGAAGATTGAATGATGAAATCATAAAACACAACATGATGATGAAGACAAAAGTTGGTGTTGACACTGAGGTTTACAACAGGCCAGAGACAGCAACAACAACATACTTACCCTTCAAGAGATTTGATGAATTCTTTAGAAAAAAATTACCATTTGGTGTCTTCCAGATTGGAAAAGCGTACAGGAATGAGATCAGTCCCAGGCAGCATCTGTTAAGGCAGAGAGAGTTCACACAGGCAGAAGGACAATTATTCCTATTTGGCCATGAAAAAAATAATTTCGATAAGTTCAAGGAAGTTGAAAATGTTGCACTGCCATTATGGAACCATGTTGCGCAGACAAAGAATGAGAAATGGATACCAATAAAACTTAAGGATGCAATGAAAGAAAAATTTCTGAAAAACCAGGCTTATGCCTGGACATTGAATGTTGCGTATCAATTATTCTTAGAAATGGGGATCCCTAAAGATAAAATACGATTCAGGCAGCACGATCCAAACGAACGCGCATTCTATGCAGATGATGCGTGGGATGTTGAAGTACAGCTGGGTTCTTTTGGATGGACTGAACTGTGCGGTGTGCACGACAGGACAGATTACGACCTGAAACAGCACAGCAAGTTCAGTGGTGAGATGCTTGATGCTTATCATGAAGAGAAAAAAGAAAAATTAGTTCCGCATATCTTAGAAATAGCATTCGGTTCTGACAGACCGACATTTGCATTACTGGATATTTTCTACGATCCAAAGTCAGATCCAGACAGAAAGTGCTTAAGAATACCAGCGAAACTGACACCAGTGAAAGCAGGTGTTTATCCGTTGGTGAACAAGGAAAAATTGCCAGAGATTGCAAAAAAGATCTACAATGAACTGATACAGGACTTTGTCTGTGTCCACGACAAGGGAGGATCAATAGGACGAAGGTATGCTCGTGCTGACTGGCGCGGAATACCGTATGGCATCACAGTAGATTTTGATTCTATGAAGAACAATGATGTTACATTGAGGGAGCGGGATTCACAGGCACAGGTGCGTGTGAAGATAAATGATGTGAAAAAAATACTTCATGATTTAATCAATGGAACAATCGAGTTCAAAGATTTGAAAAAATGAATATAATCGAGAAATTTTTCACAGCAATGCTTCTTGTCTTTCTTGTGGTCGGATTTTTCTATCTTTTGTTCACAATAAATGCTGTTGATGAAAGCAATGCATTGAAAATAGTAGGTGCTTCTGTGCTTGAATATCAGACAGAATCAGTGAAATTCGCAATAGATAATGAACTGTTTGTGCTGAAAGAGCTTGAGTCAAGGAACATAAGATTCAATGGAAAGGATCATCAAGTGATATTGATCAATGTAAACGCTGAAAATGACCCCTTCTGCCAGGTGATTGTCGACGGTGAAATCACAAATAAACTGCACGTAGGCGAATCTGAATCCATTCTGGGACTGGAAATCAAGATTGGTGAGATTCACACGTAATTTGTAAATAAGTTATATATGAATCCAAAACTTTTATAAACTAGCTCGTAAAATTCTTTCTTTGTGATACATAATGAAAATAAATGAACTACAAGCAAAACAAGGAAAAGTTGAAATTGAACTAGAAATTGTTGAAAAAGGAGAAGTTAGAGAATTTACAAAGTTCGGTGCAATCGGAAAAGTTTGTAATTGCAAGGCAAAAGATGACACAGGCGAGATCAAAGTGACTTTATGGAACGAGCAGATCGACCAGGTCAATGTGGGAGACAAAGTAAAGATTACAAACGGTTATGTGAGCGAGTACCAGGGCGAAATGCAGCTGACTACAGGTAAGTTCGGCAAACTTGAAATTATAGGATCAGCAGAAGCTGGTGCTTAATTTTTTTCCTTTTATTGACCGAAAGTGTTATAAATATATTCTTAGTTTCTATTCGTATTCTGGGACGGTAGCTCAGACTGGGAGAGCGCTACGCTGAAGACGTAGATGTCGTGGGTTCAAATCCCATCCGTCCCATTTTTTTTAAAACATTCCTTCTATAATTTCTTTGAGAACTTTTGTGGGATTTTTTGCTTTTACAATATGAGAAGAAACCAGGATGCCAGCTGCTCCTGCCTCTTTTGCAATCTGGGCATCTTCCTTGTCCTTGATTCCAGCACCGACAAGAAGATTTTTTCCGACGCAATGCACAGCGTCATCTATTAATTCAGGCTCTGCTTCTGAGACACTCACTTCTTCACCTATCAATTCTGGTGGCTCGATCGCAATGTAGGTAGGTTTTGTGTCTATGATTTGTTCAATCTCCCCGATCTCCTGGCAGCATACTATTGTTTTCAGCTTTAATTTTTTTGCAACCATAACTGTATCTTCTATTTCATCTGGATCAAGAGTATGTTCAGAATGATTGATCAAAACACCGCTCGCACCTGCTGTTTTCACTGCTTCTGGAAGGATGTGGCCAGTGTGCGCACCGTAACTTATTGCATCAATATGCTGAGAAAATACTGGAAGCCGCACTGCTTTTGCAACCGATGAGATATCAGTCGGCTGCACACAGAGGATGATTTCAACATTGAATTTTTTCGCGCTCTCTTGTATCTTTTTTGCGAGTTCTACTGCTGCTTTTCCTGTGCCTTGCTTGTAAGCTTTGAAATTTACTACAAGAACATTCATCTTCTTTTTGCCGGACGCCTGGCTCTCATCAGGAATTTCTTGTCACTGTCCATGTCCAGGAATTCGTGCGCTGTCTTTTTCAATTTTGAGGATGCTGCTTTTCCAAAAGCCAGAACTTCTGTCCTGCATCCTAGTGCTTCTGCATGCTCAAGCAGTTCCATGAAATCTCCGTCTCCTGAAACCAGTACAACAACATCAAGTTTTGACGCCAATCGCATGATATCCATTGCAATGCCGACATCCCAGTCACCTTTTTTCGCACCGCCATAAAAGATCTGCAATTCTTTGCTCTTGATCTCAAAGCCTAAATTTTCCAATGCATCGAAAAAACCAGATCCTCCGCCCTCTTCTGTCTTCACAACATAGCAGATCGCGCGTATCAAGTGTCTTCCAGCTGTTGCTCTCTTCAGGATCTCCTGAAAATTTACTTTTGCATTGTGCAGATTTTTTGCAGAATAATACATATTTTGTACGTCGATAAAGATACCTACTCTTTGATTCTTATGCTGTTGTCTCATTTTAACTCTCCAATATATTTTATTGCTTCTATTGCAGCGATGCATCCTGTTCCTGCTGCTGTCACAGCCTGTCTCCAGACAAAATCCTGGACATCTCCTGCAGCGTATAAGCCATTGACATTCGTCTTCATGAATTTATCTGTCACAATATATCCATGATCCATGATTATCTTTTTTCCTTCGAACAGCTTTGTGTTCGGAATATGACCTATTGCCAGAAAAACACCGCTTGTTTTCATCTTTGTTGTTTTTTTTGTCTTATTATTCAATATTTTAACACCATTGGCCCACTTTGCAGTTCCCAGTATCTCTTTTACTTCTGTATTCCATAGGATCTGGATCTTCTTGTTCTTTTTCACGCGCTCCTGCATGATCTTGCTGGCTCGCAATTCATCTCTCCTGTGGATCAGGTAAACTTTCTTTGCAAATTTAGTTAGTTCAATCGCTTCTGTGCATGCGCTGTCTCCACCGCCAATAACACAGATATCCTTTCCTTTGTAGAAATATGCATCGCATGTTGCGCAGGTGGAGACCCCTTTTCCTAGAAATTTCTGTTCAGATGGAATGCCGAGCATGTGCGGTGAAGCGCCTGTTGTAATGATCACGCATTTAGCTGTAACTTTCTTCTTGCCTATCCTGATCTCAAAAGAATTTTTTCTTTTTGTGAAACCTGTGACAAGATCTGTGACAAATTTTGCGCCAAACTTCTTGGCTTGTTTTTTCATGTTCCCGCTTAATTCAGGACCTTGAATACCTTTTGGAAAGCCGGGGAAATTTTCAACAAGGCTTGTCCATGCGATCTGACCGCCAATATCCTTTCCAGTGATCACTGTTGGTTTTAATCCTGCTCGTGAGGCATAAATCGCAGCTGTCAATCCAGCGCAACCAGAACCGATTATCACCAGTTTTTCCATTTTGCAAGATAGGGTGGTATTCGGGATTAAAAATCTTTTGATTCTGAGTTTATAAGTTTTCTTTAGAAAGGATTATAAGTTTTTCCTCGGGGAAAGCACTTTTCTTTATATAGTCTATTTCTGGCGAATAAGGGCTTTTTAGCCAATTTCCGCCCTAAAATAATAGAAACTTTTATATACTAGTATCGATAAAAATATATAAAGATTGTGTAGTTATACACTAATGTCAAAAACGGGGGTAATTTACTTTTGCATTAGAGTAGGGGGAAAGTATAATGGAAACACTAGTCAAGAAATGTCCTGAGTGTGGTGGAATTAATCTGTTCTATAACCGTGACAAGGGTGAGATCATCTGTAGAGCCTGCGGTTTGGTTGTTGAAGAAAAGATAGTAGATTTTGATCAGGAATGGCGAGATTTTGAAGACAGTTCAGAAACATCTGGGAGAAGAGCAGGAGCTCCAATGACATTCACAAAACATGATCAAGGTCTTGGAACAGAAGTCGGACGGACAGGAGACCTGTACGAACTGAAAAATAAGAAAGATCGAGACAAATTCTTCAGATTAAGAAAATGGCAATATCGTATTTCTACAGCGATCGAAAGAAACTTGAAACTGGCACTCGCAGAACTGAAACGGGTCAGTTCTTATTTGAAACTGCCGAAATCTGTTGAAGAAGAGTCTGCACGTATCTACACACTGGCTGTACAGCGTGGGTTAGTGCGTGGAAGAAGCATGGAATCTGTTGTTGCAGGCGCCCTTTACGCAGCATGTAGAAGGCATGATGTTCCTAGAACACTGGATGAATTGTCAGAAGCTTCTGGAATAGAAAGAAAAGAGATAGGAAGAACATACAGGTTTGTCACAAGAGAACTGAATGTCAAGATTCTGCCGTCAAATCCAGCAGATTACATACCACGATTCTCTTCATCACTGGAACTGTCTGCAAAATCACAGTCCCGCGCAGTAGAGATACTAGAAGCAGCGCACGATGCTGGACTGACATCTGGCCGGGGCCCGACTGGAATCGCAGCTGCTGCATTGTATGTTTCTGCATTGATACACGGCGAGAAACGGACACAGCGGGAAGTCGCAGATGTTGCCCGGGTGACAGAAGTTACAATCCGAAACAGGTACAAAGAACTGCTTGACGAACTAAAGCTCGAGAAAGAGTTAGAGAAGAGCAAGAAGAAACGGAAATAGATTTTATTTTACTTCTTTTATTATTTTATCTAGATTCCTATCGCACATATTGCTCTTGTAGATCTTGGCCAATCTTCTGATCTTATCCTGGTTTATTGTGAAACCTTTGCCCATAAGAGCCACGAGAAATGATGTAGAAGTAATGAACTGCGCGAACTGTGTTACGTTCTTAGGATCTTTTGTCCGTCTGCAACGCTCGAAATCAATCAATTTCGCGCGATCATCGACAATCAGGAGATGCTTTATCGGATGGTGCATCTCTTCTTTGGTAACTCCTATCTGGTCCATCTTTGCGCACTGCGAGAATGCATTCTTGATTATCTTTTTTATGGAGGTCTTGTCGTTTGCAGCAATATAATCCCAGATCTTCTGTCCTTCTACAAATTCCATTACAAAATATGTTTTGTCAGTGAAGATAAATTTAGGGCCAATATTCTTTTTGTTCAATTCTTTCAGCCAATTTACCTCATTCCTGATCCTGTCAGGACCTTTCTTGTCTTTCTGCACTTTGATCGCAACTTTCTTTTTGCCCATCAATGCCTGGTACACAATTCCGCGATGGCCATGAGCAAATTTTCTTATCTGGGTTATCTTCTTTTTCTCGAGATCCTTAAGAACTTTTGATTTTGTGATCTCGTATACGTATAACATCTCAAAAGGCAGTTTTTTCTGTGATAATTTCTTGTAGTCAAACAGGCGATTAGCAATAAGTTCCTCAACCTTTGCTTTGTTTGTCAGGCTGCTGAACAATAATAATGTTTTTCCATTTGTTTCCAGAAATTCCGCAAGATTGTTCAGGAAGTTCTGGATGGTTTCCCATCCTTTTTTCCCTCCAGTCGTTGCTTTTTTCAGCCATCCGCCCCCTTCCCTGTCATCTTCTGGCAGATAGGGCGGGTTGAAGATGATTGTAGCGTATTTTCCTTTGATGGTTGAGAACAAGTCTGATTTTATGATCTTGATCTTCTTTCTGAATGCGAGTTTTCCTTTTCTCTCCTGCTTCTGCATATAGGCAATGCTGTGTGGATTTATATCGCATGCTGTCACAGATTTAACTGCTTTTTTCTGGGCAGCAATATCAGATAAATACCCAGAACCAGCCCCGATTTCCAGAACTTTGCCCTTTGCGAGCTTCTTTACTTGCGTCGCCATAAGAAAAGTGTCTTCTCTAGGCTCGTAGACGCTTTTTTCAACCATTTTTTATGATTCAAAATGGCAAGATATATAAATTCTTGTTATCACTAGTAAAGTAACAACGTTTGTAATGAAAATGCCGAAATTTGTTGTACACAAGCATAAAGCAACACGATTGCACTATGATTTTCGCCTGGAATTAGATCGAGTTGCGAAATCATGGGCAGTGCCAAAACAACCACCGCTGAAACCCGGGATTCGCAGGCTGGCGGTGAGGGTGAGTGATCATTCAATTTCCTATATGAAATTCGAAGGGGAGATACCAGAAGGCACCTATGGTGCCGGCACTGTAAAGATCTGGGACAAAGGAACTTTCAAGCTGATTGACAAGAAACCAGGAAAGATTGTCATTGAGATGAAAGGCGAAAAGATGAAAGGAGAATATTGCCTGATCAAATTTCCTCGTTCTGGACCAAAGAATTGGTTATTATTCAAGGTGAAGAAGAAATAAGTTTTTTAAAGAACTTCAATTAACATCCTTATATGCCATCAGAAACAAATAATGATCTTAAGTATGTTAATTTAGTGTCTAGGATTATGGACAGTTGCTTTCAGCAGGATGAAGAAGATCATATTTTCAGCTATCCTACAATGATTACAGCAGCAGAATTCCTACATTCTAAACCGACAATGGCTGAAGAGAACTTTTCTGGTTTTATTGAATATATGAAACGAGAACGTAATGCAGAATATCAAGCTATCGAGACCATGCTCAGAAAAGGTTATAGGTGGGAAGATCCTTTTTCTTCTGACTTTGGCGGGAATGCATTTCGTAAGCTTGCCTATGGTCCAGAATATCTGTTAAGGTTTTACAAGGATTACGAATTCATACGAACAGGAGACTATGGTTATGCTGCTTCGTCAATGAGAAAGATAAGTAATGTCGCTCTTGTCTGTACTGCACTATACGGACTCATCAATCCATTTGCATTCCTACTATGTTCATGGCAGATAGGAGGAGCTCTTATTTCTCTCGAGAAAATGATTTCTGCACCTCTCACTGGAGATGATGATTTTCCAAAGATTGTAAAGAGATATGCTAAGATACATAAAAGAACAAGATTCTATATATTAGATAAAGTTCAGGATTATATTTTACAAAATATGGCTGAAGAATGATTATTTTTTCTGCTGCTCGTACATCCGTTTTACATCAGCTAAAGTTGCGCACTCGTTCGGTCCTCGATCATCCCTTATCTTTGTGATTCTTGGAAATCTTAAAGCGTAACCGGATTTGTATGTTGGGGATTTTTGTATCTCATTGAATGCGATCTCAATAACAATCTGCGGATGGACATCGACTTTTCTTCCGTGCTCTGCTCTTACCAAAGATCTCAGGATTTTTGTCATTGCCTTGAATGATAATCCCTGTTCTTCTTTTTCCTTCAATCCTGTGCTTGCTTTCCCAACTGTCAGGAATTTTCCGGATTTTGGATCCAGGCATGCAAGAACATAGGAAGTCAGCCAGCCTGATCTTTTGCCAGTGCCCCATTCTGCAGCGACGATAACTAAATCTAGTGGTTCCATGACCGGCTTGAACTTTATCATGTGTCCGACTCTTGAACCTGGCTGGTATGGTGATGCCAGATTCTTGAACATCACACCTTCATGCCCAAGCTCTAAAGCTTTGCTGTAGAATTCAGAAGCTTTCTTTTCATTAGAGGTCACTATCTGTTTTGCCAATTGAATACTCCATTTTTTGCTCGACACAATCTTTTCCAGTATCTGTCTTCGTTTTTTGAACGGCGCTTCCAGCAAATTTTCTCCTTTGTAGAATAGAATGTCGAAAATGTGCAGTTCAACCGGCAGTTTTTTCGACAGCATTGCAATATCGTACTTTCTCTTGATCCTCTGGGAAATGTTCTGGAATGGTTTGTACTCTTTTGTCTTTGGATCAAAACCTACAGCTTCTGCATCCAGGATGCATTGTCTCGCAGAGACATGCGCTCTTATCGCTTTCACAACTTCTGGAAATTGTTTTGTGACATTATCCAGTCTTCGCGTGAATATCTTTATGTCGCTGCCGTCTTTGTTTATTATCATCCGAAAACCATCGTATTTGTACTCAATGGCAGCCGGACTTCCGACGCGCTTGAAACAATCTTTGACAGTATCTTCTTTTAATGCCAGCATTGCTCTTATTGGCTGGCCTAGTGTGATCCCTGTCTTCTGCAGTCCTTTCAGACCCTTTTCTTTTGCTTTTTTTGCAACACCTGCGTAATCATTCATCAAATCGTACGTACTTTCAACTGCTTTCACGTATTTTTTATAGTTTTCATTGTAGGAAATGTCATGCTTCTTCTCGTCGTATTTTAGTTCTATTTCCTTTGAGAAATAAGCCCAGACAATCGCATCCCTTACAACACCTTCACCGACGCCGAACCTTAACTGTTCCAGTGCAGTCTTTATGATGAATTTTGCCTCTTTTGGTTTTGCAGATGTCAAAAGTTCGGCAATAAGCTTTAATTTCCGGTCTACACTGCCTGCACCTGTGATCTCAACTAATTTTCTTAGATTGTCGAAAACTTTTTTGACTGTTAATGTGTGCGAGAATAAAGTCCGCTGCTTTTTTTCTTTGACAAGAACTTCTGCAACTTTTCCCAGGTCTCCTAATTTCTTCCATTCTGAAATAACTTTTTTCTCTGGCAGGCCTGTTGCGATCTCTATTGCTTTTTTCGCAGTCTTGTCAGCAACACCCAAAGTCCGTTCATCTGTTGGCGGAAATAACCGGCCCTGCAGCATGTAGATGATCATTGGCAGATTCTCTGTCGGTATTTTTTTCAGTAAATCTGCGATATAGTGTGTCTTGGTCAGCCTCTTAGAAGTAGATTCCAGCTGTTCAAAGACCATGACTAGCTCTGAATATTTCATCTATAATTTGAAGGACAGAGCGTATATAAATGTTTCTATGGTTCAAAAAGCTTATATAATCCCATGCAAATACTGGATGCATGGGGTTGTTTGATGGAATGCTTCCGGATTCAGAATCTCTGTTCAATAACGAGATTGCACTGGATTATGATTTCATGCCAAAGCTGATTCCTTATCGAGACCAGGAACAGTTTCAGATTGCTGCCTGCATCCGTCCTCTGTTTCAGCAGAGGAATGGTTCCAACTGTCTGGTGTATGGGAATCCTGGTGTTGGAAAGACAGTTGCGACAAAAAATGTTATCCGGGAGATAGAAGAACAGGCAGATGATATAATTCCAATCTATGTGAATTGCTGGTCTGCAAATTCAACATACAAAATAATTCTTGAGATATGCGAAGCTTTGAATTACAAATTAACAATGAACAAGAACACTGTTGAACTGATGCGGATTGTTGTTGAAAAGCTGAATGCAAAAGGTGTAAGTTCTGTTCTTATCTTTGATGAGATCGACAAAGCGAGTGATCTTGATTTTCTTTATATAATTTTAGAGAAAGTCTATCGTAAGTCTATCATCCTGATTACAAATTACAAAAAAGACGTGTTGACAATGGATGAGAGGATTAAGTCTAGGTTAGTTCCGCAGACAATCGAGTTCAAGCCGTATGATACAAATGAAATTGCAGGAATCCTGAAACAAAGAAGAGATTATGCTTTTATTCCTGGTGTCTGGGACGAGGATGCATTCCAGAAAGCTGTTGCAAAGACAGCAGAACTAGAAGATGTTCGGAAAGGTTTGTATCTTCTTCGTGAAGCTGGAAATTCTGCTGAACAAAAGTCTGTCAAGAAAATTAATATGGAACATGTAGATGCTGCAATGCAGAAACTTGATTCATTCTCGAACATAACTGGACTTGATGGAGACGATGAGAAAGTTCTTGAGCTGATAAAGAATAATTCTCAGAGCAAGATCGGAGATCTGTTCAAGATGTACCAGAAGATGGGGGGCAAATCAAGCTACCGCACGTTCCAGAGAAAGATCGATAAACTAGAACGCGCAAAGTTAATCAACGTGGAACACACAAAAGGCGGAGAGCAAGGCAATACAAAGATTCTTAGTTATAGTAAAAAGTTGACTGATTATTGAAAAGATATTTAAATGAATAATGTTTCTCCTATACTATATACAGCACAGATTGTGAAGATGAAATTAGGGCACAGGAAATATATTTGGGGATTCCAGTTGGTGGAAGAAATCCAGAACCTACTCCAGGCGGATTAGAAAGAAAAGCGGACAAACCATTGTTTAGAATCGTCATTGACTGGGATAAAGAAGAAGTTAGATATGTTTTTCCAGGAGATCCGGAATTTTAATCATTTCAAAACCTTACCAGTTTCTTTGAACCACATGTATAAGTCTAGTTCTGCGAGGTTCAGGTTTGATTTTTTTGCGACTTTTTGGAGAATTTTTTCGATTTCCAGGTATTTGTTCTTTGTGATCGTCTTTGGTCTTTCTATTAATTTATGTTTCTCCAACAGATCAACAATATGAAAGTCAATGATTGCTAAATTTCCATAACCAATATTCCGCAGGAAGTGGCTAGCTTCCTTGAATCCAAGGCCTTTGATATTATCTACTAACCAATCTCTTGCTTTGTTTTCGTCAGAGAAAGAGTGAAGCCGTTGTTTGAGCATCTTATGTTTTCGCGCTTCGATAATAAAGCCTGTGCGGACATTCGGGAAACGATACCCTAATGTTTTCAATCTTTGCGCAAGTCGTTTTTCTGAAAGTGTGATAAATCCGTCACCGATTGCTTTCTGGACCCGGATGCCGCCTTCTGCACTATAATTCGCTGTGAGAAGACAGAAACACAGCTCTTTGAAGATGTCTTCTGGTGCATTTAGTTGCTTGAAATCTTTGATGCGACTATCAATCACTTTTTTTATATCTGTTCTCTTCAGATTCTCAATATCTGCGATTAATTTCCTCATTTTCTTTATTTGGCATCCAAAATATTAAAACTTTGTGATTATATGTATGTGCATAGCACGCTTCGCAATATTATAATATTGCTCATAAAAATGATTCTATATTATTGGTGCGTTTATTCAAAGGCTACGCTTGGTGCTATGCACATACGATTATATTTAAATACCACCTGTTCTTGTTCTTTTGTATGAACATCAGGAAAGCAAAAGTATCAGATCTTGAAGGAGTCTATAAGTTATTCCTAGAAATGTTAGCATCAGAAGATAAAGCTGCGAAAAAAGCAGGCATCTCTCTGATCCGGATGAAGAAGAGTGATAAAGATTTTGAAAAGAACGCAAAGAAAGAATTATTAAAACAGATCAGAAACAAGGATGGCTTATACTTAGTTGTAGAAGACAAGGGAAAACTAGTTGGTTATTCTTATGGTTATCTGGTGAAAGATGCAGATCCTTTTTTCAAGGGTCCTAAAACCGGATATTTCAGTTCAGTCTTAGTTAAAAAGAAATACAGGGGCAAGGGTCTTGCAAAAAAGCTATACAGGCAGATGGAAGACTGGTTTAGGAAGAAGGAATGTGATTTTCTGGTGTTGGAAGTTTTCTTGGAGAATCCGGCATTAAAATTATACGAAAAATGGAAATACAAGAAAGGCATGTGCAAGATGTATAAGAAATTATAACAATGGTAAGAGTCAATATCATCAATCCAAAATATCTGACTGATCAACATCTCAGGGCTGAGTATCTGGAAATACTTATGTTAGTGACTTATGTAAGAAAACATCCAGAGATAAAAAAAGAACTGCCAAAGAAATATTGCCTTGGAACAGGCCACATTTTATTCTTCAAGAACAAATTAAAATATCTGAAGAAGAGGCATGATCAATTAAAAAAAGAGATGATTAAGAGAGGTTTCAAAGCAAACAAAACAGTCACCATCAGCAGACTGCCAAAGAGCCTTCAGAAAGATTGGAGACCAACAACTGCTGACAAAGAGATAATCAAGAAACGGCTGATAGCAAGGATAAGATTAAAGCCTTTTTTCTATAATTATTACAAAAAGAAGTATCCAAAAGATTTTTTGGTGAACCTTGTGAAGAAAGGGTAGCCATTGTTTTTTCTATTTTCGCAGTTTTCCTATGAATGAGCCTATCTTTGAAAACTTGTTTTTTCTCTTTGTTTTACGTAAAGAAATAATAATTGCAATCACGGCTATAACTACAATTATAAGAAGAAAGACAATTAAAACAGGATTTATTGTCTTAGTTCGAGTTATTATCTCTTGTGTTTGACTTGTCTGCTCCATCTCTTCTTCAGTCACTTCTAAAGCAGAGGATACTTCTTCTTTTATTAATGATTCTGGTTCTTCTATAATCTTTGCTGCTCTCTTCTTTTCTCCGATCAAGAAAAAACTAAATCCTGGTGTTTCTGCTTGATATCGAATATAAGTCTCATCTTTGTCAACAATTGATGTTTTCAGTTCATTCCATCTGTTATTATTGTATCTAAATAATGCTATACGGTCTTTTGTTAATCTATTTTCTGTTAGCCAGGATTGTTTAACTTTGAATTTAATTATTACTGTTTCTTTCAAAACAGATTGTATATTATTTTCTGTGATCTCAATAATGCGGTACTTTTTTCTGTTGAATCTTTTCAGATCACCTGATAACGTATCAAATCTTTGTATTTTAATCCATGGCCTTATAGTTTTTTTTGCCACACTAAATTGTACATTTGTTATTCCAATAGCATCATTTTCTACCTCAATACTTGCATTTTCGTTTTTACTGATATAAGCCCATTGTTTCTTTTGCATCTGTCCAGCTATGCCTTGATAGAGCCCACCTGCAGCGCCTTTTGGGCCGCCACCACCGCTAGTTCCCCAATTAGAAGTAGGGGCTACTGAAACAGTGTAACTTGTTGTGCTAGTATTGGTATTACTTGCTGTGTCTGTTGCAGTACACGTCACTGTGTGTGTTGTAACTACAGATGTATCTGCGCTGCTTATGGAAGTGCTGACACCCCCACCAAATGACTGGGAATTATCAGTAGCAGTACAGGTACAGCTTTGGCTCTGATCTTTAATAATATTATCACAGCTAAAGGCAGTAATAACAGGAGATGTATCATCTATCCCTATAACTCTTGTCTCTGTAGTATTGCTATTTCCAAGAGTGTCTGTTGCATTAATTCTTATAGTATAATTCCAATCAGCAATAGCAGTCACATTTATAGTTGCATTCCAGAAATTACCTCCTGGATTACTCATATTTGTCCAGTTCACAACAATATGATTGGAATCTGTTCCATTTTCAAATCTATATTGGACAGTAAATGGTAGGAGAGCATCAGTTGCAGTTACATTGAGTACAAAACTTGCATTATGATAACTTCCACTTGCAGGGGTATTGAAGGCTGTTACTGCTGGTGGTGTTGTATCAATAGTTACTGTTATTGAACTGCTGTTTCCTTCATTACCAGAACCATCAGTACAATTAACATGTACGAAATAGCCTCCATCTGACAGAAGAGTACTGACTGTTAATAGAGTATTCGTAGCATTATTTACTATCGATGTATTATACCCTGTATTGTTAAAGTATAATGTACAACTAGCTGTTGCAAACAAGGCATCTGTATAATTGAAAGTTATTGATGAGGTTGTATTTGTAGTATTGAACGAAGAATTGACTAATGTAACATTAGGTGGTGTCCTGTCTACTGTGAATGTGACGAACTCAGTATTGTTTAGATTGCCAACAGTATCATTTGCAAGAACTGTGGCATTATGCACTTCTTCTGCTAATGTGGATAAGTCAATACTTGCATTCCAGAAGTCGCTGTCTGGATTGGAGGCATTTAATATTATAGAACCCGTGCCATTTGTAATATTAAAACGAACAGTGTCTACACTTAATGTTGTATCATTGACAGTGGCATTAAATATTTGTGTTCCTGTGCTCAAGTTTGCTCCTGAAACCGGAGTATGAATAGTTATAACATTTGGAGGTGTATTATCAACTGTGATATCAGTAACAGTGGCATTACCAACTGTTGTGTCAGTTTTATTTGTTGCGTTTACAGTTAAGTTATAGACCCCATCAGGAAGAGCTGTTGTATCAAATGTTGTGTTTGTAAAGTCTGTGTCAGGATAAGTGTCATTATAAATTGTAAAATTCAGCACAAATTGTCCAGTAGAATTCTCCCATCGGTATGTTACGTTCACAGCTGATGCATTGGTTGTTGCAGTCAAAGTAATATTGCCACTAACATTCTGTCCAGTTGTTGGCAGATTAACATAAACTTCTGATAAAGCAAGAACAAAATAAGCAAACAAGAAAAGCATTAAAATAGAAACAATTCCTGCTTTAATTAAATTTTTTGCAAATCTCATCTCTTCCTCTTTTTAACATGAAAGGCTGATATCCTTTATAATAATATCTGTTTTCTGTATGTGCACATACAAGAAAACAACACATTTAAATATAACTTTAACAATAATAGAGATATAATGGAATTGACAGTGGTATTAGAAAAACAGGAGGAAGGGGGATATACAATCTATGTACCCTCTCTTTCAGGATGTGTTTCTCAAGGTGAAACTAAGGAAGAAGCACTTAAGAATATTAAGGAAGCTATTGAATTATACTTAGAAACAGATATTAATGAAACAATTGAATATGCTGGAGAACAAATTAGAGTTACAGTATAATGAAACTTCCTCTTATTTCTGGACTTGAAGTGATTAAGCGTTTAAAGAAAACAGGATTCATAGCAACTAGGCAGAAAGGATCGCATGTTCGATTAGAGAAGTATGTAGAAGATAAAATTGTAAAGATTACAATTCCACTTCATTCTGAATTAAAGAAAGGCACTTTATCAAGAATCATTAAAGATGCAGGCTTAACCCTTAAAGAATTCTTGGTATTAAAATAAAAAATTTTCCACTGGCCACTGGACAGATGCGGACAGCGCTTATAAACTTCATTCTCCATAGAATTCTATAGAATCAAGCAAAAACGAGGTGGTAGAAATGAGGAAACACAATCATTTGGATCAGGGGGAAGTTAAAAAACTCTTTGAGCAGCAGATAATGCGAGTCACAGCCAGGACTATAAAGGGTATAGGAGGTAATTGAAATGAAACATAAATTAATCTTGAACCCAATATTTTCAAACAATATAGAAGAACCATTGCTGGACAATTATTACACAGAAGATTTCATATTCGCGCTCATGGGGGATGATGAAATAGATGATGATCAAGGGTGTGTATTGGGCTACCTCACTGCTAGCTAAGGGGGTGAAAAAATGAATGCAATAGAAAAACAATTCTCAACTGGAGCAATCCAGGCAACCATCTGGAACAATAACAAGAATGGGCAGATCAACAACAGCAATGTGTTCACGATCTCGCTGACCAGAAGGTACAAGGATCGGCAGGGCAACTGGAAATTCACGAACAATTTCAGTCTGACAGATCTGCCGAAAGCAAGGCTGGTGCTAGGGAAAGCATACGAGCATCTTATGCTCAAAAGCGAAGCCATTGAAATGAAGCCAATTCCTTTATAAAGACTGAATTCAGTCTTTTCACAAGCTTTATAAAGCAAAGCCATTTTGACCGCAATAATGAAAGTTGTAAATAAAGATGAATTCAGATTAGAAAAAACAGAGTTCTTTGACGCAATTCTGGATGGAGCTATTTTCATACATGGCACAGATACTATCTATGGCCTGGGATGTGATGCTACAAACAAGGAAGCTGTAGCCAGATTAAGAAAGATCAAGGAGAAGGAGAAGCAGCCTTTCCCTGTGATCGCGCCGAGCAAGGAATGGGTGCTTGAAAATCTGAATGTCAAGGATGAGGATCTGGAGAAATTACCAGGCCCGTACACAATCATTGCTGATCTGAAGAATAAGGATGCTGTGGCTCCAAATGTCAATCCGATAAGACCTACCTTAGGGATCAGACGACCAGAGCACTGGTTCTCCATGGTTGTCTCAATGCTTGGAATCCCTATAGTGACCACAAGCGTGAACAAGGGCGGAGGCAGCTATATGAAGGCTATAGAAGACCTCTCTCCAGAGCTCAGGAAAGAGATAGATTTCGCTATATATGATGGTCGTATAGAAGGCAAGCCTTCTGAGATCATAAATTTGAGCAAGGGTAAGATTTATAAATAAACCTCGATTTTTTCTGAATAATTTTATAAAAGAGGGGCTGTAGGGTAGCTTGGTCCATCCTTTCTGGTTTGGGACCAGAAGACCCCGGTTCGAAATTATAACTATAACGAAAATCCGGGCAGCCCCACTTATGGTGGATTATAATGGCAGGCACATCTGGAAGATACGGAACACGGTACGGAAGAAAGCTCCGAAAACGTGTGAATATGATTGAAGAAAAACAGAAAGGCAGGAATAAATGTCCATTCTGTGCTAAGTACGCAGTGAAAAGATTGGCAAAAGGCATCTACAACTGCGGAAAGTGCGATACTAAATTTTCAGGAAAAGCTTATTATTTTGGAGATTAAAATGAAATACAAATGTTTTGAATGCGGAAAAGAAGTGGGAGAGGATTATACCAAAAAAAAGATTCGATGCCCTTATTGCGGAGGCAGAATCTTGTTCAAGCCACGTGTTGTGACAACTAAAGTAAAAGCACGATGACTTATGAAGTTACGCTTAAGATAGATGAGCCTGAAAAAATTCGTATCTTAAAGACAGAATTTGAGTCCCTGGAAAAGCAGAGATTCACAATAAAGACAAAAAAGGATACAGTTGAGATAACTGCTGAAGATGCGACTGCATTGAAAGCGATCCTGAACTCTGTCTGCAAGGTATTGATTGTTTATGAAAAGATGAGGCAAATAAAATGACTGACGGAACTGAAGCAAAAATTCAACAATTACAAATGATGGAGCAAAGTCTTACAACCTTGACTGCTCAGAAACAACAGTTTCAATTACAATTAGCAGAGATTGAATCTGCACTGACAGAGATCAAAGATAAGGATGAAGCTTTCAAGATTGTTGGAAACATTATGATCAAAAAGAATAAGGCTGATATTGAAAAAGATCTTAAGGCGAAAAAAGAAGTTGCTGATATAAGGATCAAAAGCTTGGAGAACCAAGAGAAAAAAATCAGGGACAAAGTACAGACACTACAAAAAGAAGTAATGGGCGAGCTTCAGAAAAAAGAAGAGAAGAAAGATAAGAAATGAGGTTTGAAAATGATTTCCGAGAAACTTAAAGACATCATAGAATTCATGAACGAGCTTATCGAAGATGAGACTACACAGAAGAATGTACGACTACGATTAAGCAATGCAATTGCAGAACTAAAAAACGGAAATGATCTTAACACTGCAGTCCACAAGGCATTGAACGAACTGGACGAGCTGACAGACAGTCCGACAATGGCTTCCTACACACGAAGCAAGATATTTACTGCTGTTAGTCTTCTGGAAAGTCTCACTTGTTAATTATTTCTTGATCTTTAAGATATTTTTTCTTATGATCACAGAATTAGGTATATAGACAATATCTTTTTCTTTTGTCTCTAATAATGTTTGTACTAGCGAGATCTTCTTTATCCTTCCTTCTGTTTTTCCTATCTTGATCTTATCTCCTGCTTTCACTGGCTTCTTCTTCTTGATGATTATTCCGCAGATTAGATTTGGGATAAAATCCTTTATCGCTAGCAGGATGGAAAGTATGATAATACATCCGAGTGAGATGATTATGATGTATACGATTGTTGGTGCGATGTGGAACTGATATAATGCAGCAACAACAGTGATAAAATAAGCAATATAACTGACAAGGCTTCCAAGTGTCTTTTCCAAGGAGATCTTTAATCCTGCTGCTCTCAGGATTTTGTTCAATTCCACTTCCTGGAGTATTTTTGTGACTAACCTGCCTAGTAGTTTGCCAATCATAAAACCGATTAGAATAATGATAATTGCTGCAATAAAATTTGCTGTCGGGCCCTGGAACCATCTGTCGTAGAACGCTGTGAGCCACTCTATAAATGCCATATGCTTTTGGAGAACGAGGGGATATATAAAACTTTAGGCATCCTATAACTTTAGTTCTGGAATAAATACGGTAAATTCTATTTTTTTTGTAAAACTTCTATTATTGGGGGTTTGCACGTCACTGGCCACTGGACATGTCCACACAGGATATATAAAGGGATATTATCTTATAATTACCATGAGAAAAACATTTAAATTCAGATTATATCCCTCTAGACAGCAAGTGAAGATCTTTAACAAAGTTCTTAATAATTGCAGATGTTTATACAATGCACAACTTGAATATGAAAGATTTATTTATGAAAAAGACAGAAGATTTGCTAACAGGATTGAACTTAATAATATTCTTCCTGATTTGAAAATTATCAATCCTTCTCTTAAACAAGTCCATTCTCAAATATTACAAAATGTCAATGACCGAGTAATAAAATCTTTTAAGAGTTTTTTTAACAGTATTCAAAGAGGTCAAAACGTAGGATACCCCAGATTCAAAAGTGGTTATAGATACAATTCCTTTGTATATCCCCAAATCGGATTTAAGATTTCTAACGGCAAGCTTAAACTCAGCAAGATTGGAAACGTTTCAATAAAGCTTCACAGAGCTATCAAAGGAAATATTAAAACTCTTACAATTATGAGAAATTCTACTAACAAATGGTTTGCTTGTTTTAGTGTCCAACAAAAAATAACTCCTCAAAAGCGTTCTTTGACTAAGATGATCGGAATTGATTTAGGGTTAGAACATTTTGCGACATTATCAACTGGGGCAGTAATTGATAATCCTCGCTGTTTAAAAAAATCTCTGGAACTACTGAAATTAAGATCAAGACAATTATCAAAAAAAAAGAAAGGCTCTGCTAACCACTATAAAACAAGGATAAGATTAGCGAAATTACATGAGAAAGTTTTCAATCAAAGATTGGATTTTTTACATAAAGTGACCCCAAGATTAGTTACAGAATATGATGGGATTGCTTTAGAAGACCTAAAAGTATCTTCTATGAAGAATAAATATTTACAATTTTCAATAAATGATGTTGCTTGGAATAAATTCAGACAACTGCTTACGTACAAAGCGGAAGAAGCTGGTTGTAAGCTTGATTTTAGAAATCCAAGATACACATCAAAAAGATGTTCAAAATGCGGAATGATACAAGAAATGCCATTATCAAAAAGAATTTATAATTGCTCTTGCGGAAATTCTTTGTCTCGTGATTTGAATTCCGCTTTTAATATATTAAACCAGTCATGTTTTTCCATAACTTAATAGGGTTGGGCACACCCGAATCAACGCCTATGGAATTGTTCTGTTGAGAACGACGATGAAGTAGGAAGCTCATGATTTTCAATCATGGAAGATGCCACAAAGTTTTCTGTATCTGTTTATATAAGGGTTTTCAGGTAATCTTTCCTGTATTTATGGCCTGCTTTTAGTGCTAATTTCTTGATCGCCCTGTCGAATTTGCTGCCGTACTGCGCACCTAGTTTCTTTCTCCAGGCAAATTCGTGCTTTAATCCAAGCTCTTCTGCAATCTCTCTCAGGATTATCTTTTTATGCTCCTCATTGATCTTTCGATCGATATGAATGCGCATTGCTGCTTTTATCACTTCATCATCCAGGAACGGAACCTCGATCTTGAATCCAAGTGCTTCTGCGATTGATAAATCCCGGGTCAGATCTCTCTCGTAGATTTTTTCAAGACCTTTCCAGCACTCTTCGTGTTTTTCTTCTGCTCTCTTATGCCGTTCATATCCTGCAAATATCTCTTCTGAACCTAAGCCAGATAGAAATACTTTTTCTTTTGCAATTGTGTAGGCACCAACAACAACTGCACCAACACCTATGTTTGTCACGTATTGTATATCAACTTCTTTGTGGGGCAGGATTTTTACAACCTGCTTGATTATTTTTTCAGCATCACTCTGGTTGAAAATTTTTTTCACAAAATTGAGTTTAAGTTCTTTTGCGACTTTCTCTGCCCAGATAATATCTTGCGGCACTTCCATGCCTTGTGTCTTGTATCCGACACAATAACATGTGAAATCTGCTTTGAGTTGCTTGCAGACTAGTGCGATCAATGAACTGTCAACACCTCCTGAGAAAAAGATTGCAAATTTTTCTTTTGGAATACTTTTTTTGATAGCATTGATTATTGCTTTTTTTAATTCTTCCTTTAATTCTGCTTCATCTTTGTGGGGCAAGGCTTCTGTCTCTTTTCGAAGCTGGCGTATATACTGGCTCCATTCTTTTTTGTCCATAAGAAGAAACACTTTGTATATCCTTAAAAAGCTTTGTATTAGGTCTTGCCTCGTGCCCGCATCTTTTGCAGATTGGGAGTTCATATCTTCCGAACCATATTCTTCTTCTTAATTTTCTATATTCTGGCTCGTTCCAAATCTCTCGCAGGCTGGTCTCTTTAACATTTCCAAGAATAACCTCTTTTCTATAATCATTGCAGCAGAGGACAACATTTCCATCTGCCCTGATTGTCATCCTGTCGACCATAAAACAACCTGGCAATTTTTTTATAGGTCCTACATCAACACTTCCTGCCCGGTTAAAAAGCGAAAACAATCTTCTTCCATCCCGCATGTCTACAAGGTATACATTGCTGTACATTGCACTGATTAGACGCAACCTTTTTTCTGGTTGTGGGGATAGTGGTTCATGCAATGATACATTAAAACTGGCAACACCAATATCATTTAATTTTCCGACTAATTCTGAAGTTAATAAGTCTCCATTGGTGTTTACTGAAACTCTTGCTTCTGGAAGGTTTTTGCAAATATGCTCAAGAATACTCACTATTCTTTTGTCTGCCAATGGTTCATTGTATGAGCTCGGATAGATTATTCCTTTGAATTTCCATTCTCTTAATTGATCTACAACAGAACGGATTGTTGGCATATCTAATTGTGTTTTATTCTTAGGATCAGTCGGACAATAACTGCACTTTCGTGTGCAAGAAGCATTAGTCTCCAGGTCGATACTGAACGGATGCCTGTATCCATTTAGCAGTTTATGAATCTGAAGTCTTAACAGCATCCCATAAGGATATATCTTGGGTTTCAAACTTCTGGGAACAAGAGAGTGAAAGGCTCTTGCAGCCAGGCTTTTGTTCTTACTCACAATAAGTCACATACCAGGAATAATAACAGCGCTTTAAAAAGATTATGCGAGAATCAACGTTTTTCAACAATCTCGAACAGTTCGATTACTAATTCTCCTGTGCGGGGGTCTTCCATCTCTGCGTGGGATTGGAGGATGTTTATTTTTTTCTTGAACATTGGACAGTCTAGAACCAGTGATTCATACTCCCCGCCCTCGCCTGCGACATTTATTCCAACCTTCTTATTTAATAAGACTAATTTTTCTATCAATTCTTCATCCAGTTCTTTTCCAATCCACTCTTTTGTCATTCCATCGCACGCAATCGCTGAGATCACAACTTCAAACTTATCTTTCACAAGATCTCGCAGTAATTTTTCCTGGTCATAGTGCCAGATCGGTGCAATGCCTGTCAGTTCATGATCTCTGCAGATCTTATCTATCCTGGTCCATTGATATTTGCTGTACAATGCGCCTGTAACAATACCATCCAATCTGTATTTTTGTTTTGCGCGGGCAATTGCTTTTTCCAGATCTTCTAACTCTTTTTCTTTCTCCCCTTTTGTTGTGATCTTCAGCAATGGAATATCTAAACAGGCAGCCTGCGCATTAACCAATCGAACATTGGGAGTATGGAACATCCAGGAATGCGGGTTCTCGCTTTCCAATGTGATCAAGCAAACTACTTCGTGCCCTTTCTCGATCGCCTTGTACATTGCATAAAGACTATCTTTTCCAGTGCTTAGTAAGATTCCGACTCTCATAAGAAGATGTGGGAGTTAGAGGTTTATAATTGTTTTCCTATTTTATACATGCATAGCACGCTACGCTGGATCATAGATTCAAGCCAGAAGACGAGTCTAGTAAATTAGAGTGTTTACTGGAAAGCTACGCTTGGTGCTATTAAAGCTT
>JAGLWF010000016.1 GCA_023133595.1 Nanobdellota archaeon | reverse complement strand
TGCACGACTTTTTCACCTAAGCCGCTGTATCCATAAGCTTTATAAGGACGTTTATTTGGGGATTGGTATGGTAAGAGCGATATATGTTCCATATGGGGAATTCACAAATTACATTGCTTCACAAGTTAATCTGCCTAAAGGAAATTCTGATCGAATTAAATCTATAAAAAGGGCATCATGGTATGCTGACGATGTTGATAAAAAAGATGAAATAAACACTCAGTTTATCAATGGAGAACGCATATTAAAACAACAAAAAAGAATATCACTGCTTTTGTCAAGCTGTATAAAGAATGGAAAAGGAAAAGCAGAGAAAGACAACAAAAACCCCCTGTGGAATTGACTGCTCCATGGGACAGAACCGGCTTGGAAGGACGAGTAATCACTGGTGAAAAGATACTTTCTGGATACAAAAGGAAAAGGAGATAAAAATGACAAACCCAACAGAAAAAACAGACTATGTTACGTATAGCAAGTTTGGAGCAGAGGTCTCCAGACGATTAGGACATCCTAGAAATAGATTCCCAAAAGATAGAGTAAGGAGAATTCTGTGGTGGGCAGATGAAGCTGGCAGAGATGGATTTGACAAGGAGATGACAGAATCAGGGCCGCTTATTGCTTTATCCGGAGAAAATCTTGAAAAATTTCTGGGATTGCTGCCAGATTGGAAAGAAGAAGCTGAAAGAAGAAAAAATGCAGATCCATTTGAACATCCTTTTCCTATTGGCCCTCAACTTGAAGAAAGAGCTCAACCACCATCAAGACACTACGTCAAAAATTATTACCGAAAATTCATGAGAAGATAATTATTTCTTTCTTAGAATAAACAATTTATCATTCTTTCTCACTTTGTTTGCGACTTTGATCGCAACACTCTGCCCTTTCTCTGCACTGTCAACATCCTTGTGATCTATCTGCATCTCGCCACAGTCTTGTCTTAGAATTCCTGTTGTCGGACCGATTATTAGAATGTTGTCTCCTTTTTTCAGGTCGTGTGTCTCAACTTTTATTTCTGCAACATTTAGATTCTGGAAATAATTGACAACAACACCGATGTAAACTTTCTCTTCAGCTGCATCTGAACCGTAAACATCTGTCCATTGATCCATTGGCACACCCATGTAAAAGCCTGAAGAAAACTTTCTGTTATAGACTGTTTTAAGTCTTGTGAGTAATTTTTTTTTTAATTCCTCTGTATAAGCTTTGTTTTCTACAGCATCAATCGCTCTCTTGTAACAGCTGATCACAACATCGACGTATTCCGGAGCCCTGTTCCTTCCTTCGATCTTCAAGACGTCAATGCCGGAATTGATGAGTTTGTCGACAAAGTTGATTGTGCACAAATCCTTAGGCGACATTATATATCGATTTTCAAGTTCGAGTTGTTTATCTTCTGCAATATCTGTGACCTGATAGCTTCTTCGGCAAGGCTGAAGGCAATCCCCCCGATTAGCACTCTTGCCATAAAGAAATTGTGATGTAAAACAACGGCCGCTCACAGCAACACACATTGCACCGTGTGCAAATGCTTCGATCTGGATAAGATTTCCTTTCGGACCTTTAATATTTTCTTTTTTAATTTTCTCTTTTAACTCTTTTATTTGATCAAGATCTAATTCACGTGCAAGAACTATCTGATCTGCATACTGGGAATAAAACCTTATTGCTTCGATGTTACTGACAGATGCCTGGGTTGAGACATGCACTTCAAATCCCATCTTATTAGCAGGACCAATAACAGAAAAATCCCATGCAATAATAGCATCGATATCAGCTTCTTTTGCAGCTTCAAGGATCTGCTTTAGTTTATTCATCTCATTATCATACACTATTGTATTGACGCAGAGATAGCATCTTACATTGTTTTCATGACAGAAAGAAGCAACTTTCCTCAGCTCAGTAAGTTCAAAATTACGGGTGCTTGCGCGCATATTAAGACTTTTCATACCAAAATATACACTATTGCATCCTGCTTTGACTGCAGCTGTCAATGATTCCCAATCTCCTGCAGGCGCTAATAATTCAACCATAAAAATACTAATAAAGAAAGTCTTATTTAAAGCTTAAGTTATTTTTGCTTATCTATTTTTTTTGATTCTTGTAACAACAACTTCTCTTTTGCTCTCAATATCTTGTGGTTTCAACTTTCTACCAAGCTTGAACTGGACCATGTCATTGATGCTTAAGTGAAGTGATGCTGGTGCTGTATAGTAAATATCAGCTCCTGCTGCGCCACCGTTTAATTTAATAGGTCTTAGAATGCCTGTTGTTTTTGTTGAGCCTCGCCGAGTCTTGATTTCAAGTATTCTTCCTTGTCTTGCCATATTATCACCTTTATTTTTTTATCTTACGGATTATGACCGCTCTTTTATTTCTTCCAAGATTCTTACCTCTGTCAAGGGCAAACTGAACCCGGTCATGGGTTCTGTAGATGCCTGCTGGAACCGGAAGAAATTCAATATTTGCTCCTCCGTCAATACGGATGAGCCCTGTTATTGTTCCATTGCCCGGATGAAACTTTGTTCTTCGTATTGTTCCCTGCCGGATATTTCTCATCTACCCTTTTAGGATTTTGGTAATCTTTACTTTTCTTTGCCTGCTTTTGCCGCCTGTTCTGTAGGGCAGTGGTTCGAATGCTACTTTAACACCAAGTGTTAGTTTGTCTCCAAGCGCCATTGGTGCTGTGAAAGAAACATCTGCTGCGAAACTAGTTTGTCTGATTGTCCCTTCAATTGTTTTAGTTCTTCCTTTTTTAATCTGTACTATTCTACCTGTTCTACCTTGTATTGCCATTTAAATCACCTCTAACTGATTATTTTAGTAATCTTTACTCTTCTTTGGTCCCACTTCTTCAGTTTTCCTTTTACCGGTGTAAACTCTACAATAGAATTTACTGATAATTTATCTACCATTGATGGTGGTGCTTCAAATTCAAGTTGTCCACCGCCGCCAATTCTCTTTAAAGTACCTGTGATACGTTTACTTGTTTTTGCACCACCGATTCTTCCGCGTCCAAAGCTGAGATTCCGAACTCTTCCTTTCATGGCCATTTAATTCACCTCTTTTGGTCCTTTTAATTGTCTGTGTTACTGATTAAAACGAGAAATCTGTACTATCACCTCGTTCCAATCTCAAACCTCTTTTTTGTATATAAAAGGACTCATGATATATAAATCTTTTGGAATTCTATATATAAAATTGGCCTATTTTTTCTTTTTAGAACCAGGCAGAATCTTCTTAAGCTTTTTCTTTAGTTTTTTTGTCTCTTCTTTCTTCTGTTTTTGGATTTTTTCATATTCGCGTTCCTCTTTCTTTTTCTCTGCTTCTGTTTTCCTTACTGCTTTTGCTCTTTTCTCCAGCGCAAGCCTCTGCTCGCGCAATCTTAGTTTTTCTCTTGACAATTCCTGCTGCTGTTCCTTGACTTTTGCTTTTGCAACAGTATGCAGCAGATGACCTTCCCCTATCTTCAGTATCGTGAATATCACGAGCAGGAAGAAGAACAATATTATCGCAGCGACTAGAGTCACCCAGTCAAACACAACATTTGTGTAGACAATCGCGATCGCAACATACGCTGTCAGGTTCACTGGCAGCGGCGATGAAACAAAGAATGCAAACTTTTTTGGCAACCAGTGCAGGAAATTAGAGAACACCAGGAAAAGTCCTTCTGCAAAAATTACAATAGCAATCGCTGTCTTCAATGGCTGTGTGAAATAATTATCAATCGAAGGCGGAATCGGAGAGTGGTAAAGATATCTCATCAGGTCGATAGATACAAAGATCAGCACCAAGGAATTACCGACTGCAGTGCTCCATCCTAATTCTTCTGCCTTGTACTTGCCAAAATAGAATGTCATCAATAGAAGCGTGAGAAGCAGAGGCGTGACAATCCACACCATCTCTGGATTGATCCACGGAGCTTCAAGAAGATCTATTACCCTGTTTACGACCTGAGGCCCGAATACATTCTGTATATAGTAAAGTGAAATAGCCATTATACCTCTTTTTTGAGTATTTTAGAAGGTCGAGATATTTAAATATTGCTATTTGGAATGTGCATAGCAATTGCTGCCCAGTGCAGCCTTCTGATTTTTTTGGGCGGGATACATAGACTCGTCTTCTAAAGCTGAGAGCAATGCGAGCGGAACGCAGCAATTGCTTTATCATGCATAGCACGCTTCGTTCGCATCAGAAATATATCATTAAGCCGAATCTATGTTACTAAAGTGTATCTTTCTAAGACTACGCTAGGTGCTATGCACGTATGCTATTTGGAAAGATTTATATATCCTATTTGGCCTGGTACAGGATATAATGAGAAAGATTTTGATGTTTGGGATGCTGTTCATTTTGATTATATACATGACAGGCTGTCTCTATGAACCAGAGCTTAAGCCAGAGCCAGTGCTGAAAAGGATGGTGGAGCCGATAGAGAATCCAATGGTGCCGCCAGAAGAGATGCTGAATAATGTTGAAGAGAACAAAACTGTGATGGACTCTTCTGAATTTACAGTGAATCCTACTCTAGATGATAGTGCGCTAAGCAATTCAAGTTAGTTATTTTACTTTGCTGAGTAATATTGCGTATCTTTTTCTCTTTGCAATTGGAGAGCCTATGCTCCATCTTCGTACTGTCACCAGATCATTTAGTTTCAATCCAGGATCTACTGCGAGCGGAATCCGGAATGTCGATACCCCCCCACCATCTACACGCTCTAGAACTCCTTGTACAATCTTGTCTGCTTTTCTCCTTCTAAGATTTCGTATCTTGTAAACTGGTTTTGTTGGCATTGAAAATCACCTCTAACCATAAGAAAGATAGGATCATATAAAATTCTTTCTATCAACGCATTAAGCTACGCTCTATTTTACCCAGAACTCTGTCGATGGTGACAAAGACATTATTGTCGCTGTGATTTGCAGAATACATCTTTCCGTTGTCAAACAGTTTACCTTGCACTTCAAACCTGCTAGGTTTTTCCAGATTAGAAGTAAAGACTGGTTTCAATACAATGCGTATTCCTTCAAACTTTGCGCTTTGGTCAGAAAATCTTCGTACATAATTGCCGATTATTTTCTTGAGGATTATCATCGAACCACTATCAAGCTCACGAAATCCAGAAAGTTCAATATTTCCCCCTAATTTGATAGACTCTGCATCTGTGTCCATTTTAGTTTATAGACGCCCCCCCAAATACCTGTATATGTATATTCTAGGCGATTTGAGTATATAAACTTTTTGGTGGTAACTGGTGCCGATTCATACGCAAACCTTTATATTTTCTATATTTATCTTCAGAAATATGACCAAGATATACTTCCAGACAATGGGGTGCAGCACCAACCAGTCAGAATCAGAGATAATGGCAGGCCTGTTAAAACAGGCAGGTTTTGAAATCTCGGACAATAAGGAAGATGCTGACATTATTATCTTGAATACTTGTGTTGTGAAAGGCACGCAGACAGCTGTAAGAAATATTGAAGAGCTGGTAGAAGAGTTAAAAGATACGCAAAAATTGGTCGTTGCAGGCTGCATCAACAAGAAAGCATACCGCGAGTACCGGGAGATTGCGCCTGAAGCCTCTTTTATCAATACTGATAACATCCATAACATTCTTGATGTTGTTGAAGAAGCAAAAAATGATAATCCGGTTACCTTGATGACAACAGAAGAGAAAGTTAAACTAGGCTTGCCTCGGGTGCGGAAGAATCCTGCAGTTGCAATTGTTCCTATCTGCAACAGTTGTGCCAGCAATTGTTCGTATTGCATTGTTAAAAGTATTAAGGGCAAGTTGATTTCATATCCAACAGATATCATTGTCAAAGAGATAAGGCATGGATTGAAAGAGGGTGCAAAAGAGATCTGGCTGACTGCACAGGATACTGCTGCGTACGGAATGGAGAATGGAAAATCTTTACTGCCTGAGTTGATCAAAGCGATTTTAGAGATAAATTCACAGTTCATGCTGCGGATTGGAATGATGAATCCTGCAAACCTGATGCCAGTTCTCTACGAGATGATTGAGGCATACAAGGATCCTCGGGTGTTCAAATTTCTGCACATCCCTGTCCAGTCTGGAAACAATGAGATATTAGAGAAGATGAAACGGGAGTATGTTGCAGAGGATGTTGTGTTTATTGTCAACAAGTTCAAAGAAAAATATCCTAACATCACAATTGCAACAGATGTCATCTGCGGTTTTCCAGGTGAGACTGACAAGCAATTCTTTGAGACTGTTGATCTTATGCGAGAAATTTTACCATCAGTGATAAACATCTCCCGCTACCAGGATATTCCAGGCACTGCGTCGTATAGGATTGATAAAAAACATAAGATTCCAGGAGATACAGTGAAAGGAAGATCAAAATTCATCACAGATGTCTTCAGAAATATTTCTTCAATGAACAATGAGAAGTGGAAGAACTGGGAAGGCACTGTTATCATCGACAACAAGAAAGAGGACTGGATCGGGAGGAATTTCGCATACAAACCTATTGCTATTTCCTCAACCGCAGGTCTTCTTGGAAAAGTTGTCAAGGTGAAAGTGACAGATCATACCCCCACATGCCTGATCGGCACTATCACGCAGATGCCTAAAGAGATTCTAAAAACCTTTAAATACTACTAATCCAAAGTTCTAGGTATGGTAGAGAAAATGACAGAACAGCAAAGGATGGAAGAAGTAAAGAAGCAGTGTCCATTCTGTCAGATTGTCGAAGGCAATATCCCAGCGACAAAAGTCTACGAAGACGACAAAGTCATTGCAATACTTGATATCAATCCAGGTGCAAAAGGTCATGTTTTGCTTATGCCAAAAGATCATTTTTTTCTTGCAGCTATGATGCCGCCTGACCTGTTCAACTATTTCTTCAAGATGGTGAAAGAAGTCGGACAGTGTGTTGAAGAGGCAATGCTATCCCAAGGTGTGGAAATATTTCTAGCTTCTGGCCAGGCTGCCGGGCAGCAGAGCTCGCACATGATGATACATATTGTTCCTAGGGAACAAAGCGATGACCTGTCGTGCTTTGATCTTCCAGAGAACAAACTGGATGAGAAAAAGTTAGAAGAACTGCGAAAAGTTCTGAAACAAAACCTGGACATTGCGATCAAGAGAAAATTCGGACCTCAAAAGAAGTTAGGCAAGAAAGAAGTTCTGCAGATCATTGAATCAAACCCACAGGTCAAGGAGATGATACTGAAGAATTCAGATGAATTCAAGAAGATGGTCCCGCAGAACCCGCAGCTGCAGGCACTGTTCAAGGATGTTGATGTTGACGAGATTATTGCTGAACTAACAGGAGAGAAAGTAGAGAAGAAAGAAAAGAAAACAAAAAAGAAGAAGAAAAAGAAAGAAGAAGAGAAAGAGGAAGAAGAAACAGAAGAAGGGGATGATGAGGAACCAAAAGAAGAGGTAGAAGGAGAAGGTGATGAAAAAGAAGACGAAGATGAGGACGATGAGACAGAGGAAGAGGATGATGAAGAAGTAGAAGAAGGACAAAAAGAGGATGTTGATCTGGATTTAGTGTCAAAAATGTTTGGATAAGATGGCGTGTAAAATTTGTGAACTAATAAAGAAAAAGGAAGGCCTTTTGTACGAAGATGACCTGGTTGTGATTGTCTTTGGGGATTCTGTCGAGGGTCATCTAAAGATATATCCGAAAAAGCACGTCCAGAAAATACAAGAGCTCGAAGAGGCAGAGTTCAATCGATTGTTCACATCTGCAAGTCTTGCATCGACAATGGTGTTCGAGGCACTGGGCGGTGCGCAGGCTGGTCTTGGAACCAATATGATGGTCAATTCTTCAACAATGACAGAGCATCTCTGCATTGATGTTGTTCCGCGAAGATCCAATGACGGGCTGAAGCTTCAGTGGGAACCAAAATCATTGTCAGAAGATGATACAAAAGACGCTTCTACAAGAATAAAAGACAAATGCGATTTCATTGGCAAAGAAAAGCCAAAGAAAGAGGTTGTCGAGGAAAAAACAAAATCAGAACTTGACGAAGAACATCCAATGGTCAAGCATCTCAAACGGATCCCGTAGATCTTTCTCTTTTCTCAAGTTTTGCTAAACTTGCTCGTACCTCGTCCAAGGTATCGTATTTTTTAACTACACTAAAACCAGAATCTTCGGCAGCACTAAGTTCTTCAGCAATATCCATTGCATATTGAAGTGCACTATCAATCAGAGCATCATACTGCCAGAGTGTCAGATCTTGACATTCTTCTTTATGACGAACAAGTGTATGATATATCTGCAAACCAAGATTGAACATTCGATAAGTAAATACAGTATTTAATTCACTATCATTTGCTTCTTCCAGTCTCATCCTTCCTAACGTTGCATAAACTTCCAGTGCTGGTTTTGCTAATATCTCATTACCAAAATCAGGACTTCCGTCAATGAATTTATCAGCTAATTCAAGACATTTCCTAAAATAATCTATTCGCTTTGTACTTCCATCAGTATCAAAATCAGGCCATTGCCTAAATTGAAGAAGTGCTTGCCATTCATCAGAACTAATTGCTCTTTCTTTTGCAGACTGTGCCACTAAATTTGCATTATATAAACTAAATTCAATACCTCTTTTACTAACCAGCCCTGAAAAATCATCATATAGATTGGTATTAGATTCTATTCTTGCTTTGATTGCAGCTATTTCTTCTTCTGGTGCAATATCATAACGTAGTACACGTAGTACAACTCCAGCTTTTCCAGCTGTTGGTTTTTCTGGAGAATTCGCAGGATCGTTTGCAATCTCAGTTGCTCTTTCAACGATTCCTTCCTCTATTGCCAGCTCATCTAAATCTCTAGTAACTTCATCTAGAACAAATGATTCTGTACCATGTTTATCTGTCATATTGGGTTTCGACCTTTCAATCTCTTATATATTGGAAAAACCTAGAAGTCATTTATATAGTTTGCGTTTTTCCAGTCGATTTTTGACTTTTGTATTCACTCTGAATCCAGCTGTTTCTAATGCTTTGATGTCTCTCGACAATGATTTTTTAGGTCTCGGTGTTTCTGATGGTTTGCTATATTTTGGCATTAATTTTTCATGTCTGCCCTTTCCACTTTTTAGATAAAGATTAAAGCACACATACCCGCCTATGATTAAAAGAAGGAGGGACAGCACCACTTTTTTGCCTGATCCGCTCTCACCTTTTTCTTTTATTTCTGATGCTGCCTTTTCACTTACCAGTTCTTTCTCTCCTTCAAAGTTCTCACCCAAATATGTGTCCATTATGGTTTTTGTTTTCCGGCTTAATCTCTCTCCTGCTGCGAATAGGTTTAATCCACTAGATTTTGCATTATAATAGACATAGTTTTCATCTGTTATTATCTTATTTGTTGGAAGTGGTTCCCACTCGTCAGACTCTTCATCGTAATGTTTTACATTGATATCATCCAGAGTCATGCCATGTCTCATGATCCAATCTTTAGGAACCTTGAATCGAAGCATGATATTTGTTAACTGAGACACATCAAGACTATGCTTAAGCAAGATAAATTTATGCGGTCCTTTTAATTCTTCTTTCGTTGGATTTTCAGAAAGAACTTCTTGCTTTATCATTATCGATGGAGTCGATACAACAATATCATAAGTAATTTCTTCAATCCACATATCTTCTCTATTAAATTGATGTTTTACTTTACCCTTAATACTCTCTCCTCGCGAACTTTCTATGCCATCAAGTGAGCGACCACTTCCTCCGGTTGAAACAGGAATATTAGAGAGCAGTTCTGTTGTGAAATTAAATATTCCGCTTGATGTACAGTTTCCAGCAGAATCACAGCTGGTCACGTTATAATAATATAAAGTGCCAGGAACTAAATTTGTCAGGCCGATGCTATGGCTTGTTACTAGAGGTGCACCAACTGCCAAAGTACCGAGAGCCGTGCTTGCTCCATAATTCACACTGGAATTTGCTACTTCATTTGTTGCCCATGTAATCACAGCAGATTCATGTGTTATCTGTGTTGCTGCAACATTGCTGATAACAGGGACATTATCAATCATTATTTCGATTGTATGGTTTCCGCAGAATGCATCTGAAGTTTCATTCCCGCACGAGATCCAGGTTATATTGTATGTTCCGTCTGAGACAGTTGTGCTGTCAAATGAGACTGATAAGTTGGTTTGGGGAATATTTGTCGCGATCAAAGTTGATGTTGTTGAGTTTGATATAGATACATTTGAAAGGAAAGCATCATCATTCTGATCTACAACTGAAGCGTTTATTTCAAATGTTCCAGCTAAAGTTACATTTGAATCAGGAGATATAATCGCGACAATTGGCGGAGTGTTTATTTCCAATGTTGTGAAATCAGTGACTTCAAATCCGCTCAAGCTTTCATCAAGCTGAATCAATGTCTCTCCAGACTCCACTGTCACCCACAAATTAAATGTATAATTGTTTCCGATTGTTGCCCCATCGCATATCTTGTAGATGAATGCATTTCCAATATCACTGCTTCCGCTCAAGAATCTTTCTTTTTTAGAATAACAATTCGCTTCTGACAATTCTGTGGAATTTATGAAATATATTGGTGTCTGGGCACCAGAAGCAGATGTGAATGATGTGGTCATTGCAAGGAAAACTCCAGTCCCATTATCAACTGCTACAGTATCATTTGCAAGAAGATGTGTCCCTGCTGTCAGAGTTAATGTATTTGTGATGTTTGTAGAAGCATTTGATCTTTGGAAATAGTTTATCGTATTGTTATCCTTGTCTCTCATGTCAAAATCAATAATTGTTCCATTCACAGTGACTGTCCCTACTGTTGTTCCAGAATAAAGCGAATGGTTATGCAAAGCATATTCATTCGATTCGATATAATTACCAGAGACAGAGCCAATATCCGCAGCATCAGACAAATACCTCTGCCAGTATGGTGATACACTATTGTCTTCTAAATTTTTGAAAGCGTATGTTGTTGTGGCTGCTGCTGTTCCTTGAAGTGTAAATTTACCAGCGATAAATGTGCTTGAATTAGCACCAGTCTTGTTGATGCTCCAATTGAAAGGAGCTACAAAATTTGTTGATGAATGAACAATATTTGCATCTGATAATTCTCCTCTTACTGTTCTATTGGCGGTTGTCCATAGTTGTCCAAGATTAATATCAATATCATTAATCTCTATTGCTCCATCCCCGGTTCTTTTAAATGCGAAAGTAATATTATGTTCTCCGACTGAAACATTAAATCGGACTGGTTTTGTTCCTGAGGAGCCTTCATCTATATCTCCTCCTGTAGGTTTTGTGACAGTTCTTAATTTCTCCTCCAAAATCTGGATACCGTCTATAGAGATATTTGTCCAGACTTCATTTGTTCCTGCGCCAGTTGACTTTAAAATATTCATAGAAGTCATCAAGATATAGTAGGTGCTTGTATTTGTTGTATTGAAACTTACAGCAATTCCGTCAACATACGTCGAACTTGAAAAAGTGAAATCCTGGACAGTAAAATTAGTTGCCAAGAATGAAGTGTTTACTTCAGCAGAAACAGGTAGTGCTGAATATATCAAAAAGATTAAGCAAGCTAGGAACAGGACCAACAACCTCTTTTTTGTCTCGCTCATCCTCTCAACCCTTTTCCATCTTCCTAATTATTTCTTCTGGCTTATTTAATAGGTATAATCTTTTCCGCGCGTCTTTTGGATGCAGTTTCATCTCAAGCCAGCCAGATTGCCTGAGTTTTGACAATGTGATGTTGAGCATCTTATCCTTTTTTAAGGCCTTGATAGCATCACTACGATTGAATTCCTTATCCCCTAATTTGTTCCATAATATCGAATAGCGCAACATCAGCCATTTTGGTAATGGTATTGTCATAAGGGAATAGATATATCAATAGTATATAAAGTTAACGGTTAATTTATAGGTTATTCTATCAGAATATATAGACATATAAAAGAGTATATCTACAAATACCATATATAAATAAATAGAATAATATATATACAAATAACATATATAAAGAAAGTTAATCCCATATAGGGAATTACACAAAATTAATATAATAAATTACAATTTCCAGAATTGGAGTGGGCGTAATTGCCTGCTCCTTTTTGCTTGTGATGGGGGTTGATAGATGACCCATTACAAGATTCTAGTCATTCTTCAACACAAATTCTACCAACTTCCTGTAATCTACTGCTCCTCTGCTGCTTCTAGCGTAATCAAAGATTGTTTTTGAATGTCCTGGTGCTTCGATCAACTTGCTGTTGATACGGATCGGGTCCAGAGTCATGCCATTGTATTCATTTTCCATCTGGCCCAGGATCTGGACACAGATCTTGTTTCTTCTGTCGTACATCGTCGGAAGGATTCCAGCGACAACAAGGTCATGGTCAAACAAAGTGTTTGTCTCATCAATGACTTCCAGTATTTTTTGCAGACCTACAAATGACAAAGCTTCTGTACTGCTCGGGATCAAAGCTTCGTCTGCAAATAGCAACGCATTCTGTGACATCAGGCCCATTGATGGCGGGCAATCCAAGATTATGAAATCATATTCGTCTTCCTCGACATTTTCCATGACACGAGAAAGTATCCTTTCCCGGTTCGGTCTTCCCATAAGAATTGTCTCAGCCTCGGCAAGTTTTCCGTCAGATGCAATCGCATCTACATTTTTCTCAATATTCACAATACATTCTTCCATAGGAACTTTATTGACAAGAAGATCGTACATTGTTTTTTCTCCTTTTTTTCCAAGACAGATACTTACATTACCTTGTGCATCCAAATCAAGAATTAGAACCCGGCGTTTTTTTCGTGCCAGACCAATCGCAAGGTTCACTGTTGTGGTTGTTTTACCAACTCCGCCCTTCTGATTAATAATACAAATCTTTCTCATTTAACTATCACCTCACCTTCAATTCTAGAGAATTGATACTAGTTTTATAAACTTTACGGAAGTAACGCTTATCTCGCAGCCGCAATCCTGTGCGGTTGAGCAACTTTTAATTTTTTTTCTAAGTCGCCAGGTGCCTGCGGATTTGCAGTTGCCTGTTTTTCTAATTCTCCCAGCTGCTGCCTGAAATAATTGCTTATAAAACGGCGTCTTGCTTCATTGCGCCTTGAATCTATAAAGAAAGTGTATTCCAGCCTTGCTATTGGATCCTCTGGCCAGTCAATAGAATATGCAAAATTTGTGACAGGAACTCCTCGCGCAGACATTGCTTCACGTTCTGCAACAGATGCGATGCTGATCGAGACGCATTTTAATAAATAAAGAGTATCATAGACCAGGTCTTCCGGGTCCATGAAAAGTACCTGGTAGTCGTGTACCATTGCAATGACTTCTTGCCAGACACCCATCTCTTCCAGTTTTTTTCTCCTTGCATTATATTTTTCAATCCTTTCCCTTTCATGGTGCAACTTTCTAATTTCATCTCTGATCTTTATTAACCTTCTTTGATACTCATCATATTCCGCAGAATCTTTAGAATAAGAATATCCGTCAATCCTCATCTCATCATCTCTACTCATCTTTGGGTTAAAGATTCATATGCATTCATCATATATAAACATTTCTTACAGAAAAACTACATTTTTAGGGTTTTACCTAATTGAGACATGTCTACAGGCATGTTTCCGCCGAACTGTTTCATCATCTGTTTCATCTTTTTTCCGCCGCCACCCTTGAAACCCTTTAACATTTTCTTGGATTGTTTGTATTGCTTCAACATTGCCCGCACATCAGGTACTTTTGTTCCGCTTCCTTTTGCTATCCTGTCAATACGTTCAGAACTTATCATGTCAGGATCTTCTAATTCTTCTTTTGTGCAGCTGTCCATTATAAACTTCCATTTTTTCAGGCTTTCTTCCTGCATCGCAATCATTTCTTTTGGAATCTTCAGTTTTCCCATTCCTGGAATCAAGTCCATAACTTTTCCTAACGGACCCATTTTTTTCATTGCCTGCGTCTGTTCATAAAGATCTATTAAACTAAATTCTCCTTTGAGGAATTTTGCACCAAGATCTTTTGCATCCTCTTCACTGATTGCTTCTCTTGCTTTTTCCAGAAGACTTTCAATATCTCCCATGCCTAGCATGCGGGAAACAAATCTTTCAGGAATAAAATGTTCCAGGTCATCGATCTTCTCCCCAACCCCAAGAAACTTGACAGGTGCTTTTGTCACTGAACACGCGCTCAAAGCACCTCCACCTTTTGCAGTTCCATCTAATTTTGTGATGACAACTCCTGTCACACTGCAAGTGTCGTGGAATGCCTGTGCCTGTGTCTTTGCAGCCTGGCCAACATCTGCTCCAATGATCAAAAGTTTTTCCTGTGCCTGCACTTTCTTGTTTAATTTATTAAGTTCTTCAATAAGATCGTCAGATAATGCGTCACGTCCAGCAGTGTCTATGATGACAATATCATATTTTTCCAGTTTCTTTTCATGTTCATTGTAAACTTCCAAAGCATCTTTCGCACCTTTCTTACCATAGAAATCTGCATTGATCTGTTTTGCCAACTGTTCTAATTGCTGGTATGCAGCTGGTCTCCAGGTGTCTGTCTGCAATAGTGCAACCTTGTTTCCTCTTTTCTGGAAATATTTTGCTAATTTCCCAGCGGTTGTTGTCTTACCATTACCGAACAGACCAACAAGCATGATCTTTGTAGGTTTTGCTTTTGTCTCGATCTTTGCTTCTTCTGCACCTAAGAATTTGACTAGCTCTTCATAGACAATATTAACTAAATGCTCTTTTTTTGTCAAAGCGCCCGGAGTCTCTTCCTCCAGAGCCCGCTTCTTTATAGTATTAGACAGTTCAAAGACTAGCTCAACATTCACATCTGATGTCAGAAGTGCCCTTTGTATCTCTTTTACCAGCTCATTGATCAATTTTTTGTCTACAATAATCGCTTTGGTGATCTTTGCAAGGGTATTCTTCAATGAACCGCCTAATTTCTCTAATACCATAATATATACATTAGAATTGCCCTTTATAAAGGTTATTCTTCCTTTTTCTGGCGTTTGTTCTTCTCAGCCAATCTCGCATATAGCATATCAACGTTCTGCTTTGGCAGCTGCACACGCACAATACGACCACCCTCAGCACCAACTGTTTCATATGCAGGCCTGAGATGGATAGCGTCTGTCTCAATAATTTCCCGAAATTTTCGTTTTGGAAATCGATACGGCATCACTCTGGGCTCAAAAGTAAAAGTATCATATGTCCGGCCTTTCACATCTTCATGCCTTGCCATGGGAAGACTTCCAGAAGAGAAAAGAATTTCATTGAAATTTGGTTTTAGATCAATACTAAAATCAAAACTGACACCATAATCGGTATAGATCACTCTTTCACAGAATGGTTCGATCGGGCAGTCCTTGATACAACGGAACCACTTTGAATTTGGCTTTCTTGATCTTGATTTATCCTTATATTTTGGATGCTCCTCTAATAACAGCTCTTCATTACATAATCTCGCACCAATCACCCAAAATACATCATCAACCTTGCTCACATCCAAATCAGGATGTTGCCTGATTAATTCTTGATATGCCCTGTTCATAAATTCAATGCAGAACTTTTCCTTGACCTCTTCTTCAGGTGTGACATTAAAAATTCCTAGATTTGCAGGGACCCGAACTTTATGGGTATCAACAGCGACTTGGTGATGACCTAGATTTTCAAAAGAAGTGATTCCATATCTAGTATAATATAATAAGAGAAGATTTGCTTTTTTCTCACGAAAATTCTTGAATTCAATAAGTCTTTTTCTTGCTTCATTAATATCATCAATATCATTAACAATATTTGTAGGATCCCCATCATATTTTTCAATCAAAATATCCAAAGCACTATCCAAATATTTTGCGCCTGGTTTTGCATTCGGGTGGCTGATATATTTCTTGAAATGCTTCCTGTTGTTCCACCAGCCTCTTGCACGCAATACTCTTGCATCAAGATGTTGTGGAAAATAAGAGATATAGAAATAAAAGTCTTTATAGAATCGGGCGCTTCCAATGCCGTAATCCCAGAAAGTGCTCAGGAACCAGTACATTGCATTGTCCTTGCTGCCAGGCTCGATAAAAGGAGGAAGCGTGGCTTCTGGATAAAGAAAATCATAAGCAAAGACACCTCTCCGCTCTTCTCGCGCTTTGATCCCGACTTTAAGAATATCATATGCTCTTTCAATATCAAATGTATACTCATGACCATTATATGTTTCAGTATAAAATCTTTTCTTTGCCATCTTCTATTTTTTCCGAGAATATTTTTTCTTAGTGCCTTTTGTGTATTCCATTGCATGTGTTGGATTGAATCTCCCATGGGAAAGACCGGTCATGCATGCGCCACAGAATATTTCCTCTTCATCTCCGATGATTCTCTCTGCAGTCTCATCACCGAATAATGTGGCAACAGTATTTTTTTCTGTGATAACCCGTCTTGTGTGCGCGCAGAAGCCAAAAAGCTCAGGATGTTCTGCCTGAAGCTTTAGATAAGAAGGATGTATCCTCGGAGGAAGAAGGATGCTTGTGTGCTGTCTTCTTGTAATAGCTGGCTGGTTTGCATATCCTCTCTTTTCTTTCATCTCATCTCTGGTTAATCCGCCTGTGACTTGCGCAACTGTCCGCTTGTTGAAATTATAGATCCTCATCGGAGTGAACAGGACAGGAATTTGTTTCTCGTCCAGAGTTTTTTCCACCAATGCTTTTACCCGCTCAGATTGTTCATCGTCCACAAGATCGACCATCCGGAACGCGACCTTTAAGCCGGCGCGCCTGTATTCATCAGCAGACCTCATCCTGAACTCGTGGCCGCATCCCCATGCATGAACCCCCCGCTCGAGAACATCAAGCTGCTGGTCAGAGAGACTGAAATGTATTATGGAATCTGTATCCTTTGCAAACTCTTCGACTGCCTTGTCATATCCAAGAACTTTTGTCGGAAGAATAAATTTTACTCCCTCCCTCTTTAGATGCCTCATCGTGACAAGCAGATTGTTCCTCAGCATGATATGCCCAACCTCGATATTTTTGCCCATGCGGATGTATTTGAACCTTCCGCCTTTGACAATGCGCGAATCACCAGCCCTTCCATTCGCAAGCATTGGCTCAAAATTCCGTTCTTTCCTCTGGAATTCTATGAATGTGCCGATGTCGAACATCCGTGTCCATGAATTAGACCATGACCTCTTGTACGGAAGCATGTACCTGTTGTTCAAGTTGCTGTAGCAGTAAGCGCAGGCATTCTCATGATCTATCTCACCAGTCGGAAGTATTGAGTTAAAGCAGGCGCCGCTGGCACCAATATCAAAATTCGCATAACACAGGCATGTGTTCTGGAAATCCCCTTTTCCAGTATCGAGGAAAGGTAGCTGTGTCAAAGTCTTGTCTGGAGCCACTTTTCTTACTTTTTCCCATTGCCCAAATATAGATCTTAGCACTCCTGATTTTTGGATATTATCTAAATTTTGCAATCCATAAATCAGACGATAAATCTCTGCAGGATGGAAAGAAAGTCTATCTTCTCCCTGCGAGAAAACAATTGAACCGATCTCATCGTCTTCAAAAGATATCCTTGTCGTATTATCGATCTGGCAGAGGGATTCAAGATCCTCGTCCCATTCTAATTTTTGACGTAGCCTTCTCTCTGTATTGATCTCCCTCCATTCGACCAGCGACGGAACCTGCCACCATTCATTATCCAATTTTTTCAGGAAAAATGAGAAAAGCCTGCCAATTGCATCCAGCGGGATAAAAACACGCGATTCAAGATGAGGATCTCTACGTGAGACCCTGGTGATCTTTATGTAAGCATCCAGATCTTCGATATGCGTCCTGCAATCAAATACTTCGTATATGTCTTCTTTCATTTTCCAAAATCGAATGTGCTTTTTCTCTCTATTTCTTTTAATCTTTTTTCTGCGGCGCGTTCTGCTTTCTGCGCAATCTTGTGATCATAATATCTTAAAACATCATAGATTACTGCGCGCCTTACCTGCGTCCAGACTTGTTCTGATATTTCAACTGGAGTCACATGATTTGTTGGTTCAACCTCCAGCTGTCCAGCTGCAGACCAGAGGACATTGTGAACATCTGGGATTTGAGTCTCCTGATATTTAGGGGAGTTTACAAAACAGATCATGATCTCTGCAGATTTTTCTTCATCAGGTTTTGAAAGTGTTTCTTGAAATTTTCTTTCCAGCCCTTTTTCTGTAAGCTCGTAATTCTCAAAGATTTCAGACCTGATGACAGGAATTTCCCGTGTCATTGTCAAAGAGATGTCTTCAATAGCACTTCTTCCATCCTCTAAAAGATAAAGATCTATCCGTGACTTTGTCCCAATAGTTTTTTTATAAAAGACATGGCCAAGTTTTGCAGTCCTGCCAGTGGCATCTTTTGGAACACCGTGCGGTTTATTCGGCATATTAGAAAGTAATGCCAACACTATTCCTAAATCTGTGTGATATAAAGCTCCTGCAACCATCTTTTTAAAAATCAGGCACGCTTTTTGCGTACTGCCCCCCTCAGGACTTGGAAGGTTTTGCAGAATTTATATATCTTTTGCAAAGCAGGCTCGTCATTATAAAGCAGGCTCTGGCCATTTGTTCGTTCTATGTCAGTGATTATTTTTCCATGAAGAGAAATAGATCTGGACAATTCATCGAGCAGTTCTTTTTTTATCATCTCCATGACACCATCTGCTTTCTCCTCAAGCCATCTAGCATATTCTGGTTTGCTCATGCTGGCCTTGAAGAGATTATTGCCCTCAAATTCAGTGTTTGCTTTGTATAATTTTTCTAGATCACTCTTGCTGCTATTGTTAAGCACTGCGTACAAGCTGTAGAAGAACCTTTGTTTTCCAGGGATCTGGCCGAGATATAACGCGACATCCAACCTGCTGAGCAGTTCGTCCTCGTAGAGACTTTTTGTTTTCTCATCGAGGTCGTGGTATTCTAACAATGCACGCACTGTGGTGACACTGATACCAACCTGGTCGCGCGCAAACTCAGCAATAGTGTGGACATAACCTTTATTACCCTCTTTTCTTGCTACTTTTTCTTTCTCTTTCTTTTTCATCTGGAACAGATTATAGATACGTTCTGCTCTTTCCCTGAGAATATCCTGCTCGTGAACATCTGACTCATACTGGACAAGACGCGCTTCAATATCACTAAGGTCGAGGACATAAGCCTGCATATACTTCAATCCTGCAAGACGCGCACCATTTGTCCTCCTATGCCCTTCAACAATCATATACTCCTTTAATTTTCCGTCAAGGTATCTTATTGGACGTAAAAGAACAGGGGTCATCTGTCCTATCCTGTCAAGACTCTGGGACATCTCAACAATATCCGGAATCTCTGCCAATTTTTCCAGGGGTAGGAATGTCCGCATACCTTTCCGAGGCTGGTTCGGATCCGGAACTATCCGGCTTATAGGAATCCGTTTCACTTTCTGACCTTTCAGAAAATCCTGGCCGTTTGCAGACCTCCGGATCTCACCTTCAAGGATTTTTACAAGAAATGATCTTGAATCCCGCGGTCTTTTCTTGCAGATCCTGTCAAAGTATTGGGATTTCTCACAAAGAGTGCGGGTGAGATTCTCAACTCCTTTGTTCTCTCCAGAGATCAGTGCCTTTACCTGCCTTCCATTGACATGATAACCGCAGATGCCTGGATCGATCTCTGAAATGCGTATGAAAGTCCGCATGAATCTTATTGCTTGATTCAGTAACAGCAAAAGATCTGCTCTTCCAGAGAATTTTTCTTTTTCAGAAGAAACTTCCCCGCCGAACAATCCTCCAAATGCAGAAGAATCTCTCTGTGACTCAAGATATGCATTGACAACAGCTCTTGCTTTCTGTGCTTTTGCATAGCCATCATCTGTAGCTAATTGATTTCTCAGGATCATCCACTGCTGGCTTTTTTTTCCTACACGCGCGAGCTCGACAGCTGCAGAATAAGACAGAGTTTCTTTTTCCACGCATTTTTTTATTGCAGAATGCAATCTTTGAAAACTGAATGCGTCACGGACAGTAGAATTACTTTTGTTAAGCCGCTCTGCGAACTGAGATAAAGAATAAATTTTTCTGTAGTCCTCTGGCAGGTCCCAATAAGTTTCATAGCTTTCCAGTTCTTCTTCTCCAAGTTCTCCTTTTGATTCATACATCAGCAAGAATCTATAGAAGTCCCAGTAATTATGGGCAATGTCGTGCTTGGGTATCTTTTTCTTGTTAGTGTTTTCAGCGATCTGTATCTCCTGTCGCAGTTGTTTTGTCATCTTTGGAAAGACTTTTGCAAGAACTGTTCTTTTCCCTGCTGCGAGAGATGCAAAATATCTTCTGTGCCCGCCAATTATCTTATATTCGCCGTTTATCTTCTCGACAATGATCGGCTGGAGAAGTCCAACTTTTGAGACAGAAGTCACAAGCTCTTCAAGAGATTTTTTTGCCGGGGGCCGTCTATAATTCTCAGGATCTGGAAATATATCATCTATAGGAAGTTCTTCAATAGGAAACTCTAAATTTGGGTCAATCCTATCTAATAATGTAGCAGTCCCCTCTTTTCTCATCTATCATCCCCCCTTATAATATCTCGATATCCTCCTCATTCATAAGCCTTTCGCAGTAATGGCATCTTATCTGTATAGGTTTTTTTGATACTGCAATGAATTTTGTTTTCATATCCTGTGATCTTGTTATGCATCTTGGATTAGAGCATCTGACAATACCCTCTATTTTCTTCGGAAGCCGTACTTTTATTTTTTCTTCTACTTCGTAATTTTTAATGAAACTGACTGTTGCATCCGGCGCGATTATCGCAATCTTGTTTATTTCTTTGTCTGTCAGATCCCTGCCTTCTATCTTAAGGACATCTTTGCTTCCCAGCTTATTTGATTGGAGATTCATCCCGATTGTGACCATGCCGTCCTCTTCCCTGCCAACATCAAGTATCTGTGCGACTTTTATCGCCCTGTTCTTTGGAAGATGATCTATTGCAATGCCTTCTTTTATCGGTGGGATCTTTACTTCTTTTTTCATCATTTTATTGCGCCTAGAGTTAATGCTAATAATGCCTGACGTACAGGAACACCATTCTTTGCCTGGTCAAAGTAAACAGCGTGAGGGGATTTGTCAACATCTGTCGAGATCTCATTTATCCTCGGCAATGGATGCATCAGCACAAAGTTAGGCTTTACATTCTTCAGCATATTTTTAGTTATGATAAAAGCATTCTTCACTTTCTCGTATTCGATCTGGTCAAAGAATCTTTCTTTCTGTATCCTGCAGGAATATAATACATCGACCTTGTCAAGCACATCCTCGATCTTTTCGTGCTCAAAGAATGTGCATCCGTTGTCTGCCACCATCTTTTTTATCTCTTCTGGCATCCTCAGTTCTGGTGGAGAGACAAGGTGCAGACTGCAGTTGAAAAGTGACAAAGCATATGCAAGAGAATGAACAGTCCTTCCATACTTAAGGTCACCGACCATTGCAACCCTAAGGTCTGTGATATGCCTCTGTGTTTTCTTTATAGTGAACAGATCAAGAAATGTCTGTGTCGGATGCTGGTTCGCACCATCACCTGCATTGAGAACAGGAACTGATGAACATTCAGACGCATAACGCGCAGCACCTTCCTCTGGATGTCGTATGACAATTACATCAGAATAACCAGAAAGTATCTTGATGGTGTCTTTCAGAGATTCCCCTTTCTTGATAGAAGTTGCTGTCATGTCTGCAAAACTTAGCACAGAACCCCCTAATTTTTCCATTGCTGTTGCAAACGAGAACATTGTCCTCGTGCTCGGCTCAAAGAAAAGGTTTGCCAGGACTTTTCCCCGAAGCAGGTTTCTGGCGCCACCGACTTTTCCCTGCTTCTCGATCCTAAATGAAGCCTCTAGAATGCGAATAATATCCTCTTTTGTGAAATCATGTATAGATATGATATGTCTCTTCTTAAAGCTCTTCATTCTCCCCCAAGAGCAAAGGATAAGACGGAACTTATAAATTTTATTCTTTGGCAAGCGGAAGCTATTTAAATAAAAGATTGTTTAAGTAGTTGTACACAGTAGGTGGTAAAAAATGAAGAAAAGCAATATGAAAAAATACGGACCATGGATTTCTTTGGTAATTATTATTGCATTCATTGTATTTCTTGTGAATATTGATCATGTATTGTATATCCAGCTGCCAACACCAGACCAGATCGAGGATCAGATCTCAAACATCCCAATGGCAGGCATCAGTGATTATGTAAATAATCCAGATGGAATCCTGGTTGAAGAATATTCTGACTATCAATGCCCCTTCTGTAGAAGAGCTTACCCTCTTCTAAAACTAACACTTCTGCGGCATAATGGAAAAATAAATTATGTTCACCATCCCATGCCGTTGTCGTATCATGCATATGCACAAAAAGCTGCAGAAGCTGCTGAATGTGCAAGAGACCAAGGCAGATTCTTAGAGTTCCACGATAAAGCATTTGCTGCGCAGTCGCTTGAGGTTGATGACCTGAAGAGGTATGCAATGCAGCTGGGACTGGACATGGATACTTTCAATACATGTCTTGATAGTGGAATGAAAGAAAGACCTGTTCTTGCAGAACTCGAGCATGCAATACAGATAGGAGTGACAGGAACTCCAACATTCGCAGTCAATGGAGAATTTGTATTCATAGACGAGGTGGAAGGCCGAATCATGGCTTATAAAAAGAAGTAGACCCAATTACATTAATTTTAAATAAATGTTATTGTCTTCCTGCATTTATGTTGGAATTTAAAGATTTAAGTCTAAGCAATTGGAATGAAGTTGAAGGTGAGATTTTAAGACTTGAAGAACTGCTTTTTCCTGAAAAAATTAGAGGAACTAGAGAAGAATTTATAGGCTGGCTTTCTGAAGAAAGAAATGTCGCTTTTTTAGCTTATCTAAATGATGTTTTAATTGGTTGTGCAATAGGTGCGCCTTTGGAATCACAGGATCCTAAGTGGCCAGGAACTCAGCTGGAGTTAAAAACAAAAAAGCATTGGGGAAGATATGACACAATACATGGTATTAATGCTGTTGTTCACCCAGAGCTTCATGGAAGAGGCTATGGCAGAGCTATTTATGAAGAATACGCTAGAAGAGCAAAAGAAATGGGCTATAAAAGGAGAGTTGGATATTGCAGACCCAACGCAACCTTACATATCCTCAAATCCCAGGGCGCCAAAGAACTTCTTACCTGCAAAAACTGGTTTGGCACAGGAGAAGATTATGTATATGTGGAATTATATCTAAAAGAATAAGTTCATACATCATCATCCATTCGTTCGATAGTAAGTTCGTCTTCTGATTGTTTTCTTTTCTTTCTCATTCGTTCTTTCCAGTCATCTTCAGAAATAATCTTGACATTTGATTTCTTAGGTTTAGGTTCTTCTGCTTTTTTCTTAGGCTTCTTTTTTGTTGTGCTTTTTGCACGGCGTTTCATGCGTCTCTCTTCCTCTCTCTTCACCCGCTCTTCTTCTCGCCTGCGCAATGTTTCCCGTTCTCTTTTCTCATCCTCTAGCCGCGCCAGCCTTCTTCGTTCTTCGATCAGTGCAGCTTCACCCAGATTCATATCGTCATAGGAGGGTTCTGCTTCTTCTACTTCTGGTTCTGCTCGTCCCTGTTCCTCCATCCTTCTCTCTGTTTCCTGCATTCTTCGAGCTTCTTCTGCTCTCTTCTGATCCTCTTCGCGCATCCTCTGCTTTTCTTCTTCTCTCAGTCGAAGTCCTTCCTCTTTTGCTCCTCTCTCTTCTTCACGCCTCTTTCTTTTTTCTTCTGCCAACAATCGTTTCCCTTCTCTTCTCGCTTCTCTCTCTTTCCTTCTCATCTCTTTTCTGCTTTCCCTGACTTCTTGAGTGAATGCCTCACGATCACCTTCTGTTCCCCCTACAACAACCTCTTCTGACCCCTTTCTGCCGCTAAATACAAAATATCCGATAACTACAATAACAAGAATAATTAACATAAATACTGATTTTCCAAAAAATCCTTTTTTCTCTTCTTCTTCAACTTCTGGTTCTGGTTCCGCTGGTGCTTCTTCCAGAGTCGGATCAACAAAATCACCATCGCCTTCATTGACAATCTCAAAATCTATCTTCTGTTCTTCTGCAACAGCAGCACCTGTTATTGCCACTGTATTGTCTATTGATATTGCATAGAATCCTTCAAGCGTGTCAGACAGTACTTCATAGACATGGTAGTCTCCAAAGTCTGTCATCTTTGCAGAACCCATTGAGTCCCATCCTTCAAAATATTCATAGAATTTTACTGAATATGGAGAGACATTATTCTCCTCAAGCCATTTCTTTGATATATGGAATTGCAGAGTAATATTCTCAAATTCTTCGTTCTCTGCATTCATTAAATTTATCTGTACGTATTGATAGACCTGGCCAGGTGCTTTCTCGTACTCTCTAGGCCTAGAAGATAATGGAATGCCGCGAACTTCGATAGTATACTTAAGCAATTCTTTGTTTACATTGAATGTTATCTTTGACAGTACAATCGATGAGGATCCAATATTGAATTCCAGGTCTGTGCCTGGCCTGCTGAGAGAGAATTGTTTTGACTCTCTTCTTAATCGTATTGATTCAGCTTTTTCAACTTCTGACTCATACTCCAGCTTTCTGTCCATGATACTTTTACGGCTGTCAGCATACTCTCCTGTCAGGTTGATGACAACATCCTGTGAAATTAATTCCTGTCCGTCAGAGACAGTCACTTTTACAGTGTATAGTCCTGGATCGTACTTGATAGTATCTTCCCATCGTCCTTCTTCATCTAACGGAGTGGAGAAAGTAAAGAACAAATCATCCTTGTCAATATCTGTTGCTTTTGGAACAATATTGATTATTTTTCCCTGTCTTGTTGTAATCTGTTCTATTTTTTCCAGGACAGGCGGAAAATTAGGGATCTTTATTGATTTCATCATCTCGATTCCATTATTCACATCGCGGTACTTGAAAATTATTGTCTGGGCTTTTTTAAAGTAA
>JAGLWF010000015.1 GCA_023133595.1 Nanobdellota archaeon | reverse complement strand
TAGATTATCAAAAAACAATAATAACTATTAAACAATTAATATCACAATTGCTATTAGTTTCTCTTGATAGTGATTGATTTTTAGTGCAACGTTCCGTAGCGAAGCGGAGGAAAAATTCAGAGTAAATTTGAAGTCCGTTCCATCAAAAGAGCTAAGCGATACATCAAGAACAAGAATAAAAAGGTGGCTTTCCATTAATTCAGTTTTCTATCACTTTTTCCAATGTTACATTTAGAACACAATGTTTGTAAATTATTCAAAGTTGTTTTACCACCTTTGGCAAAAGGATGTATGTGGTCAATATGGAGAATAACACCGACAGAAGTTGCTGGACTTCTACCACAAAAAACACATCTGAAATTATCTCTATTTAAAACGCTTAATCTCAATTTCAAAGGTATATCTCTTTTATCTTCTTTTTTGATTTTTAATTCAGGTTGTATTTCTTTAACAGATTCTTTTTTTGGTATGTCATCAATAATAACTTCATGTCCCATTTTGTATTCAATGAATTTCAGACAAGTATTTGTCCAACCTCCAAATCTATGCTTGTAGCAACCAAAACTAATTTTTGGCTTTGAAGCAGTCCATTCGATTTTTGAAGGTCTATGACCAAGTTGCTTCCATATTCGTTCCATTTCATCAAAAAGTTCTTTATCCGAGTAAATTCTATTTGGAGGGGTTTTTCTTGCTGATAATTCATGTCCTTTATTTTTTAGATAATCTTTCAAAAAAGAGATTGCTTTTCTCCATGTTCCAAACTTTCTTATAACTGTACCTGCACTTATTTCGGAATATTCATTAAATTCTCTTTTACCAAATACAATAAAATTATTCTTTTTTGCTACTTTTTCTAATTCCGAAATGATTTTATCTTTGGATATTTTATCTATTCTGTGCCTTTGAAATTGGAACTCCATATTTATAAAAAGTGATAGATTGTATATATAGTTTGTGTTAGGAAAGCCACCTTCTTCAATTTTTAGGACTTCAAATTTATTGAGTTTAATCATATATATGCGAAGAATGAAGAATTCTTTGGTTTTGGGGGTTGTGGATGATGATTTCGAGGCCTTGATTTAGAAAAACTGTCTGTTTCCAGGAGTGGTAAAATTCCCTTTCGTAATTTTCCCCGTTTTTTTGTAATGCACCTATTTTTTTCTGCGTTAAGTATTTTAAGAATAAAATCAGCTATTTTTTCATGGCTATTGATGTCCTTTATAATATGAAGCGGGAGATGCTCCGCAGAAAACTTTCACCAAGAACTGTGAAAACGTATTTGTATTATGTGCACAAGTTTCTGCTTACATACAAGGATAAAGAACCTAAACAATTCTCAAAAAAAGATGTCAGAGAATTTCTTTACAACATGGAACAAAGAGACGTATCTGGAAGTACGCTAAATGTGGTACATAATGCTTTGAGATTTATGATGATTGATGTACTCCATAAAGCTTGTTACCTTAAGATTAAATATGCAAAAACACCCAAAAGGCAGCCCCAATATCTGACAAAAAAGGAAGTGAATAGAGTATTGTATGTCATTACAAATCCAAAACACAAACTTCTTGTCTCGTTAATGTATGGTGCAGGTTTGCGTGTAAGAGAAGTGACAAGATTAAGAGTCACTGATTTTTCTTTTGAAGAAAATATTGGCTGGGTAAGAAGTGGAAAAGGAAATAAAGATAGACCGTTCATAATTCCCAGATCCTTAAAACACGAATTACAAAAGCGTTGTGAGCATGAAAAATTTTGGTTGTTTCCTGGCAGAAATAATGCATTGAGTGTAAAGTCTGTTCAGATGATTGTTCATACTGCTGGAAAAAAAGCAAAGATCAAGAAAAGAGTTCACCCTCACATATTCAGACACTCGTTCGCAACACATCTGCTTGAATCAGGAATAGATGTTACTTCAGTACAATCGCTTCTTGGACATACTCGGCCAGAAACTACTCTTGGCTATTCGCATGCTTTAAAACCAAAACTCATAGCAATAAAAAGTCCTTTGGATTAGGCAAACGCAAACGTTTATATATCTCGCCTTGCCTCTTGGATATTGGAGGGATGTTATGTTAAAGAGGTTGTTAGAGCTTGTCAAGGGAAAGAATGTATTTCTAGGAACGCATTGGGATGCAGATGGAATAACTTCTGGAGCTATGGTATATCATCTGATTAAAGATCATGCTAAATCAGTCAAGACACTGAGCAAAGGGCATGTCTTTCGCATTGAGAAGAAAGATGTTCCAGAAGATGCAGAGATTGTGATATGTACTGATATACATCCTGATGCTGGGATTGAACAGCCTGTAATATATATTGATCATCATCCAGTGCAGGAAAATGAGATGGATTCTGATACAAACCTAAAAGAAGATTTTTTATTGAAAGTCTATGATAAAGATGCGCAGTCGTGTTCATTAGTTGTCTGGGAAAATTTTCTACAGGATACTGATGATCCATATTTTATATTCCTGACATTGCTTGGTTTTTTTGGTGATAATGGTGATAATGAGAAGATTCCAGAAGAACTGGAGATGAAAGCAATGGAATTATTTCCAGAACTAATGATAAAGAGAGATTCTTTTTATTCTGACAAACCATATCTGGAAATAGAGAAATTTGTCTCAAGACTTAACACTGGAAAACGGATGCACTGGTCAGGTGAAGTTCCATTGGCATTATTCACAAGCATTGATACAATCGAACCTTTTGTACACGGATTACATCCTCTAGCGCAGGAACTTGATGAATACAGGCGTATTTTAAGAGGGTTCTATAACATGCCTGTGCAGATTCATTCTCTTCCTCACATTGATTATATCCAGATTGACTGTGACAAGAATGTGCAAGGCGTACTATGCGCAAGACACATGAAGAGCAAACCTATAATCGCTTTCAACAAGTTCAATGGTTCTGTTATGGGGTCGATGCGCGTGCCAGAAGAGCTGGATTTTGATGCTGGAGCTTATCTTGAATCTTTTTTCGGAGAAATTCCTGGCTATGTTGGAGGCGGGCATGAAAAAGCAGGTGGAGTGTCGTTTCCAGCGAAACATTTTAATACTTTCATAGAGTTAATAAAGAAAAATAGGAGTGACCATATATGAAAAGAATGCTTTTTGCACTATTGATGCTGGCTATTATTGCTCTGAGCGGATGCTCTTCTATGCAATTTGAATCCGATTTTGTGATAACAGGTGCTGCTGTAAGCGATCCTGTATTGAAGGATGAAACAACTCCTCCTGATTTTAACTATGAAATAGTATCAGAAGAAGAATTTCTTGCTGAGAAAGAAGAGGAATGCCATACCTCAAAGGATTGTGACAGTGGATATTGTGTCTTTAACGAATGCCAGGCAGAAAAACCAAAATATCCTGTTTTATTGGATGTGAACTTATATGATTCTAAGACACATAGGATGGTAAAACCAAATGAGGACGAGCGTTATGTTCTGAAGAATACAGAACTGTATTACATAAAAGCGAAAGTTGACAACAAAAGAAATCCATTCAAGATCCTTGCCAAGAGCGACAAGCACTTTGGCCCAAGAGGATTGAATGAAAATAATCTTCCTGAATTCAAGAGTGAAGAGCGTTCTGCGGTATATGCTGCGAATGACATCTACGAAATCCAGATATCAAACTATGAACCAATTCATGAATATCCATTCTATTTTAATATACTTGCTTCTCCAGGAGACAAATTTGAAATAACATTCTATGTAGAAGATGGCAGAGACGGATCATTGAAAAGCCAGGAGAAAGTCTTCCCTGTGTTCATTATTTCTAATTAATTTTTTTCTTAATCTTCAACAACAACCTCAATACTAATGATCTTCATGTTCTTTGGATCAAAGACCATGAACTCAGAAGGAGTCTCGTTCTCGAGCGAACATAGTGTTGCCAATCGTTCTAGTTTGTGGATGTCGAGGATTGCTGCGCCTGGATAATCTTTTTTCAGCAGTTTTTCCACGATCTCCATTGCCTCGACCTTGTCCCTGACGCGTTCTTTTGCATGCCGTATCTTGTAGAACTTGCCTTCGAACATCTTTTCAAAGATTTCATTCTCTATCTGTATGACCTCTTTTCTGTACTTTGGTTTTACCTTGTTTATTCCAATGACTTTTTGTTTAGCGTAAGCATCAATGACCTGCTTGATAGCTTCAACATCCTTTTTCTTCAATTCCAGGATGCTCATCCAGTTCCCTCTGACAGGAGAATTCAGAAAAGTGACTGCGACTTTCTGGTCTGTCACGAATTCCTTGGCCTCTCGAGGATATTTTTTTTCAAGAGCCTCGAATTTCATAGATTTCATAGCTTTAAAAAGCCAAATTCTCTTTATAAACTTATCTAAATAGCCATATAAAAAGACCCCGTAACCTTTAAATACGAATGTCACTTCTCTAAAGTGGGGAAAATGATTAAACGTAGCAAAAATAATCCTACATTTTTTGCAGAGATTGCTAGGCCTGATGAGACTCTGGAAAAGAAGTGGAAAAAAACAAAGGATTGGAGACCGCTTCTTTAATACATGATATCTCTGAATTCTAGCGAGGGTATGTGCATAGCACGCTTCGCACGATTATAATATTGCTCATAAAAACGATTCTATATTATTGGTGCATTTATTCAAAGGCTACGCTTGGTGCTATGCCCATATTAGCGAGGGGGAACATTTATATATCTAATTTAATTAGATCCAGATGATGAAAAACAAAAGAGAGGATGATATCCCAAAGATTTCTCCAGAAGCACGGAAAAGACTTGAAGAAATAAGAAAGAAGCTTGACAAGTTCAAAGCCCAGGTAATAGAGAAATTCTCAGAATATATCATGTGCATTGGACTTCTCCCTCCTTCTGAAGCAGACAAGGAGAAAAAAGAGATCAATGTCATTGTTCTTGTCAATGATACTGACAGCAAGAAGATGACAAAAGCAGAATTGAAATATAAGCTTTCCAGGATCATTGAAGGGATTGGAAAAGAGATTGATCCGAATATCAGGTCTATGACAATTATCCTTACTGAATTATGGGAGAATTGTTGTGATGGCAATCATGAAATTTTTGAATCTCTGGCGACAGCAGCACCTGTCTATGATCAGGGTGTTCTTGCAGCGATAAAGATATCTGCACTGCACAAATCAATGGTCCTGAAAAAATTTGAAAAATATATTATCGCATACGTCTTGTGGGGTTCGTTTGCAAGAGGTGATGCAAAGCCTGAGTCTGACATTGACATTGGCATTATTGTTGATGATACTGATGTAAAACGGATGACGCGTGTAGAACTAAAGGATAAATTGCGCTCGATAATCATTGGAATGGGACTTGAAGCTGGAGAGATGACCGGTGTCAGGAATAAACTGAACATCAACACCTACATTTTGACAGAATTTTGGGATTTGACACGGGAAGCGTCTCCTGTAATATTCACTTTGTTGCGGGATGGTGTTTCATTGTTTGACAAAGGAGTGTTCATGCCAATGAAACATCTCTTGAAGATGGGACGCATCACACCGTCGCCAGAAGCGATTGATATCTTCAGAGGCAGCGGGGATCAGATGGTCAGCAGGGTAAGAAGAAAATTAATGGGCATTGTTGAAGGGGACATCTACTGGTCAACATTGAATCCAACACAGGCTGCTCTGATGCTCTATGGTATTCCGCCACCAACACCCGATGAGACAATCCGTATTGTCAATGAAATTTTTGTGGAGAAAGAAAAATTGCTCGAGAAATCATATGTAGATATAATGCGAAAGATTCGGGATTACTACAAAGGCTTGGAGCACGGAGAGATCAAGGAGATATCAGGGAAAGAGGTAGATCAATTGCTTCTTGAGGCAGACAAATATCTGAAAAGAATAAACCGATTGTTTGAACAGATCAGCAAGATCAAAGCTGAAGAGAATTTTATTGAGATATATAATAATACAAAAACACTTGTGCGCGATGTCCTGAATGTCGAAGGATTAAAAGAAGTTGTAGAACATGATATGGTTGACTTGTTCAAGACAAAATTAGTGGATACTGGAAAGATCCCTGATAAATTCTTAGAGATATTGAAGCAGATATTCAGTGCAAAAGAACAGCATGAAGAAGGCAAATTGACAAGGACAGATATAATCCAGATCCGGAAAGATTTCCGCATGTTCATAAAAACACTTGTGGAGTATATGCAGAGGAAACGTGGAATCGAGCTTGAACGTTCCCGTATCCGGGTCAAGCATGGAGATAAGTTTGGTGAAGTCATCATGATTGATGAATATGCTTACATAATCTTTGATATTGATGCTGAGGAGAAGGAAATTGTGAAAGCAAAGATCAATAAGGATGGTTCTTTGGGAAAAGAGGAAAAAGCAACTTTGCAGGATGTTGAGGGAGCGATTGCTAGCCTTGAGATTCCCAAGAAAACCTTTATTAAAGAACCTATATTTGAAGACCTGAAGAAAATCTTTGGCAAGAATGTCGAGATCCAGCTTAACTATTAAATTCTAGAGATGACATGTGCATAGCACCTAGCGTAGTCTTATAGTGAACGATCAAGTAGCATAGACTCGGTTTAATGATAAGATTTAATGAGCTAACGTAGCGTGCTATGCATATTCGAGCCATTGCCCGTTTCGCTAATATTGTTTTCTGTTTTAGAAGCCGAGTCTATGTATTGCACAAAAAGTCAGAGAGCTACACTTGGCAGCAATGGCTATGCACGTACAGATTAAGACAGTATTTCTACAACCGATAGAACTTAAGGAACTAATTTATTGTATTCTACATCGAATTTTTCGCAAAGCTGCCTGACTTTTCCAAGATATCTGTTTCTTTTAGGGCCTGGAAGATCGAATAAAGCTGTCATGTCAAGCATTTCCAGGCAATCTCTGCCGATCCTTGCAATTCTTGTTGTTCTTGCAATGACAAGATATGCCTGGTTCCTCTCCATTGGTTCTATTGCAGAATTTGCAGCTGCATTGAATGCATCGTACGCTTTATCATGCCTTCCTAATTTTTTCAGGATCCCTCCTTTTAACATATGAGCCTTGAAACAACCAGGAAATCCAATTAACTCGGTCTCAGCAAAAGCCAATGCTTTTTCGAGATTTCCTTTTTTATAGAAATAGACTCCGTATAGATATGATGAATAAAGATATGATTCAGGAGTATTGCCATAGAATAATTCTAAACCCACAAGAACTTGGTCAAGCATACCATGCTTTTTTGCTATTAGAAAATCCTTTTCTACCCCTTCGACATGTATATTCAAACTTTTGAGACTTTCAAGTGCTTGATCCATATTTAAATTCCCCCTTGTGAGAATCTAGTCTTTTCGAACATATAAATCTACCGATTTTTGTTCCCATTTGGGGGATAATAACAAAAGTAGTCGTATTAAGGCAGATTTAGGCTTCTTTTATCAAAAGAAGGAGATTTCTTTCTATTTCTTTTACAGCTTTATCCGTAAGCTTTATAAATAACCTCCAAACATATGTAGTAATCACTTAGAAGGGGCAACAAAACCGAAAGGTTTATATAGGAGCGCTTTCATACTATTGTATAGTAAGAAATATCCCCCCAAAAAGGAGGTTTAATACAAAATGGGAAGAGCAAAACATCGTAAAAAAGAAAGAAAGTTTCTAAGTAGATTATTCTCTAGAGGCAATCCTGATCAAAAGGATTTAGAAGCTGTTTTTGATCCAGGATATATGAAAAATATGGTTCATGGAAATCCAGAACATAGAAGTATGGCTCATGATATTGTTAATACAGATCCTTTATGGCGTAAAAAATCTAGATTACATACTGTTGGTGGATTAGTTAGAAGAGGATTTTTGGATACTGTTCCTGGATTATTCTCTTATTTTGCTGGCCAAGCGCGAGCTGAAGTAGAGAAGAGAGCAGACGAATTTCCAGCATCTGCACAGGAAAATCTTGAACAGGCTTTAAAGAATAGAGTTTCTCATCTAAGAGGAGAAGCTAAACCAAAAGCTAAACCAGTAAAACCAGTTAAACATGGACGCTCTATTAAGAAAAAATACACTAGAAAAGGCAGAGATCATTTCAGAGCTAGACATGAAGATGTTGATGAAACAAACCCTCGATATAGATTAGTTCGTAGAAGCGAATTAAGAAGTGCTGTTGAAGGTGTTGAAAGAACTGCTAACAGACTGAAATGGATTCCTGAACAACGTGAAGGCATTGATGGTGTAAACAAGATTCCTGTTAAAACATTCGCTCTTGATTTTGAAATGAATGAATTGCCAGGGAGATTACATACAATGCATGAAAATGCAGAAGTTGCAGATCCAGTTCAGGTAAGTTTACTGAAAGGAACAAGCAGACATGTCAGCTTAAGAAATTTAGCAGCTAGAGCAGAAAGAGAGGCTTATAGAGCTAAAGCTAAAGCTGGAGATTATCAAGCTAGGTTTGAGAACGCTTTTGTTAAATATCTTGGAAGATCAGGATCTCCTGCAAAAGTTGATCTGAAAACATTTGCAGATATTGCAGAGAAATATCAGGTTAGAACTGATAAAGTCAAGTTTTACGTTAGCGATGAACTATTGCTGAGAGGAAAAACAGCTGATGGCAAAGTTGATTACGATGCTGACAGTATTGGCAGATACATTGCTGGTGCAAGATTCAAAGATGCAAAGCTTGGAAGAGTTGATGCAGTATTAACTTACCAGGAGCTTTACGATACAAGAAATCAAGCTAGAGATTATGTTTTCAATAAACCTAGAAAAGCTCTAGAAGCTATGACAGATGCTGATCAGAAGAGATTCAGACAGCTATGTGCTGGTGTAGAGAAAAATGGCAAGGTTAGAAAGCTGAAGACAAAAGATCAGAAGCTTGAATACTTGGCAAAGCATTTCGAAAACAAATTGCTGAAAGGCAGGCTTAAGCAGAAGATCAAAGCTAAACTGAATACTCAGTATAAGGCTGAAATCAGAGAAGCTGAGAAGGAAGCTCACACAAAAATCAGAGAAGCCGAGAAAGTGGCTTACAGAAGAGACTTCCAGGAAAAACTTCAAACAAAGCTTGGTAGCTTGGCAAGAAATGCAGAAGAGTTCGAGACATTGAAAAATTATGTCGGCTCTGATTACAGATAATTTTTCTTTTTTTTACCCTTTATTTCTTATTTTTATATCTTCATTACTTTGAAGTACTCTTTCTCTCGTCTAAAAATCATCTAGATTGAGCCCTTTTTACTCTGGAGTGTCAATAAATGCTTATATACGCTCTGGTATTTCAGCTGCTTGGGTAAAGGGGGTCATAGATGTGAATCTGACCATAGTAGGTAGTAGTAGTAATAGCAATTGTCCTAGTAATTCGTTTAGTCTAGAGTTCCTGGGAGCCAAAGCATTGGGGGTAGCTTTAGAGGACGGACACTTCTTAGCTTTAGCTGTAAGATTATTATCATACTTATCTCGTAAGATTTCTCGCTTTAATCTGCAAATGGTGTTACATCCACTAGATGCAGTTCTATCTTATTTTCATGTTCATATCTTGACCCTAACTTTACCCACTGTTGATCAAAGTGTGGTCAGATATCTTTTCTATGTCTGCAGAAAAGACCCTCTTTACCCGAAGAGTCCTGCAGAACATAGAATTTTTTTTGTAGGGGGAACTAAATGACAGCCAAAACTAGTCTTGGGGGTATTGGGAAGATTTTCTTAATCTTCATCTTAGTTCTCACCCTCTTTTTTCTTTTTTCAACAGCCCAAGAAAATCCTGCAATAACTGCGGTCCTGGAATACAAGTCAGGGACACAGTGGGATCCTGATGATGATGGTGTCGAATTCCTGCCTGACGGTATCATTGATTTAACAGTCGAGAACACGCAGTTCAATTATTCGTTTGATGATTCAGACTTATGCACTAAGTGGGAAATAGAATCTCTTGACACTAATGATAAAGCGTACGAGTGTCATGGTGCAGAAAGCTGCTGTAATTTCATTAATATGGTGCCAACTCTGGAGCAGTGGGACGCACCATTCCAGATCTTCTATGGTAAGCTTGGAGCAACAGAAAATAATAATATATCTGCACAAGTGATCTATCTGTCCATAGAGAATATCAGTGTTGATTATTCAGAGAAAGTGTCGCTTCCTGCGCGATTCATTGATCCAGAAGCATTAGAATTTTCTATTGCGACAAACAAAGTTGCATACATGCTCGGAGAACAGGTTGTGTTTGATGTCACTGCTTCTGACTATCTAGATTACAAGATAACTGTTTCAAAAGATGGAAATGATTATCAGCTGTTAGGCGGTTCAAATGTTTTCGCACCGCAGGAGATTGGGAACTATTCTGTTTATGCAGAAGGACAGATTTCAACTTTAGTGAAGAATGCGACAACTGCATTCGAAGTCGTCCCTATGATTGGAACCTTTGTGCACACTGACAAAGAAGCGTATGTATTTGGCGAATCAGTATCAATCAGTGTTGATATTGCTAACTATGAAAAAATAGATGTGTATCAAGTCATTGATTCTGAATTCTTTAAAGTGTTTGAGACAGACAAAAGATATCATACATTTATTCCATCTGGTCCTGGAAAATATGCTGTGACTGCATATGGTTATATTGGTGGAGAACCGATAGACCAGACAATCTACTTTGATGTCCTGATCGATCTTGAAGTCCGGGCAAGGATTAGCCTGGAAGATCTGTTTGAGAATACTGTTCCTGCAACCATCTCTTGTTATGAAGCAAAAGAAGATGGAAAAGAGATAAATAACAATAATAACAAATTCACATTGAATTATGGAGAGAAATATGATCTGATTATTGAACCCGAAGAAGGTCCTGTGTTCAGCATTGAGATTCATGAATTCAATATCTACGATGATAAGAATCTGACAATCAGATTCGATCCAATAGTCTCATTATACGGTCTTGAGGCAGACGAATGGGAGCAGATGTATGCTATTGATCTTTCTGATTTCAATACAACTTTTGCAACACTTGGCATCGACTCTTCTGATTCAGGAGATACTGTCTACAGATGTGAAGAATGGAACCTGGACACAAAAGTGTGCGAAGGAAACTGGACCTTGTATCAGGAATACTATCAGCCAGGTTATACAGCAATTGTTTCTGGAGATGATGTTGCGTTTGGAGAAAAATCTGAGGAAGAAATGATTGTGCCTGATGTGCAGTTTGAAACATTCGGTTCTCCTCTTCTTGAGAATTTCACAATTTACAGGGAACAGCCAGACGGCGTTGGGACAAACCGTTCGGTTCCAGTTGACTTTGTCTTTGTCAATCATGGAAATTCAACATTAAAGGATGTCACATTATTCGAACCGCTTCCAGACAGATGGAATCTCACTGCTCCTGATGCTGCTCTTCTGGAGAACACAATGGTTGTTTCTCTTGGAGATGTCTCTGCGAACAGTTATGTTATTTATTCCTATGAACTTATTGCTCCGCCAGAAGAAGGTATTGCATTTTTCAATGAAAGTTTTGTTAATTACGTAGAACAGAATACAGATTATACCAGAAACATCTCTGGATGGTCGATACGTGTCAATGATACAAAAGCATTCTTTGATGTGCAGATAGAATTTGTTGATGCTAATGACACAAGAACAGCAGAAGATACCATAACCCTTAATTTCAATGTGACAAACATTGGAAACCATGCTGTAACAGACTATCCAACAGAATTCTACTGGCAGTACAATGATTCTTTGGTATTTGTCGAGCCTGAAGATATTACTGGAGATTGTCCGGATAAAGCGATTGTTGATTTCGAAGATTTGAAGGCAATCAAATGTGAATGGCCTGTATACTATATAGACCAGACAAGGTATTTCAGCGCCAGTATCACTGCGATCACAAATGGAACCTTCTATTCAAAGATAAATATAACTTACGATCCTCCTGCAGGTGGTGCTGCAAATCTGACATTTGAGAAAGTAACAGCAGCTGCGATTGTCAAAAAATATGTTGGTGCAGATGCAAGCGCGCCTTCAAAAGATATTCTTGGCAATGTAAAACGGTTCCTTGGAAGTGGAAAAACGCTTCTGAAATATCTTGCACTAAAACCTGCTGATATTGCTGGTTTATACGATGCTACTAAACCAGGAGGAGCTGTCATTGATATCCAGACAGAGATTGCAGAGATTGTGCAGATGCAGGACTTAGCTTCACAACTTTCAGAAGAAACGCTTTCTGCACAGAAAGATCTCCAGCCAAAAGAAGCAGTTGAATCAATAACAGAACCAATAGCAGTGCCAGAACAAACATCGAGAATAGCATCAACTGTAGCAGATATTCTTGGCCTGCCTCGGATGAAGAAAGGCAAACGCGCTTATCTGAATGATCTTCAACCGCAGCAGGAGATATCAGAAATTGTGCCTGATGTTGTACCAGATGTGGTTTCTGAAATAGTATCGGCTCCAGCTGTGATTTGGATAACTACACAGAAGAGCTATTATTTCCAGACAATTGCCAACAAAGAACTGATGCTTTTATTCAGTGATGCATTCACACGGGAGTTTGAAGTGCGCGGAAGTGTCCAGCCGCAATTCACAGGATGGAAAGAGCTTTCACTTGATGACACTCTAGAATTTGTCCATCCAGTGCACGGCAAGCGTCTGAAACTGAAAGCTAAATTCGGAACAGGAGCTCCTGATCTGTTTGGCCTAAGAATACGCGCTGATCATTACAGAACTGTTATTGATTCGAGAAATGTTGCTGGACTTGATGAACCATACACAATGTATGTCCCGAACACATTGAACTCTGGCATCTATATCTGTCCGCGCGCGAATGAATTATCAGAAGTCAATCCTGGCTGTGTGAACAAAAGCGTCTTCTCATTCGAAGAGGCACAGGCTGGAACAATAAAAGGTGGAATGACAGTCAGTCTGGAAGGCGGGTACTATAAGATCAATGGTGTAACTGGGACAGGCTCTGCGCAGAGCGGAGAGACAAGCCTGATCATCTGGGATGATAGTGATCCTGAAGGAGGCGGCCAAGGAAAGACAATAAATCAAACTGTGCATTTCTATATCAATTTCAGCAATCTAACCTCTGGAGCTCCAATCACAGGAGCAAGTTGTAATATCACTTTCAATGTAAGTCCAACAGGACCAAATGTCACATATTACGATTCAAATCTCAAGCTTTACCGCTTTAATCGAACATTTGAAAACTTTGGAAATATTTCATGGAATGTCACTTGTAATACTTCTACTGAAGGCTATGTTAATCTGACTGCAACAGACCATATCGACATCAACAATTGTACTGTGCTTGTTGACAACCTATTGTTCAATGGAACAATATATCTATGTCCAAACAGCTATACTTTCACAGACAGTGGCAATGACGGAGTAGTTAGGATAACTGCAAGCACTGGCAATAATTCTATCCTTGATTGCGCAGGCGCGAATATCACCCGTGGAAGTGCCAGCAGTGTCGGACGTTTTATTTCAAAAGCAAGTGGCACACCCTTAGTGCATAATTTAACAGTAAGAAACTGTAATATTCAGCTCTACAGTTATGGGATGTATCTCTACACTGCTATCAATAATATAACAATTGAAGATTCAACATTCTATAATTCGTATTACGAGGATATATACTTTTACAATCTTCAAGGAAACCATACAATTCAAAGAAATATATTCAACAGGACAACCACTCCTATAAATCAAAGGGGTATGGTACGGAGTGATTATAATACTGTAGATGGAATGAATATTTATGATAATGTGTTCCATGCAAGCGGAACCCTTCCAGATTATCTTTATTCACTATATCTTGAAGGAGATGACAGTGATATTGTCAACAACACATTCCATTTGGATGATTATGGGGATTATGGTATATATCTGCTCAGTGGGCCTGATAGACACAATATTGATAGGAACACATTCAATCTGAATTCTCAAGCTCAATATGCAATTTATTCTAATAGTGTTTCAGATGATACCAATGTGACAAACAACATTGTGAATTTCAATTATCAATATTCATACGGGATTACTCTGAATGGAGGAAATCGTTATAATATTACAAACAATACTATTACAAACACAACACCTTTTACGAATCCAACAATGTATGCATACAGTGGACTATCTTTGACAAATGTATACAATGCTACTGTTACAGACAATACAATAATCATGCCCGGAGGAACTTCAGCAAGCGCCTACGCATTACTTATTTTAAATGGCGTTAGAGATTCTAATATCACAAGGAATACATTATATTGTAACAAAATTAATGGGCAGTGTTTTCCAATGTATATGGCCATGTCCACTACTACTGTCGGCAATAATATTACACATATGAATCTCACAAAGTATAACCCGTCAACTACATACCCTGGCATTTATTTCTCTACCACTGTATTCTTCGAGAATTATTTTGACAATACAACAACAATAAATGGAACTGCCCCTACATTCTATTATAATTTGAGCAATACTGTAATCCAAAATAAACAATTTAATTCAGACCAAGGAAAATTAACAAACCAGGGAGAAGTCTATCTAATGGGGGGAGACAATATAACATTTCGGAATTGTACTTTTGATACCAACCTATATGGTCTGTCGGCAGCAGGAACTTCTAATCTTACTGTTGAGAATTGTTCATTCCAATCAACAGATGGAACCACTTGGGGAATATATGGAAGTCGACTGTATACTTGGCCGAGTAAAGTCTATGTCAATATGCAGGATCTTACACTAAGAAACAACACTAACTTTGACAGTGTTAATACAGGGGAAGATTTCTATATCGACTACCTTGATAGATGTGAAGTGTATGACAATACATTCTCAAGAGCAAGCAACCAAGGTACAGGATTCAGGTCTGCAGCTGGAACAATTATTGATTGTAATTTTTTCAACAATACCTTCAACAAAGTGAGCTACGGAATTTATTTCGGCGCAGCAGGGACAAGAATCAATATTGATAACAATTTATTTGAAAACATCAGTGTTAATGGTCACTATAATATCCGAGTCGGTGCATCAACTGACCTAAATGTTACAAATAATATAATCAATGCTAATTCAGCTTCTGCCCTGAGTTATGGATTCTATCAAGCAGGAGTATGTACTAACTGCCTTGTAGAATATAATAATTTCAATCAAATTGGATCTGGACTCTACAGCAGTGCAACAGGGTCCACAGATACAATAACAATAAGAAACAATAATATCACTGGTTCTAATTCCGCATCTTTAGGAGTATATGTAGTTGGAAGCAGCCCTACAACAAATTATCCAGATGTGTATAATAACACAATAGTTAATTTTCCAAGCACAGGAGATGCTGTCAGGCTAGGTGGAGGTGTCGCGCATGTGCACGATAATATTATCGCGAATTCAACTGTCTGTATTTCTTTAGAAGGAACAACAGCTTCTACAACACTGTTCAATAATGTCTATAACAATACAATAAGCGGTTGCACAAATTATGCAATCGACACTAATAATATCGTTTACGGCAGATGGAATAATATCACAAGAGACAATATCATTGACGGAAGAACAGACAGATTATACTGGTATTTCAAGGAAGACAACCAGTTGTTCGAGAACTTTGAATTGAACGAGACTAATTTAACCAATCTCGGACAGTTTGTTATTATGGATTCTGATAATATTACCATAAGAAATACGACTCTGCATGGCGGACAGCGCGGGCGTACTGCTGGTATGATCATGGACACTGTGAATGGTTTTTATATTGACAACAACAATATAACAAATGTCAGTACTGGAATATATATTGATGACTGTAACAATGGTATGATACGAAACAATACAATAAATGAAGTTGATTTTGTGACTGCTCCGACAACTATGATGGAGCATGGTATTGATGGATATGATAATGATAATGTCACTGTGGATAATAATAATTTCACAAACATAGATGATTATGGTATTGATTTCCCGACAAATTCTGACGATAATACTATAACAAATAATAATTTCTATATGATCGGGCAGACTGGGATCTATTTAGTTGGTGCTGCTTCTACAGCTGATGCAAACATTCTGAACAATAATCTTACAAATATTGGGTACTATGGTATCTATCATAGCGGGGACCGGGCAAATATTTCAAACAACATAATCCATACCACCACTTGGGCGAACATCAATACGTATGTCGCATTATATATTGCTGCAGGAGATGGTATTTATGTTGAGAACAATGATATCCTTGGTGCTGGTCGAGGGGTATATTCGGGTGCAACAGCAACCAATAGAGGAAATTATTATTACAATAATACAATCCAGGATATGAATGCGACATCCAACAATAATTATAGATATGGTTTCAGATTATATTATAATTATGATTCTGAAGTCATCAACAACACAATCATAAATGCTGGAGATGGAATATTAATCGATAGAAATTCTGCTCCGAATTATATAAACATCTCGGGCAATGTCATCAAAAATGGTACCCACCCGTATTATGCGGACGGAAGTGGAATACAATTTATAAGCTCTCTTTCTGATTATTCTTATGTCTACAATAATACAATCGAGGATAACGAACAGGCAGCAATCTGGATGGTATCTGGTGCACAATGGAACTATGTCTTCAATAATACTTTCTGCAGGAACGCGATGGGTGTTGGAAATGTATCTGGTTCAAATTTTGTGCATAACAATACATTCTGTCTTGAGGAAATCTTCCCAGCTGCTGACGAAACTTCCAACACAACACTGACAGTTAGCTTCCAGCCGTCAAACACTCCGTTGAGCAGCAATAGAACTTCTTGTACTGTTTATGTTGATGGAAATAATGAAGGAAGCAATTCCACTTCATACAATAATCTAGATACTCCTATATCTATCTCAAGCATCCTTACCCACGGAAGCCATCTCTTGAACATTTCATGTCAAGATAATATGAATAATACTGCAACTATACAGCATACATTCAATGCAGTCGGCCAGGAACCAGTCACATGCGATACTAATTTCAACAGGTCATATACTTTTGCAAACAGCCTTAACCATAGCACTGGAACTTGTGTCTATGTCAATAGCAGTAACATTGTCATCGACTGTAATGGCTTTAATATAACTGGAGGATCTATCGGAGCAGGAATCAATTCAACAGATCGGGAAAATGTGACGATAAAGAATTGTTACATCTATAATTTCACGTATGGGATCTTGTTACAGGGAACAAATGATTCTGAAGTCGAATTTTCAGTATTATCTAGCAATACAGTCAATCTCTTGATAGATCCGTCTTATAATAACACAATCGCAAACAGCACATTTGCAAATGGTGAAAGCGGAATAATACTTGATAATGCAAACGAAACATTAATCCATAACAATACAATCGCGAATCATACTCTGCGCGGCATCAATATTACTTCTTCCTGGAATAATACGATTAAAAATAATACAATCTACAATAATACAATTGGTCTGGACATTGTCAGTGGTTCGTTGAACTTTATTTATTACAATAATTTCTCTAATGGAACAACTCCTTTCGAAGCTTTTGCAAACGAAGCTTCTGGATCGAGCGGAAATTCGTTCAACATCAGCATCTCTGGAGCTGCGCAAGGAAACTATTGGGATGATATTGTATACAAACTGTTAGACATATATGATACTGACGGAGATGGGTTTGGAGATAGTGGAACAAACTATCCTTATAATAATTCAAATAGCGGGAATGTCACGGGTATTGTTGTTGATTATGGCCCTATCGTAACTGCAAACGCAAACATGAGTGTCTCTGACAACGGGCCGATAAACGAGACTGAGACTGGTTCATTTGAAGCGATATATACTAATGTGTCAAACAGCCAGTTCATCACTGGAGCGACCTGTGAAATCAATTTCAGCGATGGAACCACAAATGCGATGACAGAGATTGGTTCAGTGTATCAATATAATAAGACATTTTCTGTTAACACAACAACAAATATTACATATAATGTCAGCTGCTTACATTCACAATACACCAAACAAATCTCGTACAATAATCTCATCACAGTCTGGGCAACTCCAGAGGAATTCGGCAAATATACTAATTTCACAATTGTCGAATGGCTTGGATCTGATACAGTATATGATGTTTCTATTTATGATCTGACAGAAGATACTCTTGATTATAACACCTGGTTCAATGATTCGACAAAAAGCTGGTGGCTGGAAGCGAATCGAACAATCAAGAATTCTGCGTTTGATCTAGATGGCAGTGGAGATTACCTGCAAGTGCCGTTCAATGGAACTCTGAATGTATCTGACAGTTTTGCGATTGAAGCATGGATCAAACCTGGCACAGTATCAGCTGCATATCGCGCGATTTTAGAAAAAGGTACTGGCGCCACAGATAGATATTTTCTTTACGCGTATAGCGATGAGGTATTGTTTGGTTATGACATGTCATCAGGATATTTCCTAACAACTTCTGCAAATCTTAAAGTAGGGCAATGGTACCATATTGTCGGCCAACATAATCAAAGTGATGGTAATTGGAGTATTTATGTGAATGGTTCATTAGAAGTTGTAAGTAGTGGCCACACAGCAGGTCCAAAAAATAATTCAGGTATGCTGAGAATTGGCGTTGCATCTTACACTTTAGCAAGTTATTTCAATGGAGATATTGATGAAGTAAGAGTATGGAATAAAATACTGACTCCGCAAGAAATATTGGATTCGTACAATAATGGATTGAATCATCAGATCTCTAATGTTTCTACTACACAATTAGTAGGTTATTGGCCTTTTGATAAATATGGAGAAGACGACTCAGGAAACCGATTGAATGGTTCAATCACTGGTGGAAGAATAACAGGAAGAAGTTCTGTGAGAGAATTCCCACAGCGTGTCGGATTGATCTCAACTAACAAAGGCCTTGACATTATCCAGTTCTCAAATGAAGGAGATGCAGAAAATACTTTATGGATGCGTTTCTGGGACACTAGTACTAATAATCTGGTTAGCTATGGCCCAGATGCTGCAGTGGCTAAGAATGGCATCATCTATATGGGCTCTTCTACTGATGGATTATATGCGCACTCTGTTGATTTCATAACAGAGAATGGCACCAGATGGTATACCAGCGCATATCAGAGATATAATGGGAATATCAGTGCAAGGAATGATGCAAAAAGTTTTACCACTATTTCTGGCTGGCCATTAATCCCTAATAATGAAGTGAAGGATGTCTATCTGCGGGTCATACAAAAGCAGACAAATAATATTGCATTGAATGGAACAGCTTCTGCAAACTCAACCTCTAGTGCTTCTTACAATGCGGCAAATATCATTGATGGAAGGGTATATGATTCACATGCAAGTATCAATGGAAGATATTCATATTGGATGAGTGTTAACTATGTCCATGATGCGCAGGTGACATTAGATTTGGGATATATTGCAAATATCACTAAAATCAAATTCAAAAATATACATGCTTCAACAAGCTATAATCGTGCAACAAAGGATTACAGGATTGCTATCTCGAATACATCTGATTTTTCGTCTGAAATTATCCTTGAAGATAGTAATTTTACGACTAGTAGTACAGTAGTTCCAAGAACTCCTCGTTTCAGGACAATTGAATTTTCAAATTCAAGACCTGCACGATATGTAAGATTCTATATGGACGAGTACGTCGGATCCTATAGTGGGGGACTTGCAGAACTAGAAGTCTATGATGAGAATACATTTTATGAAAATATAACTGTTGTTGCATATGCGCATGATGCTGGTGTTACTGTCCAAGTTGGAAATCTGACAAATGCATATGATGATGCTGTGACAGGAGGGGCAGATTCTGTCTATATCGACGAAAATGGTAATCTGTTCTATAACGATGGAACAGCAACAAACAACAATCTAAAGATAGCTTATGATGTTGTTGATATAATAGATTACGATTTTGCAGAATACAATTCTACGAATCTCAGCGGACTTTGCCAGGATATGAGCGGGGATCAAGATGAATTATTTGTAGCAACATCCACAAAATTGATTGCATACAACACAACTTCAATAGATGTTAACAGAAATTTCCCTGTGACACGGACTTTTGCTGCCTCTGGCGCGCAATATAATATTTATTCCGGAGCCTCTTCAGATACAGAAGCAGTAGATATTGCTTCTGATGGCACTACTTTGTTTGTCGGAACTAATGGTGATGGTGTGACGCAGATAAATCTCATCAATAATACCAGAACAACAAACTTCAACACAACAACAGATCCTCCAATCATTGGTAACAGTGTAACCTCGCTTGACGAGAATCTGTTTGATCTTTTGGTCGGAGTAACTGGCGGGGCGACACTGCTTGAGCCAGGAGAACCAAACATGCCTTGCGGTTCAAATATTGCTAACAGTTTTGTGTTGAATATTCCAATATCTGGAGACGAGGACTGTTGGAATGTGACTGGAGATAATCTTACTATTGATTGTGGCGGAAACACTCTTACTGGTCCAGACACAAACTGGACAGGCATAAAGATATTTGATCGGACAAATGTGACTGTCAAGAATTGCAAGATTGAGAAATTCGCTTATGGAATCTACATAAATAATTCTAATGTATCTATAATCCGTAATAATACATTAGATGCAAATGATTATGGATTATATCTGGAGAATGGATACAACAGCACAATCTATTGGAACAATTTCACAAACAGCAATCTTATGCACGCGCACCAGAATGTCACTAATGGAAACTCTTTCAATACAACCAACAGTTCTGGAACTCCGCAGGGTAATGAATGGGACGATGTTCCGAACATAAGATTGTATGATAACTTTCCTGACGGAAATTACGACAGATTTGGTGATGATGGTGATGATTATCCATATAATGCAACAAACAATGCGAATGTCACTGGATTTATCTTTGATTGGGGTCCGATGAATGCACCTCAGGAATTCTCTTGCCTTGGCCAGAATTATAATGTTATCAATGAGGATATAATGCTTAACAGCAGTCTTTATTGTAATAATCTTACAATTGATAATGCAACAGTCATAGCGAACAGTTCAGCGAATAGTGATCAGACAATAAGCATAGGAGCCAAATTTAATTTGACTATCCTGTCGAATGTAACTATCACTGCAGATGGAACAGGATATTCTGGTGGCGCTGTACAAACAGCAGGCAGTGGGCCTGGCGGCGGACAGTACTCTGCTGAAGGAACATATTCTGGCGGTGGCGGCGGGCACGGCGGAAAAGGCGGTGCAGGTTCTGGTGCTGGCGGAGTTGCGCACGATTCCTCGTTACTGCCTAACGAACCAGGAAGCGGCGGAGCTGGTGGTGATGATAAAGTAGGAGGTGCTGGCGGTGGTTCCATTAAAATCTATTCAAAGAACGGCACTTTAACTTTAAATGGAAATATTACTGCAATAGGTAATGCAGGCGCTTCAGGTACATACGCTGGTGGTGGTGGTGCAGGAGGAACGATTTTCATAAATGCAACTAAAGGGCTTTCTGGCACTATAATTCTTAATGTTTCAGGAGGAAATTCTGGCGGTGCAAGCGCAGGAGGAGGAGGTGCTGGCGGACGGATTGCTGTCAGATATAATGGAAGTCATTCCCTTACTGTAACTCCTTATCTTTCTGGTGGGACCGGGCAAAATAGAGGAGAGAATGGAACATTTGCGTTCATTGATTACTTGAACAATTATCTATTGATCGAAGAAGGTTTCAGGTTCCAGTCCAATGACGGGTTTACCACAAAGATCTATGATGTCATCAATATGACAAATGCTGACAAAGGTGTGATAATAAATGAATCTGGCTTACAGATAAATGCAACAGATGAAATTAATATAATCAATTCTACGATACGAACAGACGGAAGCTTCAAGATAGTGTTGGATACAAACAATCTTTCTATCAACAATAGGTCTGTGATGAATGTATCTGCTATTGAAATATACTATAATGATACCTATAGCGACTATGCAGCTTATGATCCGAATATTGCTTTGAACATAACTAGAATAAATATCTCTTCACTGATTTACTTTAGTCTTCTAAATGGGGATGTTGGCAATATAAGCAGCAACATTATTCTTGGAACAGATAATGTATTTGTCAATTCTTCTGGACAGAATGCATTCAACCGTTCTGCAAACATCACCATCCTTGGGAAAAATTTCACAAATGTCCAGATCCTAGCTGATTATACTGATACTGATACCTTTTCAGAATGTTCTTCAGCCATCTGCACTCTTCTTGTGAACACAAGCGGAAAGTATGTTTTCAATGTCACTCGTTTCACTACATATAAAATCCGAGAATTCCAGATTGACGTGATACCAGATCGTACTCTTATATTATCTGACGATACTGATACTTTGACAAAATATCCTGGTGACAATATAAATTTCTATGCAAATTATACTGATAGTACAGGAGGTCCAGTTGCGACAACTAATGACACTTGTTTCATACAATTTGATGTCAATACTTACAGAGACAAGGATAAATTCCGTGTTGATAATGCGCCTAACACAACCACGCACAAGAATCTCACAGTAGATTCTAAGATTGCAATAAATAATAATGGCAGTTATGCAGTTGTCTGGCTCGATTCAAGAGCAAATAGTGGAACAGATACTGCAATTTATGGAAGAACATACAATTCTTCTGACAATGCACTGATTTCAGATACAGAAATAAGCTGGTCTTCTGGCATTAATGTGAGCAGTCCAGACATTGATCATGATCATAATTACTCTTTCATTATTGTCTGGCAAGATAGATACAGTGACTCGCTTGGCGACATGGAATCATGGATCTATGCAAGAAAGATGGATGAATTTGGAAATCTGGGTACAACTTTCCGTGTTGATAACAGGACCGGTTATGGAAACAAGGCAAATCCACAAATTGCAGTTTCTACAAATGATAGTTTCATGGTTGCATGGACAGAAAATGTCGATGGATATGTCAAACTTTTCAATTCAAGCTTGGATAATACAACTGTAGATATTAGCACTGGAAACATAGTTCCATATGATGTTGCAGCAAACGAACACGGAAAATTCATGATTCTCAGTGAATCACCAGTAATTGCAAAAATCTTTAACTCAACAGGTACCACGATAACAGGAAATATCACAGTTGATGCAAGCACTTACGCTGTACATCCAAGTATCACAACAACCTCCAATGGTTCATTTGCAATTGCATATACAACAACAGATTCTGGAGGTGTGCCTAAAAACATCACTGTCAAAATCTTCAACGATACTACTGGAGCTAGAGATAAATCATATACAGCGATCAATGCGGATGGATACGATCATCCAAAAATCGGAGTTGACATGTATGATCATGTTGTCCTTGTCGCAGCAAAGAATTCTTCAGGGACACAACAGGACATAAAAGTTAAGAAATTTGACGACTCTGGAAATCAGATCTATGCAATAATAGACATTGATCAGGATCCAGCAACAGGAAATCAGCACAAGCTTCCAGATGTTGGCATAGATAATGAAAACGATGCTATTGTAACATGGCAAGGCAATCAGACAGGATTCGAATACAATTCAACTACAGATGCATTTGAAATCTACGCTCGAAGATTTGATTATTATGACAGTTTCACAAATATGACATACAATGATACGCAGAAAATACACAAATATGGAAGATCATTCAATGTCATGGGTACTTTTTACTTTGGTGTAAACTGTACAAATGCTTCTAATGTTGTTCACTCATTGTTTGATGTAGATCCATTCACTGTTTCTCCGGATTGCGGAGATATTACGACTAATGTAACATTAAGCGTGAACATAACAACTGCTGGAACTTGTTTCAACTTTATATCAGACAATGTTAAACTTGATTGTGCAGGGCATATTATAACAGGCTCTACAATGGGCTTTGGTGTGAATGCAACTGGTAGGACAGGCATTATTGTAGAAAACTGTACATTCCGGAATTTCTCTGTAGGTATCCTTTATAATGATACAAATACAAGTATTATAAGAGAGACATATTCGTACAATAATACCAATCACGGAATACTTCTTGATTCTGCATCTGGAAACATAATATACAATAATACCTTAAGAAACAATACAGTGGCTGGATTAAAGCTTTTTGATAGTAGCAATTCAAACAATATATACAATATTATTATGTCCGAGAATAGTAAGTATGGTCTTTATATCGAGAACAGCGGCACCATCACTTTACAAAATTCGACAAGTGCCTCAAACACCTACGGATTTTTTGCTGAAAGCTGTGATAATAGTAATTTCCAAAATCTCATAATTTCTTCAAACACCTACGGCATTTTTGCTGAAAGTTGCGATAATAATAACTTCCAAAATCTCACAATTTCTTCAAACACCTATGGTATGGATTTGAATAATAGTGATACAAACATAATAGATTCATCTCATATCTATGCGAATACATACGGACTACGTCTTTATGCAGGTTCAAGCAATAATAATGCTTCAAACAATATAATTGAAAATAACACTTACTCAGGAGTTGAATTATTCTCTCTTGCATTCGGCAATAATGTGAGTACTGGAGAGATTACAAATAATACTATGTTTGGTGTTATAATTAGTAATGCTAGCAATAACACAGTTTACCTGAGCAATATAACAAATACAACTGTTGCAGGAATATACATCAACCAATCAGCTGAGAACAACACAATATGCAACAACACGATACAGTACAATCCAACTGGTCTGGCAATAACAGGCGGTTCTAACAATATTGTATATTTCAATAAATTCTTGAATTCATCAATCAGTCATGCAAACCAAACAGTTCTTAATGGAAACTCTTTCAACACAACAAATGCAAGCGGGATTGCAATGGGCAATGAATGGGGAGATAATATAACATTATTGGAGATATACGATACCAGGCGGATTGCAACATTTGGAAGATTTGATAATTTTGGGGACTTTGGCTCTGAATACCCATTCAATGTTACAAACAGAGGATTTGTTTCTGGTTATGTGAACGATTGGGGGCCTGTAACTAACAAGAAGACATACTCCTTATTAAGCTGTAATCTATATTCTGGAGGATCATGTCCATCAGGATTAACTGATGTATTGCACATGTCTGATATAGAGGATGCGCACGCAGAATTACCAAATCAATCTAACTACGGGTTTGTGGTGTGTTGTAATGAATCAAGAGGATTCACAACAATAACAAATACAAGCACTAAGGGCTTTAACTTCTTGGATCTCTCGAATTACACAAACGCGCATGTTGAGCTTCCGACTCAGACAAATTATAATGTTGAAGCGTATATCGGAGCTGATGAAGGAAACATATCATGTATTTATCCTCAGACTTATGGGTCCTGTCCATATAATTTCTCATGTCTTGCCACTGTCTCACAGGCAATTTCAGGAGCAAGCAACATGCACATTGCGAACTGCAGCGGAGCCAACGTATATGATACAACAGTATGCTGCGGGTTCTTAGAAGAACCATTGATCAGCTTTGTCAATCCTAATTCAGGGGAACAGAATGCCACGTATCTTCTTGTAAATGTTACAGGGATATTCACCTATTTTACAACAATCACAGATAATAGCAATGTAACATTTGGCTCTGGCATTACTATCCATAATATTAGCGTCAATAGCGACACAGAATTGACTGCGAATATTTCTATAGGTCAATACACCACAGTTGGCACAAGAAATATTACTGTTAATTTTACAGATTCACAAGGAACTGCTGATAGCGCAACACTCGAGAATGGTTTCACTGTGACAGATGTCATATTCTGTGGAGATAATCTAACCAGCGGATCCTGGACAATGGATAGAAACATAACAGATATCTCAGGATTGCAGTGCCTTGGAATGATCAGTGATAATGCAATACTTGACTGTAATAGTTACTTTATATTTGGCTCAGATTACCTTGGTGTTGGAGTTAATGTTACCAATAGGACAAATATCACAGTACATAATTGTACGATTGAAATGTTCCAGCACGCGATATATCTTGATTTGAATACGAGCAACAGCAGTTTCATAGATAATAAGATGTTCAATAATACAGTTGGAATCAATATAACCAATGGAACTGAAAACTTCATTTATTACAACAATTTCTCAAGCAATATTGCTTATCAGGCAGTTGCATTAATCTCTGGAAATTCATTCAATACGACAAGTTCGTCTAATATTTCGCAAGGTAATTATTGGAGTGATGTTCCTTCCCTGCAGATATTCGACTTAAACAGTGATACTTATGGAGATAATGGAAATCAGTATCCATACAATTCCTCGAATGGTGGAAATGTCAATGGTTATGTAAATGATTGGGGACCGCAGCCTCCTCGTCAGCCTACTTGCGGAGATACAATAACTTTTGATTATACCCTGACAGAAGATATCAATACTTCAGGAGACTGTCTAGAGATAGATGCAGATAATGTAGTATTTGATTGTGCTGGTTATACAATAACTGGTCCGGGTTCTGGAAATGGCGTCAAAATAGTGAACAATTCCAATATCACAATAAAATATTGTACTATTACTTTGTTTGATAATGCAATACTCGCAAATGATATCACTGTCGACAGCCTGTTCTACAATAATACTATGTATGATAATAAAATCGGTGTGAATCTTTCTAATGGCTCGACAAATAACAAAGTTTATTGGAGTAATTTCACAAGCTCAACTTACTACCATGCATATGCTGATGTTACTGGCAATTTCTGGAACACCTCAGATGCAACAACAGGACAGGCACAGGGTAATTTCTGGGAAGGAATAAGATATATGGATATTTATGACCCTGCGTTGAATTTCACTTATGGAACAATAGGAAATCATCTTCCGTATAATTCATCACATGGCGGAAATGTTTCCCAGTATGTCAATGATTACGCTCCAGAACTTTGTCAGTATGTGAATATTGCAACCAGTGAAAATATAATCCAAAACTTCACATGTAAAGTTATTGATATCTCAACAGGAGTCACTTTCGGAATACTCGGTAACTTCTCTAATACTATAGTATCAGACGACACAGCAAGCCCTCTATCTGGTCCAGCAATAATACGTACTAAAGATATAACTGTTTATGCTGGTGCAACAATCAATGCCGACGAACAAGGATGGATTGGTGGAAATGCAACTAAGAACGGAACTGGACCTGGAAGGGGTATGTGGGTCCAGGCTCCAGCAGCCGGCTATGGCGGAGCAGGTGCGAGCCACGGCGGATTTGGAGGCCAAAGAAAAACATCCGCAACAAGTATCCAAGGAAAACCAGGACCGTATTATGGCTCTTCTCTAAGACCAATGACATTCGGAAGCGGTGGAGCTGGCGGAGGAACCTCTACTGCGTCTGCTGGCGGAGCTGGCGGAGGTGTTGTGTTCATCAATGCTTCTGGAATTTTTGTATTGAATGGAACAATTACTGCAGATGGCAAGCAAGGTGGTTATGCTAGTAATGAAGCAGGGGGAGGAGGATCTGGAGGTTCGATTTTCTTGGAAGCTAACACTCTTGAAGGAATAGGAACTTTGTCTGCAAGAGGGGGCAATGGCGGAGCAACTGGCATTTCTGGTCGTGGAGGTGCTGGAGCTGGTGGTGGAAGAATTGCCATCCATGTTATTTCTTTTAAGAGTGGGTTTGGCCGTGAAAATTTGACTGTGGACCTATCAAGAGGGCTTTCTGTAGATACTGGTTCTGCAGCTCAAAACGGAACAAGCGGAACATATGCAGTTCTTGTTGACAACAGAGATATCTTTATCGATGATGCATCATTCATCTTTGAACGACAGGATGAATCCGGACCAAGAGTCTGGCATTACAGGTATTTCAATTTTACAAATACAACTATTTATCTCAACACAAGCGTAGAATTAAACTCAACTCTGATCTACTTTGAGGATACTGAAATCATAAGTATTAACAGCAGTCCTTACAATGTAGATTACTTTGCATTTGGAAATATCGGAGAAAACGAGGAAGAGAATCTTACATTAAAGCTGTCAACAAATGTTACTTACGGTTTTCATGAAAATCAAACATATTTCATTAATATAGTAAACACAAAAATCCATGGAGTTAAAGCTGTAAACATAACATCTACAAATATGACCTGTTTTGATGGCTCCAATGTTTATGATACAATGTACGTAAACATGATATCACTTGATGTATTCATCGATAATTCTAATATCTCAAACAACCAATCTAATGCAACTGGATATCTTAAATTCAATGCTACTAGAATGGTTGTTAGAAGTAATTCTGAAATAAGAGGCAATACAAATATTACCGTAGTAAACCTGACAATAGATAGTACTTCTTCGATAAATGCGACTGGCTCTGGTTATGCTGGCGGTGCTCAAGTCCAGAGCGGTTCTGGCCCTGGAGCAGGAACTTACAGTAGCAATTATGGAGGTGGTGCTGGGCATGGAGGAGCAGGGGGAAGAGGTCTTGGTTCTGGATCTGCTGGAGGAGTATTTTATGGTTCTTCCTTTGAACCAATAACAATGGGTTCTGGTGGTGGTGGTGGCGGCACTGCAAACGATGTTGGTGGAGATGGTGGTGGAGCCATCAAAATAATTGCAAGTGATACTTTCACATTAGATGGTTCTGTTGCATCAGATGGTATTGATGGATATTCTGATATTGGGAGTAATAAACCTGGAGGCGGAGCTGGAGGATCAATATGGATCATTGCTAACAATTTAACAGGAAATGGAAATTTTTCTGCAAAAGGCGGTGAAGCTGGTCATGATACAAATACTGATGCTGATGGTGGTGGTGGTGGTGGTGGAAGAATAGCTGTTTATTACAACACCACAACTTGGACAATTTCAGACTTTATCAAATCCAGAATACCTGGAGGCATCGCAGATACAAGCAGTGTAGATGGCGAGTTAGGAACTTTAGCATTTATCGACGAGGATGATGATACATTCTTCACCACAGAAGGTTTCAGATGGCAGCAGAATGACTTTGATACAAATGCGCAATGGTTCAACTGGACAAACCTGACAGATTATCGAGCATTGGTCAGGGCAAATAAAACAATCGTGAAGCTCAATGTTTCAGAAGTATTCAATTCTACACACTCCATATGGAATTTTTCTAATGTTGGAAACTATACTCTTGATCCAGATAATGTTTACTTCACAAATACAACATTATATTGCGGAAACTATACAACATTAACAGGAGACAATATTACAATCGACGAAAATTCAAGCATAAATGCGACTGGCTCTGGTTATGCTGGCGGTGCTCAAGTCCAGAACGGTTC
>JAGLWF010000014.1 GCA_023133595.1 Nanobdellota archaeon | reverse complement strand
TGCACGACTTTTTCACCTAAGCCGCCATACCCGAAACCCTTTTATATATACTTTTCTAAGCTTTCTATATGCCACAAGGAGTGATTGACAATATTGTCTATGATAAAAAAACAGGCAAACCCAGGGTAGCTTTTGTCAGATTGCGCGGAACCAATGCAAAATATCAGGCTTTCAATGAGCTTAACAAATTCAGGCTCAATGATGTTGTTGAGTTTGATATAGAAACTCCGATCAATATTGGAGGGGTGGGCACAGCAAAGATAAAAAAAGTGTTGAGGACAGCGCAACAAGGAAGCAGAAGAGATCTATAATGCGATTCACAATACTAGATTGTTATACTGACGAACCAGCTGGACTTGGAGTTCCGCCCTACATAGGAACATATCCAAGATATATAGCTGGTGCAATTCTCGATGCAAAGCATGAAGTGTTCTATCTTACTATTGATGATCTTCGATTCTATAATCTGCAAAAAGATAAGCAGAAATTGAAGAAAACTTTGAAAGACAGTGAGAAAAAGACAAATATCAAGATAAAGAATCGTACAAGAGATGATATTGAGAAGATTTTAGAGACAACTGCTGTCCTGATCATCATTGCTGGAGTGCACACGCCTGGCAAATATCTTTCTGCAGTGCCTGGAACAGTTGCAGAGATACTTCCAATACTAAAAAAGTTCCGTTGTTTGAAAATTCTTACAGGACCTGCGACTTTCGGGTCTGGATTGTATGGCGGCCGGAAAGCTGTGAAGATTAAGGAAGGTTTTGATTTGATTGTCAATAATGTGGAGTATAAAATTTCAGATCTGCTGGAGAATAATTTTTCAGAAGATGTTGATGTAGCGGTAAATTATAAGAAAATAAAGACCGCTGCTGTCAAAGGCGCAGCAATTGTCAAACAACATCCTGACTTTCCTAGATTTTTGATATCTGAGATTGAAACCAGCCGTGGATGCTATCGAGATATTGCGTGCAGTTTCTGCACAGAGCAGTTGAAGCATCCTGCTATTGAGTTTCGCGACCAGAAAGATATTGTTGACGAGATGAAAGCTTTGAACAAAGTTGGTGTTAAGAATTTCCGTCTTGGAAAACAATCCTGTCTTTATTCCTACAAAAAGATCTCAGCAGAATTACAGAGACTGTTCTCAGGGATAACACGAAATGTGAAGTATGATGTTCTTCATATTGACAATGCGAATCCTGCACAGGTCACAGAAGAGAAAACAAAGCTGATTGTCCAGAACTGCACACCTGGAAATGTTGCTGCATTCGGAGTTGAATCTTTTGATCCTGAAGTCGGAAAGAAGAATAATCTGAATGCAACTCCTGAGCAAGTCTACAAAGCTGTGGAAGTGATAAATAAATATGGTGCGAGACGCGGAGCGAATGGAATGCCACTATTTTTGCCAGGAATAAATCTCTTATTTGGCCTGATCGGAGAATCAAAAGAGACGCACAGCCATAACATGGAATGGCTTGAGAGGATGCTGAATCATGATCTTCTTCTGCGACGGATAAATGTGCGGGAAGTTGTTGTGTTTCCAGGAACAAAGATGGAGAAGATTGGAAACAAGTTCTTGAAGAAGAACAAGAAATATTATTATTCCTGGAGAGATGATATCAGGCAGAAGATTGATTGGCCAATGCTGAAGAAAGTTGTGCCAGCAGGCACTGTTCTGAAGAAGGTTCGCACAGAAATCCATGATGGAAACACAACCTTTGGAAGACAGATAGGTACGTATCCATTGATTGTTGGTGTCAAAAAGAAAGAGGTTCTCAATAAAGTTGTGAATGTGAAAATAAAATCTCACATGTTAAGAAGCATTGTTGGGGAAATCATCTGATTCTTTTCCAGATAGGTTTGGATTTCAATAAGAAGAATTCTATTACAACCATTGTCACTGCAAGGACCCAAAGTTCAAGTGCGACACAAGCACCGATTGAAGCTGTGACCCACAGACCTGCTGCTGTTGTCAATCCGTAAGGCATACCTTTTTTCTCGCGCCAGATGACACCTGCACAGATAAAACCAATACCAACTATGATCTGACCAACTATCCTGCCAACATCGTACGACTGGCCAGGTCCTGTTATCTGCAGGCCGAACAAGCTGATAAGAACAAAAGCTGCAGAACCAATAGAAATCAATGCGAATGTCCTGACACCAGGCTCTCCTATATGCTGCTCACGCTCCCAGCCAATAATTCCGCCGAATATAGCTGCTATTAGAACTTTAATGACTATCCAGATTTCTGGGCTTAGATACATTTTACCTCTTTTTTGCTATTCTAATGGATTAAGATATAAAAATGTTGCTAAAATACAGGAAATAAGATCAATACAATGCAGATGAAATATCCAAGATTTTTCGCAACTCCAATCATCACTTTCTTTCTGTCATATTTCTTTTCATACATAAGCAGAGTTCCTGTTGGAATTCCGTACATGAAAATCAAGGCAATGTTTGCAAGGAAAGCTTCAGGAACTTTTGTGGTGAGATAGACAAGTATGCCAAGCACTGGATAGAAAATATGAGTCGGCAGTCTTTTCCGTGCTATGAACAAGAAGACTATGATTAAGATTGCAACCAGGATCGAGCCGCAGCACGGCTGTAAAAAATATGCTGTCAAAAAGATGGATAGTGAGATCAGAATCTTTTGTGAGAGTATAAGATATTTCTTTGCATCCTTTATCTCGGATTTGTTTGAATATGTCAGAAATATGCCGCAGACAATGCCGATGAACGCGAAAATTGTCAATAATATTGTGAAGTCCATAATGGATTGTGCACCTTGAATCTATATAAATCTAACTCCTGCCACAAAGTTTATATACGTATTTTATCTGCTAAACAGTATGGTCAGAAAAAAGAGAGCAAAGCATGTGGAGCACCATTATATGAAAGAGATAGGGCATCATATAGAGACAGAGACGCAGCTATTGAAAAAGATTATTGCGTGGATGTTCCAGGCAAAGCTGACAATGCTTCTTATTTTTATCAATCTGATTGTCTTCTTTGTATCTTTGACATGGTCTGAAGAATTTTTCAATTCACTTATTTTCCGACCAGAACATATTGTACAGTTTAATTTTGTTCCAGAAGTTGTATCATGGTTCCTGCACGCGAATCCAACACATCTGATTGGAAACTTAATCTTCCTCTTCATTTTCGGAAGAGTGTGCGAGAAACGTTTCGGAGTGATCAAATTTTTCCTGATCTATTTTGGTTCTGCAATAATATCTGATCTTGTTGCTGGATTAATATTCGGGCATGGAGGAATTGGTGCGAGCGGAGCAATTGCAGGTGTGATTGCAGCTGCGATCATTATTGATCCATTCTATTTCACGTATCTGTTCTTTGGGATTCCACTGCCGATTGTGGTTGTCGGCTGGATCTTTATCTTTGCAGACATTTCAGGGATAATAAGTCCTGTGCCAGGAGATAATATAGGACATATTGCGCACTTGGCAGGTTTCTTGGGAATAACTCTGCTGGTATTCTTCCTGAATCTTAAGAAAGAAAAGATCAAGACTGGATTCCTCATTAATATTGCAACACTAGTGCTTGGCACACTGCTTTATTTCTATGTTCCATCTATCAAGATTCCATTCTTTAATAATTAGAATTTCATCTCAGAGTGTCCCCATTGGATAAGAAGATCAATTCCAGCTGTGTCTAAACCTAATGGCAGGTCGCATGCACCAAAACAAGTCCCCATCCAGATATAAACTTCTGCATCTGTATTACTCTCAAGAAAATTCTGGATATCTTTTGCTTTTGGCTTGAGGCCATCAGGTAATTGTAGGCATACTCTTTTTGCTCTGTTTTTTTTAATTTTCTCTGCTGCTTTTTCTAATTCTAGTTCATACATGACAATGCATACGGATCAACTACTATATAAAATTAGTATATACATCTATACTGGAATATAAAATATAAGAGTCAAATCTTTATAGTAATATTACCAATAATAATTATATGAATAATGTAAAAAGGAGGTACTAAAAATGCTAAAAAGAAAAGATGTTGAAATATTAGTTTATTTGCGGCAGAACTGCAGGGAAAAGTTGACAAACATTGCAAAGTGGCTGGACAGGCCAGCTTCCACAATCTATGAAAAGATGCACAACAACAACGGTGTGATCCAGAGGAATGTCTGCCTCATAGATTTCAAGAAACTTGGTTTTCTCACAAAAGTGAAATTCATCATCCGCGCGTGGAAGAATGACAAAGAGAATGTGCGAGACTATCTTGCAGCACATCCGAACATAAATTCGTTGTACAAGATCAATAATGGCTACGACTTTCTTGCAGAGGGAATATTCGAGCACCTGCGCGATGTAGAAGAATTCAGGGAAAAACTAGAGACAAAATTTAAGATAAGAGAGAATAAACTGTATTATGTGATTCAGGATATCAAACGAGAAGAATTTTTATCCACGCCAAAACATATAGAACTCCTTAACTCACTAATCTCATAAAGTATAATTTGATATTTTGCAGAAAGGTTACATTAACCAGATCAATATTGAAATTTTCTTCTGCCTTGTAACTTTTATCGTTGTAATCTTTGTATGTCATCTCAATCTTGAACGGATTCTCACCTTTTCTCAGATATTTTGCTGGGATCCTGAGTATGAAGCGCTGTATTGTCAGATTTTCAATGAACTCTTCCTGCAATATCTTATCTCTAAGGTATACTTTAACTTTTACATCCTTGACTTCGCTTGTTTTCTCAGAGATGGAGAAATTAAGCACAACAGTATCATCGTATTCTGCAGTCTGCGGATATGTATTGTCAATATTCAGTTCTGGCGCACTATAGACTGAAAGCGGGATAATCGCGACATTGAAGACCTCAGGATTCTTTACTGTGAATTTCAGATCCTGCTCTCCTGGCTTTTCTGCTTTGAAGTCAAATCTTTTGGAATACTTTTGCCCAAGAGCAAGGTTGATCAATGAACAGTCATCTTCAAAACAAAACTTTAGATTAGTATGTTCTTTTCTTCCTATATTTTTCACTTCGCAGAGAACCTCTTTTGATTCGTACATATAGAACGCGTCAGATTCTATCTCGCAGGAAATATCAATGTCGTGCGAATATATCATTTCTTCTGATTCTTCAATATTTTTTATGGATCCTTCAATCTCATCCTTTGAATATAACCTGTCATTTTTTATTGAAGAAAATTCAATCTGCTTTTCTTCTTCAAAGGATTTTATTTTTATGAAAGAGGTGTATTTGAAATCTGGGTTCAGATCGTCCCGCACCTTGATCCGCCAGTATACTGTCTTGCTCTCTTTGGGCTTGAGCATCACCATCTTATGTTCTTTGTCGAGCAATTCTAGTGTATCTGATCGTGCAAGCCTTAGTTCAACTGTTTGATAATAATCTTGTTTGTTCCTGACAGTTGCTTCGATCAGATTATGAGAACCAAAACCAGTCTGCTTGTTCAGGATCTTTGTGTGCAATTCGATCCTGTCTGGTTCGTACTCACTGTGTTTTCTGACTTTTACATTGATATCTATGGGCCCGGCGTCAATATCAGATCCTGCCCAGGTATATTTCACAGAAGATTCAGTGGAATCTGCAGCCTGTTTCAATGTTACGTGGCTCAGATCCAGCCAGGCAAACTGACGATAAGTAATATCATACGGAACCCATCCAAAATCAGGATAATAAACTTCAGCCCAACCATGCGGACCCCATCCTTCCCTGAACTCGCCTACGTTTGTGTAAGCAGTTCCAGAAATAAAACGCGCAGGAATATCCAATGAACGTGCAAGCGCAATGAACAAGTTTGTCAGTTCATCGCAGACACCTCTTCTGTTCTCCATGACCCATGAAGCTTTTTTTGACGCCTTCTCTGTCACAGTGTCTAAAGAATATTCAATATTCTCTTCGACCCATCCAGCAAGCTTGTGCACAATAATGTATTGATCATCCTCTCCTGCTGCCAGTTTTGTGGCGAGTGCAATTATCTGAGGATCATTGCTGTCTACTGTTTCTGTTGAATGCGTGTATTCGTCAAATGTTTCAGTTAGTGGAAAATCTACTTTGCGAGATATCTTTTTGATGGTATTTTCTGTCTTTACTTTTGCATCAACAAAAAATGTAATCTTCATATCTCTAGGATTCATCCACCTGAAATAGTATGGAATATCTGTTTCAGGTTCTGAATATTCCTCTAGTATACTTTCACGGAAGGTTTCCTGAGGATATAATGTCAGGTCTGCAGATACATCATTCACATCCCTTCCGCGGTAGAAGTATGAAGAGACTTTCACATCAAACTCTGCGTCCTTGACCTTATATATCCAATCAGTCTCTTGTGCTGCAGCTGTAGATAGAAAAATCAGGAAAATCACTGTGAAAAGTATCAACTTTTTCATTCTGCTAAGTTTACAATAAGTGAGTTTAAATACTTTATGGAGTAATTATGCATAGCACGCTTTGTTCGGTCTTGTGCCATTACTGCGTTCCGCAGGAACCATGAAACTGACCTAGAAGCCGAGTCTTTTTCAGCTCGAATGTTTGTCTGAGAGCTCCACTTGGCAGTAATGGTTGCGCTTGGTGCTATGCATACCTATTTTTCACGAAACCTTTATAAGAGCGACTTTTTTCGTATAATCTGCAGCGGGGTGGTGGCAGTCAGGAGTGCCCGTCGGGCCCATAACCCGAAGCTCGGAGGTTCAAATCCTTCCCCCGCTATTTTTTGACAAGAATTTCTCTGCTTTCTTGAGGATATCTTTTGCACTCTTGAAAGTTACTTTCTCTATTGCTTTATCATAAGGAAGCCAGACATAACCTGTATGTTCGTGAGACCCTAGTTTGATTTCTTTTGTTTTAGTTTTTGCAAGATAGAAGACTGCAAATTTCTTGATCAACTGCTCATCATGCTTGAAATACCATTGAATTGTCTCCTTAAAATCAGGGACAAATTCAATATCCTTGATTCCTGTCTCTTCTTCTGTCTCTCTTCTGATAGTTGCTTTTGTTGTCTCGCCTTTCTCAATGTGCCCTTTCACATAATCCCAATGCCTGACACCATAATGCAGAAGAAGATATTTTCTTTTTCCATTGTCATCCCTGAAGACTATTGCTCCAGCACTTTGTTCGACTTTCACTTTCTGATTCTTGTCCGTGCCCGTTTCGTGCCAATGCCTTTATCATCAGTCCGCAACTTTTTCTTGATCTCTCTTTCCAGATATTTGAGTGCCCGGTGCATTGTACGGGCCAGGTCCCAATCTGCGCGGCTCGCACTAAAAGGTTGCCTGTTGGCAGCCACTGTCTCAACTGTCACAGAATATTTTTTCTTTTTTCCTTCTTCGTCATGGACTTTAAAATGAAACTTGAGTGTTGTTGTTCTGTCAAGAGCTTCCTGTATTTTTGCATGATATTGTGATGCAAGTTTCTCTGCTGTTCTTTTTTCTGAGCTTGTAAGATTTTTAAGTCCTGTATATCTGATGATCGCCTGTGTGTTTCTCATTCTATCCACCTCTATTCCTTAGTTGTGTTAATTTCTATATAAATATTTGTAAAGATAGTAGGTGCATAGCATGCTTCGCTTGATCAAAGATTGTATCCAGAAGCCGAGTCTAGTAAACTTGAGTGTTTTCTTTATGGCCATTGCTGCGTTCCGCTAGTTTGGTTTTTTGTTTTAGAAGCCAAGTCTATGTATAGATTATAGAAAATTCGAAGGCTACACTTGGCAGCAATGGCTTCGCTTGGTGCTATGCATATACTGGTCTGGCAAAAGTTTATATACTCATGACCTCTACTTTTCCTTATGATAATTGCGGGGATAGATGAAGCTGGTAGAGGGCCTGTAATCGGTCCAATGGTGATGTGTGGAGTTTCTATTGAAGAAGAGAAAGTTCGTGAATTGATGAATCTGGGAGTGAAAGATTCAAAGCTGCTGACACCTGCAGTCAGAAATCTTCTGGCAAAAGAGATACGGAAACTTATCAAGGATTACCGTCTTGTTGTTGTGGACCCGCCAGAGATAGACCGTACATTGAGGAATCCCAGCTCAAACCTTAACCTGCTTGAAGCTGCAAAATCTGCAGAGATCCTGGATTTTTTGAATCCAGACCAGGCAATACTTGACTGTCCTTCTGTAAATCTAAAATCTTACAAGATTGATGTCCAGAAAAAGCTTGACAGGAATACAAAGACAGAGATAATTGCACTGCATAAAGCTGATCTGGAATTTCCAGTGTGTGCTGCAGCATCAATCCTTGCAAAAGTCACAAGAGATGAATTGATTGAAAAGCTAAAATTACAGCATAATACTGATTTTGGTTCTGGTTATGCAAGTGATCCAAAAACTGTCATCTTTCTGGAAGAGAACTGGGAGAATGAGAAGTTTGCATCATTATTCAGAAAGACCTGGGAGAGCTGGCGAAGGTTAAGGCGTGCAAAAGCACAGACAAACTTGGCACAATGGTAACATTTGAAAAAGTTCAGAAAAAAGACTTGAAGCAATTGATGGAGTTTGGGTTTGGGATTTCTGAGATAAGGAGCAAATATGAAGTTGCGCGGATGAAAGGTCCTTGTATCTTGGTATTATTCAGGTCTGGAAAATTATTGCTGCAAGGAAATGATGCTAATGTCAAGAGGACAGAGAAATTACTGCTCGACCTGAAGATCGGCAAACTAGTAAAGAAAATCATATTTGTCAAAGAAAAAGGAGTTATCATTGGTTCTGACGAGACTCTGAAAGGAGATACTTTTGGAGGCTTAGTTGTTGCTGGAGTGCGCGCAGATGACAAGCAGCGCGAGATTTTGCGCAGGTTAGGTGTTGAGGACAGTAAATTATTGACAGATGTGAATGTCCAGATCATTGCAAAGCAGATAATGCAGCATGTCCATTATTCAATTAAAAATCTGAATCCTGAAAAATATAATCGCGCAGTAGAAAAATACGGGATGACAGGATTGATGAACAAATTGCATGCAGAAGTTGCAGAAGATCTTGATATCCAGAAAGGTGCAAAACATATTGTAGATAAATATCCTGGCTGCAAGGTCGGTGATGTTATCGAGACAAAGGCAGAATCCAAATATATCGAGGTTGCTGCTGCCTCTATCCTTGCCAGGAATGCTGGGATCAAGCAGTTCAGGCGATTGGAGGCAAAATTAGGAATGCCAATACCGAAAGGAAGCACGCATGTCAAGGAGGCTTTAAACGCCCTGAAACGCAAGAATTCGGCAATTTCCAGCTTTGTGAAGATTGATTTCAAGAATGTAAAATCCGTGTTTGGAGGCACAAAACATTTATAAGGGCTGTATTTTACTCTGAGTACATCCAGAGAGGGTTTGAGTATGACAAAGATAAAGAAGCTCATTTTGCGAGGGTTCAAGTCATTTCCACGGCGTACTGAGCTTGTTTTTGGGGATGATTTCAACTGTGTTCTTGGGCCTAACGGGGCTGGAAAGAGCAATATACTAGATGCTCTGACTTTTGTCCTGGGCAGAAGATCCTCTAAAGCAATGCGGGCAGAGAAGTCTGCAAACCTGATCTATAACGGCGGGAAAACAAAGAATCCTGCAAAGGATGCTGAAGTTTCTATTGTATTCTGCAATAAGAATAAGATATTTCCATTATCTGCAGAAGATATTGTTGTTTCTAGACTGGTGAAAAAAGATGGTGCAAGTGTCTACCGTCTTAATGGCAAGAAAGTCACACGTAATGACATCACAGATTTATTATCGCATGCAAGGATCAATCCGGATGGTTACAATATTATCATGCAGGGAGACATTGTCAAGTTTGTAGAGATGGCAACAGAGGAGAGAAGAAAGATAATCGAAGATATTGCAGGTATTGGCTTGTATGAAGAAAGAAAAACAAAGGCAATGAATGAACTTGGCCGTGTTGAAGAACGATTGAAAGAAGCTGACATTATCTTGACAGAAAGAAGAACATATCTTCGCGAGCTGAAGAAAGACAGAGATATTGCACTTGAGTTCAAAGGACTGCACGAGAATCTTTTGAAAAATAAAGCAACTCTATGCAAATTGCAGATAAACAAGAGAACCAAACTGGTAGCAGATTTTGACTCTAAGATGGAAGGTTATAGTCAGAGAATATCGAAAACACAAGAAGAAATTGACAAACTAAATCAAAAGATTGAAGAGAGTAATGCAAAGATCAAGAAGATCAATGACGAGATCGAGAAAAAAGGAGAGAAAGAACAGGTCAAGCTTAACAGAGAGATAGAGCAGTTAAAGATTGATCTTGCGACTTCAAAGACAAGAATAGAATCTTACCAGAACGAGATTTTTCGGATTAAGGACAGAAGGAAAGAGCTTGAGCAGAACAATAGTGAGATCAATTCCAAGATTGAAAGCTTGAATAAAGAAAAACAGGCGTTACTGAAAGAAAAAGCGCAGAAAGAGAGACAGTTGCGAGACCTAGAGAAAGACATTGAACGGTTCAAGAAGAAAAATAAGTTTGATTCTGATATTGCTGGAATAGAAGGAGAGATAACAAAGCTTGACAAGGAAAGTGAAGAACTGGAAGAGACAATACAAAGCTTGCGCCAGGAACAACAGCAATCCCTGCGGGAAAAAGATCAGCTTGAGTTCAAACTTGCATCATTAGATGAGCAAATCGACAAAGTCGCTGTGCTTGAAAAAGAGAATAAAGCAGGATTACAAAATCTCAAGAATATGAGGAAACGTTTCAGGGACACTTCAAAAGAACTGAACAAAGCATTATCAGAAGATTCTAAATTAGCTGGAGAATTGAGCCAGGCAAGACAAAAACTGACACTTGCACAAGAAAAGATGGCCAAGCTTGAAGTAAAGGATATGAAGATTAAAGAAAGCATGGCACTGGACCGTGCTGTGAGCGCTATCCTAGGCCAGAAGAATAAGATCAAAGGGATACACGGCACTGTCTCTGATCTCGGTGAGGTTTCTTCGAAATATTCTCTTGCATTGGAGCTTGCAGCTGGAGCACGGATAAAGAGCATTGTTGTCGATACTGATACAACTGCTGCGAAATGCATGAAATATCTTAAGCAAGGAAAGATAGGAACTGCAACATTCCTTCCATTAAATAAAATTAAGGCAAATTTTATTCCAAAGCGTGCGTATGACCTGGCAAAGAAACCAGGTGCAATTGATCTTGCGATCTCTCTTGTAAAATTCAATCCGCAGTTCAAGAATGTATTCCATTATGTATTCGGAGACACTGTTGTTGTCAAAGATATTGATACTGCGAGAAAGCTAGGCATTGGCACAAACAGGATGGTCACTTTAGAAGGGGATCTTGTGGAAGTGAGCGGCGCAATGCGTGGCGGTTACCAGTCAAGACGTCTTGGTCTTGGTTTCAAAGAAAAGGAGACAGCATCCGGACTTGCGAGCGCAGAAGAAGAGGTCTTTGCACTGCAGGACAAGATAAGCAAAGCAGAGAAGAGACGTTCTGGACTTGACGAGAAGATAATGAAACTGCGCCAAGAAAAGGCAAGTGTTGAAGGGGATATTATCAAGCTGGAAAAAACATTGCACATTGAAGGTGATGACCTTGGAGATTTCAAGATCAAGACACAAGCAATCAAGGTGCAGATTAAGCAAGCAGACAAGAGGGTAGAGAAAGTTGTAGGTGAATTGAGCAATCTTAACAGAAATCTTGCACAGATGAAGATCAAAAGACAACAATTGCGTTTAAAAATAAATGAGATGAGAAATCCTACTGTTCTTGCGCAGCTGGCAGCATTCGAAGACAAGAAGAATGAGATGCGCGAAAGCCTGATCAAGATAGGTTCTCAAATTAGCAACTTTGAAGGACAGATCAGTACAATATTAGGCCCTGATATCAAACGCTCACTGGCAATTGTCGAGCAGAACAAGAAAGAAGAAGAGAGATTCAAGAAGCAAGTGGCTGATTTCAAAGAGAATGTCAAGAAAAACCAGGAAACATTGAAAGAAAAAGAGAAAGTTGCGCGTAAATTCCATTCACGGTTCAGGGGCATGTTCGATCAGAAAGCAAAATTCGAGACCGCCATTAGAAAATGGGAGAAGCAGGGCGATGAAAAAGATATTGTGATCAAAGGCATTGAACAAAAGAGCAATGCTGTCAGTCTCGATCGGGCAAAGTATAAAGCAGAACTTGCAGGATTTGAAAGAGAGTGGGAACAGCACGAAGAAGTTGAATTATTCAAGTCAAAGATAGATGTTAATGAATTAGAGAAAGAAATCCAAAGGCTTGAAGCGAAAAAGGATGATGTTGGCGGCGTGAACCTGCGTGCTCTTGAGATTTACGATTCAGTTGAAGGAGAATATAATCAATTGCTTGACAAGAAAGAGAAACTTAACGATGAAAAAGAAGATGTCTTGAAATTAATTGGCGAGATCGAGACAAGCAAGAAAGAGATCTTCCAGAAAACATTTGGAATAGTCAACAAGATCTTCGAGAATTTCTTCTCAAGATTGACAACAAAAGGAAAAGCATACCTTGAACTAGAGAATCCTGATGATCCGTTCTCTGCAGGAGTTGAGATCAAAGTTAAATTGACAACTAACAAGTTCATGGATATCAAGAGTTTATCCGGCGGTGAAAAGACATTGACAGCTCTAGCATTCATCTTTGCGATCCAGGAGCATGAACCAGCTTCATTCTATATTCTTGATGAAGTTGATGCAGCGCTTGACAAGCAGAATTCAGAGAAATTAGCACACATGCTGAAGAGATATTGTGAACGTGCGCAGTATATTGTCATCTCGCACAATGACGCGATCATAAGCGAAGCCTCTTATCTGTATGGAATATCAATGAATGACCAGGGAGTCAGCCAGATCACAACACTAGAATTATAATTCTGTTAATACTTCTTTTATTTGCTTTGCAGTCTTATCCCAAGATAATGGTGAGATTGTTTTTCGCGCATTTTTCCCCATTCTTGCCCGGAGCTTTTTGTTCTCAATAAGTTCTTTTAGCTTTAGAGTTAATTCTTTTGCATCGCTCTTCCTGAAAAAGATTCCGTTATAGTTTGTTTTTATCAGACGCTTCATTGCCCCGACATAGGTGCTGACAACTGGAATGCCACAGGACATTGCCTCTAGGGTTGATAGCCCGGTTGTTTCTGTCAATGATGGAGAGACAAAGATATCCAGTTCTGAAAGATAGTTTTCCACATCCGGAACAAATCCTGTGATCTGGACACTGTTCTCAGCAAAAATCTCTTTTTGTTTTCGTGGACCATCGCCAATTATCATAAATTTAAGATCGTGATTCCTTTTCAGATTATTGTATGCTTTGTATAATGTCAACAGATCTTTTTCATTCGCAATCCTGCCGCTGTAACCGATTGTCAAATCTTTTCCCTGTTTCTTTCCATTCGGTTTGAACTTTTTTTTATCCACGCCCAAAGGAATTATCTTTTTTGGAGTTTTAATACCCATCTTTTCAAAAGAGCTTTTCATTTCGTTTGACGAAAGCATTATCAAATCACAATTCCTGTAGAATCTTTTAAGATTTTTTATTGCAATGTAGACCAAGATCTTTCTTAACCCTCTTGGAATTTCTGGAGATTTATCGACAATCTCCCAATCCTTGCAGTGAGCGTATATACAAACTTTTTTCTGGAACATTCTTGCATAGTGCAATGCCATGAGACCAATTGTGCCGAAAGATTGAAGCCAGACAATGTCTGCTTTTTTCACTGCCGCCCTTACAGTCTTTAGTTTTAATTTTGAAGGAGGATAATCTGCAATAAGAAATTTATAGGTAGGTAGCAATGTTGTCTTAATTCCTGGAAATGTTTTGACTTTTCTTCCTAATCGCGGCGCAACTATTGAAATATCAAAAGAATCACGCAGTTTTGGAACTATCTCTTCCAGAAATCTTACTAATCCATCTCTTTTTGGATAGAAACGGTCTGAGACCACTAATAATTTTTTCATTTTACTTTGTAAAACACTTCTGCAAACTTATGTCCGGAAACCATTCCTGCGCTGATGGCTTTTGCAATGATGAATGGAAGCATAGGGATCACAGCATTATAATACTGGCTTCTGAATAATTTCACTGCCTTCAGCTTAATGCTGAAAGTCTTTGTGATATCAACATATAATCTAGGCATCTCTCTTTTCATGATATTCACAGGATTCCATATCTCGAATGCGTAGACTGGACCTTTATACTTGATCTTATCTGTTATTTTATCGACCATGTTTGCAATTGCCTTGTGGTCAGGATGCGGATCGTCCTGTGCATGCGTGAATATCTTCACTGGTTTATATTTCTGGATAAGCTCTTCTATTCTTTTTTGGATCCTTCTGCTTTTCAGCTGCTGCTTGATCTTGGTATCTGTAAGGCCCAGGAATATTGTTTTCTTGGATCCGACCAGCTTGCTTGCCATCTTGCTCTCTTTTACACGCATCTCTATTGTGGCTTTTCTTTTCTGCCATGGGTGGGACGCTTCACCATAAGAAAAAACTATTGTGATGACTGGAATTTTCTTTTTTGCATAAGCTGCGATTGTGCCGCCTACACCAATGACTTCATCGTCTGGATGGGCGCACAATACCATTACACTTCGCTTTGTCATGATATACACACATATATGATTTATATATAAAATCTTGCATAAAATCGTTATATTAAACGAAGAATGACTAAAAGATTCTGTTATTTTTTTTGGAAGATATGCGTAAATTCATCTAGCTGCTTATCATGTAGTTTTTTAAGATTGACAATTAAATCTCCTTCTCTAACCATATCTTTGGCTATATTTATTTCATGAGAAAAGATTATCACATGCTTTCCCAGATTTTTTACGGTTCTAATCGATTCAAGAAGATCTATATCTCCTGAAAATAAAACAGCAACATCATAATTATTTAGATAGGCGTTAGAGACGAGGTCTACGGCTAACTGTACATCCACACCTTTCTGAAAAATCCCCTTGTCTAGAGTATATTGTAGGGGTTTTTTTCTAATTTCAAAAAAATAATAAGTTTTTGCTTTCTCAAAGAATTTTTTTTGACCTTCATGTCTTTTTTCTGCTTTCTCTAGTATGTTTCTATATCTAGCTTTTTCTAAATCTCTTTCAGTTTTCTTGATTGCATCTCGGATTCTTTTGAATAATGCTTGAGTATATTCTCCAGTATAAAGATATGTTCTTACATGCTTTAGGTGTACGTTTGTATATTGTAAATTCTTTGATAAATATTTTATAACAAATTTATGAATTTTATGTAAGTCTAGAATTCGATCTTGAGTCCTTTCCCGATTAATCTGTGTTATATTGTGAGTGAAATTATTATAATCTAAAAATATCATAACTTTCATTTTTTACCATTTATAAAAATTTAGGGGATTTACTGTTCCATCAAAAATGGAACTATCCCCTTTACAATATACCATTACAATATAAAGTAAGTATATATCTACTGATATAAATAAGTATCGGTTTACTATTTCAGAATAGTAACTCCTGCGCCGGGCTATTCCTCCAATAAGCGTTATATTTATATATGACTGCTTCCTAAGTCAAACTTGAGGTAAGAGAGGTTTAGATGAGAAAAGAGGTATTAGTATCTAGTATTGTATTTTTTATGCTATTTTCCGTAGCTTTTGCAAGTGCGACCTCGCTTGGTTTCAATCCAGGCACATTCTATGAAGCGCAGACGCATGAGTTCAATCTGTCTGTCAACAATTTTGCACACAATAAGATGATCAATGAGATCAATCTTGCATTATCTGGTTTTACAATTACTGATGTCACTGACTTTCTTGGCTGGAGCAATAGTTTTACTAATTCAACTGTGAGATGGTTCGGCGGAACTGTTGAGAATAATGTATTCCTGGCATTATTCCAGTTTGAAGCAGCAGCTCCACTAGTCACAGACAATCAATCGAGCAATGTTGATGTGGATGTGAAGTATTCAGATGGGACAAACCAAATGTTCCAGATCCCAGTCATGCTCCTGAACGATTATACAGGACCTGTTCTTAGCAACAGCGTCCCTTCTGACGGGGGTTTCTTGAGAGCTAATGAGGCAAGCCAGCAAATTTCTATAACAGTAGTTGATGAAGAGACAGGAGTGAAAGAGGTTAAGTTCAGCTGGGAGGAGTGCGTGAACGGCACAGAGACGGAAATTGCTTTGTCCTGCAATAATATCTTGTGTACTGGAACAGCAGATTTCTCAACGTATGACGAGGGAGAGGAAGTATGCTTTGATTTTGAAGCAAAGAATAATGCAAACGAGCTTACAACTTTAAGCGGCACTGCTGGTTTTGACGGAACAGCACCAGCAGTAGAATTGATATCTCCTGCAGATGGTGCGAGCGTAGGCTTGTTCGGAACCTTTACATTCAAGGCAACAGATAATCTAGCAACAACACTTGACTGTGACTTTGTGCTGAATGGTGCTGTATATGATTCAGTACAAGTGCAGAATAATGTAGTGTCAAATATCATTATCAATTTCACAGCAGCTCCAGAAGGAAACAATGCATGGAAAGTTTCGTGCAGTGATCAAGTAGGACTTATAGCTAACAGTGAAACAAGAGATTTTAATCTGGACAAGACTGCGCCAAGTATTACTTTGAATTCTCCTGTTAATGGTTCGATAATCGCAGACTCTGGCACAATCGATATCACAGTGACTGATAATTATGTGCTTGCAGATGTACAGACAAGCCGTGACCTGAATGATCTTACAACATGGCCAGCTGGACAGAATGATGTGATCATCACTGCAACTGACAGCGCTGGAAATATTGCCACTGAAACTTTCACATTCTTTATCGACCGGACACCTCCAATAGTATCAAATCTTGCACCTGCTGATAATGCGAACATTGATGTGCATGTAACCTTTACATTTGATGTGAACGATGATTATGATCCTACAATTGATTGTAAACTGCTTTTGAACGGACAGGAAGATCTGACTGCGACCTTTGACAGCGGGACACAAGGAAGCTTTGCAAAGAGTCTTGCACTAGGAGCATTTAACTGGTCTATACAATGCGCAGATGATGCTGGAAACAGTATGACAACACTACAGAGAAGCTTGACAACAATAGATTTATCTGGACCTGATATTGCTCTACAGGATATTGTGACTGTTGCGCGCGGTGATTCTTTCACAATAGACGCTACAATCACAGATGTCAGTGGAGTTGATAATGTATATGCAGAGCTAGGGGCATTAGCAGTTGCACTGAACAATGATGGAGACAAGTATTATCAAGATGTTGCAACTAATGCTGCTTCAACACTAGGAAATTATTCATACACTGTTTATGCTAACGATACTTTAGGTTATACAAACAATGTGGCAGATGTATTCTTGCTAGTGAAGAATTATGTCTTTACTTTGAGTTTAAGTCCAAGCACAGCTTCTCCTGAAGCTTCTGTAACATTAACAGGAAGCGTGATAGATGATGAAAATGCAAATATTCCAGAAACCACATTGGAATTAACACTTCCAAGCGGAGCTGTTGACGTCACAATCGACGCGAATGGAGATTTTAGTTATACATTCACAGCACCTGCAGATCCAGGAGTATATGATATTACTGTTGAGATCGATGGAGATAACAGGCATACTTACACTGATTCAGTGCAATTGACAGTGCAGGGCATGGGCGGATCTTCTGGCAGAGGAAGTTCTGGCCGCGGATTCAAACAGCATATAGAAGAAAAACCTAAGGAAGTTTATACTGAAAATTCTGATAATGAAAATACTTTTGAAGAAGAGAGTGATGATGGGAATTCAGATGATAGTGCGCTGGTAGTTGTTGAAGAAGCACCAATTGAAACAGAAGTGCATGGAATCGGCCAAAGCATGGGATTCTTCTCAGCACCGATCTTCAAATGGTTAGGCGCTCTGATTCTTGCGATGATAGTGATCTCTCTTGCAGTTATGGGCTTCTCCAGAATGAAGAAGGAAGGCCCTAAGCAGGACGAATGGAGCCAGTATCTTCAGCGGCGAAGAGAGGAATAGAGATGGTTCTTGAGAGATTTCTCGAGAAGAAATCAATCGAGCATAGATCGTATCTTGTATTTTTTCTTTCAATATTTTACGTGTTTGTAGGTTATATTGTGTCCAAGATATTTTTTGGAGATACTGTCTCGGTCGCAATGCTGTTCTTGTGCACTTTGCTGCTAGTACCATCATTGATGACTTTATTGAGAAGAGAAGAGATAGCAGAACGTACATATGGTTTAAGGCATTTTTTCAGTACACATAAAAAATTAGTATTGTTGTACCTGGTGGTTTTCTTGGGCATATTTGGCGGATATCTTGCGTTAGGGAGCATGACTGATATGAACACTACATTTGATTTTCAATTGAAATATCTGATTTCACAGGAAGGCATTGGTCCTGACACCTTGGCAACATTCAAGGATGGAGGGTTAGAGAATTCTGGCGGACATTTCTTCTCGATACTGCTTGCAAATCTTGAAGTTCTATTGCTCTGCTTTATCCTTTCTGTCTTCTATGGCGCAGGTGCGATCTTTTTGATAGTATTGAATGCTTCTGTGTTTGCCAGTTTTATCTTGTATCTTGTGAGATATTTCACAAATGTGACACAGATGGCTACCTTTTTCCTGTTGTACATAGTTCATTTGATCCCAGAGATCGCCGGTTTCCTGCTCGCAGCAATTGCCGGGGGTGTGATCTCAGTTGCAATTGCAAAAGAGAGATTCATGAGCCCGCACTTCCAGAATGTCACCAAAGATGCGCTTGTGCTCCTGCTTATAGGGATATTATTGATAATAATAGGAGCTGCTTTAGAAGTGTTTGTCACGAGAAATATATTATATTCAATACTTTAATTTCTTCTTCTTCTCTCTCTTGCAATCAGTCCCTGCAACCTGTCAACTTCCCGAGCAAGATTCAATTTCTCAGAATCTGCAGCTTTCATGTTCTGGAAATGTTTGTTCAGCTCAAAATCTGCTTTCTTGATCTCCTGCGAAATATCATTGAGCTTTACAATATTCTGGTTGAAATTCTTTAACAGGAGTGCTGATTCATTGATATCTTTTTTTAGCTCGAAATAACGTATGGTTTCAGAATGTATTGCTTTGACTTCCTTCTCAACCTGAGTTTTCAGATCAGAGACAAGATTCTTCTTGATATTATCTTTTAGGAATACGAGGGCATTGACATTTGTCTCTAATTTCTGTTTCAGATCCTTGATCTCTTCCATTGTCTTCTTGAATTCGTATAAAGAAGATTCCTTGTTTGATTCCAGATTTGCAACCTGGTCAATGATAGTGCTCATTGCATCTTTTGTCTGTGCGAGTTTCTGGTCGAATCCATCGAGCCTGCTGTTGATCATGTCTATTGCAGCATGCACTTTGGTAATATTTTCCTGTACTTTGTTTGTCCCTGCTAGTTTTTTGAACATGAATTTTGAGAGAAAAAAGCAGGTATATAAAATGGTATGAAAAGAAGAGACTGAATGCGCTGGCTGTGCTTTATGCGCGTGTGAGTAAACATTCTTCTACAGATGTAAAATAAAAAAAGAAATAAGATAATAAACAAAATAATTTGATTTCCAGAGTTATTGAGTTAATGTTTTCGTTTCTCAAAACATTCTTTGCAATATACTGGTTTGCCTTCTGTTGGTTTAAAAGGAACTTCACATTCTTTGTGGCATTCTGCACAAATCGCTTTATGCATCTTCTTTGGGTCTCTATTAAAACCACCGCCTCCTCCTCTGTTGAAACCGCCGCCATCACGACTGCCTCCTCTATTGAAACCGCCATCACGGTCGCCTCCTCTGCCACTACCTCTTTTATTGGAACCACCACGGTTCCCACGCCTATTATTTCCTTGTCCCATTTTATTTTTAGCTCCTCGTTAATTTGCATTAACAATGCGCCGGTCGTGCTTTATGCACACAATCTAATGCGCTGACGCTTATATATTGCTAAATTAGGCCTGTTATTTAAAGGTTACTTAAATATGTTGGAATTTTTTGATTCTCTTGGAATAACACATTTTGTTCATTTGTACAAAGAAAATATCTAACTTGATTAAGCCTAGAAATGTGGGACTGAATGCGCCGGGGCTTTTAAGGTATTAGAGAAATCTTTATTAATTCAAGGCGAAATTGGCTCTATATGGATGAAAAAGACACTTTTAGCTCTGGACTTGGAATAATCTTAGGTGCAATTGGCGCAATTGCTATAGTGAAACTCTTGACGGAAGTAAAATGCTGCTATTGTGGCAATTCTAACTCTAGTTCAGATATGTTCTGTAAATACTGTGGAGCAAGATTGAAATGACTTTTTTGGAGAATCTAACTGGTAAAAAAACAGCACCAGCATCTAGAATCACCTCTTCTATAGTATGTCTTATACTAGCATTTTCTTTCATATTTCATCTAGTTCCAGACAGGTTTGAGTTGCCTGCATTTGGTTTTTTAGCATTTCATTTAATAAACCAACTTTATGCTTACTTTGATGATTTCAAAATTCATGTTTGTCATAGATGTGGCAAAGCTTTGAAACCAACTACAACATACAAAAAACATAAATGTAAAAAGAGAAAATGAATCAAATAATATATTGTGAGGAGAAACCTTGAATAATAATCCAAGAAAGCCTGAGGAAGAACGACGAAGGAGATTTAGCGGTCTAATATCTCCAGCAATTGAGCATGTTTATGATCAAATACTAGAACCTCATATCAAAAAACATAAAATAATAATTGTAGACGATGTCTGGTTCTGTATTACCTTGATGCTTTTTTCTATACTTCTGTTAATAACTGGGACAAATGTTTTGTATCCAATCATACTCTTTTTTACAGCTGTCTTTATTTTTTTGGTGTACAATAATTTATATTTAAGACGGCTTTTATTTCCTAAACAAGAAGATAGAATTGAAGAATTTATATCCCAAATCAATAAAAAAGAGCTCCAAGAAGTTCTTGATTTCATGAAGAGATACTGGCTTGATTCAAAATACCTGATAAAGATTCTTGAAAGTCGACATAATCAGAATTATAATCTCTATTTATTTCTAATAAATTCCCAACGAATCACATCTGAAGTATTGGAATTTCTCATAGATCAAGAACTTTATTCTTATATCGGCGATTCTCTTTTCTGCAAATACATTTCTCGGTGTTCAGATCGCATTTCCAAGCCTAGATATACAAAGCTTATGAAGAATTTTGAAGATAACAAAAGGATAATAAAAACATTGAATATCTTTTACTATTTTTATCTTAAAGATAGACCTTATTTCAAATTCTTTGCTACTTTATTCCATAAAATCCAAAACTTCTTTATTTATGGTAGGGGCAAAATAGTCTTATTTTCGATTTCGGCAATTTTGATGTTTATGGTGTTCAATTATTTCTCTTCGACCATAGTGGGAGATATCACTTCTGCAGAGCATCGGCTTCTTTTGTTTTTTCTTTTAGTTCTAGCTTCAGCTTTTGTCCTGGCTATGATCCTATATTTGTTCTTTTTCTTGTTAATGAAATTATATCTAGTTTTTTTATATTTAAACGCACCGTTCAAGAATTAAGATTCAAAAATAATACTTCACTGGCCACTGGCCATGCTCTCACAGACTATATAAAGCTTGAATTCTATAAGCTCGGACACGCAAACCAGCTATATTGTAATTTTCGGTCTGCGACACGAAAATCACATATGCAGGTTCGCTTGGTGTCCTCTTGAAAACTTAGAAATTTTCCAAATAAATGAGAAAAATCTCTAGTAGGGGTGATGTTAAATGAAATTGAATGAAGAATTAGTAGCTATACATGCACATGTCTGTGGCGATGGAAATATGTATATCAAAAAAGAAAATAGAAGTCCTTCTTCTATTCGAACAAGTAGAAGTATTAAACCATTTAATAGATTCATAATCGAATATACCAATACATGTCCAGAATTGTTAGATAGAATGACTATTTACATCAAGAAACTTTTTCCGCAAACATATGTTTTACGAAGTAATAACAAATTCAGAATACAAGCCAGAAATAAGATCTTGTTTGACATTTTGAAAAATTTAGGGTATGACAAAGATGATTGGATAATCCCTCAAGAAATAGTTCATAGTTCTGAATTTCGTCGGATTTGGTTAAGAGCTTTCTTTGATGATGAGGGAACTGTACGTGAGGCTAGTGTACTATGTTATAATACAAATAAAAAAGCGATGTTGATGATCAGGGAGATGTTGGAATTAGAAGGTTTTAAAACAAGTTTTTATTCTAGCGCCCCAAAACAAGAAAAATATAAAACGCTCTATATAATTCGTGTTGCTGCTTCTTCATATTTATTATTTCAAAAAATTGGCTTTAATCATACTAAGAAACGCATTAAATACATGAATTCTTGTAAAAAAAGAATCAATAAGTTGGGACTGAATGCGCCGGCCGAGATTCGAATTTCCGAATGCCCAATCCCCTTGGCATTTCTCGGATAAACGGCTATCTTCTAAGCATTGCTTATTGGAAGGCCGTTGTCATGCCGTTAGACCACCGGCGCGCATACTACAGAACAACGAGTTGATTTATAAAGATTTCTGCAGGCAGAACCACACCATTTATATATCTGGAATCCTTGGATTTTAGTATGAGAACAGAGTACATTGAAAAGAAAAGAAAAGGAGGGAAATGGAGAATATTGAGCTATATTTTTGCAATCTTTTTGGTAATAGTTGGCTTACTCCATATCTCTGGAGCTTTTGGAATAATAGAATTTGTTCTGCCGGCCCTGCCACAACTGATTGTAAGCTTTGTTTTACTGATAGCAGGTATCTTGATCCTTTATCATATGTGGACATAAGATGGTCAGGGAACCAATAGTTGCAGGGCAATTCTATGAAGATGCCAGATTGAAAGAGCAGTTAGAAGAATGTTTTGCTGGTGTTGATGTTTCTGAGAACAGAAAATTGAAAGCCTGCATCAGTCCGCACGCAGGTTATGTTTTTTCAGGGAAATGCGCTGCACATTCTTTCTCAAATATGCCGAAAGCTGATACTTATGTTGTTCTGGGTTTGAGCCACGAAGGGCATGCAAACTCTGTGTCGCATGTTGATTGGAAAACTCCTCTTGGTGTTCTGAAGAATGATACTGAGTTTAGCCAGAAATTGAATATAGTGAATAATGAACTCTCGCATAATCACGAGCATAGCATCGAAGTCCAGCTTCCTTTTCTCCAGCACGTGCATCCAGATGCAAAGATTGTTCCTATTATTGTTTCGGATCATTCTGGTGTTGCAAAAGAAATCGATCGCGTTACTAGAGAGTTAGGCAGGAAAATAATTATCATTGCATCTTCTGATTTCACGCACTATGGTCCTTCATATAATTATATGCCTTTCAAGGAAAATGTGAAAGAAAATTTGTATAAGCTGGATAAAGAGGCTATTGATTTCATCCTCAAGTTTGATGTTAAAGGATTTCTTGGATATGTTGACAAGACAGGGGCAACTATCTGCGGAAAGGAGCCGATTGCTGCTCTTCTTGAATATTGCAGACTTGTTGGCATAGGAAAAGCAAAACTGCTCAAGTACCATACTTCTGGAGATATTCTTGGAGACTACAGTGCAGCTGTCGGTTATGCGAGCATTGGATTTTATTGATCCCAAATTCTATTAAAGTCTTCTAAATATTGATCTGCGATATTTTTGTCATAAATAATCAATAGATTCTCATCATTCCTTGTATCTGCGCCTTTTGTTGGGTTGAAAGAACCAGTAATAACTATGTTTTTGTCGACGATAAAAACTTTGTTGTGCATTGTATATTTGTTATTATCCAATTTCAGTTCGATTTTTTTGTTTTCACTTAATTTCTTGTAGATATTATACTGCTGGTTTATCCTGGACTTCTCAAATATGCCTTTTATCTGGACTGTTTCACTTTTTTCATTCAACAGATCCAAGTAATCTGTCCTTGTGAACGAGAAAGTCATGAAATAAATGTATTCTTCTGCACTATCAAGAACATCATAGACTTTTTCTGCGCAGTCATCTTCTGGGCAGAAGTAAATCTCTATCTTATTATCACCATAATTGATCTTATTCTTCTTTGTTTTAGTTCCTTTCTTGAATACTCCTGACCACATCTCGTCAAATTCGTCCTGGTATAATTCAACTATCTGTTCTGATTCAATGATCAGAGCATTATTGTCATTCAATGTTCCCCTCTTAGTTGGATTATAGGAACCTGTCCATACATCTTTCCCATCCCGCACACAAAACTTGTTATGCATCAATCCATATGAATCTATCTGCACAGCATCACCTTCGATCTCATCATTTTTATCGTCGATAACTATGTATACTGGGATTTCCTGGTTTTTCATTAGCAATTCTTGCTTTATCTGTTCAGAAAAATCGTACAATGCACAATCCAATGAAGAATTAGAGTTCTGGATGTAATCAATAAAGTGATAAGTTAAGTTGTCTGGAGAAAAATATACTTTGATGCTCACAGTATCTTCATAAACTGCAAGACCTGTGATTGTCAACATAAAAATAAGCAATGCTTTCAGGCTCATCATGCTATCTGTGCATAGCACGCTCCGCCTGATCATTAGTTCGCTTTGGAAGACGAGTCTAATGGTCTCGTTTGTTCAACCTAAGGCTGCGCTTGGTGCTATGCACCCTCATCATATCAGATCTTTTATTTTTTGGATGGCTTTTGCAGTCGCGCTCTTCAGATCCCCATGCTTTTTTTCAAGATTTTCAATAAAATCAAGCACTTCGCTTTGTCTAGATCCTTTTCTTTTGTATCCTTTCAACTTTGCAAAAGCATTAATGTCTGATTGAGAAATGGTTTTCATTATTTTTATTTCTTTTCCATGTTTTTTTGGAATCTTTCCGAAAAAAAGCTTGGTCAGAAAGTCTTCGATTTCTTTATCCCGGCTCCAGGCAATTAATTTCTTGCCATTTTTCGCGAATTTCAGTGGCAGACCAAGATTTTTGAGCATGTATTTTGCAGCAAAAGTATTGCTGTCCTTGTTTGGAGCCAAGCAAATAGCATCATTCTTCTTCAGAAGCTTTCGCAACCTGATCTCTTTGCGGAATCTCTTCTCGAATTCCTTTTCAAACAAGCGCTTGGACCGCAGTTTCATAACATCTGGGGTGATACAGCTCTTTAAATAGCTATATGCCAACATATAGAAATCACCACTTTAGAATACTCAAAAGGGAGAAACCTTTATATATTACCGACTCCTACTCAGTAGTGGATAAAAGACATATATGTGAAGGATGTGTATCACTCAAAAAGAGGCGTATTTGAGCTTCTTTTTGTAACTAACTCGCAAATTTTGTTTAAAAACAGATATTAAAATCATCTATCACCTCTTTTTCCCCTAGCAAACATTTTCGGATGTTTGTTGGGGGTTTTATACTCATAATTAAATCAGAAAAAATATCTATTTTCTTTTGGATTTTCTTTTCTTTGATTTTTTTCCAGGTTTTTTCTTAGTTTTTTTGGGCTCTTTTCTGATGCTGCTGATTGTCTGGTATAATACTAGTCCGGCGATAAAGCCCAGGATGAAGATTAATAATGAATAGAGATCCTTGCTCTTGACTTTTGTCAATTTCAAGCTTGGTTTTTTGAAGTAAACATCTAAGTTTGACATCTCTAGCGCATACTCTGCATACAGTAGAGCAGAATAATATTCTTCTTCCTTGAATAAACTGTTTGCATACTGATAATAAGAATAAGCAACTATTGGAAAGCTGGTCTGTGTCGCGATCTCGTTTTGCGCGACTGCTAATTTTTCTTTGATCGTGATAGGCAGCTGCTCTTTTTTGACACCGATCACACTCAAAATAACATCACTCTCTGCTTTTGCTTTTGTTGCGCGTGCAATGCAAAGTTCGTAATCGCCTTCCTGCGCATTTTTGATTGCGCGATCTATCTCTTTCTCAGTCTCTTCCTGTTTGATTGGATAATAAATAGTAGCGTACTGGAAACGTTCCTGTGCCTCGTCTAATTTTTTAGAGCAGGTCTCTTTCATGGCCTCTCTGGAAATTCCTTCATCTTTTTCTCCGATTTTGAAGAATGTGCTCCACGCCAGAGCAGAATGCAGTCTTTCCCGGGCAAAAGCCAGCATGCTTTGGGCATCTTCTAGTTTAGCTTTGCCTTTTTCATATTGATTGAAAAGTTCTATTGCTTCCTCTACCAGCTGGTCTCTTTCACTCAATCTTTGCTTGACAATGATGTATGTCTGCAGATTCCTTAGGCTTTGATAATTATTGCCGGTTAATACTATTTTTGCAATCTCGTTTGCTTCATCCAGAAAATCTTCTTGTTTCAGGTCTTTGTACAAGATGGTTCTGTATTTGATATTTGTTCCAAAACAAAAGCTCGCAGCACTATAATAATTGCCTTCTTCAATTAATCTATAGGCTTCTGCTGTGGTATTTTCAGCAGATTCAATGATCTCTTTGTTTCCTCTGACTTTCTCTTTATTGCCAATGACTGTCCTTAATATTCTTGAACGGTTGCATAAGGCGTGCGCAAGTATGAGCATTGTCTTTTCATATTCTGGGTCTATCTCGAGAGATGCTAGTTCTTGTTCGTATGGTTCATTTGTGAAATAGGATAGTGCTTCGTCCAATCGCGAAACTTCGACCACTGTTATGTTCAATTCCTTTCCATATTCAATAAGATCAATTGATTTTCCAGTTTTGTTCAGAAGACTGCTGATAGGAAAATCTTTATTTTTTATCTTCTTGAGTTCTTTATACTCTTTAGTTGTCTTATTCACAACGTATCGTGTTCCTTTTGCAATCAATACTGTGGTCAGGTTTCCGTTTTTTGCAGCTTCTATCTTTTTCATCAAGCTGCCGACAGGACCGATTAATCCGCCGCTGTTGATTGTTCCTGTGACTGCAACTTTCTCGTCGAGTTCCAGATCGTGAAGCTCAGCAATTGTCAAGATTGCGATCGCAGCGCCTGCACTCGGCCCGCCTATAAGATTGCTTTTGGATTTCAATGTGTATAGAAAGTCTAATTGACAATCGTGATCAATTTTTTCGCACGCAACATCTTTTGCGTAACGCGCACTGATCTGGGTATCAATCCTTGTCAATGGAAAAGTCGCAACATAGACATTTCCAGTGCCGTCAACTGTCTTGAGGTAAAGATCTGCAAGATTTCCTTTTGTTCCGTTCACCCCTTCCTCTACTGCGAGCAGTTTCATGTGCTTTTCAGCTGAAATCAAAGGTAAAATTAAGAGAAAAAGTACAAAAAACAGCAAGATTCCTCTCTTATTCATTCTCTGATGAAAAAAATGCCTATATATAAAGTTTTTCAGTAAAAACGATTTATTTTTAATGAGCAGAGGGGTTCTGAAATTTTTCGAATTTGTATGTTTTCTATTTTTTTGTAAAAATTATGTTCACTGGCCACTGGACATACGCGAATAAGATTTATAAAGAAAAAAATTCAATAAATAGACTTATGGGATATAAAAGCTATAGAAGAACAATAAAAGTGCCTGTTCATTATGGGATAACTAAAATCAAAACGGCAAAACTTAACAAGTTAACTGCTAGGCTAACGTATTGTACTCAACTTTTCTCAGATATAATCAGCCAAACTAGATATATTACTAGAACAAAATTAGCTTTTTACGAAAAGGAAATAGCTAAAAAAACAAAATTAAATGCTGCTTATATTCAACAATGTAAGGACAAAGCTATCTGGATGTGGAAAAGTTACAAAAAAGAATATGTTCATTGGGAGTTTAAATTAAAAAAAGCAAAGAAAGGAACTAAATGGCACTCGAAACTTCTTAAGAGAAAACCATCAGAACCATTTTCTAATTCAATCAACAAAATTCCTATATGCTTAGATTCTTGAACAGCTAGTTTAAAAACTAATCTAGAACTTAAAGGTAATATTGTTAAACTACTAAGAAATGAATTGGATATTTCTGAACTTTGGCTTCATTTGTCAACATTGAAAATGCGAGATAAAATGATGATCCCCTTAAATCCTGCAGGATATCATCTTAAAAAGCTTAAAGATGCGATAAAAATATCCAGTTGTGAATTGATTATCCATCATAATAAATGGTATGTACATTTTTCATGTGAATATCAAGTTCCTATTCAAATAATAAAAAATGTTAGAGCTATTGATTTAGGTATAACTAGATCAGTTACAACGGTGTTGTTAACTCTTGAGCAAAATCTAAGCAAAGATAGTTTTCTAGCAATAAAAGAAGGATATAAAAAACATAAACTTGAGCAATACGATAAGTTGATCGGAAAATTACAACAATTACAAAAATGGATTGCCCTTAAGCATATTCGACAAAAGAGAGCAAATTTTGTTGAAGATTGTGAGCGGAAGTTGGCTGAACAGATAGCTATTGCGAGTTCTAATTGTATCATTGGCATTGGCTATCCAAAGCGATTAAAATATGGTGCGTATAAGGGTAATAATAAACGAAATCTCCGTCAGAAACTACAGAAATGGGCATATAGTAGAATAATCAACTATATTATCCAGAGCAGTGAAGAAAAAGGTATCGAAGCTATTAAAGTTAATGAATTTGGAACTTCAAAAACATGCAGTAAATGTGGAAGTAAGGATACAAAAAGGCCATATGCAAATAATTGGTCTTTGTTCAAGTGTAATAATTGTAATATCATGCTAAACGCTGATGTTAATGGTGCTGTTAACATAGCTAATAGCTTGATTGGGAAGCAGGTTCTTTTCAATCAAGGGGCTTTAGATGACCAAGCCAGAAGTGTAGATGATTTCCGCTACAACGGAATGAGTACACAATCCTTAAAGGCTTCCGTCGGAAACGTTACCTTTATATAGGGGATGGTCACAGGTTTGCGTTAGTTTTTTATAGGACTTCTATGATTTCTTTTTAAAATGCCATATGAACTCATAATCTGCGAAAAACCGCAGGCAGCGAAACGTATTGCAGAAGCATTGGCAGATGGCAAGCCTATCAAAGAATCTGTAAAGAAAGTTTCTTACTATAAAATCACTCATGGAAAGAAAGATATTGTTGTAGGATGCGCTGTTGGACATCTTTATGGTCTGGGTGAGAAGAATAAAGCAGGATGGACATATCCTGTGTTTGATATTGAATGGAAACCTACTTCTGAGATTTCAAAATCAGCTAAATTCTCAAAACCTTATCTAGAAATGCTGAAAAAATTAGCAAAAGATGCAAATGAGTTCACAGTTGCGTGCGATTTTGATGTTGAAGGAGAAGTTATTGGCTGGAATGTTGTGCGTTTTGTGTGCAAAAAAAAGAATGCTAACCGTATGAAATTCTCAACATTGACAAAAGATGAACTGATCGAAGCTTATGAACATAAACATAAAAAATTAGAGTGGGGACAAGCATATGCAGGAGAGACAAGACATATGCTAGACTGGTTCTGGGGCATCAACATGTCCAGGGCATTGACACTTGCTGTGCAGAAAGTGAAAGGTGGTTTTCGCTTGCTGTCATCTGGTCGTGTACAAGGCCCTGCTCTGAAGCTTGTTGTTGAAAAAGAGAAAGAGATCCGCGTGTTTAAGTCAGAACCTTATTGGCAGCTGCAGATGTTCTGCAGGAAAGGAAAGAGCGAGCTGGAAGCTTACCACGAAAAAGGAAATTTCACCAAGGAAAAGGAAGCTCTTGTTATATTCAATAAAATCAAGAATCAGAATGAAGCTACTGTTAAAAATTTAGAAACAAAAAAGTATAATCATAATCCGCCTGTTCCTTTTGATCTTACTACCTTGCAGACAGAATCTTATCGAAGATTACGGATAAGCCCGAAAGCAACATTGAATCTTGCGCAGAATCTCTACACTGGAGGCTATATCTCGTACCCTCGTACAAGTTCGCAGAAACTGCCTGCAAAATTAGGACTGAAAAATATATTGAAAAAACTGGGGAAGCAGGAAGCATATACCAAACTCGTTGAGGAGCTGTTGAAAAAGAAAAACCTGAAGCCAAACCAAGGTGAGAAGATAGATGATGCGCATCCATCGATATTTCCAACTGGAAACATACCTAAAAGATTGACAGCTGATGAAGCTAAACTGTACGATTTAATTGTCAAGAGATTTTTCTCTGTGTTCGGAGATCCTGCTGTGCGGGAGACAATGAAAGTATTCTTTGATGTGATGAATGAAATCTTTATTGCAGAAGGAAAGCGCACGATCGAAAAGAATTGGCACAAATTTTACGCACCTTACCTGAAACTGAAAGAAGTGGAATTTCCAGCACTGAAAAAAGGACAGAAAATTGCAGTCGAAGAGATAAATAAGTTAAATAAGGAAACATTGCCCCCAAAAAGATATACTGAGAGTTCAATCATCAAGGATATGGAAAGAGCTAATATCGGTACAAAATCCACTAGGGCGCAGATTATTGATACATTATTCATGCGTGGTTATGTGACTGGAAAACAAGTCACAGCAACAAAACTTGGCATTAAAACCATTGAGGTTCTTGATAAATATGCGCCGCAGATTATTGATGTCCAGTTAACACGGCATTTCGAAGAAGAGATGGAAGAGATCAGACAGGGAAAGAAAGAAAGCAGCGAAGTTGTGAAAG
>JAGLWF010000013.1 GCA_023133595.1 Nanobdellota archaeon | reverse complement strand
TTGATGGGTCCTCGCAACGCTACCCCGACTTCAGAAAGTCTATTGAACGTCTTGAAAGATTTGAAGATCGTACTGCCAACAAGTTTTCTGTTGTCAGAGAATATATCACTGCTATTGCTGATTATATAGAAAAAAGAGGATCTTTTGAAACTGTTAACAGGCTTGCAAGTAAAGTCATACGACTGGTACCAATTCCAGAAAGCGCATGGATTCCAAAGGATTCCCTTTTCTATAAAGGGGACAAAGGCTGTACTCTTGCAGATATGAGAGAAATAGTTTAAATACTTCAAAATCTATATAATATATGGAAAATGACAGATTCTAAAGCAGCAGAAAATGGCAGAAAGTTTTTAGTAGATTATCTTAGATTACATGGTGAAGCAATGAAGGAGCATTTAGGATATGTTGTAGATTTTTTACATGGTAACCTGCCATTTATGGAGATGCTGAATCATGCAAAAGGTTTGCCAGAATTTAGTGGAGGACTCCGGCGTTATCCTGATCATATAGCTGCAATTAGACGATTAACAAATCCAGAAATACTAGTGATCAGAGAATATTTAATTGCTCTTGAGGCCTATTTGAGTAAAGCTCCTTTTGATCCTGTTGATGCGCTTGCAGACAAGATCATAGATCTTACACCCATACCTGAAAGCGCAAAGATTCCAAAGGATTCTAAATTCTATAAAGGAGAACCGGGTACGACCCTTGCTGATATGAGAATAATAGTTTAGCAGATTTCTTTTCGAAAAGTTTATATATCTCAAAATCTATAATGTATTTAGAAAATGGCAGATATTAATACAGAACAGAATGAGAAAAAGCTTTTGTTAGATATTATACTTGATAGTAAAGAATTGCAGGATCATCTTGGTTATATTGTAGATTATTTGTGTAACAATATCCCTTTCCTAGAAATGCTCGATCATGCAGAAGCATTGCCTGAATTTGATGAGTCTTCGCAACGCTACCCCGACTTCAGAAAGTCTATTGAAAGTCTTGAAAAATTTGAAGATCGTACTGCCAACAAATTTTCTGTTGTCAGAGAATACATTGTTGCTGTTGCTGATTATATGGAGCAAAGAGAATCTTTTGAAACTGTTAATAGGCTTGCAGATAAAATCATAGATCTTAAGATAGATCCAGAAATTTCAAGAATTCCAAAGGATTCCCTTTTCTATAAAGGGGACAAAGGCAGAACTCTTGCAGATATGAGAGAAATAGTTTAAATACTTTGAAAACTATATATTATATAGAAAAATGACTGGTTTTCTTGAAAAGAAAGAAACCTTCTATGTCTAAAAATTAGAATTTCTGCGATATCTGGGTGAATATATATTGGTTCTGAAGTCTATACTGGACGGTTTTAGTATATATTTCCGAAAGATTTATATACTTTCTCCCCTTACTATATATTATGAAAAGAAAACTAGTAAAACAAGGATCTACAACACTCACAGTATCCCTTCCAAGCTCTTGGATCAATAAGTTCAAACTAAAAGCAGGTCATGAAGTAGAGGTTGAAGAACGAGCTGGAGACCTGATTCTGCGCTCTGAGAAGGTGTTTAACATCCAAAAATCCAAGATAGACCTTACAGATCTGCCAGCAGCTTTGGTTCATAGATACATCCTAAGCGCGTATAAGAAAGGCAGTGGGGAGATTGAAATTAGCTTTAAGAATACAACAGTCAAAAATATGAAATCTGGAAAAATCCAAAATACTTCCAGATATGTTCAAGAAATTGTCAATAATCTTGTGGGTGTTGAAGTTATTGATCAAGGAAAGAACTTTGTTAAAATCAAACAGATCTCAGAAGTTTCTCCAGAAGAGTTTGAAAATATATTGAGACGTATATTTCTCCTGCTTCTTTCAATGGGCGAGGAGGCTCACGAATTGCTATCCAGAGGCGAAAAAGATTATTCTATATTAATCAATAAGCACGATTCTATTGATAAATTTGTCAATTATAGTGTCCGTTTATTGAACAGAAAAGGGCATTTGGATTTCAGAAAAACATCTCTTTATTACTACCTTGTCCAGGAATTAGAAGAAATCAGTGATGTTTTTATGTTCAGCACAAAGGAAGCAATATCAAACAAATGGAAATTGCATAAAGAGTCTTTGAAATTGTTAGAATTGACAAATTCGACTTTACGTATGTTTTATGAGATTTTTTATAAGTTTGATAAAAATATATTAATCAAGATATTATATAACAGAAGAGACTTCTGGGGAAAGGTGAATATATTTTCAAAAAAACATTATTCTGATAATATATTTCTTTCCAGATTAGCAAACATACATCTTAGAGTATTGAATTTATGCGAGACTAGAATGTCATTGGAATGAGATCTCTTTTCGACAAGTTTATATATGAATCTGAATCAAAACTTTGCATGAAGAAACTTGATTATAGATACTTTGGATTGCTATTGTTTGTGACAAGCCTAATTTTTCTGATATTTTCCGAATCAAGTATTACAGGTGCAGCAGTTGGAGGGCCAGGTATTTACGGAGTAAATTCAATTATTGGATTTATTTTATTATTAGTTTCTGTGATTATATTTGTCGCGAATTCAGACCAGAATCCAGATTTGGAACGTAGACTTGCCGAGATTGAAGATGTTAAAATCCGAAGGGAACTTTTGAGTGATATGTTGAGAGCTAAGAAACTTGCTAAAGATGGTTATGATGTAAATGGTTTATGGAACCCAAAGCTAAGTGAGGAAGAGAATAAAAGGGTATTTTTTGAGAAATTTTATGATGATATTTGTGAGGAGATCACAGATGGATATAAAAAACACTTAGAAGCAAAATTGAAGAAAAGATTAACCTCAGAGGAATTCGAGTCGTATATAGATCCTGAGGAATTTCGTCAATTTAGGGGGGAAGCTTTATCCAAGATAGTTGAATGGAATGAAAAGATTCTTTCTGGTGAATTTGTTCCTTTGTTCATAATTGATTCGAAAGAAAAAGTTAGAGATTTTTCAGAGACGTGTAGCCGAGTAGTCATATATGGTCCAAAGCATCTCAAAGGAAGAAGTAAAAATTATTACAACAAAAAAGCTAAAAAGAAAGGAGAGGTTATTTCAGCACATGAAATTGTGAATCCTGAAGCAATTAACGAACCAAAGAAATTAGCAAAAGTACCCCATATCCATTGGGAATTAGAATATATTTTGAGAAATGATTACAAAGTTTAATGATTCTTTTTTGCTCTATCAGCAGCTTCCCATGTGCACTCGCATAACATCTCTACTTCTCCATATAAATCATAGAAAGCATCATCAACTTCACTAAACTCTTTTGAAGGTCCTAGCTCTTTTTCTAACTTGTTCAGAGATCTTTCCAATTGCATTACTTGCGAATATTCATCCCAACCAGTGCTGTCTGGATTTCTTAGTCTTACTTTTATTCTTTCTAAACCGCCTGCAAAATAATCTTTGAGTGCTGCCCTAACAGCAGGACTTTTGATATCTAATGAATATATATGAGGGGTTCCATTGTTCAGAACTCCTTCTTGGGCAAGCCCATTTAAAATTCTTCTAGCTCTTTTTGCTGGTAAAGAACACTTTTGAGCTATAGTATCATAAGAAACAGAAGAACTTTCTTCTAGGATAAAATATGCAAAAATATTATTTCTTGGAGTATCTCCACCTAACCTATCTATAAGGGTTTCAGAGCCATTGCTAGCTTCATTTATCTCTTTTTTGCCCTTTGAAGAATCGGTTGCCACACCTATTAATAGGCAATCATCAGATATAAATTTATCCATTTTATTTTTACCGTATGTATTATGGTTTACTAACTTTATAAAGCTTTCGTTTTTGTTGCTACTATAAAGGGGCATATTTAGGGGATGATAACATTTATATACCAAAATAGCAATATCTTGTTCCAGAAATATATTATTTACAATAATCTATAATAGCTTTTTTCTGATCATTTTTGAACATTTTATGAATTCTATTGTTTTTGGAATATAGCCTCAGGATATTGAATAACAACCCTGCTAAAAAGAGAAAGATTTAAATAATGGCAGGGGTATTCTTCATATATGGTATATATAAAGAGAGATATTGAAGAGGAAATCTCAAAATATTTTAAAGCAAAGGAAATTATAGCAGTAATTGGAGCGAGGCAGTGCGGCAAGACCACACTAGTCAATAACTTTCTTAATTTGCTTGGTAAGAAAGGCAAGAAGATAAACCGGATAAGTTTTGACGATGTAAAGCTTCTCCAGCTTTTTGAAGGGGATATAGATTCTTTTGCAGATTTGCATTTAAAAGGGTATGATATACTTTTTATCGATGAAGTGCAATATTCAAAAGACAGCGGAAAAAAATTAAAGTACCTCTATGACAATTTTGATACAAAGATATTCATCTCAGGTTCATCTGCAGCAGAGCTGTCAATCCAGAGCTTAAAATATCTGACCGGAAGGATATTTATATTTCCTCTTTCTCCTTTCTCCTTTAAGGAATTTTTGAAGGCAAGAAATCAAAAACTAGTTCCGCTTTATGAGAACGGAAACTATGGAAAAGAGATTGTATCTGAATTGAATAAGCATCTCAGAGAATTTATTTTATACGGCGGATATCCAAGAGTAGCTCTTGCAAAAACAACAGACGAGAAAAAGAAAATCCTTGAAAGTATATACAATACATATCTCTTGAAGGAGATTAGGGAGATTCTTGATTTAAGTGAGGATTACAGATTAGTCAAGCTTATGAAGGCGCTTTCTTTACAGATAGGCAACATTATAAATTATAATGAACTTTCAACAATAACCAGTTTTTCCTACAATGACCTGATGAAATACTTGAATATTCTTGAGAAAACTTTCATATGTAATCTAGTAAAACCATATTATACTAATAAGAGGACTGAAATGGTCAAAAGCCCAAAGATTTATTTTTACGACCTTGGATTCAGGAACATCTGCATAGATAATTTCAGCAGTGAAAGGGCAGATTTTGGGAACATATATGAAAATTTTATTTATACAGAATTAATAAAGCACAATATTTTTCCTAATTATTGGCGTACCAAATCCGGAGCTGAAGTTGATTTTATAATAGAAAAAAATAATAAGTTAATTCCTGTAGAAGTAAAATCTTTGTTGAAAGAGGCAAAACTGACAAGGTCCTTTTCTAGTTTTTTAAAAAAATACAGCCCAAAAAAAGGTTATGTCGTATCATTGGACTTTGAAGGTAAGAGGGGCATTGTTGCATTCCTGCCTTTGGTAAAGCTGGTTAATGCTATAGAAAGAAAATAAATACATTATGATTCACTTTAATTTACAATGCCAAGCATCAAAAGATACCCTATCCAAAGAGTAATAAACTGGTATTTTGGTAATTTCTGCACAAGAAAATGCTTTAATAAAGATGAAAGATTAATGAATTGTTATAAGAAGTTTGAGCTACTCAAATCTCAAAATAAGGATTTACTGATAACTCACAAGGAATTTAAGGATTTGATTGATAGCGGGGATATTAAAATCTGTAGATTAAATCCAAACTTTAGAAGAAAAACAATTGGCTGGAAAGAGTTTGAGGGATATACAAGGAATTTAGACTTTGATCCTGATAAGTTTGATTGAAAATGAAATTTAAAATATCTAAAATCAAGAATTTTGTGTATATATTTTGATTTGTTTATGAACCTGAAGAGGATTATCAGTCTACGCCATGTCTTTTTTTTAACGATATCTGTTGAGATTTCGATTCGATATCTATATACACTTGCCAATATAGTTTTGAAAAATCATCCTGGAATTCTTTGAGTTCAGGAGAATCTTCTAAATGAGACTTGGCACTATCTAAAATTTTAAGCTGTATATATGCTTCGCAAAGATCAGTTTTTTCTGCGCTTAATCCCTTTTTTATTCTCTCTAATCTGCCAACAAAAAACTCTTTAAGCACATCTTTTACAGGTGTCTTTACGATTTAGGCTATGCTTTGAGGCATAGACCAAGACAGACTATCGAAAGAACAAAAAAAGAATTAATAGGTATTCTGGGAAAATAAAATGATGAAAATATATTTTATAAGGCATGCACAAAGAGGACATGGAGAAGAACAAGATACTCTTACGGATGAAGGACTTGATCAAGCACAAAAGTTAGTTAAACCGTTATCTAAATTAAATGTTAAGAAGATTATCTGTGGATCTTCAAATAGGGCAAGATTAACACTCGAACCAACTATTACCGCTTTAGGGAACATTGAAATTGAATATACTGATGAAGTAAATGAACACAGTCTTGGAGTTTTACAAAGTAAAACTGCTGTTGAATGGAGACAAGCAGTAGCTGAAGCAGGTGTTGAAGAAAAAGATTTTAGGCCTGAAGGTGGTGAAAACTCCTCCGATGCTTTTGAGAGGGCACAGAAATTTGTTGCAAAGTTAAAAAAGGAGACTGCTGAGAGCATTCTGATAATCAGCCATTCGGGATTTATTGCGAATGTTGCAGTAATTCTCTTGAACAAACCTCGAGAAGAGAATAGAAAATACAAGTCTGATTTTTGCACACTCACATACTTTGAGTTGGATGAGGAATTTAATGTAGTTGATTTTAAAAGTAATCAACAAATAATATGAACTACCAAGAGATATTTTTTCCAAAAATAAAGAAAATTGCCGAGTATTTAGATCTAGATTCTAATATATCTAAATTTAAATTTGTCGAGATATCTCAAAGACATATCTTACTGCGAAAATTCATAAGCTGTTGTCGAACACCAGACTGTTCTCCTTTTCATCAGAATAATCCTGATTTAGTTCCTGATACTATTGAGGATTTTATGAAGGGGGATTATTTTCAAAAAAAATTATCTGATATTGGAGGCTCTGTAACAAGCAAACGAGGAATTCTTGAAGGTATTCAGATAATTCAGAAAATCAAAAATGAGGATTTAAAACAAGAATTACTGAAATTATTTGCAGAATTACAAATAGAATGCGAAGATGATTATCTTGTTGTAATTACGAAACTAAAGAAAAACGATTATGATGAAAAGAAGCAGGCTTTGAAAAATATATTGCTTCATGAAGTCATCCATATCTTATTAAATTCAAATAATCTCTCTTTTGCAAAGCAAAATCCGGATTTTTGGGAATATGATGAAGGATTAGTCACTTATTTGGAGCATTGGGTGAATGGTAGGCTTGATGATTTGCAAATAAGTCCAGATGAGACAAATAAGACGAAATATATTTATACTTCTAAGGCAATCTTTTTTAAAAATAAGCTGCAAAACATAAAATATTCAAAAATGAGATTGAAAGCTATTCAGCAATTAAGGGTATAATGAAATCAGCTGAAAAAATAATATTTAAAAGATACTCTGATAGAGACTTTTCTAAGTTGTATTTTGAACAAGCAAGAAAGGGGTTAAAAGAGTTCGAAAAAAAGGTAATTAAAAAATATCTAAAGAATGCTAAGACACTTCTTGTTATTGGTTGCGGATGCGGAAGAGAGGTGGTACCGTTAACAAAAATGGGTTATACGGTTACTGCTATCGACTTTTCCCCTGAAATGGTAAAATTTACAAACAAATTTAGCAAAGAAAATCAAGTTAAAGTGAAATGTATCCAGATGAATGCAAAAAATTTAAAGTTTTATAAAAATTCATTTGATGCTGTTCTTATGCTCAAATGTTTCATAAACCAAATTCAAACTCATAAAAACAGATTGAAAGTATTAAAAGAAGTTCAAAGAGTTCTGAAACCTGAAGGATTATGTGTTTTAACATCGAATAATGCTCTATATCCTGGTAACAGGTTTTCTTTTTGGATAGAGCACTTATTACATATCTTTAAGCAAAGAAATGGCGAGTTTTTGGATAGAAGTTATAATGATAATGATGTGAAGGTCTATGTGCATCTTCCAACTCCATTTTATCTAAAAAGATTGATTAAGAAATATTTTATCATTAAAGCTTTTTCTTCGATCTTTGCTGAAGAATTAGTCATAGTTGGACAAAATCGAAAATGAAATTTAAAATATCTAAAATCAAGAACTTTGTGTATTGTATCTTTCTTCTCAATAAATATCAGAATAGAGAACTCAAAGTCACTTGGTTGAGAACGGATTCTTTAATCCGATTATGATTACGTGACTATGAGGATTCTTGGGTTATACAAATAAACAAAAACATTTATATACCAAAACAGCAATATCTGCCTTAGAGGTGATATTATGAAGAAGGTTTGCATACTTTTGATTATTTCTCTATTAGTATTAGGACTCGCAGGGATGGTGAGTGGAGATGCGGTTACTGGAGCACCAGTTGTTGGTGGCTATTGAATTTATACTCTTTAGAATGTCAAAAAAAACTGTTTTCTTTGAGTAAGCTTTAAATATTATAAAATCTATAATATACTTAGAATGAACTACGAACAAACATATATGCAAATGTATGAATCTGCAGAGAAAGTTGCATTTTCAGAAAGTGTTCGGAAGAAAAAACTTCAGGATTGGACCGAGTCTGAAATAGAAAGAATTATTACAGAGCTAGAACAAAGGCCTAGCCAAGAGCTAGTTTGTTGGGTTGGACCACATGGTATTGGACCTTATGATCCAATAAAAGTTTTAGATTATACTTATGGACGAAAAAATGAACTTGAACACAACCAAGAAGAAATGAAGAGGTTGAAAAGAAGAGGAGTTCGAACAAATCGTTGGGCATATCAGATACATTCGACATCTGACCTTCGTATGCTGAGAGAAGTTCTTCGATTAAGGCGAACTGCCACAATTAATCCTATACATATTTTATTAAGAGCATTGAAAGATCCAATACTAGAAGGTATTGATTGCATTTGCCCAAGTAATTATCCCAAATTAGCTATAACTCTTGTAAATTTATCTTCTGATACTTTTATTAGTGAGTGGCGATATGGGATAGGAGAGATAAAATACGAATGTCATGTTCATAGAAATGGAATCGGAGAACAAATAAAACGTGCTTTTGAGAACGGAGTTCGGGGTGGAGGAAGTCGTAAATTAACTTCAGTTAGATCAAAAGAGGAATTAGATGTTCTTATTCAACAATCCTAAGTTGGTTCTGAATCGTGGAGAGATAATCTGCAAATTCGGTATTGATTTGACTTGGTGAAAAAACGATATCACATCTTCTTAATTTACCAATCTGAATTCTTTCACATAATTTATCAAGGTATCTTTCTAAAGCGTCTGCCCTTTGCCTATCTGTTATCACACAATAAAACTCCTCTCTTTCATGTGATATGCTTACAAAGTATTTATTTACGAAACCTTCAAGAGATTTTATTGGAGTTTTGGTTTTAACAATTATAACAGGATCTATCCATTGTTTCGGATTTTTGCGATCAGCTTCTCTTATATCTTTTAAAATTTGTCCTAGATTTACTATCTCTGCAATTGGTACGATTAAATCTAATTCTTTATTTGAAATTGTTACACCATGTGGATTTTTAACTGCTTCGTCTATAGAAATATTGTTGAAATCAGAATCAAAAAACATTGCAGTACCATACTCTTCTCCAAAATCAGGCTTTTCAAAATATTCTGATTTAAGCATATAATATGTAAATCTCGGAACAATTAAATGATCCCTACTAATATCATTTTCAATCGCTTCCAAATGTTTTTTACTATCATGCAGAAAATGAACAATTACTGAAGAATCTGGCAGAATAGAATCTGATTGTAAAAAATTTATGCCAGTAAAATACCCTTTTTTAATCAGATCTTTAGCCCTTAGTATTATCCCTTTAAATTCAACGTCATTAAAATCAATAGTCTTGAATTCAGCTGGCATTTGTTCTGACATTCTAAGTCCACCTGAACCTATTAAAATTGCCCGGGTTTATAAATCTTCCGTTCTGTTGTTACTCCAAAGGGACATATATCAAAGATAATAACATTTATATACCAAAACATCCATATTTGCTTGACAGAAGTATATACGTATATACAGAATAGACATAATCTTTATACGGTCCCACGTTACCTCTATAGGGAGACGAACTGTATTCGTAGGAGGTAACAAAATGAATTTAGCTCATATTGGCAATCCAACACAGTATTGTATTTATGAAGATAGTCTCAAAATACTAAAAAAGAAATTTGGATTAGATATTCCTACTCAAAGAATTAATCTGGAATTTTTATCCAGAGAAGAGTTTGATAAAAAATATGAGGGATCCGCTCTTAACGTATGGGGAATTTCTGAGACCCCTTGTGCAGAGTTATATTTACATTCGGTGAGATCTGAAGGCGCCGTAGTTGGGGGGACCACTGAATTAATTGATTCCTGTGGAAAACGAGCCTACAAAATAGAAGTACCTGTAGATGAAGGTAATGATAATCTCTTTTATCGAGCCAAGCTGATTGGGAACCTTTGCTGTGAATTAACTCATGTGTGGATGTGGGAAAATAATGTGGTTGGTCTAAAATACAGAGGCTTACTGCAGGAAAATCACAACTATGGAAAAATTATTGAGGAAAAAAGTTGTCAAATGAACAAAATTTTGGATGATATTCAAAAAATAGATGAACTGATATATATGCGATACCCTTTTGTTACCACAGCAGATGCGTTTAAAGATTTTTGTGAAGTTGCTTCACTAGTTCAATTGGCTGCTCGAAGTGCAAGTTATTCTTTGAATCTATCTTGAATAATTCCTCAATCAGAAAAAAAGATTAAGGAACTTTTGGGTCATAACTCTTTGAGTAAATCTGATAGTGATTTTGGAGAATCTCTCGAAGGATTTTTGATGGATGAAGAAGCACAGAAAAAATTGTGTACGCTATACGAAAACCTCAAAAGATCAGAGTTAGATGTAATGAGATTTGCTAGAAGAAAAGTTAAACTTAGAAATAGAGTAATTAAATTAAATCGCAAATACAGTCGAGTAATAGAGGGCTGGTCAAGGTACGTTGGTAATATTGCTAGAAGACAATATCTTCGAATCCACAGCATAGAAGAATCAAATAAGAGCAATGAAAAAACTGATATACTGAAAAACAACCCATTTTTTCAGGAATACATAGAGGGAGAAACATTTTTCAGCAGGCTAATGAATTATGAAAGAGCACGTAAAATATTTTCAAAAGCAAGGTTGGAGATAGCAATGGCGCTCTATCAAATAAAAAGCCGATTTTTAAAAAGAATAGTCATTTAAAAACAAAAGCTTTGCAGAGCAAGAAAAAAAATTATATCCTAAACACTCGTATTTTGCTTGACAGAAGTATATATGTATATACTTCAATAGAATCTCTATGCGTCAGTTTTAAACGTTTCTAAGTCTATATGGATTATAATGCTTTCCGGAAGTCGGAACATTTAAATATTCATAACCCTTAAATTCAAGCATAATAACGGCTAAGAAGGAGGTATGGATATTAACTAAATCGGAGGTATTTAAAAATGGGACAAGATTATGAATCACCAAAAATTTTCTATATCGCACAACAAGGCAAAGAGATTCGTTCTAGTGGGATTGATGAAAAGATATTGAACTCTAAAAGACCAAAGTCTTCTGAATGGAGTGATGGTTGGGATGACTGGTCAGATGGCGGATGGAATGACCAATGGGCCAATTGGGATGATGGAGTATAATTTTTTCTTTTTTTAGAATGGTATTATCTCTTCAAGATAGGGTAAAGCAAGTTTCAAATTTATATTCTGAAGAACAAAATGGGATGTCGTTGATTATAGAACCATATAATGCAAATTGGGCGGTAATTGATCAAGATACTAAACGCATTTTAAATCAGCTCACACAATCTAGAACAATTGGGGAACTTAGATCAAAAGATGGAGGAAATATTGAGCAAACCCTGACTATTCTCTTTGATGCGGGACTTATTGAAGTAAATGGTCAAAAAAATCAATCGAAATCAATAATTCAATGTAATTTAGAAAAAAGCTTGCAGTTAATTATCTTTCAAGTAACTAATGCATGTAATCTTAGATGTAAATATTGTTATACCGATGCAGGGTCAGGTGCCAAAATATCAGAAGAGATATTGAAAAAAACACTTTCTTTGGGTATTTGTCCTCCGCGTGATAGAATAGAATTTCAATTTCATGGGGGGGAGCCATTATTAGCTTACGATCGAGTTAGAAATGCAGTCGATTATGGATACGGTCTGGCGGAAAAGAGAGGTATTTCTGTCCGATTCAGTTTGCAGACTAATCTGGTTGAATTAACAGAAGACATGGTTAAATTTTTCAAGACAAATAAGATCCATATTGGAACTTCGCTCGATGGCCCCAAAAAGTATCATGATCAAAACAGAATATTTCGGAAAGGTAAAGGATCATTTGATGTCGTAACAGAGAAACTAGGATTATTAAAAAAACACGAACTCTCTTTTGGAGTTCTTTGTGTTGTAAGTGATATTAATGTTCTTGATGGAATATCTGATTTTATGATTGAATATGCAATACCTTCGATGAAATTGAATCCGTACTTCAATCAAGGACGTGCAATTAAGGAAGAATCTAATCAGGCTCATCAAGAAGCATACGCAGAAAAAGAAATTGCCCTGATGCATCGCATAATTAATCATAATAAAGCACATCCGGATAATCGTCTTAAATTGAATCATCTTGCTAATATGATTAAGAATATTATCTCTCGAGATAGAAATTATATGTGTCAACGTAATCCTTGTGGCGCTGGACTTTCTATGTTGGGAGTTGGTTATGATGGAAAAATATATCCTTGCCATGAGATGATAGGCAAAAATGACCTTGTAATCGGAAATGTTTTGGAAATTTCATCATTTGAAGAAATCTTTGATGATTCTGAAACTCTAGAAACTCTTCGAAGCCGAACAACAGAGACGATCGGTGAATGTTCCTCTTGTGAAATCAAACAATTTTGTGGTGGGGGATGTGCAAATAAAGCACACAATAGTGGTAATTTATTTAACAGATTCGAATATTGTACATATAATAAAATAATGTATAAAAATCTATTTTGGGAACTATATAAAGATCCTGAAGGAGTTTTAGCTTTAATATGAAATACCAAGAAGTATTTTTTCCAAAAATAAAGAAAATTACTGGGTATTTAGATTTAGAGCTTGATATGGATAAATTTAAAATCATAGAAATCTCTCAAAGACATATCTTACTGCGAAAATTCATAAGCTGTTGTCGAACACCAGACTGTTCTCCTTTTCATCAGAATAATCCTGATTTAGTGCCTGATACTATTGAGGATTTTATGAAAGGTGATTATTTTCAAAAACAACTATCTAATATTGGAGGCTCTGTAACAAGCAAACGAGGAATTCTTGAAGGCATCCATATGATTAAGAAAATAAAAAATGAGGATTTAAAACATGAATTGCTGAAATTGTTTGCAGAATTACAAAAAGAATGCGAGGGAAATTATCTTGTTGTCATTACAAAACTAAAGAAAAACGATTATGATGGAAAGAAGCAGGCTTTGAAAAGTATCTTACTTCATGAAATTATCCATGTCTTATTAAATTTAAACAATATATCTTTTGCAAAGCAAAATCCTGATTTTTGGGAATATGACGAGGGGCTGGTTACTTATTTGGAGCATTGGGTAAATGGGAGGCTTGATGATTTGCAGGTAAGTCCAGATGAGACAAATAAGACGAAATATATTTATATCTCTAAGGCGATATATTTTAAAAATAAATTAGAATATATCAACTCCCCTGAGATGAGATTGAAATATATTTGTGGTCTCACACACAACTTTTTTAAAGAATGAATATATACCTATAATCATGCTAAAAGTCGAAAAAAACTTGGATTTAGATATTAAGAAATTTATGCACTTCTTCTTTGATAGTGATAGAAAATCACTAAAAGCTTTCATGCTTAGATCATATGGTGCTCTTGAAAATGTGGATAGTAGAGACCAGATGAAAGACTTTGTGAAAAAATTATATCATAAGCATAGTTCTGAAATCGATGCTGTAATCAGGGAAATAAGAGTTATTGTTGATAATATTGATCCAAATCTCTGGATTATTATGGAGTCTATTCTCAATGAAAAATTTGATAGCGCTTATCATGTATATCCAACAATGCTGCCTATGTCACCATATGGAAAAGATTACTTTAATTTGTCAATTCTTGCAAATGTGGTAAAAAATCGTCATGTGGAGCCTGCACAAATTATGCGGGTATGTGTTCATGAACTGTCACATTTGCTATATCTTAAAAAATTGGCAAGATTGTTTCCTGGCAAAGAAACGGATTTAAGTAAAATCATTGGAGTCAATCCACGCTCCCTTGATGGGCTGAAGGAAATCTATGCCCCAATTATACAAAACAATCCTCTTATGAGGAAATTTTTTCCACACAGAGTGGTTAGCAATGAAGAATTCGGTAAGATAAAGGTTATGTACGACGGTCATATCATGACAATAGAAGATTATTTCATAGAACAATATACGAATCTAGAAAGCCAAGGCTTGGAGAAGGATGATATTGATAGAAAGATGATAGAGCTTCTTAAAACAATTGATGATGAATTTGCATCAAAATTAGAACTTTATTATACCTTGACTCAAAATCAATTGGCTGATAATGGATTCTTTAATCCAATTATAATAAAGTGACTATGAGGATTCTGGGGTTATACAAACAAACAAAAACATTTATATACCTGAATTCAATATATGGGTTTAGAGGTGATATTTATGAAGAAGGTTTGCATACTTTTGATTATTTCTCTATTAGTATTAGGACTTGCAGGGATGGTTAGTGCAGGGATTGAAATTGGAACTGGCGAACATGGCGGCGGTGAAGCTGGCGGCATTGGAGAACAAGAACCTGAGAAACCTGTTACTCCTGGAGGCACAATTTCAGATCCGCCTGTACCTGGGCCTTCTGATGATCCAACCCCTCCTGGTGGTGGAGGAGAAATAGGCACAAGTCCAGAATTTTCTACATTTGGAATAGTAGCAATGGGTGCACTAGGCGCACTTAGTTACTTCTATATTCGAAGAAAGAAAAAATAATTTCTTTATTTTTTTCTTAATGCTTTGAAATAAGCAGCCATTTCATAAACATTTGTGGTATTTGAAGACGGAACATCACTTGGTATTCCTAGATTCAACACTTCCTTGATAATATTTCCTGGAAGACAGACTTCAGCAATATTTGCTGTATCTGAATCAGATACTCCTTGCCAATTTTTATCTGTTTGTAGTGTCCGAACTAGGGTGTATCTTGCTTCGGAGTCTTTCTCTTTATTATCTCCAAATGTTTGCCTGCTCAAAATAAATTCTGGGAGTAGTCTATGTGTTTTCTTACTGCCGTGTTTTCTATGAGATTCCCCATCTTTACTCCCAGAATTTTCTGGAACAACATGTGCGAATATCCCAAAATAAGGGATATCATTCATATCAACACTATCACATAGCCAATTATGGATTTGTGTTGCAAACTTTTTACACTGACTATTATTTGTTAATCTATGTATTTCATGCAGTGCCTCTGCATATTGAATATACATCTCTATAGATCCTAATAGATAATGCACATCTGTTTTTCCTTCAGTACGGTCGATAAAATTATATATCTGTGCTGATTTTGGATTCTTACTTGCTTTGATGTATTTTAGAAGATTTGCTATTGTTTTTTCAGCTTTATCTTTGTATTCTTGATTTCCAAATAGTTGGTGTGCTCGCAGTAATGCAACTACATCCTGCGCAACGTTTGAATACAATTTTCTTGATTTATCATCTTCTCCATCTGCAACATAGTGTGTGATGAATCCTAATTCTTCATTCCACTTCTTCTTCACAATCAGATCACAAAGTCGTTTGATTTCTCGTTTGTAGGTTTCGCTTCGTGCTGGATCTATTTCCATTGCTACAAAATGATTGTCTAGAAGTGTTTTTCCGACAAATGCGTCTACATTGTCTTCATTGATTTGTTGGAATACATTCATCCATTTTCGCGCGTACATCAGCCATTTCTGCTCTTCTTCTGTTCCTTTGAACATCTGGTAGCATTCCCATAGTGTTGCGACAAAATCTCCTGGAGCTCTTCGTGTCTCCCATTCTAATTTACTTGGTCTTTCTGTCCACCATGTACCGTCTTTCTTCACAGCAACAGGAACCTTGTCAGTATCTCCTTGCGCTAGAGGTTCTACAACCTTTTTTGCTAACAATACAGCAATATTATGATATTCGTCAGCATTAACTTTCTGATAATCTCCTCGCTTCTTGATATCTTCTACGCAGAATTGTAGTGTTTTCCATGCTGGATCTTTTCCATCAAGTTTCCAGATTTTCTTTCTGATATCTTCTGATTTTCCTGCATTCCTCTCATAAACTTTCTTTACTTTTTTCTTCTTAACATCTTTTTCTCTGCTTTCCCATGCAGAAGCAACTTTAGCATATGTTGTATGTGCTTCGACTAGTAATCCTTGGCTCTCTAAGTTTTCTGCTCTTGCAAAATCTGCCTTGATTTCTTTTTCTAATCGAGATTCGACCATTGAAGAGTAATCTCTTCTATGTCTTGTTAAAAACTTAGCAAGTTCTGGTGATTTTTTCTTATCATTATATTTTTCTAATTTTCCTAACCAATCAGAGAATCTTTTCTCGTCCTTGCTTTTCTTAGCAGCAGCAAATCTTGTAGTATAAGTCTCTTGTGTTGCTTTGATTTCATCTCTGTAAGTATCTCCTCCACCAAAAAGAAGTGCACCAGCAATCCCAAGACCTGCTAAAACAGTTATTCCGCCAGCAACAATTGGAAGTTTCCATTTTTTCCAGAAAGCCGCCTTTTTTCTTTCTGCTTGATCTTTCTCGATCTTTCGCATATCAATTGATCGTTCAGATGCTGAAACATTTTCCCATGTCCAAACTTTTGCAAGATCTTCTGCGAAATTTTCCATAGATGAGTATCTCCTGTGATTTTTCTTGACCCTGCCATTTTCCATGATATCAATCTGCAGAGCTTTAAGCAAAACCTTATTCAATGCATCTTCCTGCGATCCTGGTTTTGCATCTGGATATGGGATGAATTCAGCTTCTCGTCCTTCATATTTCCGTAATCTTTCTACAATTTGCGTAAGATTACCTGCTTTGTCAAGCTTGAACGGCATTTCGCCTGTGATCATTTCGTATAGTGTCAGACCTAAAGAATAAATATCAGCAGCTGCAGTAGCGTGCTTTGCGTCTCTGGCTTGTTCCAAGGGCATATATTTTGGAGTACCCATAGCAACACCAGTTTGAGACAAATTTGTACGATTTGGGTCAGTAGTATCTTTTCCAAGACCAAAATCTGTAACTTTTACTTTTCCATCTTTGTCAAACATTATATTTTGTGGTTTGATATCCCTGTGGATGATTCCTTGAGCATGAGCATATGCAAGTGCATCTGCAACTTGCATTATAACTTCAAGTGCTTCATCAAAACCCCATAGCCCAATTTCTTGAGTCTTTTCATAAATGTCTCCGCCTTCTAATAATTCCATGACATAGAAGAGTTTTCCTTGTCTTGATCGGTCTCTTGCTTCAGGATTTTTTATACTTGATTCCTCTTCTTCGAACATAACTTTAACAATATTTTCGTGTCCGGTTTCTTCATCATTACTTAAATTAATACTGTTTGTAAGCTCAAACTCGTGTCTGAATCTTCGTGCACCCTCAACATCATTTGCACTATAAGAACTAAGACTACTCATATTGCAGAATTTAACAGCATATTTTTTGTCACGCATCTCATCAGCAATAGCTTCAAATAATTCTTCTCTGCTATAACTATCTCTTATTTCTTCAATAATCGCTCTGTTCTTTTCTCTTTTTGTTTTTTCTTCGCCATTTCCGGTTCCATTTGTTTTAACAGGAAGATAGAATCCAGCACATTCAGAAATCTGTGCCCACATCTCTGCAAGTTTGATCTGAGTATATGTTCCTAGAACACCTTCATTTAAAGTTCCTAGTCTGACAACCCCAAGGCCACCTTCACCTATACGCGCTTCAAGGTCCATACAGCCAATAGTCTCTATTTTCTTTTTACCGCCTTTAGTGAATAATTCTTCAATGATCGCTTTTGTAATAGGAAATCTTTGGATAAGAGCTTTGACAAGTCGTTTCTGGCCTTGTAAATCTGCTACAATTATAGATTGAACATTTGGATGCTCAAGAACTTTTCGTGCAATTTTAGCACTTTTGACTATGCCCATCTGAATATCTGGATGATTCATCAAATCCTTCATATTTTTAGGTGTCTGAATGCCATCTAAGTAATCTTTAAGTTTCATATTTGCCATTATATTTACCTATATAAAGCGCTAAATAGAGAAGATTTTCAGCCATTTATAAAGTTTATGCTTTCGTCACCACTCAGGAGGGGTGCTTTATAAATGATTTCAAGATTAATAATTTTGAAAACAAGAAAGTTTTATATACTTTGTTCTACATAATATATCATGGAAATCCTGAAAATGACAAATGAAGATATATGTGGAGCTTCTAAAGATAATTATGCTAAATACAGTGCTAAGATTGCTAGTTATTGGATCAAGGCTGTCGAAAACAGAAGTATTCTTTCTTCTGAAGAAGTTGAAGAGCTCAAAGTATTTAAACAAGATCTTCTAGGATCGAATGGAACTGCTGGTAGCAGCTTAGTTGACAAAATTAAGGATATATTATATTTCAATCGAGTGATGTTAGCTAATCAAAGTGAAAGAGAGCTTTATAGAGAATATGAAGAACTAGATGAGCGCTACGGACGTATGTGTAGAAATGGAGTGGCTAGTGTTGAAAAAGAAAAGTTATTAAAACGTCTTCGTGAACTCCAACCGATTTTTGCTGATGGTCATCTTTAGGTTGAACCCATTATCTTTTCTAATTCTTCCCGGATTTGCAAATTTGAAACAATGTGCTTCCTAAAATCATAATTTGATAGGATCAACGTATGTCTATCTTCGTCAAAATATGTTCCATGTTCTCCAACAGGCAGTTCATTAATTCTTAGATTTTGCCCTCGGGGTATTTTTTCTCTCAAAACTTTACGATCAATCCAACTTCTTTTACAAAAAGTTGCATCTTTATTTGCAACTACTATAATATCACCAAGATTCTCGTGATTTGAATTCTGTATTATTTCGAAATATTTCGACTCAATATTTTTATTTTCTAATCTTAAATCTATAATCGTACCGTATTTTGCAAGCATTTTTGCATCTCTCTTTGTCAGGAGATTATTTTTTCTTTTCATCCAGATTCGAAGTATGCCTCCATCATAACAAATATGCTGAAAATTTTCTTCTGAATCAAATGGGATTTCAGCGATGTGCCTATACAGATCTCTTTCTCTATGATATACATGGGCATTGGGAGTATTTTTCTTCACTTCGATAATATATTTTAATGTTCTACGAGCTCCATGATCTCCAGCAATGATAAACAAAGTGTTTTCATTTGACTTGATAATTTCTGAAATATTTTCATCCAGACATTTTATATGACTTATTGCTTCATCTGAATGCGGTCCATGCTTGTGACCAATAAAATCCAAGGAAGGAAGTGTTAGTAAATAAAAAAACTTATCATCGTAATCTTTACTTGTATTAATAATCTCTTCAAAGAGATTTATTAATTTTATATCGAGTCTACTTAGTTTATTTGGAATTTCTTTGGGCAAAACATAATTATTTTTCCACGCAAAAAATATTTCTTTCCAGAAAGATTCCCCTTCGTCATCAGCTTTAAACGTTGACTTATTTTTGTTTGGATGTATCATCAAAGTACAGTCTCTAGCCGAGGCAATACTTTGAACAACCTCTCTCTTGCCACCGAAACAAAAAGTTTTATATCCATTAATGAATCCAATTGAACTGATTGGAGTTAGCTTTTTTGATAAGTACTTTTGAAGTAGCTCTTCAAGAGCATCGCCATCCTTTTCTTTGAAACATTTTGAAATAAAACCGTGCTCTTTAGGGTATTTGCCAGTAGAAATGTTGGCGTGCATTGCCTCAGTAGAGGTTGGAATCGAATTTGTATCACATATAGAAGAATATCTAAGAACCCGAGCACAGTTTGTGAAGTATTCCCGATAATCTGCTCTTAATTGATCAATAATTATCAGTGCTATCCTATCAAGTCTTTTTGTCATTCTTGCTACCTTTTTAAAGAGTTCATAAAAAGAAGGTTTTTAGCCATTTATAAAGTTTATGCTTTCGTCACCACTCAGGAGGGGTGCTTTATAAACCCCCTCAAAAGAGATAATCTTTAAATATTTCTAACACTATATACTATGAATGGAAGAAATCTTGGATATAGCACAAAAACTGTATTCTGGTGATGTAAATACAGAATATACTATAGAAATGCTCGCAAGAGATACTGGAGTTGATATTAATATAATCAAGGGGTTGGATGAAGGGATTGATATGTTCATTGATCCTACTATCCGGAAAGATCCAAAAGAAATTGTAGAGTATTTAAAAAGAAAATATAACATTGATCAAAAGATAACATATAGAATATTATTAGATTTAACAGAGCGCGGTTTAAAAGCATATCGTGCATACAGAACAAGAAAAATATGCTCCAGACGTATTGCTGGAAATTCTGTAGGTTTGGATGGTTTTACTTTTGAATACTTCTTTTGGGCACGTAGGATGTCTACTAGAGAATCCCAAACCAGATTACCATGTGAAATCAAGTTAGAGAAATTAATTCAAGATATGAAAGATTTAGCTGCTTAGTTTCTATATTATCCCATATAGTTGAAAATAATCTTCATGTAAATCTGGTCTGTACCCTAATGCGTATAATGCTTCTAAGAATTTCTTAAAATCATCTTCAGTTGTATTCCCGTCTTGCCAATATTTTTCTCCAAAAGGAATCAAACTTATATATTCAACACAGATTCCTCTGCTTTTTTCAGAATCAAACATTTTTTCAGCACCTTCATTTGCCACTAATGCTTCAACACATTTTTCTGTTGCAAGTACAAATGTTTCACACTCTCCTCTATTTCTAATAGAGCTCTCTCCTCTCATGTATTGTTTAATTAGATAATCAACTAAAGCCTGGTCTTTTATAGAAGCTACTTTAGAAATATTACGCACAAAACTTTTGGAAGCTTTAGGGGATTTTCTATGTTGTAAAATCTCTTCTTGTACTTTTTTAGGAATAATTATTTCTGAGTATATTTGTGCAAGAACATCGATATCTATTGACGTTTTTGCAATCTTAATACCGTTTATCTCTTCCCCTTTTTTCTCTTTGATACTTCCTAAATGCCAGAGTGGGGAAGTATTTGAACATATGATTTTTGATACCATGACAATTATTTACAGATCAGCCATTTATAAAGTTTACGCTTTCGTCACCACTCAAGAGGGGTGCTTTATAAATACTTCAGAATTAACCCTTTTAAAGCTCGTTTAGAATGGTTTCAAGGTCTGATATGAATAGGGCCATTTCTGAGTATCTCTTTTTAGGTTCTTTGGCTGTACTACTCCTATGGATCCATTTCAAAGCTTTGAGCATAGATTTTTTAGGTTTTATCTTTTGGCCTGCATCCACAAATATTCTATCTGCATAGACCTCAAGACTTTTCTGATGTTTTATGCTCACTGTCTTAAATAAGCGTACAATAGTATCATCACCAGTTTCAAAATCATAAGGCATTTCACCAGTGAGAAGGGTCCACATAGTGGTTCCTAGTGAATATATGTCTGTTCTAAGATCCATTTCTTTTCCGCTTGCCTGCTCAGGGGACATAAAACCAAGGCTTCCAATAACCTGTCCGCTTTGGGTTTTTGGTGTTATACTACGCTCTGCTTGAGTTTGGTAGGTCTCTGTTTTTTTGATCAGGCCGAAATCAGTAAGTTTCACCACACCATCTGCACTTACCCGGATATTTGGTGGTTTGACATCTCTGTGTAGCACTCCGGCATTATGCATTGCTTCTAATGCTTTTGCAACAGCATGTATGACAGGGATGACAACACTAATCGGATGTGCTTTTTGACGATCGAAACCATCAGGAAGATATTCCATGACATAAAGAAATATAGTTTGAAAATTGTCACAAGTGTAGTTTTTCGGCGCTTCAATGATCTGCACAATATTTGGATGTTTTATCTTGGTCAAAATCTTGATCTCGTCCTTAAATCTGAGATGGGTCGGGCTTCCAGCGTTATAATCTGTATCCAACACCTTTGCAGCAACACCTCTATGATGTAATGGAAGTTTTGATAATAAATGGACAAGCTTCAATTTTGGATCTTGAGATCTTTTTACTGCATTTATAATATCTTCAATCTTTTTTTGATGCTGCTCTCTAAGAACACCAGCATATTTCCGAAAAGCATTACTAAAATCTTTTTGTTGATATTCTCTTAATGACTTAACCCCAAGATAAATCGTGCTAAATCCCCCAGAGCTGATTGGACCTATGAATTCTACAGGATGACCCGCGACTGGAAATCTCTCTCTGAATAAGGGATATATATTTTTTACCTCCCCTAAAAAAATCCCGAATTCCTGTTTATTCATCTGATCAATAGGGGTACGAGCAACAAAATCTTCTTCTCTTCCCATATTTTGAGCAGAAGTTAAATGTTCTCTTTCTGACTGGTCAAAATACCTTTTAAGAGAATGATTCTCTGCTGCTAGAATCAGAGGATCTTCATACTTGTATCCAGTGCTGTCAAGTTTTGCCATATAAAATCCTCATTGCAGGCAATATAAAAAGGTTATGAGAATATCTTTATAATGCTTTTAAAGCATCTACAAATTCAGCCATTGTCTGGTATCTTTTGTTTGGATCTTTCTGGATTGCTTTTTCAACTGCCCGTTCTAATGACCTGTTTCTTTTTTGCAAGAATTGTCTTAATGGAATCTGATCTCCTCTAAGGATTGTGTTTAGTGTATCCATTACCGAGCTTGTCTCTTTATATGGAAGTTTTCCAGTCAGCCACCTGTATAACGTCACTCCAAGTGAATATATATCGCCTCTGAAATCAATATTTTTTGCATCCCTGATCTGTTCTGGTGACATGTAGTTTGGAGTGCCAATAGGCTGACCTTGTTCTGTCACTGATAAACAAGTTCTTTCATAATCTGCAACACTTGTTCTTTTTGCGATTCCAGGATCTGTCACTTTTGGAACATCATCTTTGTTGAACATAATATTCAGCGGCTTGATATCTCTGTGGATGATTCCGCGTTCGTGCATTACAGCAATAGCTTCTCCAACTGTAGTTGCTAATTCAATTGCTTCATCTTTTGGAAACATGACAGTATCTGCCGAACTTCTCGGAAGAAATTCCATTGTATAGAACCACATCTTCACAACTTCATCTTCTGCTATTGTTCTTCGAAATTCCCTGCATTCGTAAACTTTGACAATGTTTGGATGATCTAGATGTCTTAATATATCTCCTTCTCTTAAGAATCTTTCAAGCAGCTTTTCTTTTTTTATAACTTCAGGGGAAAGGTCTTCAAGTGTTGGCTCAAGGACTGATGCTCCAGCCAGTGTTTGCGGGCAGATGCTGTGGACATCAGGAGTCTCGACCAGGACTTTTGCTGCGATCTTCTTTTCTCCTTCTGGCAAATTTAACAGATGTTCGTGCAATCTTCTCATCTCTCCTTCTGATTTGAATGCTCTTTCTAGATATCCTGTTTGAGCCTGATCTAATGCAGAGATATCTAATTGCTTTCTCTGTATCATTTTTGCCAAATATCCAAATTGTAATTTCCGGAGTGATCTGACACCAACGTAGATAGAGTTTCCAGAACCACCCATGCCAGCAACATTCTCGAACCTGTAGCCAAGATAGTCTATGCCCATGAACGGAACTTTTCTTCGTATTTCAATGATGAAATTATTATATTCACCGCTTCCCCACTCCATATCTCTCCATGACCTTCGTTCGACAGGAGCAATCCTCATTTGCGCTGCTGTATTCCTTTCATCTTCGTTCATGAGATTGATATAGTGGTCAAAGAACTTGCCCCTAGTCTCAAGGACTAGTGGATCCTCTGCAAGAGGGTATATTGGATATCTTGACTTTCGTTGAGTTTTTGCCATACAAGAATTAGCATTTGGGCTGTTTTTAAAACTTACCCCTCAATCCTGCCACAATCAAATTTTCTAGCGAACCAGAAATGAGTGTAATTAAAAACCTCTTTTCTATATCTTAATTCGTCCATAAACACATGATCTGCACCACCAATTAGCTGGAGCTCAGAAAGAAACAGCAGACTTTTTGATGCTTTGATAGAACTACGATGATCAATATACTTGTCGTGAGTTCCGTGGATTATCTGAACAGGTTTTGATAATTTAGGAAGAGCTGAACCAAGGTCGCGATCTCTTAAATCTTCAATAAGTTTTTTGCTAACTTTTAATCCCTTCTTGACAATATATCCTTTTTCTTCTAACTGTCTTCTGACCCCAGGAGTATCATATCTTGGAAACATATCTTTTTCAGGAAAAAATGCAGGACTCCAAAAAGAGTAAGCACCAACAGACGGATTGTTAGCAAGTATAGCTGCTGTAGCTCCCAGACTAAAGCCAATCAACCCAATACACCGTGGTTTTACGATATCTGCAATAAACTCTAGTGCTGAATTTACATCTGAAGTTTGTTTTTCTAGAGTAGAATCTAAATAATCTCCTTTGCTTTCTCCAACACCACTCATATCAAATCTGAAAGTATTCATACCTTTCATCAGAAAAAAGTCTTTTGCTTCTTTAAAAAGATATTTGCCTTCATCTTTATTTCCGCAAATACCATGCACAAAAACTAATAATGGAGCACTGGTATGTAAATACTGTACTTCTGCCAGCAACATCTCTTCCTGTTGGTTTCGAAATTGAATAGCCATCTTTAATCAGAGTTTTCAGTGTGATTATTTAAAGATTTGCACTTCTCATAGATTCAAAGGATTTCTGGATTTTTTTTGATTAGTTCTTCCCTTTTTTTGTATAAGAAATTTGATTCTCGTATAGCTTCTATCGAACGGTAGACGCATAGTAATGAAAATAATAAAGCTGCACAATATGCTACATGAAATAGAGGGGCATTTTCTGCTAAATGTATTGTTTCAAATGCTCCAGCAGCTAGTGTGCTAGCAAGCGAAAAATAAGTAACATCTCTGGCATCTTGCCTGTCAAGCTCTCTGGAGTGATCCAACGAAGCCAAGTCTCTTCTCAAACTTTCCCTTGTTACTTCTGAAGAAGAATGCTTGTAATCAGGAGCTTCTGTTCTGTCACTTAATTCTTTTCTTTGAGTTGCATCGTAAAATTCCATACCATATCATATGCTAAAGTTGTTTAAAAAGCTTACGGGCCAGAATAAAATGCCCCTGCCGGGATTTGAACCCGGGGCTTAGGATCCGCAATCCTATGTACTGTCCAGGCTATACTACAGGGGCATAAAGAGAAAGTTTTGGAAGGTATATTTAAACCTTTATCCCCAATGTTCCAGGGCTCCACCTGCGGACAATCGGGCCGTCAATAACTTTGAAACCAGCATTTGTCATATTCCTTCTGACCTCGCCAGCACAGCTATATGTTGCGAGGATTGCATCTTTTCTCATCAGTCTGTTTACTTTTGCAAAGAATTCTTTTGTCCAGAGCTCAGGACATTTTTTGGGCGAGAACGGATCAAAGAAAACAGCGTCAAACTCTTCTTTGATTAAATTGACTGTCATTCTCGCATCATCAAGTAGAAGTTTTATGTGAAGATTCTTTTCTTTTATTTCTTTAACTTTTCCTTCCTTTTGTGCGAGTTTTTTAATCATATCATAATGATCAATTTGCGGAGTTATTTTGTCTATTTGTCCCAGGATTTCTTCATCGTTTTCTAGTGCAATGATGAAGATTTTGCAATCAGGATTTTCCTTTAAGGCGACTTCGAGTGCAGCTGCTGAATTATATCCTAGACCAAAGCAGATATCAAGGATTTTTATGTTTCCTTTTTTAGCTAACTCTTTAATCCAGCAGGGTTCTGCATATTTCTTGAAGGCTTCTTCTTTAGCACCTGTCAGAGAATGATAAGCTTCGTCATATTTCTTAGAGATAAAAGTAACAGAACCATCATCAGTGACTTGTTTTACCATAGCATCCATTGTCCTGTATACAGCACATATATCGCCGATATAAAGTTTACTATCATGTGTGCCTGGATACAAGTATCCATTCTTTTTGTCTTATAGAGAAGAAGATTAAAGCCAACACCAGTGACCAAGCCAGCTAACCACAACGAATGCGAGAAACCAAAGAATAAAACACTGATTATGAATGATGGCCAGCAGAAATTTCCAATCTGAATAAGATGCCATTGCCTTCCGCCTTGGCATACTCTTATCAAAAAATCACGGACAAACAATTCCTCGATGAATGGGGCAATCAAGATGAAGCCTAGTAATTTGATAATTATTGCATACATGCTTGCGGGGGCATATACAGATAGTCCTATTGGGAGGATTGGCGCCAGTACAAGCCATACTAGGAAAAATAATATTCCTACCAGGAAAGAGAGCAGGCTGAATCTGAATTTCAGATTATATTGCTTGTAGAAATAAATTAATAATCCTGCCAGGACAATAGTCCGGATTGTATATGTTATCACTTCACTTAGAAATGGATTCAGGATTAATGGAATCAGAGTATAACATAGAAATGGAATCAAATACTTTTTCATTAAACAAGCAGTTGCTGTCCGTCTTTATAATCTTTTATGTTTTCCTTGACTTTTTGACCTAGTTGTTCCTTGACACTTATTGCGATCCTCCTTCCAAGGATCCGTGACAAAGTATCAATATCTGTTTTCTTCAGTTTGCCAAGGTCGGTAAAACCTGCACGATGTAATTTTCTGGCCCTGACACGACCGATATTCTCAAGCTGGATCAATGTAAGCAGTTCCTTTTTTGCACCATACTTGATCCGCATCCTCAACCGCTTCAACTCTTTTTTCAAAGGCTGTAGATTGAGGATTCTGCACAATTCATCTGCAGAATAGATCAGCCAGTCAGCATTATTTTTCTTGACATGCAACTCGCCAGGCCGGATACCGAATGCTTTCAGGATGAAATCTTCGCTCTTCTCATCAATCCATGCTTTGAGCAGAAGTGTTGTTTTGAACCGGGAAAGATATTCATAATATTCATCTTCATATATTTCTGGTAATTTTTCGAACAATTCCTGTTCGCTTGAAGATAACTGCACAGACATTTCATCAAACTCTGATTGTTTGACATTCAGCATCGGCCGGATCTCTAAAGCACTGCAGATCATAAAAACCAAGGCAAGATCTGTAACTTTTTTTCGCTTAGCAGCTTTTTTCATGTCAATAATATATTTGTGCGCTGTCAACGGATCAATGTAGAGTTCTGCAATGCGTTTTCCGAGCAAAGTTGCTCCAAGTTTTGCATCCATGCCAACATCTTCTTCGCAAAGCTCATCTGCAGAGATGAAGTCGTCTTGTTCTTTTGTTTTATCTTCTTTCTTTTTTCCTTCTATTGTAATGAAATCAAACTCGTGAAGTTCGTTAAGCATTCGTAATATGATTTCCTCTATCCGTCCCATGTCCTGGAACTGGTAGGCCCAGAAAGTTTTCTCGAAAAAATCAAATGTCTCTTGTAGTGTTCGCGTGAATCCTGTTGCGATAAGAGAAAGCAATGAAAATCTCAATACTGGTTCGACTGCGAGTTTAGAAAGTATCGGTTCTGGATCACCAAAGATGTAATCTTTAACAATCTTGTCCATCTCTTTTGGAGAACCTACGATTGTAATAGCTTCACCGAACTCTTCCTTGCCAGGACGACCGCACCTGCCGCAGATCTGGTGATATTCCATCACAGGGATATAATTCATACCGCGGCCAGAAAACCGTCTGATATCTTTGATAATTGCGCGGAACGCAGGCAGATTCATACCATAGGAATTGTGAACAATAAAGCCATTTGCTACAAACATATGGTCATTTTGTGGCTTATTAGATAAGATTACATCATAAACATTTTCTTCTGATTCAACTTCTTTTATTTCTCTGATATTATCCCAAAAGATATCCCCTTCAAAATCAGAATCTCTCCATCCTCTTTTGATTTTCCAATCTAATTCTTTTCCACATAAGGGACATTTTCGCAAACCAAAAAAATCAGTGATTTTCTTATTTTTACTAATAATATTATTAAAAATCCATTTCCCCACCGGGTTGAGACTCCAAAGCCATTCTGTATTACTTCGGTTTCCAATCCTCATTTTTTTGATTAATTCATAGTGATGATTTAATCTTCTATCTTTCTTTTTTGGTTCGGGACCGAGGAATTTTTTCAATTCTCTTGAACCTAATTCTTCATGTTCTCCGAGCAATTTGATAACTTTTAATTTGATCTGACCCCAAGTTTTTTGGGTTTTTGTTCTTCCTGAAAAAATATCTTTATAAATCTTATATTTGCAAGTACTACATGAAACATAATTGAGATTCGAACTGATTTTAGCAATCAAATCAATAAGGTCATTTTGTTTTCTTTTTAAATTAAAGCCAATGAATCTATAAAAATCAAGTGTACTTCTTTTTTGATGAATATTTAATTCAAAGCACGGAACAGTTTTGTACTCTTTTTCAAAAATCGTCATAAAACCTGCCTTTTTCGTTCTTATTGTAGAAACGATTCCAAATCTGAGAAGCATTTTTTGTAGTTGTTTGATTAGAGTTAAAGAAATGTTTGAGAATCCCACACCCACATGTTTCTCCACATGACCATCGGTATCAAAAAGACCCTTTATCAAGGAAGCAGTATTTTCTAGATTCATCTGCATCAATTTATTAGAGATGTGTTTTCGCCCCCTCTTTTCGATACCGCATCTTACTAAGAATTCTCTGAACCACTTGTTTTTTCCAAGGATTAATTGAGGTGTTCCATAGGAATTCTTATTTTTTCTACAAGTCAATCCTAATGTGTTACATACTTCCGCCACTTGTGAAAATATCTCTTCATCTATCCCTACAATAGAAGGGCTGCCTTTATATCTAATCTTATTATCCTTTGTTTCTGCCCCTGAATAACCATCTCCTAACATGGCACCAATAAAGTAAGATAATTTAGATCCCAATTTGTAGTTTCTAACATCTGTCTGATTATCAATAATAAAATCTTTCATTGAAGGAATTCTTGTCTTTGAAAGATCCAACTTTCCAATTGTTGCGATTTTATCGGTTTTCTTTATATCTTTTGCTTGAATAATCAGCTTTCTGTTTTTTTTCTTGACAAGCATCTTATGGTTGGGGGTAACCTTAATCGAATGGCCAGAAACTGAAGAAATTCTAATAAGTTTTGAGAAATTCTTGATCTTTTGGACTTTTTGTGCTTTCATCATAAATAATTTATTTTGTGAAAGCGCAAAAAGGGGTTTAGAATTCTTAAACTTAGAAACTTCGGTTTCAGAAGTACCATGCCAAATTTGGGTATCTTCGGAAATGCATAAAGTAGGTGTACAGCAAATAATCTTAACAACCCCTTTCCGAAAAGAATCTTCAATCAATTCCCGTTGTTTTGCAACCAAGCCTGCATGATGGAACACAACACCTTTTTTCGCGCAAAAAGCCAACCGTTCGCACTGTTTTGTAGGCCGGGACATTGCATTAAGAAGAGAGTAGGATAATTTCTCGTACTCTGGCTTTGTCTGCTTTATCGCTTTTGCAATATCTTCTGCTGTTTTTTCAGCACTTCGTTTGCTGTTGACAAAGACAAGAGCCAGCTTTTTCATTGAAATTGTATCTAGTGCAAGGTCTATTGCAGGATTTTTCGTGACTTGATCGACCATTAAGAAATAAAATTGTGAGGATTATATAAAGGTTTACTTGACATAGAACTGCCATGCTTTCTCTACTTCCTCTTTGCTGTCAGAGACAACAACTTTGAAATCCCGCAGACCAGGAGTCAATAGTTTTCGAACATGCGCTTTATCATCAATGATTTTCCTGAACTTTGTAGGATACCAGGTATATGTCAATTCGTCACCATCAGGATCTTCGACATTGACAAAGAATTCCATCTTCTCTCCTCTTTGGATTCTAAATCTTGTAGCAGGGTACCAGTCTTTCAATATAGGGGGTTGATTCACATCAATTACCTTGACAGTTGTATTAACAATAGTATCATAATCATCATCAGATGCAGCAAGCACAATCACAAATTCATTATAATTCTTAGGATTTGGAATCTTTGCACCATTTTCATCTATTACAAGATGATGGACAGCATCATACGGCACTTCCCATACTAGACTGTTATTATCAATCTTAGCACCTTTAGGACCATCCTTGACCTTGAACTTAATCTCGTCATTGTCTGGATCTCTTGCAATCAATGGAACACGCAGTGTCTCTCCTTCTTTCACATTATATCTTCCAATCTTGAACTTTGGCGGTTGGTTCATGTCAATGACTTCGATCACAGCTGTTGTCGAAGCTTCTAATTGGCCGTCTGTTACAATAATTATGATGTTATGCTCTCCCTGCTTGTCAAAACCAATTGTCTGGTTATTCCTGTTCACAAGACCTTTTATTTTGTAGGATAGTTCATCATCATCAGGATCATAACCTTTCAATGGAATGAATAATTCTTCCCCTTCCCGCACCCTGATCTTTTTCTTTATCTCCTCCAGTACAGGCGCGCGGTTCACATCCTTTACAACAATTGTGAAATTCACATCAACTTCGTCAACCCCATCGTCCAGTTCGAAAGTTGTGAACAACCATCTCTGGAAACGCTTGGTTCCCAGCACGTTGTTCAAGGAATAATCAAAGAAATTTGCACTATAATTATCATTATGCAGGACAAAGTTGAACCTTGGTTCGAACTCGATCATGCTTTCAGACTGGTCATATGTAACTTTCTCTGGCAGGTCTCTTGCTTTTATCTTGACTTTGTCTCTGTCATCATCCACAGCTTCGATCAGGATTGAGAATTTTTCTCCTTCATTGACAGTGACTTTGCTTGCTTTCAAGTACGGCAATCGATTCTTGTTTTCCACTGTCACATCAATCTCTTTATCAGAAGTAAGATTTCCATCGCTTGCTCTGATTGTGATTGTGTATTCCCCTTCACTATCATAGTTTGTGACAAACTTATTATTCTTTAGTTCTTTATCACCTATAAAGTAAGATATCTTGACAGGATCCTCATCTGGATCTGTGATATTAGCTTTCAGTATAAACTCTTCTGTCTCCTGGATTGTGACATGGTCATCGATTCCAGAGATAAGAGGTGCACGGTTCTGGTTTTTTACATAGATGGTGATATTAAAGTGTTTTTCCAGGCCATTTGAGACTGCTGTCATTGGAATGAAGAATCTTTTTGCATCTGAAAACTTTCTTTTTTTGAGCGGGATGCGGTAGGAAGCAATATAGACAGAATTATCTCTCTCAACAACAGTGTCATAGCTTGGTGTCCACCCGAATTCATGTGAGCCAAGAACAGCACCTTCTGGCAATACATCTGCAGTATAACTGATCTTGTCTCCGTCTGGATCCTTTCGCGGAAACTTGATCTCCACTTCTTCTCCTTCAAACACTGTTTTTTCAATGCTCTCAACATCTGAAGCACGATCAACATTATTCACAATGATAGTAACAGTCTTTTTTGCAGAAGCTTCTTTTCCTTTTGGTGTTAATTTCCCGTCTTTTGCAGTTATCCTTATAGAATATTCTCCTTCATCCTCAAAATCAGTCTGCCATTTACCATTATCATTAACAGGCCCAATTATGATATACTTAAGAACATCATCGTCGATATCCTTTGCAGGCAGTTTCAGGTCCAATAATTCCCCTTCGTTTATTGTGATCTCATCCTTGATCTTTGACAGATCTGGCAGTCTGTTGATATCATTAACAATGATTGTGATATATTCAGAACTTTCCTCGCCACTGGAATCTTCTGCGGTGACTCTTATCTTATACTTTCCAGCATCCTTGTATGTTGTCTGCCATTCGCCATTCTTATCCAATGGGGATTCGAACTTGTAGGTGATCTGATCTTCATCCGGATCCCTTGCTTCTAGCTTCAACTTCACAAGCTTACCTTCATCAACTTCAAAGGTCACATCCTTGTCAGCAGAGACAACACTAACAATCATTAGAATTACTAGGATTCCTATGAGTATGCGTCTATTCATTCAATTCCCCCAACTATAATAAAAAATATGAAAAAAATTTATTCAAGCGAAATACTTATTATCTCTGGTGCAAGATTGACATCTTTTACAACAAGATTGATCAATTGTGTTGTTGTATCCTTGCCGTCGCTTGCCTTGATAGTTATCTTGTACTCGCCGTGATCAGTGTATTTGGTCTCCCAAACTCCGTCATCACCAACAGGATCAGAGATTGTGACAATTATCTTGTCTCCATCCAGATCACTGACTTTAGGTTTTATCTTTACTGTCTCTCCCTCATGGACAGTAAGGTCTTTCACACCTTTGATAACTGGCGGCACATTCTTGTCAATTACAGTGATCTGGACTGTATCTTCTGAAGTAAGAACGCCGTCAGACGCCCTGATCACAACCTTATGCTTGCCAGCATCCTTATGGTTTGTTTCCCAAACTCCATCATTACCTACTGGTTTTGTGATTGTAACATCAATCTTATCCTTGTTCACGTCTGTGACTTGCGGCTTTATCCTGACTGTCTCGCCCTCTGTCACAGTAATATCCGGAATATTCTTGATGACTGGCGGTTCATTTTTCTTTGTTACCACGACTAGAACATCCTTCTTGGATTTCAGTTTCTTGTCAGACGCAGTGACTGTCACAACATATTCTCCAGCATCGCCGTATGTTGTGTGCCATTGGCCCCGTGAATCAAGCGGTTTACTGAATGTGTAGGAGATTGCATCGCGGTCAGCATCTTTTGCTTCGATCTTTAGTTTTACAACTTCTGTCTCCTTGACCTGAAGCCGTGGAAGCTTTGTTGTATCTTTTGTTGTCTTTTTTTTGCTCAGTTTCAAAGAGTCTTTCGAGACTTCTTTTGCTGCATCTTCCAGATCTTCTGGAACATCATCTGATGCCAGGTCTTCGCTTTTCTTCAGTTCTTCCTGAAGAGCCTTGATTTCTTTATCAATCTCAGAAAGATCTGAGTCAGTAGCTTTTCCAGTAATTCCACTACAGGAACTTAAAATAAATATTCCAAGAATCAACAATACAATAACCGCTCTTTTCATTATAACATCCCCCTCATTTGTCATTTAATAATAACATCTCTTGTTATTTTCTAGAAAATGACAAACTACTATATAAATATTTGGACTTGCTGAAATAAGGCTTTTAAAGGCTTTAGAAGAGAATGGGCCTGCCGCGATTTGAACGCGGGACCGCTCGATTATCAGTCGAGTGCTCTACCAGACTAAGCCACAGGCCCAAAAAAGCGCCTCCGACCAGACTCGAACTGGTGACCTGTCGGTTAACAGCCGACCGCTCTACCTATTGCTCCGCGTTTTAAGACATGACTCTCAAATACACGTCTAAGCTACGGAGGCACTGAATCTGTAAACATATAGGCTATTTAAAAACCTTTTGCCATACCCGGCTTAGGTGAAAATCTAAAG
>JAGLWF010000012.1 GCA_023133595.1 Nanobdellota archaeon | reverse complement strand
AGAAAATAGAGTTTCCCCACGGTTCTGTTCTTCTCTCTGGTGATATTGGCTCTGGGAAATCAACAATACTTCTTGCTTTGGAATTCGCATTGTTTGGAATCGGCAGAGGAATGCTGTCAGGCGAATCATTATTACGAAATGGAAAGAATGAAGGGGAAGTAGAAGTAGATATCCAGATCGGAGAAAAGAATTACATAATAAAACGGACATTAAAGCGAGCATCAAACAACAAAGTGAGCCAGACAGCTGGCGCAGTCATTGTCGACGGTTTCCAGAAGTTGGGGATGGCATCAGAACTGAAAGCATTCATACTGCAGGCATTGAACTATCCGCAGGAGATGCTGAAGAAAAAATCTTTGATCTACAGATATACTGTCTATACTCCACAAGAAGATATGAAGAAGATACTTCTGGATGACAAAGAAGCACGGTTAGACACACTAAGAAAAGTCTTTGGTATTGACAAATACAAAAGAATAAGAGAAAATACAGCTATCTACCTGAAACATCTAAGAGAGAAAAGAAAATTATACGAAGGACAGATGCAGGGTTTGGATGAGAAACAAATAGAGATCGAGCAGAAGCATAAAGAATTAGAGACTTCAGAGCAGGCAAAGCAGGAGCTTCTTCCAGACTTTGAAGAAGCGAAAAAGAAGTACGAGCGGCAGAAATCAAGATTAGAACGATTAGAGAAACAAATAGAAGAACAGAACCGACTGAAGACTCAGCTGGAAATAAACAGGAAAGCCCAGGACGAAAAAATAGAGCAGAAAGCAAGAGCAAAAAAGCAGATAGAAGATGTGGATAAAGATATCAAAGAGACTCAGGAAAAACTGCCCAGCCTGAAGATAGAGAAGCCAGAAGTTGATCTCGATGATTTCAACAAGAAGATCACAGAAGCTGATAACAAATTCATTGAACTGACAAAGCAGATCAAAGAGGTAGAAGTGAAGAAAGATTATGTTGAGCAAGAAAAGAACAAGATCCTGGAGCTCAACGAATGCCCTACATGCAAACAATCTGTTCCAGAGAAGCATAAGGCTGAGATTGAGCTGGCAAACAATGCAAGGATCACTGAACTGGCAAAGAATTTCGACACTTTCTCAAACGAACAGTCTAAAGCTGCTGGAGAAAGAGATGCACTGAAGAAAAATCTGGATTTGATCAAGGAAAAAGATCAGCAGTACAGACTTCTGCTCCAGAAGAAAGCTCATCTAGAGAGCACTATCAAAGACAAAGAGAGGCAGAAAGAACAGCTTATCCAGTTGGATGCTAAGATCAAGGAAGATGTTGGAAAACTAAACGTGGAAAACCAGGAGATCACCAAAAAACTAGAGACTTTTGAGAAAGTTGACATGCAGAGACAGAAAGCTCTTCTGGAAGGGACAAGAGACAAGCTCCACAAGCTGGAGATAGAAAAGACAAAGCTTGACAAGGACGTTCTCAACATATCAGCGGCAATAAAATCATTGAGAAAAGAAATTGACATGAAACTAGAGGCAAAAGAAAGGATCAAAAATGTCAACCAATACTATGACTGGCTGGATAAATTCTTCATAAACCTGATGACAACAATGGAGAAGCATGTCATGGCGCAGGTATACAATGAGTTCAATGCATTGTTCCGGGACTGGTTCAACATATTGATAGAAGACGAGAATGTCAACATAAGACTGGATGATGAATTCTCACCAATAGTCGAGCAGAACGGTTATGAGATAAATCTAGAGAATATGAGCGGTGGTGAGAAGACAGCAGTCGCTCTTGCTTATCGCCTCGCATTGAACAAAGTGATCAATAATATCATAACAAACATAAACACCAGGGACTTATTAATACTTGACGAACCAACAGACGGCTTCTCATCAGAGCAGCTAGACAAGGTGAGAGATGTCCTGGAACAATTGGGATTAAAGCAGGTGATCATAGTCTCGCACGAGAGTAAGATAGAATCATTTGTGGATAAGATTATACGGATATCAAAGAATGATCACATAAGCAAGATAGTTTAATCCTTTGTCCATTTGTTCAGACATTTCATACTGCAGAATGTTCTCATGTCCGGACTATTCTTTATTTTCCAATTTAATTGCAGAACAAAGTGATCTTCTTTAAGATCTACCTCTTTGGTACACTGACTGCACATTTTCTTTGCATGTTGAAGCTTGTATTTCTTTTTTTTATTTATGGTTGAAAAATACATAGTTATATCCTGAATTTGTCTATTTGTTCGACTAATTCTTTCTCCTTATCTTTTAGATTTTCCAATTTATCCATCTTTGCAGGGTTGATTTGCTGTCTGGATCTATCCCACTCTAATACTTTAATCATTTTCTGCAACTCTTCGAGTTTTTCTTCTAATTGTGTTTGATTTTCCATAGAACCTGACATATGATCCCCCATAGTATTGAATGAAAGATGTATTTATAAGTGTATGGGTAAGACAAGCTTTAAATAGCTCTTGTCTCTTGTTTATTCTATGATCTGCCTAGGAATCGAAACAACAGCGCATACTTTTGGAGTTGCTGTCATTAGAAACAAGAAAGTGCTTTCAAATGTCAAGGATAGTTTCACAACCAAGACAGGAGGCATAATTCCGAACAAAGCAGCAGAACATCATGTTGATGTTTGTGATGAAGTAATAAAGAAAGCTCTGGAAGAAGCAAAAGTTTCAATGAAAGATATTGAGCTGGTAGCTTTTTCAAATGCACCAGGTCTAGGACCATGTCTAAGGATTGGTGCGGTTGCTGCGCGTTCAATCGCACTGCAAAATAACATTCCTATAATCGGAGTCAACCATTGCATTGCGCATTTAGAGATTGGAAAGATGCTGACAGATGCAAAAGATCCTGTCATGCTCTATGTTTCGGGTGCGAACACGCAAATCATTGCATTCGAAGGCAGAAGATACAGAATTTTTGGAGAAACACTTGATATCGGTGTCGGCAACCTGCTCGATTCTTTTGCTCGGCACATTGGCTTAGGTTTTCCAGGCGGACCAAAGATCTCAAAACTGGCAACTCTATCTAAAAAATATATCGAGCTTCCATATTCAGTTAAAGGTATGGATGTTTCTTTTGGGGGTATTCTCACAAACTTAAAACAAAAGTTTGACTCTGGAAAATTTAAAGAAGAAGACTTAGCGTATTCCCTACAAGAAACAATCTTTGCAATGCTTCTGGAAGTTGCAGAACGGGCAATGGCGCACTGCGATAAGAATGAACTGTTATTGGGCGGGGGAGTTGCATGCAGTCAACGTTTACAAGAGATGGCACATCAGATGTGCAAGGACAGAGGTGGAAAATGCTTTATCCCAGAACCCCAATTCCTCATCGACAATGCTGCAATGATTGCCTGGCTTGGCATATTAGAACATAAGCATGGAAGACGATACAAGCTAGAAGAGACACAAATAAAACCCTATGAAAGAACAGACGAAGTAGAAGTGTTATGGTAAGTGCATAGCACCTAGCGTAGCTTTGTATAAAACAATCAAGTTTCCTAGACTCGTCTTCTAGCTTGAATTTATGATCCTGCGAAGCGTGCTATGCACGTATGTTCTATGGTAAGATTTATAAATAATTGAATTAGATAGTATCCTATGTGTATAAGAGAGGTGTATCATAAAGTCATGGAGATCCTGTCTAATCCGCAAAGATTTTTCAGGAGAGCGAAAAAAGAAGCTGGATTTAGACCTGTTTTGATATATTTTCTTGTTATCACATTATTCTACATTGCAATATCAGTGCCGTCAAATCTGATCCAGATTAATTCTATGCTTCCAGAGGCTGCAGGTTTATTTGGAATGTCATCTATTCTGATTGGTATTGGAGGTTCAATTTTCTATATTATAATAACATTCTTTAGTTCATTTATCACATTATTCCTTTTTGCAGGCATCCTGCATTTAAGTACAATGCTGATGCAGACCAGGAAAGATTTCAAAGCAACATTGCAGGCATACGCTTATGCACATACACCTATGTTGATATTTGGTGCGATTATATCCTACTTAGTTATATCCGAGGTAACAGCGATATTCTCGTTAGTTCCAATGGTTGTATTAGCACTATGGACAATCATCCTGACAATAATGGGTATCAAAGAACTGCATAATTTTTCCTACGGAAGATCTCTTCTTGCATTCATTGTCGGAATCGGAATAACAATCGCAATATTTTTAGCTATTTTCTTGTTCTTACTACTTGTAGGACTGGCAATGGCACCTAGTTTTGGTTAGAATTTTTGAATCTCTGAAGGAACATGTCAAAACGTGCAATAGCTTTATCCTGGATATCTTTCATCACAGCAAGGCGTTCGTTCTGCTTATCTATCATATTTTGAATAAATTCATCATACTCGTCTGATGTAATTTGTCCTCGCTCAAATGCTTTCTCTGCTCCTTTCTGGTTTTGTTCTGCCACTATCAGCATTTCTGTGTGTGCTAATTTTGCAGGATAGTAATCCATCAGTATTTTCACACCCTCCCTTAGATAGGCATGTGTGCCTTGTAATTCTGCTGGAACTTCCATAGTTGTTACATCCTCTAGAAAACTTTCTATGATTTTGTGCAATTCGATATAATATTTCTTAAGGATTTTGTAATCCTTTCCTTCTGCCTCGATTGTTAATTCAGTATCAAAAGCTTTTTGTATGCCTGTGATTATCTGTGCGCTTTCTTTTTCATACTTTTCCTCTGCAGTAAGTTCTTTCTTGCAAGCAGTAGCACTGACTAGAAGAAATACAATCAATGCGAAAATCAATATCCTTTTCATTTTATTTTCTTTAATATTATTTCTTTTCCTTTCCAGTCAATGACTTCTTTCAGGACCTGACCTATTGTTTCTACAGGAATTATCTTTATCTTTTTCAATCTATCTTTTTCTAGTACAATATCCTGCATATTGCTCTTAGGAACAATGACTATCTCTATACCTGCGTCAATAGCAGCTTCTATCTTTGAGCTGACTCCCCCAATAGGCAGGACTTCTCCTAAAATAGACAGTGAACCAGTCAATGCGTAATTTTGCTTGACAGGAACTTTCTTCAACGCGCTTATGATTGCAGTGGCGACTGCAACAGATGCACTATCTCCTTCAACACCTTCGTATGTTTGCAGGAACTGTATGAAAATATCCAGTTTTTCTTTGATATCATCTCCAAAATACTTTTTGATAATTGCAGAGACATTCAGGATAGCTTCTCTTGCAATTTGTCCAAGTTTTCCAGTCGCGACAATCTCTGTCTTCCTTCCCCCAGGAGCAATTTCTGCCTCGATTGGTAAGATTATTCCAGAATACACGCCAGATACAGCTGGCTGTCCAATTATAGCTAGCCCATTGACTCTTCCGATTCGCTTTCCTTTTGTGATTATGACTTCATACTCCTTTTTTCGCTCAATATATTTGTCAGCGATCTGTTCTTCTAGCGAACGTGCTTTCTTCAGCGCTTCCTGGATATGTTTGATCTCGACTATCTTTGCACCTTGCTCTTTTGCAACATCACCAGAAGCCCTTATTACCCCTCCTAGCTCTCTTAAACGCAATGTCAACTTGCCTTTTCTTGATGCACGTTTCCGTGCTTCCTGTACAACCCTTTCAACAGCTGCTTTTGAGAAATGAGGAATCTTCTTGTCTTTTGTAACTTCCTGTGCAATAAACACTGCAATTTTGTATCTATTCTCAGGAGTGTCTGGAATAGTATCGTGCATATAAATCTCATAACCATACCCTCTGATCCTTGATCGCAGGGCAGGATGCATCCTTTGTATTGTCTCTACATTACCAGCAGCGACCATGATAAAATCACAAGGCACTGGTTCAGTACGTACCATTGCACCTGCGGATCTCTCACTTTGTCCTGTGATTGGAAATTTTTTTTCCTGGACAACTGACAATAATTCCTGCTGTGTAGCTGGTGTTAGTGTCGCGACCTCATCAATAAACAAGACACCTAGATGTGATTTATGTATCATTCCTGCAACAACACGTTCGTGCGCAGGTGTGCCTAATCCTCCTGAATTCTTACAAAGAATACCATTCACAATAATATTTCCAGAGCTAGTTGTCAGATTATATAATTTGCCTTTGTAATTGATTCTCTCTACTTTTGTTATTGTTTGTTTTGTAAATTTCATGTTTTGGCCTCTTGTTCAGTTCCAAAATGATTCAGGAGCAAATAAAGTGAGTTCGGTGTTAAGTTCAGTGTTTTCATTGCATGTTCTGCACCATAACCTCTTTTGATTAGTTCTTGATATTTATTTTTCTTTAACATCGCCCACTGGCCTAGGGCGTTGTATAACCTTTCAACTTTATATTTGCAGTAATTGATTTTGATATTCATCATAAACTGTAGTACATTGTCCATTTTCTTTCCTATTTGTAATCTGTATATTTTGCTGTTTTCATCTAATTGTCTTGTATAGATGGAAGTTGTACATATATTTCTTCTAATTAAGTAAGAAGATATTTGGCGAAGAAACTCGTATCTGTTCTCGTCAACTCCTCTTTTCCCTGTTATCCCTATTTCCAAAGTTGTCAAATGATTTCCGTTTTTATGAATAATTGGCGTTCCTAATTCTCCGCCAAAGAATGATCCAAAAAACTCATCTTCTAAGTTGTCTTGTAATGATATCCACTTTGGGACTTTAAGTGTAATATTTGTTTTTTTTCCTTTTGGAGTTCCTAAAGCCAAGAAGAATCTAATTATATTCCTATTTGTATTTTGATAACACCAGGAATGGCCATATTCGCCTCCTTCTATAACTCGGGAATTTTCATTTTTATTCAATCCAAAAATATGTTCTAAATCTCTTCCAAACTCTTCAACAGCATCTTTTTCTGAGCTTGATAAAAATATGCCATTAAGATTTTCAAAAACACCTCCATCACCAAATGTCGCTCCTAAAACTTTTGCAATAACTGGAAGTTTTGAATGATCAATTTTCAAGGGTAGTAATTCTTTTTGTTTCAACCAATTCGTTGTCTTAATAGGGACTGGTATGTGTTTTCCATTGTGCCACCAGCGTGTCTTGCTGATATTTTGTCCCATTGCCTTTGCAATTCGTTTGTAACCCCATGTTGGATTTTTTGCTTTTAGATCTAGATATTGATAGTATAATCTACACTGATCTTGTTGTCTTTGATCATATGTATTGATTATATCTTGTTCGTCAATGATAATATCTTCAGCTTGTGCAACAACCTGGTCTCCTTTTTTGATTTCTTTTGCTTCGACATAGATAAGTTTCTTGGATTTCCAGAGAGCTATTTTATGTTCTTGTGTAACGATTAGTTCTTTGTTTTCAGAGGTTGTAAGTTTTATCATGTGACCATCGTGGTCGTATCGGTTGCATGATAAAACGTCAACCGGAGAAACTAAACCTTGAGTTTCACCTAGTACAGAAAGCTCGTTTTCAGAAAGAAAAATTGCTTCGTAATTTTGTTTTTTCTTTTTAATGATATCTTTTTTATTTTTTAAAAAATAGGTATCAATTAATTTATTCGAAGTTACATTTGCATATTGGTTATTATCGTCGACCAGGCATATTTTGTTACTACTAAAAAGTGATTGAAACGGATCATGAAGCACATCTCCTAATAATGCACCTGCATGCGCGCCAGTCGCGTCATTGAACGGCGCATTTTTCTTGTTATAATTATCAACAATGACTTTTGGAACTTGCGAACCAGCGCCTGACTTTCTGGACATGTTTATGAAAATAACAAACGCTCCCAGAAATATCATTCCACCAATAAACATTGCAGCGAACACAATCTCCTGCCCTTTGTTCAAGTAATACCATGGAACAAGCATTGCAATCACAACCAATACGAAAAACAGAAGATTTCTTCCACCAAAAATACTCTTGGCACTTGCGCGCGCAGCACTTGTCATCTTTCGTCCTTCGCCAGCATTCACTTCCCTGATCAAAGGAGCATGTTCATCATTAGGATTTGCAAACGCAACAATATCTTTAAGGTCGCTTCTTGGAAGCATCTCTGCCAGACCCAGCCCAAGCATGGATTTTCCACACCCTGGAAGACCTATCAATAGAACGTGCCTTCGCTGCTTTGCAGCTTTTCTCATGATCTCAACAGCATCATCCTGGCCAATGACCTGATCGATTATCTTATCCCCTACCTTAATCTCTGCTGTTGTCTTGAATCTCTTAATCTCCCCCATTAAGCCCTTTTAATTTTTCTGAGTTTATAAAGGTTATGAAAGATAATAAAAAAAGAAAAAGAATTACCCAACAATCTTGAATACTATATCTCCTCGTTTGACAGGCTTGTCTGTCTTCATTCCAATAGATTCGCCAGATCCTGCACTCTCTACTGGTTTCCGGTCAATCTCCATGCTTGTAACTTCCTGCTCCAAAACATTGTCATGGCCTTCTATTGAGATTTTATCTCCTACTTTAAGATCTGCTGTAAGTTCAATTACACACACACTTATCTTGTCAAAGAAGTGTGAGATTTTTCCAATTTCAACTTTTTCAGCCATATGTAAACCCTCCGTTTGGTTTTTATTAGATTATTACTACAATCTTTATAAATATTCTGATTCTAAAAGCATGAAGTTTATATATTCCTAATGCATATATTGTATCTTGGATGAAAGAAAGGACTTTGTTCAAGATAGCATTGATATGTGCACTGGTTGGGATCTTCCTTCTATTGATCTTATCACAAACAACTGAGCTCGATACCTCTGAAGTTGAGAAGGAATATAGGTATAAAGGAAAGGTAACAAATATCGAAGAGAATGATGATAAGATAATTGTTGAGATTACAAAAGATAAAAAATCATCTGTAACAATCAAGGAGACAAAGAGATGAGATCTTTTTGGAGATTTTTAAGAATGAGCGGACTTGCAGCTGCACTGCTGGCTGGAACCAGTTGTTATACTTATGAGATTCCTCAGCAGGAGATTGCAAGAATAAGCAAAGAGATTGAGAAAGGAAGACTGGAAAAGGTAGAGCTTGAGAATCTTTTTCCAAAGGATTATAAATTCCCAAAACTGTATGATTATTTTTTTTATACACTTTATCATCTGGAAAATTCTGGAAAAGATTATGTTGTTGACAGAAAAGATTTAGAGACATTCTTTGAAAAACATGAATTATCATCATTCGTCCCATTCAGTGAGATAGAAAAGATAGTGAGAGAAGACGGAAAGATCAAGATGTATAATGGCAGATTCACTGAGACTATTCCTGGAGCTTCAATGATCTATCTGTCAGCATCAGAAAACGTGCATTTTGACTCAAGCCAAGAATACAGGATACATCTAAGGCCTGTGCAGGGAACACTTGAATTAAGACCAAAGTTCCTCATGCGATTCTTTGGATACAGTTTCAGATCAGAGATCCAGGAGATACAATTGTACGACAAAGGAACCAATGTCTTGTTCAAATGCAAAATAAACATTGGAAATAAAACAACATACTGGGATGTCATCTATCATTCAAAAGACGGTACATCCAGTCAGTGCGAGAGCGATCCACAAGAAATAGTGGGAAGATAAAAAAATAAAAATTAAATCTCAACAAACTGATTGTTTTCTATTCTTCTGACTTTTTCTGTAATCGATCTAGCAATACCATCTTCATCTATAGTGATTGTTCCTAATATTCCTTTGTAATCTTTGATCTTGTGCATAGCATTCTTCAGATCTTCTCCTCGTGGTTCTTTACCTTCTTCTATTGTTTGTTTCATCGCTTCGAAAGTAACCATTGCAGCATCATATCCCGTTGATGTGAAAAATATGTTTTCTGGATCATGACCGTATTTTTTTTTGTATCGCACAATCAAACTATCAAGCTTTTCCTGATTAGGGCTTTCCCACATTGTAGTGTATGCCCCTTCAGCACCACCAGCAGCATTTACTAAGAATTGCTTTACTGTAAATTGATCCCAGCCAAGGAATTGTATGTCTAGTCCTAATTCTTTTGCCTGCTTTAGCATGAATCCAGCTTCATCCCAACCAATTACAACGAGAGGATCAACATCCCTATTCTTGATTTTCAATAGCAAACTTCTGAAATCAGTTGTTTCTGGAGCATAACTTTCATCAAAGACGATTGTTCCTCCATTCTTTTCGAAACGAATAATAAATGAATTTTTGATCAACTCAGTTATTGGATCTCCATTATTTGTCACAATTCCAGCTTCTTTCTTATTCAACTCATCTGTAATAAAATCTGCCAGAATATGTCCAAAACCTTCGTCATAAACACCTGGTCCAAACAAATATTCCCCAGCTGCTGCTATTTCTTCGCTAGTATCAATACTCTCAACTAAAACAATCTTATTCTGATCAGCTGTCTCTGTTATAGCAATCAATGATCCATAATGGAAAGATAATAAAGCATCAATATTATCTATCTCTGTTAATTTATAGAATGCGTTTAGAAATGCTCTTTTTTCTACTCCTGGAGCATCTTCAATAATTAATTCAACAGGTCTTCCTGCAATGCCGCCAGCTGCATTGATCTCTTCAACAGCAATCTCAATACCTCTAACATTTGGAATACCAATTGTTGCATACATTCCTGTCAGAATACCAATATAACCTATTTTGATAGGTTCTACTGTTGCTTTTCCAGTGAGCTGAGTAGCACATCCACTAAACATGATTATTGCTACTAACAATATAGCTATCGCTATTTTGAATCCTATTCTTACCATTGTAACCTCCACACCTCTATTGAGACCTTGTACGAGATTTCTTTATTAAATTTAGTTGTGAAAAATTCACAACAATCTTTATAAATAACTAGCTTGTATTTTCACATATGAACACAAAAGCATTAGAAAAATTTGGATTGGAGAAAAAAGAGATTAAAGTGTACCTAGCTTTGCTAAAACTAGCTTCTGCTACAGCTACTAAGATATCTCAAGAAGCGCGAATAGAAAGAACTCTTACATATGCTATCTTGGAAAAACTCATTGATAAAGGTCTTGTCAGTTCTGTTATAAAAAAGAATGTCAAGCACTTTCAAGCAGCTAATCCTAGAAAATTACTAGAAGATCTAGAAGAAAAAAAAGAAGACCTGAAAAAATTAATGCCAGATTTGGTAGATTTGACAAAATTTGTCAAAGAAGAAGTAAAAGTAGAATTATATCAAGGAAAAGAAGGAATGAGGACAATTCTAAAGGATGTGTTAAGAACAAAAGAAGATTATGTTGCATTTGGTGAAGAAGCAAAATTTCAAGAAATATCTCCAGAATCATTGAAAACCGTATTGAGAGATATTGTTAAACTAAATATGCATGAAAGGATATTAAGCAAAGAAAGTCTGAGAGGAAAACTCTGGTTAACTAAGAATTCTAAGATCAAATATCTGCCAGATGAATATTTTTCTCCAATCATGACTGTTATCTATGGAGATAAAGTTGCTATGTGCATTTGGACAGATCCAATAAGTATTATCAGAATAAAAAACAAATCAGTTGCACAGACATACAAGAATTATTTTGAATTCTTCTGGAAAAAAGCAAAAAAATAAAGAAATTATTCAAGCAAGACAAACTCTCCATTCTTCACTGTTTTCATCAAGACGCTTCTGTCAAGCCCATTGATTTCTTGATTCATCTTTACATGACCGCTTGCACCGTCGAATTCAGCAGTAAGGATGCTTTGTCTCATGCATTCAGCGTCTGAGTTTCCACACTGTTCCATTGCTCTTGCAAACAGATTAACTGCATCGAATGTGTTTGCAGATGTGTGTGATAAACTTTCATTGAATCTCTCTTCAAATCGTTTCTGGAATTCCACCTGTGATTCTGTCAATTTTCCTTCTTGCATTTCTCCGACTACAGAAAGGATCATTCCTTCTGCATTTTTTCCAGCAACATTGATCAAAGTAGGATTTTCAGCACCTCTCTGTCCGACAATCTGGATATCAAGGCCCATCTCTCTAATCTGATTAACTGCAGTAGCTGGATCACTGAATGCAATAAAGATTGCTTGTGATTCATTTCGTGTTACTTTTGCAATGATTGTCCTGTAATCAGTCACTGAAAAGTCAAAAGCTTCAACACCAGTCAATGTTCCGCCGAATTCTGTGAATTTCTTTGTGAAGTGATTCTTGTGTGAAACACCCCAATCATTGTTCAGGAACATGACTCCTGCTTTTGTTATATTGTTCTTTATCAGATGCTTTGCCAAGAACTCAGATTCTTTCTGGATCTCTAGATCTGTGGTGAACAAAAAGTCGCTCAGTTTTCCAAAGTTTGTGTTAGGTGTTAACACTATCTTTTTGTTTGCCTGTGCGAACTCTGCAGCTACGTGAACCGGTGACCCGCAGAATGGTCCTACAAAAGCATCAACTTTGTCAATCTCGCTTAATTTGCTCATAGCCATGATTGTAGGCTGGGGCTGACAAACAGTATCTTCCACTATTAACTGAACAGGCCTTCCATTAATACCTCCTTCTGCATTAATCTCATCAACAGCCATCTGCGCACCTTCAAGCATCCACTCTCCAAAGAAAGCTAGCGGACCAGTCATTGGTGCGATTGTTCCTAGCTTGATAGGTTCCTCTTTGACTGTATTGCCTGTAAAGCCACATCCAGCTACAAGCAAGATAATTAATAATGTGAATATGATTTTGAATCTCATTTTTACCTCCAATATATGGTATATTTTCATTCTGGTCCGTATATAAAGATTAGCTCTCCAAAAACAGAGAGTTTATATAAAAGTTCATATTAGCTTCATATATGGTAAATACATCTGTGCTAGAAGGCCTTGGTCTTACAAAAGGAGAAATAGCCACGTATATGGCCCTTCTCGAGCTTGGGTCTGTAACAGCAGGTCCTATAATAGAGAAGTCTGGCTTGCAGAGTTCTGTTGTATACAACTGCCTCCATAAGTTGATAGAAAAAGGGCTTGTAACCTATATCAAAAAAGGAAAGATCAAATATTATCAAGCAGCAGATCCTTCTGTAATATTCAATTTCATTGAAGATAAGAAAAAAGCATTCTCAGATATACTTCCAGAGCTAAAACTAAAACAAAAGATGGCAAAAGAAAGAACTGAAGCAGAGATCTTCGAAGGAATAAAAGGGTTGCATGCAATGTTTGATATTCTTCTTGAGAAATCAAAACCAGGTGACGAGTATTTGTTCTTTGCAATAGGAGAAGAACATAAAAGAGAGGATGTACAAAGATTCTTGATCTGGTTGCAGAATAAACGTTTCGAAAAAAAACTAAAGCAGAGAGGTATTGCACCTACTAAACTTAAAAAAATTATCTTGAAAGCTTACAAACGTCCCACCTATATCAGATTTACAGATATAATCTTTCCAACAGGAATTGTCATCTTCAGAGATCATGTTATAACTTTAATTTTTGAAGAAAAAATAATGGCAATAAGTGTTCATTCTAAGACTGCTACAGATGTTTACAAAAAATATTTCGAAGATATGTGGAAAAAAGCAAAAAAATAAAGAAAAAAATTAAATTTTATTGTATTCTGATCATCTCTCTGTTTTCGAACTTGAACTTTTCTTCGACAATTGTTCTTACTGCACCGTCTTCTTCCATTGTCAGTGTTCCTGACAAGCCTTCGAAATCTTTCATCTTGTAGATCTCTTTTTTAAGATCTTCTCCTCTAGGCTCTCCGCCTTTTTCAATCGCATTCTCGATTGCTTCTGCAGTGAACATTGTTGCGTCGTATCCAGTCACTGTGAACAGCAGTTGCTCAGGTTCTTCGTTGTATCTCTCTGTGTAACTCTCAACAAAAGCTTTCATCTCAGGAGTTTCTAGGCTTTCCCAGAATGTAAAATACAATCCTTCAAGATCTCCTCCTGCATTTCTTTTGAAACCTTCTGTTGTAACTGTATCAATTCCAATGAAATTCATTTCTAATCCTAATTCTTTTGCTTGTTTTAGGATAAGACCTGCTTCGTCGTAGCCGAAGAAAGCAACAGTGTCTATGCCTTTTGCTTTTATCTTCATCAATGAAGTTTTGAAGTCACGATCAGCAAAAGTGTATCCTTCTTCGATAACAACTTTTCCTCTGAATTCTGCAAACTTTTCTTTCATAGCATCTTTTGCAAGCACCATGAAAGCTTCTTCTTGAAGGTAGATTGTTGCAATCTTATCTTCATCTAATTCTTCAGCAGCAATCTCTGCAACTGCGTAGCCAATACCTTCGTCGTAGATTCCGACTGTGAACAAGTACTCTCCTGCATTTGCAAGCTCTTCACTTGTATCTATTGTGTTTACAAACACAACTTTTTCCTGGTCAAAAGCACCAGCCAATGTAAGGATGCCGCCGTAAGATGCACCTAAAACAACATCAACATTATCAATGTTTGTCACTTTGAAGAATGCTTTTTGTGTCATCACGTCATTCAACTGGTCGTCCTCAACAATCAATTTGACAGGCATTCCAGCAATACCGCCATTTGCATTGATCTTTTCAACAGCCATCTCAACCCCTCTGAAATTGTTTATACCCAGAGCAGCTGCATCGCCTGTAAAAGGACCAATATAAGCCATCTTGATAGGTTCTAAAGTAGCTTTTTCTGTCAATTGGTTGGCACAGCCAGCTACAGTTACTAAAACAGCAATCATGATTATGAGCATGAATTTGAGTTTCATTTTTTTCATTTTGTCACCTCACAGTTATACTTACTAATCAGTAGTCCTAATATATTAATATTGTTCGTACTTTAAAGGACGAAAATTAGATAAATTTATATATGATTTTGTATATTCTATACATATGTACGAGAAACAACTGCGAGAGTTAGGGCTGACAGATAATGAGGTGAGGCTTTATCTAGCCCTTCTCCAGCATGGACTTCTGAATCCTTATGAACTAGCTGAAAAAACAGGCTTGCATAGAGGTTATATTTATGATGCTTTAGAGCGGATGCAGGAGAAAGGTGTAATCAATTCTATCATGAAAGGCAAGAAAAAGTATTTCCAGGCAACCAGTCCAGAAAATCTTGCAGAACTTTTGAGGATGAAGCTTGAATCTTTTCAATCAATAGTTCCAGATCTTAACAAACTCATGCTAACAGAAAAAGAAGATACAGAAATCGAACTCCATAAAGGGAAAAAAGTATGGAGAACATTGATGAAAGATATCCTGACAAAAGCAAAAAAGGGAGATGAGATATTGTATTTTGGTATTAATGAAGACGTCCTTGCAGAGGTTGAACCTATATATATAGAGAAATATTTCAACATTATGCACAGAAAAGGATGGAAAGAAAAGGCTATTGTCAGGAAAGGTGCGAGAAAATTAAAAGTGAAAAATGTAGAATACAAAGAGATAGATCCTGCAATAGTAGGGAACACAACCCAAGTAATATACAGAGATAAAGTTGCGTTCTTTATTGCGGGAACTCCTTATTATTTAATTATTGTAAAAAATAATCAAGTCACAGATACGCATAGAAAACAGTTCGAACATTTCTGGAAGATTGCAGAATAATCATTCTTATAATTCTTTCTTCATGTCGAGGAGGCTGCGGACTACACGCCTGAGATACGGGTCTCTTATACCTTCGACATTTGCATTCAAACTGTAACCCCTAGTACCACCTTTTAGGATAACATTTGCTCTCTTCAAAGCTTTGAAATGAGCATCATATCTTGTCATCAATTTATCTCCGATTTTTCCCCGGACATTCTTTCTTACGCTCTCATCTGAAAGCCTGTGGGTGTTGCTGTATCTTCCCCATTTGAAGCCTGCTACGACAATAGCGCAGATGATAGTATAATTAAGACCTAATCTTTCGATATTAGCCTGTAATCCCTGATTTTGAATTATATAAGCAGGAGTCTCGTCAATTTTTGGATCTTCAACCTGTTTTTTTAGTTCTGCGCTCTCTCTCTGTAATCCAGCCAATTTTTCTTCTAATTGAGCGGCATCTTCTGCATATTCTTCTGCCAATCCTTCGTATTCTTTGGCTTCTTTTTCTAGTTCTGCAACTCTACTTTTCAATTCTGCATTTTCTTTTTCCAATGCAGCACCATTCTCCACAGCTTCGCCAGATTTAAGTTTTCTTATCTTTTCCTGGGCTTCGCCATATCTCTGATCCCTATCCTTGATCTCTGCGTCATGGTTTTTTTTCACCTGAGCCCTTTTTTCTTCAAGATCTTTGACTTGGCTTTGCAAGTCTGCAATCCTAAATCTATCAGCTCTTCCGACAAGCCATGAAGCAATTACATCAGAGTTCATCTCTTGGCAATATTTCTTTAATGCTTCAGGATCCTCCGCAGGTGTGTTCAGCAGAATTACTGGAATGTTTACTTTCTCCTCCATGAGATCAGTCAATTTTGGCCCGTCACTCAATGCAAAGAGTAAAGCCTGATTCCTTGAGACCATGTCGCTTGCAATACATGCCCAGACATGCTTGAGATATTCATCTTTAGGCCCGTCTCTTGACTGGATAAGATAATAAAGATCAACTATGCCCATACTGTTGACAGCATCAATGTATTCAGCATTCTCCCCATTCAAAGTTTCGTATATTCTTCCATGAACTTTCTTCAGATCTTTCTCCAAACGCCGGCTGTCTACTGAGATATCTACTGCGTCAAGATTGCGTCTTATCACGTCTAACTCTTTTTGTCGACCCTTGTCTGCATCTTTGTATATTGTTCCCCATCTTTTTCCTTTAAAACTCCATAACAAATCCAGATCAAGGCTGGCAATAATGTCAAATCCTTCCAATAAAGGCTTATGGAGAGAATGAGCTTTGTAATTTCCGCATCTTGCAAGTATCTGCGGAACGTTAGCCATCTTGATATTTTTTTCTTTCGCCCGAAATTTCACAATATGGCGCAATACCTCAAGCTCAAGATCAATGAATTTATCTCTTGGAAGGGTCTCTGCAACCAGTTCACTAAAAGAAATTCTAAGCCCTATTTCCCAGCCAGGTTTAAGATTATTTTTGATTAACCTGCTTATTCTTAAGATCTCCTCCAGCTCCATATAGGGAAGGAACTAGATTCTATATATAAAATTTAACCCAAATCTTTATATACCTTTTATCCATAAACTTAGACCAAGAGGTTTTTAGATGGCTGAACGTATTATCCGCATAAAAAATTATATTGGTGGCCAGTGGCTTGATTCTGAATCTAAACAGACTTTTAAATCCATGAATCCAGCAGTCAATACTGAGACTGTTGCAGTCGCACCACAATCAACACAAAAAGATGTTGATTATGCTGTGAAGACTGCAAGAAAAGCTTTTGATGCATGGAGATTGACACCAGCACCAAAAAGAGGAGAGATACTTTACAAAGCTTCACAATTAATTCTTGAAAGAAAAAAACAGTTGGGAGAATTAGTAACAATAGAGATGGGCAAGGTGATAAACGAAGGGCTTGGTGATGTGCAGGAAGCTATTGATATTGGTTATTATTTTGCAGGAGAAGGAAGAAGATCATTCGGGCAGACAATGCCGTGCGAATTGAAAGAGAAATCTGTAAGAACAATACGAGAGCCTGTCGGTGTTTTTGGTTTAATCACACCGTGGAATTTTCCAATCGCGATTCCTGCGTGGAAAATCTTTCCAGCCCTGATCTATGGAAACACTGTTGTGTTCAAGCCTTCTAAATATACTCCTGCCTGTGCTTTCAAACTAGTGGAATGTTTTGCAGATGCAGGACTCCCAAAAGGTGTTTTGAATTTAGTGAATGGTTTTGGAGAAGAAGCTGGAAACCATCTGGTGACCCACGATGGAATAGACGGCATCTCTTTCACAGGAAGCTCTATTGTTGGAAAAAGGATCGGTGCAACCTGCGCAAAAAAACTGAAAAAACATTCTTTGGAGATGGGAGGAAAGAACTGCGTCATTGTCATGGACGACGCCAAACTGGACCTTGCAGTCGAAGGCGCACTCTGGGGAGGATTCGGAACAACAGGGCAGAGATGCACTGCAGTTTCCAGAGTGATTGTCCACAAGAAAGTCTTTGACAATTTCAAGAAGAAGTTTGTAGCGGCTGCGAAAAAATTAAAACTAGGCAATGGCCTGAAACCAACAACAGAAGTCGGACCTCTAGTTAATCTCGATGCTGTGCAGAAGACGCACGAGTATGTCCGCATTGGAAGGAACGAAGACAAGGCAAAGATGCTGTGCGGCGGAGATTACTACAAGAATGGAGAATGCAAAAAAGGTCATTTCTATCAGCCGACAATATTCACAAATGTAAAACCAAACATGAGGATCGCACAAGAAGAAATCTTCGGACCTGTAGTCGCATTACTGCAGGCAGAGAATCTGAAAGATGCAATCAAGATTGCAAACAGCACAAAATATGGATTGTCAATGTCTATCTACACTGAAAATGTCAGGGCTGCAGAGACAGCAGCACGCGACCTGCAATCAGGATTGATCTACATAAACTCGCCGACAATTGGCGCAGAAATACAGACTCCATTCGGTGGTCTGAAGAATACTGGCAACGGCCATCGGGAAGCAGGTGGAATAGGCGGTGCAATAGAAACATACACAGAGATGAAAGTGGTTTACAACGATTTCTCAGGCAAATTACAGAAAGCTCAGATTGATTAAGTTTAAATAGTCATTATTTTTTCTATATATTAACGGAGGAGGATACTTATGGGAGAACATTGGGATGAATTTAAAGATGGGATGAGAGAAGCAAGAATTTGGACAAAAGCAACTTTCTTTTCTTTTATTATTGGAACTGATTATACCAGTGCTTTGATTTGGAAAGGAATATCCAAACTTAGAAAAGATCCAGAGATGTTCGATACACGTATACAAATTCCTGCGAAGTATGGAGCCAGGTCTTTGTATAGAGAAAGTGAGAAATCAAGTTCAATGGATATAGCTCCAGCATTAGTATCAATAATCTCTGGAGGAGTTCCTGGATTTCTCTGTGGTCTTCCATTGACACCGTTGATATTTACAGCAGAACTCGCATACAACTGGAAAAAAGGAAACTTGACTCCGCCAACAGTGTTAGAAGAGACTGCAGAGAGGGAAACAAGAGAAACAACAGATCCAAAAATAGACCCAGAAACAGATGTGTTCATGCAGTATGCAACATAACTAGAATAAAAGCGGATTGAATGGTGGTCTTTTCTTTGTTCTTAATTGATTCAATGCATCAGGATCGTACAATATTTTAGATTTTCCATTAGATCTTGATGGACGTCCTCTGGTTCCTTGATTTTCTCTTCTTATTTCATCTCTTGTAGCTTCAAGTTGTCTTCTTGCACTTGCTAATCCAAAAGTATATTCTACTATATCATAAAGACCTTTTCCTGCAACAAGTATTCCAATAGCACCAACACCATACGCTAGTATTCCGTTTGCTATTCCACCAACATAATGTTCAACTCCAGGCGTGCTGATCATCTCTGCAAAAGGATCCATGACCATTGTTGCCAAAGATCCAGCTACACCAGCACCACCTACAAGAATCTCAACTAGACCGAATCTACGCTTTTTCCTATTCTTCTCTACAAATTGTTCAGCTTCTATTAGTTTTGGTGGTCTATAGCTCATTTTCTAGTATTTCTTATTACCAGCCCTTTATAAAGCTTATGTATTGTAGTCCCTAAGAAGGGATAACCTCCCCCCCCTTTTTAAAAGCTCTATATTTATATACAAGAGAAGCCTGTTTCTATGTAAGAGGTGGTAGATGAACCGTAACACAGCAGTGCCAAAAGTAAGGAGAATTTCAGGTCCTAATGCCAGGGCATGGGCAGAGTTTCATCTGAAGTATGCTGCACCGTCTACTTATGTTCCTGAGTTTATCTGGGATAGAAGTGCACCTGCAATCGGTCCGTTCTGTACTGATGTTGATGGAAATGTAATCATGGATTTTGTATCACACATTGCATCTTCTCCTTTAGGTTATAATAATCCGGAATTAATATCATTGATGAAGAAATTATCATTTCTTCCAGACAAATACGCTGGTTCAGATTTTATTGCTGGCCATGGCAAGAAGCCAAAAAAATCAGAGATACCAACACCTTCTCACTTGCATCATAAAATAGTTGAGATAACAAAAACATTTGGCTTTGATTGTGCGTATTTTTCAAATACAGGCACAGAAGCTGTAGAGAATGCGATAAAGATTTGTTATGCATATAGAGAAAACAATGGTTACGGAATAACAGCATTAGGTGCGTTCCACGGACGGACATTAGGAGCATTGTCGCTGAATGAATCAAAATTAGTGCATAAAAACTGGTATCCACAAGTCCCGAAAATCATCACAATGCCTTTTCCTGATGAACAGGACCTAAGAAGATGGTTTGTCATATCAAAAGACGGAGTGACAAGAAGTTATATCGAGGATCTCATGCATCCGAAAGTAGGAATGATTGATCCAGATGAAACTGCATATGTGATAATCGAACCTGTCCAAGGAGAAGGAGGATATAATATTGCAGATAAAACAGAGATGCAACATTTGTTTGAATTCTGTCATGATAATGATATTCCAATAATCTGTGACGAGATACAGGCAGGGATGGGCAGGACTGGAAAATGGTGGTGCAGCGAGCATTATGATGTAAAACCAGATGTGATTGCTTCTGCAAAATCATTGCAAGTTGGAGCAACTATCAGTAAAAGAGGTATGTTCCCAGCTGAAAATGGAAGGATAAGCTCGACTTGGGGGGAAGGTAATGCTATGGCATCTGCACTGGGATACAAAATAATTGATATAATACAAAAAAAGAATCTTTTGCACAATGCTACAAAACAAGGCGAGAAATTAAAGAAGATTATGGCAGATGTACAGGTAAAACAAAAACAGATTATAAATGTAAGAGGTATTGGTTTGATGCTTGCATTTGAAATGGACACTGAAAAAAATAGAAAAATATTGCTACAGAAATGCCTGAAAAACGGACTTCTTCTCGCGCCTTGCGGCCATAAGACAATAAGAGTGCTGCCGCCACTGGATGTGACTAACCGCGAAGTGGATTTGTTTGCACAACTGTTTGAAAAAAGCGCAAAACGAATCTAAGCAGCTGGTGTTTTAGTGTACTGTCTTCCTATGTTTGCTAAGCTAGCATAAGTTCTTCTCTCAGGACCACTTGTCCTGCCAGCAGCCTTGCTGAATGAATTATACAGCTTGTTGTCAGTGTTATACTCTGATCGTTCACCTAAACCATGCACTGATTCGTGCGCAAGGACATAAGTTTCCAGGGCTGTGCCTTCTAATTGTGCTGCATACTGCTTGTTGATGGCAAGAACTTTCTTGTCACCAACATCAATCATTGCACCGAGCACACCTTGACCCAGGTTCATGAAAGCATAACCATCGAACTTTGGAGCTCCTCCAAGATCCTTGAACAGTTGTTTTCCGACTGAACTGTTCACAAATGCTTCATACCTTTGCGCTAGTCTATCAGCACCTGCAAGATCTTTTCTTGAACCGTACTGTTCTCCATTCGAGAAAATGATTGCACCTTCTCCTGCGCTTCTTCCTTGCTGCTGCTTCAGATGATTCTGGATAGCTTTGTAGGCCTGCTTGTTGTTTCCATAAGTATTATTTGGTTTGTCCACAGGCAGTCTTCTTTGCAGAAGATTATAGAGAGTATTTAATACATTGTACCTGCCGAACATCTGTTCAAAAAGTTCGTCATCATCCATCTCTTGAGGCTCTTCTTCTTCCCTGTACTTTTTCTCGTAAAATGCTCCTAATAGGTCATATCCTTCGGCTCTCGCTTGTCTGTATAGATCTGCTAACTTGTCCTTGGCAGCCAGGCCTTCTAATCCTCTTGAGCCTTCTCTGTCTAAGAACAAAGGCTTTCCAAAATTATTTGGAATCGGATTATATCCTTGTATTGTGTTTGGATTTATTGTTGCGTTTATCATTGTGACACCCTCATCGTTTACAGATATATAAGTGAAAGAGGTTTATAAAGAATATTGGATTACAAAATAGAAATATGTGACATTTTATTCAGAACATAATTTAGCGTCTTCAAGCATTTTTTGTGCTTGTTTGACAAAAACCTCAGCTTCATCTATCTTTTCATTTGCTTTCAAAAGATCTTCCTCTAATCTTCGTACAATCTCTTTAGCTTCCTTCTCGATCTTGTATGCATCAAGCAATTCATCTTCTGCATGCTTCCGCATCATTGTGCATTCTGGTTCTGGCGGTTCTTCTAGTGCTTCGTCTGCATTGCCATCAACTTCTTGTTCAGCTTCCATTCCTAGATTTTGTTCTTCTTCTGATGCAGGTGCTTCTTCACTTGTCTCAGCACCAGGACTAAGTCTGTTGAATATCAATGCAAGCAAGATAAGGATGATCACTACAGATACAACAAAGAATAGCACACGATTTCTCATCTGTTTTTTGGATATCCAGATACTGTTCTTTCTCATCTTCCCTCTTTTGCCTGAATTAGGCACTTGCCCTATATAAACGTTATGTTTTATATGCATAGCACCTAGCGTAGCCTTAGGGTAAACAGCCGAGGTAAAAAGACTTGGTTTAATGATTGCACTTAATGATCAGGCGAAGCGTGCTATGCAGTATGTTTTATATATATCCCTCGCTCCTAGAGCAATATGGAAGTCATGTTTGTTCCAGCAAAAGCTGAGTTTGATTTAGATGATCTGAAACTGGACCGGATCAAGCACAAGAAACTAGGATTGATAACAACAGTGCAGTTTGTGGATGAACTTCCAAAGATAAAGAACCATCTGACAGAAAAAGGTTTTGAAGCAGTAATCGGTGGAGAGATTCTTGGATGCAGAATTGACAAAGCAAAAGAGATCAAGGATAAAGTTGATGCTTTCCTGTTCATTGGTTCTGGACACTTCCATCCAATTGCAATGCAGGGTCTTGGAAAACCAATCTACCTGCCGTCAGGCGAAATCATGAAGGATAAGAAAAAGAGCAAGGCAATGTGGATAAAATTTCTCAGTGCAAAACAAATAGGCATAATGATCTCACTGAAGCCAGGACAGAGGATAAAGCAGGCAGAAAAAATCAAGCAGGGGCTAGAGAAAAAATATCCTGACAAGAAATTCTACCTCTTTCTCTTCGACACTCTGGATATAAAACAAATGACTAATTTTCCTTTCATAGAAGCGTGGGTAAACACAGCATGTCCGAGAATCTCAGACGATGTGAAAGTCCTGAATTATGAGGATCTGGTTCTTTTTGCAGACCATCTGTAAGGTACGTGCATAGCACCAAGCGAAGCCATTGCTGCGTTCCGCCTGCATTGCCTTTTATTTTAGAAGCCGAGCCTATGTATCTTGCACAAAAAGTAAAAAGGCTACACTTGGCAGCAATGGCCATAAGGAAACATTTTTATATCATCAATTTCTGCAGCATAGTATGGGTTTTGCAGCATCAGAACTGAAATTGTTCATCACAAGCCTGATCCAGGTCATACATACAGACAATGCTGCGCGCGCAAGAGTGCGTCATGTTGTGCAGAATGTCCGCTCAAAAGCAATAAAAGAGGCTGACAAGATTTCTGAGCACCTGGCTGATATTGAGCGCAGTGATGCTGAAATTCCAGGAGCTATCAAGCAAAGAGCGCACAGCCTGCTGCATAAGCACGAAGCTTTTGTCGAACTCCTGAACCATATGGATGAAGCTTTTGAGAATATCCCATTCAAGGACGAAGCAGAAGATGTCCATGAATTCCTGCACGAGTACGACCTTGTCCTGAAGGAATTAGAGCGTGCAGCAAAGCATGCGATGAAAGCAGAGAAGAGAGAGATCTCGCAGAAAGAAAAAGAAGCTGTAGAGCAGGCAAAGAAAGCAAAGATCGAGGAACTGAAAGCAATAATGAAACAGAAACAAGCAGAAGAGATGAAAAAAAGAGCAATGAAATAATTATTTCTAATCCAATATACTGAAACTAACAGCACCGCTCATGGCTGCATACGATCCAACGATTAGGGTCTTAATTAAAATAATATTCCATCCTGGCCATGCAGCGAACAATGCCAGTCCTAGAAGTTCCATCAGGATACTGATTGTATACAGTTCACCGAGTCTCCTGAAGACAAAGACGTGCGCTTTTTTCTTCAGGTATATCTTTTCATTCTTGTATAGAAGCAAACCTGAGATAAGAAGTATGAATACCAGGATGCCGATGATGTTTGACCACGATAATGTTTCTGCCAGGCTTGCACTGCTTATCAGCTTTTGTCCAATTCCCACACCAAGGAATGCACCTGCTGTCCCACGGATCAACTCCATCATATAACCGCGCTTGAAGAAAAACCCTTTCAAAGATTTGATCTGTTTTCCGATCTTTTTCTCTTTCTTCTCTATGACTTTTTCTTCTTTCATGATCTCTTTCTCTTTTCTGTAAACTTTTCCTAATAGTCTCTCTACTCTAGAAATTCTTGTATCTATTTTATTTAATTTGGTGATAACAGAACCACTTCCTCTTTTTTTTGCCATCTTAGGTTCTTTTGGCGAGCTTGATGTCTCCAGCTTTTACAGTCTTCCGGCCAGAGTGTTTGGCAATGTCAACAGATTTTTCTGCGATCTTCATGGCATATTCTTCAAGCTTTTCAGCGAATGCTGCAGCTGCACTATCACTCACACGATCAGCCCCTGCATTGTTCAGCATACGCGCAGCTGGTGCACGCGGAACCATTGTAGAACGTTTTGCCAAATTACCACCTCTTTTTCAATTGCCTGAGCCATAACAGCCCGACCCTTATCATCAGTTTATTGAATTTGTCTGAGACTTTATAAACTTTTTTGTAGAGATCGTACTCAATCATTCCCATACTTTTCATCGGTGTTAGGATCCGATCATAAAATTGTCTTTTGTTGTAAGAAATCTGAGGTTTTTCCGAACGCTTGAAAGGATCAAGATCCTCCCTATTGTCGACCAGTTCACCGTCGTGCAGTTTTGTTGCAAACAACGACATCTCTGTCTTTCCGATCACACCATCATTATCCTGCATTCTCTTGAGAAGCAGTTTAGCAACAACCCTCTGCCGTTCAGTAGGAAATACAACTTCGAAAATATCATCTGGCAGGTTGAATCTGTCAAAAAGGATAACCATAAACATACTTTGACCAAATTAATATATAAAATTATCTACAAAATACCCCTGGATACCAATGTGTATACTGGTTGGGTGGTAATCCTAGTAATTACTCTGGAGTTATTCCTCCCAGAACACCAGAAACTCGCCTTCATCTGTCTGCATAGCATACCTGTGCAATTCTTCTAATAAATTCTGGTTGTAGAGATAGTATTTCGCAGTCGGCACCAGATCTTTCTCAACATTTTCCTTGACATACTTCACAATCTCTGCCTTGCAGATCTGTAAGTTATTTAGTGCATGCACAAATTCTTCAACCTGCTTGTGGATGAGAAAACCTTTGATATTATTTTCCTTCAGAAAAGTATATGTCAATTCAGACAATTTGTTTCCCTTCCTCAGCATCACATCTTCCTCTGCACACATCAGAGATAGCTGATAGAACATATCATAAAGGTTCGAATGAAACTGTTTGATGTAAGGCAGTAAACAATGCATCCAGAAACGGTAAAAAGGGAATTCTCTCTTCATGTTCGGAAGAAACATAATATTGTTCGAGTATTGGTTGATATCAAAACGAAAGTCCACAAAATCTCCTGAGAAGCTCTCAAACGGTATCTGTGATATGTATAGATTCAGTGCCATACCCAGACAGAATCGAACTATCTATAAAAACTTTTTTATAATACATATGCGCATAGCACCTAGCGTAGTCTTTAGAGCAAACAATCAAGAAGCATAGACTCGGTTTAATCATAAGATTTAATGAATAAACGTAGCGTGCTATGCACGTACTATAATACCCCTCTTTTCATGCACAACGGGCCAGTGGTCTAATGGTAGGACGCGCCCTTGGCTATGATTTTATCACCAAAAAGGGCGAGACTCCGGGTTCGACTCCCGGCTGGTCCATGCTTTAAATGAAGTGTGTTTAATAGTAGTTAGTTTCAATCGCTCGAGCGCTTTTACTATTTTTCAATGAACAAAAATATTTATATGCCCCTTAAGATTATAGTTATTTAGTGCCAATATAGGACAGTTCGGTTGCCCTTGAAAAGGGTGTGTCGTAACTTTCCACTGGTAGGATTTTGGCCAGTAATTTGATGACTGGACTATACCTCATCAAATGAAACTTATTTCCTACTAAGATCAAAGTTGTGGTACTAAAGGATGTTTACTAGCTAAACTTAAAGTTAGGTTCGATTTGGTTATGCTTGTGATGCCTTTTACCGAGTCCAGATTGTTGGCACTATGGTATTTAATGGAATGATAAAATGGTCTGCCCAAAATTAAAAAAGGGAATTTGCACGTTAAATAAAAAAAAGTGTAATAAGAAGTATGATATTAAGATGCAGAAGTACAAAACCTGCTCTATTTTTAAGAGAGGTAAAACCTCAAAAAGAAAAACTTCTAAAAAGAAAAAATAATTTTTCTATTGCGTCCTAGCCCTTAGTGGATTTTGTCCTTCAGGAACGTTGCACTAAAACCCAACCTTTTCAATCTTTTCTGGGTACCTTTTTGGGTCCCCTGCTGTTTTTATAGCTCTCAGGAACCATATTTTTGTCCTTCAGGGTTCCAAAAGGGTCCAATGGTCGGCTGGTCCATGTTAAATAAGAGAAACCTTTATTAAATCCCTTATAAATATTATTTAAAAATAAAAAAAGTTGAGATATATAATAGTGCTTTGGCGTATCTAAAAATAGGAGGAAAATATAATGAAACAAAAAAGAATAATTTTATTGTGTATAGCTTTATTGTCAGTCCTTGTAATTAGCGGATGTGGACAAAAAGAAGCTCAATCAACACAACAACAAGAAGTTCCTACTGAACAAGTTCAAGAGGAACAACCAGCAGAAGCTGAATTATCTGGTTGTGATGCTTTTCCTAACAAACTTGATGCTTGTGAAGCATTCTCATGTGAATTTGAGCATCCCTTTACTGGTGAAATGATGGAAAAGAAGATTGTAGGATTAGTCAATGGCAAATGCCAATACACTGAAGAAATGCCAAATAATGGAAGAATGGATTGCGAGTATTCAGAAAGTCTAAGAAAAGCTGTTGCACAATATCATAGAGATGTTGCTGCTGCAGAATCAGCAGGAACATCAGCTAAGATAGATATTGGAAGTGGAGAGACTGAAACCACATACACAATAGATGGTGAAGAAGTTGAAAACCCATTTCAAGAAGCAATGGATACTGGAGCTTGTACAATCTCTGGCTATTAACTAATTTTCTTTCTTTTTTTATTCTTTTTTCAGCTTCGCCGAATATCGCACTTTGTTACTCCAAAATGCCAAAAAAGTCTAATGGTCGGCTGGTCCAGTCGATATTCTTGTGACTTCGAAGGACAAATTATAATAGTTCTAAAATGATTGCAGGTAGATTTATAAATCAAATATGATTGTTTCTTGCAGATGATTAAAGGACATAGGATAGAGAAAAAGGAAGAAATAGAGACATTTTTAGAAAGGATTAGACATTATACAAAAGATCAAATAGAATGCACCAAACATACTTTCTTTAGATTGAGTGAAAAACAGAGAAAGATTTTTAAATCTGAGGATATTAAAAGGATACTACTGGAATCAACCCCATTACTGGTTGGGATACAATTTAATGGAAATTATGCAACATTTTATAAATTCAAAGAAAATAAGATCATAAGGATAGCACTTGATATTATACCTCAAAAGATTGAGGTTGTAACTTTTATGATATTGGATAAATATCAAGTCCCAAGGTTATGAAGATGCAAAAGATGAAAACATTGAAAGGAAAAGGAGAAGCAGATTATGACCTAAAGCATGATATCCTTTTTTTCAAGACTAAAGATAGAGAGTATGTTAAATCAATAGAAATAGATAATATTACATTAGATATTGATTCTGAAGGATTTATAACAGGAATCCAAATCTTTGAAGCTTCAAAATTTTTAAGGGTTACTAAACAAGTTCTAGTAAATATCCCAAAATGGCAGTTCCAGGCGACAGTTTTTGAAGGACGTTTAGAAATAAGATTAATGTTCCAAATAAAAGTTAGAAATCAAATCATCGAAAAGAATCCAATTATTATGGAATCTTTGAGAGAACCATTGCCAAATTCTGAATTAGTCTGTGCGACTGCTTAATTGTTGCTGATTCTATTGTCCTTCAGGGTTCCAAAAAGGTCTAATGGTCGGCTGGTCCATTATTATCAAATTTTAAGAAATAAAAACTTATTTATCTTTTCGTTCTAAATTCATGCGTAATATTACATCTAATTCGCTATCAAGAAAATCAAATGCCTGTTCATTTATTATTTGTGATATTCTCGGAGACTGTGATTTCAACCAATAGATGAATGATTCCTGGTCTGATGGCAATGTAGGTCCTGCAGGATGAGTAAAAGAATTAGGAGCAATATAGTGTAGAGTTTCTGTCACCAGTCCGTCATCAGAAAGGGTATGTCCTGCAAGTTCTGGTTTTTGTCCTTTTGTTATATACTCTTCCCATGCTTGTCTTAGTAAAATCCCATATTCATGCCATGAAAACTCTTTATAATCTATTTTACCTTTTTCTTCATGTAATACTGAAAGACCGAATCCTTCCCAATCTGCACAAGACTTGATAGTTACTTTCCCATCCAATGTCGAAAGAAATTTTGACATAGTAGTAGGATATTAGTTTAATTATTTAAATCTATTGATGCCTCGACTCCCGGCTGGTCCATGTTTAAGAATCAGTTTTGAGCATTCCTTTACAGTTTTTGCTTCCGCAATTACATTCCATGCTAAAATTAGGATTATTTTCTTTTGAATAGTCCTCAGTGATTTCTTCGCCTTTTTTAATATCCCTTTTTGCCATACCACAAAAATTGCGGATGAATGTATTAGGATCGCATGAATGATTAACAAATCTTGCAGGAGGGTCTACTAGAACGCGTTTGTTTCCATCATAATAAATATACTTTTTATCTTCATCTGGTATTTTCTCAGCTTGTTCCGGAGTTAATATAAGAGAATTGCCCCACTCTAATACAATATCTCCTTTTTTGAAATCTCGTGCTGCAAAAACACCTTTTCCTTGTATTTTTGAATCCTTGACAATTACAGTATTGCCCATAAAAGATTATAAGAAAAGCAAGTATAATATTATTTTGAGAGTACCTCCTAATAGTAAAAGCACAGTTCCAATCAATTCTGTGTAGCAGTCTGAATATCCGTGGGACTAAAAGTCCTGTTTAGTACATTTGAGAATTTATTGAGTTTTTTATTTGTTTAGCCATTTTAGAATTATTTATCACAATCAACTTTGACTCGATTTTTTGATTAACAATATTTAATAATTTATTAATATCTAATTTATCAATTGTTTTGTTCTGTCTAAAAAACTTATCAAGTGCGATTACTACTTTTTTAGGATATTCTGTCTGAACTATTAAATCACCATAAACGCCAACATAATAACTTTTATCAAAAGAAGATAATGACGGATTTAAACATACTTTTACCCCTAGATTAGTATAAAATAGTTTTATAGTCTTATCAAGTGGAGAACTGCCAGTACTTAAGATGAATGCTTTAATCTTCTTTTTTTTAAGTGCAGTCATAAGACGTTTTTCTCTATCTGAATGTATCAAACCTTCCCAAAGATGTGCGGCTTGATAATGTGTTCTTAGGACAGTTTTTTGTTTAAACAAATCATAAATTATATCTTGCCAAAAAATCGTCAGCTCATTTATAGAATTAAAATTAAAAACAGAGATTTCACCTGTTATAGAATCAACACCTTTTGGAGTTATTGGTTTCTTTTGTAAATCAGTATAAAGATTATCCAGAAATCTCTTGTTCTCAAGCACCCATTCTTTATTAATGGAATAACTGTTTTTATTTCTTATTAATATATTTTCATTCATTAACTCAAGTATTGCGCATCGTACACCTTGAAATGTTACTGATCTTGCATATCTTTTTTTAATATAATTAGTTAATTGAATTATTTTTAGAGGATATTCTTTTGTTAAAATTATAAATATTAAGTTCTTCAAATTATCTTTTTTCCCAAAAAGTGATGTGTTCATTAAAGTAGGTATTTTATTTCTATTTTTAAAGCTTTTCCTTTAATTCCGATTGAAGCGAGCATATATTTAGGATGGTGTATTTCAAATACATAATGAGTTTAAAAAAAACTGGACTAAAAAAAAGAGAGTGTTTTAGATGTTTAACGGAGGATAATAAAAATGGCTCATGTCAGTAGTGGATTCAGAATATTTTATAAAACCGACAAGTATGAAGGTTATAAAACCGACAAGCATGAAGGACGACTTAATGGAATATTAGTATGTTTTGAACAATTAGATGATATAAGAGACCAAAGAATGAGTGATTGGTATATGTGTCATGAGTGTAGTCAGATTAAAGGACCAAGAACTCAATGTAGGTTTGATGGAATGGGGAATTTTGTTGACTTTTCTATATATAAATCAATGGGACAAAGGTATCATGTAGAAGCTGCAATTTTTGTTTCACCAACAGTCGAACTCCTTGAAGATACTGTTGCAAGTTTTGGTCTCCCTTTTGATAAAGATATTGTAACAGAAGATGTGCGTGAATTTTGGTACTAATCCTGTAGTCGTAATGAGTTCAAAAAATATTAATAAATTTCCCCAGAGGTATTAAAATGCAAAAAATTATACAACTAAATTCGCCTGTACTGGGAGCTGTTACATCTTTTGCAGATAATATGTGTATGTGCTATATTCCTGCTCGTAAGAAAATTGAAGAATTAGCACAAGAATATTACTTAAGAGTTGCTGACTTGCCTATGACAATACACGCCATAAATAATAATTGTGAAATTCGTGAGGCACTTCGACGTAAATGGCTTGATACAATCACAGGAGAATATCATGGACTAAGAGATGGTGATCGTTCTTATGAAATATGGCATTCTGTAGGTTCTTTATCAACACTAAACGGCTTAGAACAAGCATTTTCTATTGCTGAGGGTTATGGTTTTATGAAAATTGGTAATAATGAATGGGATGCTATTGGAAAAGGCACCTTTAATAGGCGAGTTGTTCCTAGGGTTCATCTTGAAGATGTAAAAAAAGGCAATGTCCCTAACATAGGTACTCCTTATACAGTTTTTGTAAGGTTAGATAAAGATAGTCCAATTATCTATGATACCTCCCCTGACCATGATTATGATCAAATAGGTTATACTCGCTTTATGCGGGATGATAGAATACTGATGCTTGCTGGATCTCCTGATAACAGAGAAGCATTAGCTAAACTGCTATTTGGTGCAAGGAAAGATGGCGGAGACGGCTGGGATTCAGTTTATAGCTATCATCGAATAAACGAAGTTGATTTTCATAGTATTGCTAGGGGGCGTCTGGTGGGCCTGTACAGATTTTTTGATTGTGGTATCGGCGGCAACACCCTCGATGATAGCGGGTGTTTCTTCGCAGTAAACAGAGTCATGTACGAAAAAACTATCACTCAACGCATTTTTATGCCGACAGCTTCTGAACAAGCATTAGCGATTAAGAATGATCCTAACTTAAGTCGCCAAGATAAGCTACGCAAATTATCAAAACTGTATTAAAACTCCGACTTTAGATAGACGTTTTCGATATTTCTCTATCTTCTCAGGGTACCTTTTTGGGTCCCCTGCGGTTTTTATAGTTTTCAGGAACACATACTTTTATTACTCAAAAATGCCAAAAAGGTCTGATGGTCTGCGGGTCCAGGTTGCCCTTTTGGCAGCTTCAAGGAACAAACTTTAAAGTCCGGGTTGATAAGATATTTGAGGAAAATGTGGTCCCTGTTTTGTTGGTCTTTCAGAAGAAAGAAGCGAAGAAAGAGACATAGAAAAACCCGATAGAAAACCTCTGGCTGTTTAGGAAGGTGTTTTGTGAAAACTTTAAATATTTCTCTCATTTCCTCTTGTTTATGCTATCAGAATCAGACGAGATGGATCTTGCAGGCGGCCATATTATGCAGAAAACTGTCAACGAATTCTTTGACGGTAATGTTGTTGCGTATATTAAAGCGCTGTGGGAATGGTTTGACGAAGTCCCAGGGGTATGGGAGCCTCTTCCTAAGTTTAAGTTGACTGAAGGCTATATGCTGGCCAGGAATTCCCGCAATCCTCGGGGATTGTCTTATGCTAAGTCAAAAGAAACGTTTCCGAATAGCTTGACTCTTGTTACTCGGTTCTATTTGTATAATCAGGTAAGCCAGGGTTTGCCTCATGTAAAAGCTCCAAGGATTGTTGAATTGCTAGATATGAGTAATTCCAGGCGATTTTGGAGAATTGTGAGGAAGGAGGAAAGAAGTGATGACCCTTTAGAAGCAAAGTTAGAAAGATTTTCTAAAAAAAGACTGCCTGCTGACTGGGAACCTCCGGAAGAAGATAATAATAAAGTAATGCGACAGATGATACAAGGGCTTGCGCATAAGTATTTGTTTGATACAACTCTAAGAAAGCTCTACATTGAGTATGAGATGAAAGGAAGGACAGAAAAACTAGAGTTCTTAATGGAGAAATACGGTATTTTAGATTAACTATTTTCATTTCTCCTGTTCAATTGGAATACTTACCAAACATCCTCCCAATAACCACGAGAAACACAACCATTCTATGTTTTCTAGGTACCTTTTTTGGGTCCCCTGCTGTTTTTATAGCTCTCAGGAACCATATTTTTGTCCTTCAGGGTTCCAAAAGGGTCCAATGGTCGGCTGGTCCATTGTACCTTTTTGGCATTTTCGAAGAACAAACTTTATATATTCATTGGTTTGAAACAGGTTAAAATGGAAGACGATCCTGTACTTTACGAACCGTTGAAGATTCTTGCAGACAGCTTGGCTGTCGGTTCTGAAAAAGGGAATAGAGGAAGTCTATATCCTGTTCTGCAGTCTTATGCAGAAGGTTTGCCTAGTTCTGATCTTGAAGCTGAGAAAATAGAAGAATTGAGGAACGAGCTTATGAAAATACAAAAAGTATTAGGCAATCTTGAAATAGGTGTCATAGGAGAGGATGGGGAATTCAGTCCATTGGAAAAAATGCAAACAAGAGTCGCTATTCATCCATACGGACTACTTGATTGGACAGTTGTAGAAAAAGATGTTGGTGTGGTAATGGATGATTTCTTTAAAACAGCAATGATGATGTGCAGTACTGCACTACAAAAAGGATGCGGGTTTGGAAAGCATCAAACAGATTAATCAATATTTCTATATTCTACTTTATTTTTGTCTCGCATGAAAAGGTCTGATGGTCGGCTGGTCCATATACAAAAAAAGTAAACCTTTAAATACCACCTCAGAGTTTCCGTATATAAAATGACATCTAAGCAAGGCGAGAAACCCGACAAAGGCAAAGAAAAATGCCCATGTCTGCGAGAACTGTCACTAAAAGGTGTTCCTCAAGAACATTATTGTAGTGTGATGGGTGCTAGAACATTGTTAGATGATTTTGATCTACAAAACAAATGTGTTGGATTATACGAAGCTTGCGATCTGTATGCTAGGCATCGCGGCCAAGAATCTTCGAGATTCAGAAGAAGAAAACCAATGGTTAGGCGGTCTCCATTATATGGTGCTTTAAGGCTGTTTCTATAATTGATGTTACATCTATTTTATTAGTTTTATGTTTGATTGTATTGCAGCTTACTATTCTTGCACCTGTCTTCTTTAACCTGTCCATTGCGTTTCCAACAAACAGGCTGTGGACACAGATGATGACAAACTTTTTTGCACCTATCTTTTTCAGATCCTTTATCGCTTCCTGCATTGTATGTCCAGTAGAAATAATATCATCGACCAGGACAACTGTCTTATCTTTCAAATCTATTTTTTTATTGATCCTGACATCGACTTTTGTCGCTGAATATCTTTTCTTTTCCAGTATTGCAGATTCACATCCTATAATGTCTGCTGTCTTCTCTGCCCATCTGTAACTTTCCCAATCAGGACCAATGATAATTACATTCTTTATATTCTGTTCGATATATCTTGCAATTGCAGGATCTGCTGAAAGGTTATGGCATCTGCACGTGAAAACATCGTACATTGATTTCAATCGATGCAAATGAGGATCAACAACAATCAACCTGTGGATAAATCTGTTTAACATCTTTGCAATAACCTGGATTGAAATGGATTCTCCTGGCTTGAATCTTTTATCTTGCCTGAAATATGGAAAGTACGGTGCGACTAAAGTGACTTCTTTTGCACCCAAGTCTTTTGCTGTCTGCGCTGCAAAGACAACCTCTATCATCTCATCACTGATATTTCCATAAAACGATTGCACAAGAACAACTTTCTTATCTTTCACAGGAACATTGTACCGGACATAGATCTCACCATCTGGAAAACGTGCAGTCTCAAGCTCTGAATACTTGACCTTGCCGTGCCTCCTGGCTTTCACTGCGATCTTCTTTGCAAGATCCCTGCTGTTAGAACAACCTATGATAAGCATCTAGTCACCTCTTTTTCTTATCTGAACATACACAGATATTTAAAGATATTGATAGGGAACATTTATAAATCCCTTGTTTATTTTTTGTTTTAGGGGAAGAGTATGCAAGGAAGAATCTTAATGCAAAAGCCGGATCTGAAGCTGTTGAATATTGAAGGCTATAGACCAGTTGATATGCACATGCATTCTAATCACGTGGATGGCGCCCATAGCATCAACCAGATCATGAGAAGGGCGAAAAGAAAGCATGTCGGTGTCAGTATCGTTGATCACCATACTATTTCTGGATCACTGGAAGCTTTGGACAAAGCAAGAGAGAGAGGTGTGATGGTGATTCCTGGAATAGAGGTTGCTGCATTCGAAGGTCCGCATTTATTGTTTTATTTTCACGGAAAACATGATATGAAAGAATTCCATGAAAAGTATGTGAAAGATTTTGTAAAGTATAAAGCAGGACATTCAAGTATATCCATTGCCAAATATTTTGAACTGGCAGAGGAATACAATTGTCTGATGAGTGTTGCGCATCCAGGACAAAAATGGATGTCGAATTTATTCAGATGTCTGCAAACATATAACCTTAAAGAATTGCTGCAGAAGATCTATGCGCTTGAAGTCATAAACGGGCTGATCCCGCAGGTCTCTAATCTTCAGGCAATATTCACAGCACGAAACCTGAAGACAAGAATTACAGGAGGATCCGATGGTCATAATGCACTTGCACTCGGAAGGGTTGTAACTTCTGCTTATGCAGATAATGTCGATGATTTTTTAGAAGCAATCAGGCATAAACAGAACAATGTTGTTGGAAGACCGATAGGATTCTTTGCAAGGAAAGTTCTCTATGGAACAGGCTCGATAAAATATAATGTTAAAGAGATGCGAAAGTTATGGAGACCTTCTGCTCAGTGGGATCTCTTAAAATTCCTAAAGCTAGAATTAAGTTCATACTGGAAAAATGGAAAACAATGAATGTATATTTTGCAAGATCATAAATAGAGAGATCAAGACAGACTTTGTTTATGAGGATGAGAAATATATTGCTTTCATGGACATAGAACCGGTTGCAAAAGGACACATCTTAATCATTCCTAAAAAACATTGCAGGTTCTTTATTGAGATGCCTGAAGAAGAGTTTGCAGAGATGAACAAGGTTGTTCATAGGCTGGCAAATGTTCTTAAGAAAGCTACAGACGCAGAATATATTCATCTTGGGATCGAAGGGATAGATGTGCCTCACGTACATATCCACCTTGTTCCGCGGAAGAAAGATGATGGCTTATCATCCTATAAACGGACAAAATATGAAGAAGGGGAAATGGATGCGTTTGCAGAAAAAATACGAAGTTTTTTATAATTTCCATCAAGATTTCATGTTCGTGGCGGTGTAACTCAGTCTGGTTAGAGTGCTACGCTCATAAGCAATTGAGCGATGAGAGCTTTGCTCGATGATTATCTCACCACTGAGAAACGTAGATGTCCGGGGTTCAAAGCGATGCTCAGAAATCTTTCAGATTTCTGGCTCATGAAAATCCCCGCACCGCCATTTTTCTTTTTGTGATCCAGGTATCAATAGCTGAAATTTCAGCCTAATCCTCACCAGTTTTGATCATTCAAATTAAAGTATATTTTGCTCGCATTACGTCTTCATTATTTGTTGATTCTTCTTGAAAAGTATATACGTATATACTTCAATAGAATCTCTATGCGTCAGTTTTAAACGCTTCTAAATCTCTATTTCTTATATATTTTTCCGGAAAATTTTCGGATTTGAGATGTAAAATATGAAAAAGAAACTGCAAAATAGTATGGGAGCATTTAAAAAATGGTGGCCAAATTAACAAATAAAGTAAGTGGTTTAGAGGAAGGAGATTCACTTAAATATCTTGTTCTTAGTGAGCTTAAAAAAGCAGATCTTGATTTGTCAGAAAAACATGAAGGGATTTGCAGTGATGATATGCCCAAAATCCAGAGCATGCAGCTCACAAAGGAAAGTCTTGAGCTTACAGTTGGCTACGAAGGCAAAGCTTACGCAGTCCATGTGCAGCCAGCAGAAGAAGATATTGTTAGATATGCATTGGCATTCTTGTTTGGCGACGGAAATGTCAGATATGATTATCATCTTCCTGTCTTCCAGTGTCTGAGAAAGGAAGACGTTATGAAATTCAAAAGACTTGCTGTGGAAATCTGGGAAAGAAATATACACATTGACTGGATGAGGAAAAATAATTATCTGACGCACAATGGCTCAAAAGATTACAAGTTTTTATTCGATATGATTAACAACCCTGATAATCCTCGTATTGCTGCTGATGATCATAATCTCAGATCCGATCGTGGAGATAAAGGGGATACTCCACATCATTCTCTTCGGGAATATAGTGATTTCAAAGAAGTACTACAACGTGACGGTGAAGATCCTAGGACATATCTTTTAAAGGAAATAATCCATGACCAAGCAACAGCAACTGTGAGAATATGGTATCATTATAGGGCAGAGCCATTCGATAAAAGGCTAAATGATAACATGGAACAAGGAATTTATTTCAAAAACCTCCGATGGAATCTAAATACAGACAAAACTATTAAAACAGATCTCGCCAAAAAAACATGGAAAGATTGGCATGAAATTCATGAAAAGTTTAGACGTTATTGGAAAGATAAATTCGGGGAAAAAGAAGAGTTATGGCAGCCACCTGCTCTTTACGTGGTAAAAGGCTCAAAATATAAAATTGTCTGAGCCTTTTTGCGAAAGTTTTATATATCTAGAAATCTATAATATATTTAGAAAATGGCAGATGTTAATGGAGAACAAAATGAGAAAAAGCTTTTGTTAGATATTGTACGTGATAGCGAAAGATTACAGGATCATCTTGGTTATATTGTAGATTATTTGCGTAACAATATCCCTTTCCTAGAAATGCTCGATCATGCAGAAGCATTGCCTGAATTTGATGGGTCCTCGCAACGCTACCCAGACTTCAGAACGTCTGTTGAGAGTCTTGAAAAATTTGAAGATCGTGCTGGCAATAAATTTTCTGTTGTCAGAGAATACATCGCTGCTGTTGCTGATTATATAGAAAAAAGAGGATCTTTTGAAACTGTTGATAAGTTTGCACGTAAAATTATACGACTTAAGATAGATCCAAAAATTTCAAGGATTCCAAAGGATTCCCTTTTCTATAAAGGAGATAAAGGCTGTACTCTTGCAGAAATGCGAGAGATAGTTTAAATACTTCGAAATCTATAATATATTTAGAAAATGGCAGATATTAATACAGAACAGAATGAGAAAAAGCTTTTGTTAGATA
>JAGLWF010000011.1 GCA_023133595.1 Nanobdellota archaeon | reverse complement strand
GTAAGGTTAGATAAAGATAGTCCAAATATCAATGATAACGATCGATTAGATTATGATACATTTATGCAAGATGACAGAGTACTGATGATTGCTGGATCTCCTGATAACAGAGAAGCGTTAGCTAAAATGCTATTTGGTGCAAAGAAAGATGGCGGAGAAGGCTGGGATTCAGTTGGTAGCTATCATCGAATAAACGAAGTTGGTTTTGATACTACTGCTAGGGGGCGTCTGGTGTACCTGTACTACGATGTTGATGGTCTCGGCGGCGACAGCGGCATCTATTATAGTGGGCGTTTTTTTGGGGTAAGCGACAGAGTCGCACAGTTGAGCGCCGAAGGCGCTGCGCACGAAAGATCTACTACTCAAGGTATTGTGTACCCAACCCTTGAACAAACATTAGCGATTGTCAATAATCCTATTTTAAACAGAGTAGGTATGGTGCGTGCTATATCACAACTGTATAAATAGACTTTTTCTTTTTTCTAAGTACGTGCATAGCGCCTTGCGTAGCTTTCCAATAAAAACCCAAGTTTACTAGACTCAGCTTCTAACCAATATTTCTGATTTTGCGAAGCGTGCTATGCACATACATTTCTAAGAAAATCTTATAAACCTCCTAAGAATCGATATAAACATGCCAATCACAAAGACCAAACTCAAGATCCAGCTGTCCAAACTAGGAGAATTCAAGCAGCCAAAGCTCAATCTGGAACAGTATCCGACACCAGGCAATATTGCTGCCACAATCCTCTGGAATGCATTCATGCTTGGAGATATTGAAGACAAGATAATATTGGATGCTGGATGCGGAACAGGAAGGTTTGGTATCGGAGCTTTACTATTAGGTGCAAAGTTCGTCTATTTTGTAGACATTGACAAAAAAGCACTAACTATCCTAAAAGAAAATCTAAAGCAACACAAATTCAAGAACTATCAGATAATAAACAAAGACATCAAGAGCATAAAGAAGACAGATTTCAAAAAGAAACTGCAGACAATCATACAAAACCCGCCGTTCGGCACAAAAAAAGAGCATGCTGACAAATTATTCCTGGAAAAAGCTTTCAAACTGTGCGACAGAATCTATTCAATGCATAAATTGACAACAAAAGCTTTTCTCAATGCAATCGTAAAGGACAGCAAGTTCAAAGTAACACATTACTGGGATTTCTTCTTTGAACTAAAACAGACACAAGCCTTCCACAAAAGAAAAATATATCGAATAGATGTAGCCTGCTGGCGATTAAAGAAGACCAGGTTCTGAAGCCCGGACATCTAATTCTTCCTGATCAAGCAGGAGTATAGCTAATTTCACATCAAGAGAAAAACGTTCAAGCTCTAGTGTAAAAACTGATTTTCGCTGCGGAAAACGAAGATCCCTGTACAAGTGTATCTCTTCCTTCATCAGAGCAAGTTCAAGAACAAGATGTTCTCGAAAGTATTCTTCAATCGAATCTAGGATATGAATATAATCTGCAGTTCTTTTGTCTTTCTCATCAAAAACAATAACACGATAGGGTTTATACCATGGCTTGTATTTAAACATCAATCGCATCTCATCACGTTCATATTTTCCAACCACAAGCGGAATAACTTCAAACTTCCTGAAAGAAATAGGTTTTCCTTCCACAAAATAATCTTCATCTTTTTCCTCGAATGTTCTCTTTGTGCGTCCAATATCAATCTGCCCTTTTTCATCTCTCACTATCGTATACTTATCCTTAAATCCAGGCCGCATACCCGATAATTGTCTTGCGACATCCTGCTCCAACAGATCCATTTCATCAAGCTTGATCTCTTCAGTCATCCTGCCCCTCTTTGAAATGTTCTTCTTTCTCTTTTTCAATCCATCTTCGGACATTTAGAAAATATCCATAATGAGCTTTTGTAATCACTGCTTCTTCAATCACATCTCCAGAAGCTTCAATGCGTTCAAAATATGCCAACATCCGATCATGGAACCAATCATAGAAAATCCCTTTTGCATAGACAAAATCTTCAAAGACGCCAACTGATAAATCATAACTTTCTCCTACAACCTTCTCTAACCCTTTCTTGATCTCTTCTAGTTTATCAGATCGAACCTTTGCAACACCCCCGCACCATGGTTTGTCAACTCCCATACGCATATTGTGTATCAAGGTTTCCCTGTCCAGATATTTGTCTCGCATACAATCCTCCAATCTCTAAGAAGTAGCCTAATACATCATAGACATTCATCCTATTTATCTTTATCCCAAAATAGTAAACTATATAATGCTCTAAATCTATATTATATAATATGACCGATATTATTTATTTGCCAACAAAACCACGAAATGAAGAAGAGCGTAGATTATTAGAAGAAATCGAATCCGATTCAGGACTAAAAAATCCAACGCTTAGGGAGCGTGTTTTAAACCATATAAATGGGACTTATGCTCTTGTTTCCTGGTATCATTTTAATGCAATAATAAAGCCTTCTTTTGAAGAAAAAGAGGCTTCAATAAGAACAAGAAACTCCTATAATGGCGAGCAAATAATGCCGAAAATAGTAGGCGTTAAAACAGATAAGGATTTCTAAATATTTTGAGCCCTGTAAAAAGATAAGTTTATAAACCCGAATTCTCTCAAGATAACTACAATGGATTTCATAAACAAAATCAAATCGGTTCTTACAGAACCAGGTAGATTCTTTTCAACAATAGGCAGAGAGCAAGGCATTACACCTGCGTTTGTCTATTACATTGTGCTAACGATATTCAGTGCAATCCTGGCATACATTGTCATGATCTTAACTGGCAATTGGTCTGCAAGGATCATGTACTCAATACTGGGTGCTGGTGAACTTGCAGCAATGGCAGATCCGCGGATGCTGTACAGCGGTGGAATGATGTTCTTCATGTTTATCATAGGAATAATCATTGCAATTGCACTAAGCTTTGTGATTGCAGGAATCCTGCACGTCTGGATCCTGATATTCGGTGGAAAGAACAAATACAGTGAGACATACAAGCTTTATGTCTACACATCAACACCAAAACTATTGCTAGGATGGATTCCAATTGTTAATCTGGTCATCTGGATCTGGGGCTTAGTATTGCTGATCATCGGAACAATGAAAGTCCATAATATCAGCAAGAAACGTGCAATCCTTATGTATGTTATTCCACTGATAGTGATCCTTGCATTTATGATTCTAGGAATTGCAATGCTTGGAATGACACTCGCACGAGTTGGAATGTCAGGAATGGGTTTCTAGAATTATTTTATTTTTCTTCTTTTTCTTTCTTATATTCATCGAACCAGGCGTATAGAAGTACTCCTCCAACATTCTGCAGATAATCATGATAATAACGTGTCTGCAATTCAGGTTCTAGATTATAATAGGTTTCTTCAAGTTCTGCCAGAACATTATCTATATTTGGTTCACCCCTAGTCCAGAGAATGTTAAATTCTTCTACGAGTGCTTCCCAATAATGCGGCAATCTACCTGGCTCTTTTTTTTCTTGGTATTTTCTAGCCTCTACAAGTGCTGCACAGAATTCCTCTTCCTGCTGGGTCTGAATCTTGCCTGTTTGCATGAGACAAAGGAGGATTCGAGCTTTATATAAAGCTTAATATTGCATATGCCGAAATCTTTATAAAGGCCCTATTTGTTTAATGCATAAAATGGAGCTAAATATCATAGAAAACACCAAATACAAGATTGTGGCTGAACTAAAAGGCGAAGATCATACTTTCTGTAATTTACTGGTCAAAGAACTTCAGAACAATGAGAATGTGAAGAGCGCTGCTTATGCTATCGCGCATCCTCTGCATAGAGTTCCAAAGATCACTGTTGAGACCAATACTAACATAACAGCAAAACAAGCTCTTTTGGATGCTGTTGCAAGCCTGAAAAAAACTGTTGAGAATTTCCACAACAGTTTTGAAAAAGAAGTGTAAAATGTCCTTTTCTCAAAAAGAAAAAGAGATGATGTTGAAACTAGCAAGAGATGCGATTCTTACAACTTATGAAGACAAGCCTGTGGAAATACCAAAAGCTAAATTCTTGGATGAGAAACGCGGTATTTTCGTGACACTAACCAAACAAGGCAACCTGCGAGGCTGCATTGGTTTTCCAGTCGCAAGCTATCCACTGGGTGAAGCTATTGCACAATCTGCAAAAAGCGCAGCATTCTCTGATCCCAGGTTCGATGAAGTCACAAAAGAAGAGATGACAGATATCAAGATTGAAATCTCTGTCTTGACAGTTCCAAAAGAATTGGATCCAACAACACCAGAAGGCATGATCAAACAGATAAAAGTCGGAGAGGACGGCCTTATCCTGGAATACGCCAACCGTTCCGGCCTTTTGCTGCCGCAAGTACCAGTCGAATGGAAGTGGGATGCAAAAGAATTCCTGAGACAGATCTGCATAAAAGCAGGTGTTGAGGAAGATGCCTGGACAAAAGGAAATTTATACAAGTTTCAGGCTGAGATCTTCAGTGAATGATTATTCTCTTGAAATTTACTTCTTAAAATATCTCAGCAATAACAATGGAACAAGCCCAGTCAATGCAGAGATCAAAATCAAAGGTTTCAGTCCAAGCAATGCAAAGATCTGTCCGCCAACATAAGGCGAGATCACACTTGATGCTAAATTACTTATCCCTGCAACCAATGCAAAGGTTGTTGCTTCTATGCCTCTAGGGCATATGCCGACAACTAATTTCATGCACGCAACCATTGTGATAATCCCTAACATCCCACTGATAAAATAGATTATCAACGCTGAAACAGGATTTATCAGAAAATAATAAATTAAAGTTATTGCAACATTCAATAAAACCAGCCAGAATAATGTCTTCCTCAAACTGAATCTATCAAGATATTTCCAGAACAGGACCGCACCAATCACACCGCCAATGCTTGATATTGTCCTTAATATACCAAGGAAAGTTTCAGAAAAACCCAGGACTTCCTTCATCAGGAATAATAATGGGATCCCAAAAGCAGGGCCAACAAACCAGATGAACAAGAAGAGTGCAACAATCCAGATCATTGGTATTCTGATATAGGCTTGTACAATATCCTTTATTGTTTTTGTCAAAGAGGGTAATTTTTGCAGATGTTTCTCTTCACGTACAAATAAGATCGCAACAAATGTAAACATTGGCAGTATTGCTGTCATACCAAAAACTGTTCTGTATGATATGAAATTCAAGAGGTAACCGCTAAAGAAACCAACAAGAACAGCACCAAGACTTCTGCTTCCCCAGCATATCGCTTGAATCCTCCCTTTTGTTTTCCTTGTGCTTTTTTGCACTGCCAGTCCGTCAGCAAAAACATCTGTAGAAGCAATGCCTAATGCTGCAATGGATTGGGCAATCACTAGCAATAAATAAGAATGTGAATACGCTGTCATTAGCCAGCCAAGTGCTGCAACAGCGCATGCAATAAACAGGTAAGGTTTTCTCCTCAACCTTTTTATGGGATAATAATCTGAAAAGAGCCCGTATATCGGTTTTATGACCCAGGGCCAGCTTGTGATTGCATAGACTGTTGCAATCTGCGGTATAGAAAGGTTCATTTCATACTTCAAGAACAAAGGCAGTGCCAAAGCAGCAATACCAAGAGCGCCCTGCACAAAATAGACAACTGAAAATAATATATAATCATAGAGTCCTATTCTTCTAACAACCCTCTTTTTCATTCATCTTAGGAGAATATCTTTGTATATAAACATTATCATGCAAGATTTAACTTTGGCCGCCATAATTTATTGAAATAATCTTTCTGAATTCTTTTTTCATCTTCATACAAATACATATCAGAAACAGAATAAGTTCCTTTAATGAGAATATCTTCTTTGTTCGGGTCCATGATCAGAGCATAACTCCCATCCTCAAAGACATCAGCCTCGACCCATGCATGCCTGTTTTGACCACCTCTTACTCTTCCTCGACAGTACCTGCTTCTGATTCCAGCTTCCTGCAATCCTAATTGCAGGGTCGGTGCTCGTGTCGAACAATTGCCGCCTTTTTCAAAAGCTCTGCCAAGTGTCATTGTGACACCAGCAGGGGTTGGGATTGCCTGTCCTTCAGAATATGATAAGTGCATGAATCTCATGATTTCCACTGCAGTACTTAATCCGTCTGATTTCATAACTGCAATACATTTACATGCTCCAAGAAATTCACGCATCATGGGATCTCTATACTTTTTGAACAAACCAATAAATCTTGAATATGTCTCAGGTACTCCAAGGATGAAATGTTCACCAGGACTTATATCATTCTCAACAATATATTCAACATTTGTAAGTTCATTATAATATTCTGCTTCCCTTCTTTTGAATCTTTTGTATAAGACTTTCTCAATAATTGAATTTAGTTTTACTGCAGATTTAAAGATATCTCTATTGATAGATCTTATAGCAACCATTGCTAAATCTTCTTCAATATAATGCGTTACATCTTTCCCTTCCTGCGCACTATAGAAAGCAAATAACATACTGTGATCCTCGACACCAGAGACACAACCTAACACAATTTTATCTAAAACTTTATTTTGTTTTCTGATCGTTGCAATCGGATCAGTAAGATGCATGCGCACATACTCTTCAAAAGATCCAGCCACCTCTCTAATGATACGATCCTGAATCGGATCTAGAAACTCTATTAATTTGTTAAAATTTCTCTGATCAATTTCATCATAATCAAAAATAGAAGTAATGCTATCAAATCCTCTACAACCAGAATAGTTTGGGGGAAACAAATCAGATTGGATCAATCTATAAGCCAGATTACCTTTTTGGGCAGGCTCGTCATTTTCAGGAGAAGGACCTACTTCTTCATTCAAACGCAGCTTTAGTTCTTTGTTCTTATGAACCTCACTTGGATCTGTTTTCTTAAAAACTAATTCAGAAGTCAATATGCTATTGACAACTAACTGCCCACCAAGAAAGTCTACGGGCTTTTTCTCTTCTAGTTCAAATTCGCATAATTTTCCAAAATCAGACCCATTTGAGCATACAAAAGTATGTTTGGTACCCCTTATCATAGTAGAAATATGGGGAAAGAGGGTTAAATAATTTGGGTGTAGTGCATGCAACAACACAATATTTATATTTACATAGTAATCTCTATATCTATCAGGGGGTGGGATTATGAAATTGTTTATTGACAGTGCAGATATTGATGAGATAAGAGCTGCATATGAAAAAAAGATTATATGTGGTGTGACTACTAATCCTTCTTTAATAACGAAAGCCATGGAAAAGCATGGAATAACAGATATGGTCGCATACATCCAGCAGATCATAGAAATCATGGGAAAAGTTGATTCCCTCAGCCTAGAGGTTATCAGCACTGATCATGATAACATGGCTCCAGAAGGCCTAGTTTTAATCGACCAGTTCGGAGATCAGATCGCAGTGAAAGTGCCAGTCAACCCGCGTACTGATGATAAGAGATATTTAATTTGTGAAGGTCTCAAGACAATCCGGGAGTTATCCAACAGTAATACAAACGCGACATTGGTAATGACACCGCAGCAGGCTATCTTAGCTGCGATTGCAGGCGCCACCTATGTCAGTCCATTCGCAGGAAGAATTGATGATTATCTTAGGGAAGAGGAAGGAGAAGAGGCAGGGAAGGACTTTGGAAAGAGCGATTATTTTCCTGCAGAAGGAATAGCAAATGTTCACGACTATGGTATTGTAAGTGGTGTCCACCTGGTCATGAGATGTGTCCAATATCTCCGACATTATGATTTTAATACAGAAGTGATTGCTGCAAGCACAAGAAATATACAGCAATTATTAGAATGTGCAAAAGTTGGTGCGCATATCGCCACAGTTCCATTTTCAGTGCTGGATGGATTGACAAAAGCACAAATAGAAGAATTGCTAAAGCCTGCAACAGTCAAATCAGAACATTGTCTCGCACTCGAAAATATGCTCGAACATACAAAAACAGAAGACGGTATGAGAATATTCTGCGCAGATGTTGTGCCAGAATATGCAGCATTGTTCAAAGGGAAAAGTGGATATCAATATTGAACTTTTTTTCTTTTTTTTCATTAAATTTATATACCCATTCTTTCTACATATAGCTAGGTGATAGATATGTATGATGAATTAGGCCCTGAGAAGATTCTTGAATTATACGACCCTGTTACAGGCATGAGAGGTTTCTCTGTTATTGACAATACTGCACGAGGTCCAGGTAAAGGGGGAATACGAATGTCTGCAACTGTTCACAAAGAAGAGGTCTTCAAGCTCGCAAGAACAATGAGCATAAAGAATGCAATGGCAGATCTTCCTTTTGGCGGTGCAAAGTCAGGGATAATCGCAGATCCTTACAAGTTAGATCCAAAGAAAAAGCAGGAGATTGTTGCTGCGTTCGGCCGTGCACTACGATGCATTGCACCAGAACTTTATGTCGCAGCACCAGATGTTGCAATGGGTGAGAAGGAAATTAGAACATTTGTAAAAGCAAACGGCAAGTTCAATTCAGCAACAGGAAAACCTGCAGATATGAAAGGACCAAAAGGTGCTCGGGGAATCCCCCATGAATTAGGAAGCACTGGCTGGGGTGTCTATCATGCAACAAAAGTCGCTGCAAAACACATGAAACTAAAAATCAAAGGAGCGACATTCATGGTCGAAGGTTTTGGCAATGTAGGAGAATTCGCAACAAAATTTCTATGCAAAGAAGGTGCGATCTTGGTTGGAGTTTCTGATTCTAAAGGCAGCATCTATAATCCAGGTGGAATTAATTATGCAAAACTAAAAGCTGTGAAAAAGAAAACAAGAAGAGTGACAAACTACGGTAAAGGAAAAATAGGAAAGCCTGCAATGATAAGAACTCAGAAAGCAGACATCTTTATTCCAGCCGGCAAATCCACAGATGTCTTCACAAACAAAAACTATAAGCAAGCAAAGTTCAAGCTGATGGTGTGCGGTGCAAACATTGCATTCACTCCAGAGATTGAAGAGAAATTCTGGAAAAGAAAGATCCTTGTTGTTCCTGATTTTGTAGCGAACGCCGGAGGCGTCATCTCATCATACATCGAATACAAAGGCGGGAAAGCAAAAGACGTCTTTCCATTGGTAGAGAAAAAAGTCAAGAAGAACACAAAACTCTGCCTCGACAACGCAAAGAAACAACGCTGCTCACCACGAAAAGCAGCAATGAAGATCGCATTGGAAAGAATCAGGAAGGCGATGAAGAGAAAGAAATAAATCAAATATCCATAACTTTTACTCAAGCCTGCAAGATTCCGCAGATGTCATTAATAATCTTGTTGACTTTTTTCTTTTTCAAAGAACCAGCTTTACGTTCAATCAAGGATTTATCTGCTGTGAACAATCTATTTGGTCGTATCAGACTAACTACATTAAGGTTTCCACCAGCAAAATCATTGTTATATAAAATAACAGAATATTTATCTTTTCTTGCTTGACTGGTAATCTGGCATAAGATATAGTCATAGCCTTGAAGATCAGCAACTACCAAAGCAGGCCTTTTCCGAGATGCAGACAGGTCTGAGAATAGAAAGGGAATTACAACCACATCGCCTTTTACAAATTTTTCCATGCTTTTTCATCCTCTTTGCTCATCCAGTCTTTTGCCAATGATTTCTCGCTCAATAATGCAGTCATGATTTTTTCTCTTGCAAATTCTAGTTTCTCTTTGACTTGCTCCAAGGGTCTCAATTCTATATGATCATCAAATGCCATAATCGCAATCCGTTCACCTGTCTTAAAGCCTTTAATCCTTCGGATATCTTTTGGAATTGCGATCTGCCCTTTTTCAGTTATTGTCGCGGTTTTCATTTCAATTAGTCTCATCTTACTTGTAAGAAAAGTAAGATATTATATAAAAGTTACGCTTTTCAACATACATAAGAATAGAATTTTCCCATTAATAAGCCTTCTCTATAAATTTTTGAAATAATTATAAGAAAAAAATAAAAAAATTAAAGATCCATGTTGAAATAGACCCTTCCCATAACTTTTCCTTTTGTCAGTGCTTCATATCCGTCATCAAATCCTTCTTTTGTAAAAGGACATTCTTTTCCGCGAAGCATTGCAAGTGCTTTTCCAGCTTCTGTATCAGGAGCATACTCTTCCTGGTCCATGCTGTTTAATATAGATTCTGCAGTCTCATACGGACCTCCCCAAGGACCAATAACACCGACTTCCCTTCCCATCCAATTTCCGACAGGGAAAAGCATATGTTCTTTATCACGACTTCCCACAACACATACTTGTCCACCTTTGTTGACAGCTGCAATCGCATCCATCACAGTACCTTTTCCAGCGAATTCAGTTAGCATTGCTGCTTCAAAAGAAGCCTTGTCAAAGTTCCCTTCTTGAACTAGTTTTTCAACTGCTCCGAATGCACCATCCATCCTGCCGCCGCTACCAACACAATCGACAACACGTGTCAATCCATATTTAGTCAATTTCTTTAATTCTTTGGCAACACTTCTTGGACCATGCTCTCCCATCGAATTGATTACATGTATTCCTAATATTTCTCTTTGCACTTGAAGAAATTCTTCTCGGGTATCAATAGAAATTATCTTCTCCTCATCTATATCAGTAAGCAAATTTGCGATTACTGCCATTCCAAGGCCACCAACCCCTCCGTATACAGCGATAAATCCTTCTGTGCTGTATGCATAGATTAGATTAAGTGCATGCTGTGCAGTCAATAAAGCATCTCCAACTGCAAATGCATCATCAAGACTGACATCGCCAGGTATTTGAAGTACATGTTTAGCAGGAAGTGCAACATAATCTGCAAAACCCCCATCTACTTGTATCCCAGTAAAGACAGCACTTCTGCAAAGGTTATACTTGTCCTCAGCACAGTTAAAACAATCATCGCAGTAGCCGTATAGTGCTAATGCAAGTCCATTTGTACCTTTCCAATCTTCTGGATCTACACCTTCTCCGACTGCAACAGCTTCTCCAGCAAATTCGTGACCAGGCCTTCTGTATTCTCCTTCTTTCAATCCCATCATCGGATTCATATGGCCAGCAATAGCGCCAACATCTGTATGGCACATCCCAGATCTTTTTACTTTAATAAGAACTTCTCCCGCTCCAACTCTTGGTGTTGGACATTCCGGATCAAAATGATACTCACCATCACCCTTTATCTTCACAGCCCGCATTTTTGCAGGTACATCTTCGGATGCCCAAACCTCTTCATTTACTCCTTCTTTATACAATATATTTCCCATATATGTATTACCCCCAAGTAATTTTATAGGAAAGATTAGATTCGAATATATAAGTATTTCTAATCCCTTTTAAAGAATCTCGACAATCTCTCCGATCTTCCTCTTACACATATACAATCTAGCAGGTCGGTGCGCAACATCCTCAGTATATTCGTTTGTTTCTTTTATCAGATCAAGAGAATTTATCTTTTTCCTGAAATTTCTTTTATCCAACTTCTTATTCAGAACTATTTCATAAACTTTCTGCAATTGCGTCAATGTAAATTTTTTAGGCAATAATTGAAATGCAACAGTTGTATACTCTAATTTCCATTTCAGTCTTTGCAGGGCATATTTCAAGATTTCGTTATGATCAAAAGCTAATTGCAGAAGATCATAGGCAGGCACCCACTTGACATCAACAACATCTGTTGAAGGTTTCAATGTAACTCCTTTTGATCGTATCAATGCATAGTATGCAACAGATATGACTCTTGTCCGCGGGTCACGTTTTGGATTTCCAAAAGTATACAGCTGCTCCAGATAAACATCTTTCACACCAGTCTCTTCTTTCAGCTCACGTACTGCAGCTTGTTCAAGATCCTCATCCATGTGCACAAAACCGCCTGGCAAAGCCCATTTGCCTTTGTGCGGCCATGCTTTACGTTTGACAAGAAGAACATGCAGTTCATTGTGCTGGATAGTAAAAATATTCAGGTCAACTGTCACAGACGGCCTGTCGTATTTTGTGACGTCATACGTCTTTTTAGATATTTCCATCCGGATAGTGTCAAGACTACAATATTTATAAGCCTTTTCTTTTTTGGTTTTCTTATCTTTCATTTATTCAATTTGTTTGACAATAGAGGTTCTATACTTATTGTAATATTTCAATCTTTTCTCATCACCAAAACCAATCACAGTCAAAGGATAATCAGAGATGCAAACTTTTATCGTATCACCAAAAATAAACGGAAACTGTTTATGTTCTCCATCTATCGCGATTGTCGCTGTCCTGTCTTTTGATTCTACTTCAATATAATTGTCATCATGGATCACAATACCGTCTGCTTTATGCAGACCAATGTCCAGATCATACCTGCTGTTATAATTTGCTCTTGTGACAGCCTGGAACACTTTCTTGTCAAGCGCAAGAACAGTGCTTCCAGGATAAGCCATTGCCCACGACTCCTGCGATGTTGCGATCAGTAAACCACTGCTGAACTGGTATTCTTCAAAACCATTTGTCTTTATCTTGTATTGAAGAGCTTTGTGCGTATTGCCAGGGCCGATCGAGACTTCATTCATCACCAGATGTTTTATTTTATCTCCATTATGTTCAACAGCCAGTCTATTTAGTTGCACTACAGGCAACTTTCCTTCCAGGAACAAAGGAAACTTTTCATCAAGATCAAACGCATCCATTGCGCAATAATATCCTTCGCTTCCTCTTCTCTTTCCTGATTCAATATCAAAATATACCGCAGTATTGATTCCAATTATCGGAATTCCGTGTCTGATATACCCTGCAGCTTCTAAGAAAGTTCCATCACCTCCGATTGCCATGATACAGTCATAGGAATTAACCAACTCTTCAGACAATTCTGCTCTGTATACAGCACCATATTCTATTCCTGCTTTTTTCAAGTATTCCAGAACCTTCTTTAGATTTTTTGTATGTGCGTCATTGAGTCTCAACAGATGTTTTCCATCCGGAGTCTTGTCCAGAAATTTTTGGAGAGCTGGATTTTCAGCATCATTCTTCAAGAATCCTCTGTAGATCTCATATCTGCTCTTCATGTATACTACAAGCAGTTTCATCTCTCACGCCTCCACTGAAGATAATCCTGCAGTATCTTGCTATGGTCGAATGCAAATTTTTCAGGCAGATCTTCCAACCGAAATATCTTTGCATTCTTTGCGTCGCTTCCAGCTTTTGGTTTTCCATTAGCTCGTGCAACAAAGACAGTAGAATTCTTATGTCCTCGAGGATCACGATCAGGATCAGAGTAAGTTCCCATTTGTTCGACAAGTTCAACTTTCAAACCGGTTTCTTCTTCTGCCTCTTTTATTGCTGTTGTTTCCAAAGAATCACCATACTCCTGATGCCCTCCGGGAATCGCCCAGCCAAAAGGTTTCTCTTTTCGTTCGATAAGAACAATACCTTCTAATTTTTTACTTCCATTATACACTTCGATGATAATGTCTGCAGTCGGTACTGGATTCACATATCTTTCACGATACATTTGCTTGATACGCGCCACACCCTTTATTGTTTCCAAAGAATTTTCAATCTCAGGAGGGACATATTTCTGCCAATCACCATCCTTGCTCATCATTGTCCGTACTTCTGTTGCACTGATTATGTGCTCAAAGTCAGGCGTGATCACTTTGTATCCTTTTTCTTCGAATAACTTCTTGACAATATTGTTCCTTGTCCAGGCACTGTTGAATAAAGGGCATAATTTTTCGACATGACAAACCCATTGAGAATAATTATGGATGTCCGGGATCTGGACAAAAGTACACTTTTTGCAGTCTTCTCCTAAAGCAAGTTTCACCATCACTTCTCTTTCATCACCAGAAAAGGGATTCTCCAAAGTGTGATGTTCCTGCGAGCTTCCGATCCCAATTACTACATGATCAACTGTCCCAAGCATCTGTTTTATCACAGAATAATGTCCAACATGCATTGGCTGGAACCTTGCTATGTAAAATCCAATATCTTTCATTTTTCCACCTCACTATAGAGGAGGATGCAAAAATTGCACCGTCCTATTCAGTAATTATTGCAAGCTGGCCGCACGCAGCACCGTTTGCAACTTCTTCTTCTGTTGCGATTGCAACAGCAAAGTCATATCCTGCTTTTTCCAAACTTGAAAAAAGCTCTTTGCATTTCATTTTTGCACCTCCATGTTTATTTGAGATTTTGCTCCTCGATCACTCCTTTCAGATTATTTTTCCTTGTAATTTTATTCTCATTCAAAGGCGAGAGTTTGATGAAAAAGTATTCTTTTGGAAAGTATTCCTCTAGTTTTTCCATCGAGAACTCGTTTCCTTCAAGTATTGTAAAGTTTAGTGCAACTTTTCTCTTGTTGTTAGGAACTTTCATCCATCGTTCAGCATAATCTCTTATCTGTTCATAATTCATCTTCTTCTTGAAAGGGATAAGTTCATTCCGTTCTTCTTCAGAAGTTGTGTGCACTGAAAATTGCATTTGTATATCTGTATACTTCTTCGAGATCTCCAACCAACCCTCTAGAGCAGGGTTATCTACCCCTATTGTCGACAATCCGATAACAGCATTTGGATATTTCTCTTTTATCATCTCGATCGCTTGACTAACTTCAGGATAATTCAGTGCAGGCTCCCCCATCCGAGTAAAAAGAACTTTGAACTCTTTGCTTTTCTCTGGGTCAAAATCTTTGTTCTTTCCAACTATAAATTCTACCTGCTCGAACATCTCCTCTGCAGAGAGATGACCAAAGAATTTACTTCCCGTTGCACAGAATTTACATCCTACTGGGCATCCGCTTGACACAGAGATTCCGATCATCCATCGATCCTTCCTCGATGCAAATTCAGGAAAGATCAAGGCGTTGCTTCTTCTTCCGACTGCATTTATTGTGTAGTATGGAAGATAAGTGTCTGTTGTCTCTACCATTTTTCCACTGCTTGTCAGCAATGCATACACATATCCATTGCCGAATTGTTTGACTTTTTTTACTTTCATTTCATCACCTCCAGTTTTAGTGACGGTGGCATTGCAAGTTTGTGCTGCGCGCTTTGCCTCATCTTGTTTATCTTGTTTACATGTTCTGTTGGGATATCACCGATCTCGCCTTTCAATATCTTGTCGATGATATGGTAGTTGAATCCTATCTCTTCTTCATCTGTTTGCCCATTGTAAAGGCCAGCAGAAGGTTCTTTTACTATCAGATGTGTCGGCACACCAAGATATTCTGCGATCTGCCAGACCTCTGTCTTGTACAGTCCGCCTATTGGTTCGAAATCAACTCCGCCGTCACCGTACTTGGTGAAGTATCCTATCTCCAGCTCGGACTTGTTTCCAGTTCCAATCACTAATCGTTTCATAGTATTGGCTGCACCGTACAGAAGGCTCATCCTTATCCGCGCCATAAGATTTCCTAACGCGATTTTATCATCGAAGAACATAGCATCTTTTGCAATCGCATCAGCAAAGGGTTTGATATTAATAACCTGATGCTGTATGCCTAAAAGTTCTACAACTTTCATTGCATCGCGTGTGTCCTGCGTTCCATACGGCATCAGGATTCCAAACATCTTGTCTTTACCAAGAGCTCGCACAGCAAGCCATGCAACAACAGTGGAGTCTATTCCACCGCTGATGCCAAGCACAACACCGTTCATCCCACCAGCTTTCTCGCGGATGAAGTCCTCAATCTTCTTTATTATCTTTTCATGCTCCATGCTTTTCCACCCCTTTGAGATATTTTATAATTCCTTCTGTTGTTACAACTGTTGCACCTTTTTCTCTGAATAGCTCGAATGCAGCTTCTCGTGCACCAGCATCCAGTTCTTTTGTCGCGTCACTGACAACTGCGACATTGTATCCTCTGTCCCGCATACCAACAACAGCTTCTTGTACACAGATGTGGTCAACAACACCGTACACAACAATAAGTTCTGGCTTTACCATCTCCAAGACTTTTTCTGTGTTTGGATTATCAAAGACTTTTGTTGTTTGTTTTTCAAAGTAAAGATCCCCATCATAAGCTGCAAGCTTTTCCAATTCTTCTTCCCTGTATTCCCTGTTCTCTACAAACTTCATTGCAATATCTGGTCTTATCTCGTCAATGATAAGTTGTCCAGGAGTTCCCTTGATACAGTGCGGAGGATACAGTTCGAACTCAGGGTCGTCTGGCTCGTGTGCATCCACACTGCCCATTATTGGTATCTCATTCTTACGCGCGTATTGTGTTATCTGCTGAAGATTAGGAATTATAACCTCAGCGTTTGGCACATACAATTTCCCTCCTTCTTTCATAAAATCGTTTTGTACATCCTCTTTCCAAAATATTGTTTTTTTCATTTTTATGCTGCCTCCAATTTGGTTTTTTCATACTTCTGGGTTAATTCGTCGGATAACTCAGAGAGTTTCCTTGTTACTGCAACTTCATACTTTGCAGGATCTCGCATCCTGCGATACTCTGGTCGCAGTTTTGCTACGTTTGCTATTACTCGTCCCCTAATCTCATCCAAAGTAGGCAGATCATAGACTAACTCGCCATTCCTGAAGATAGGAACAAGCATTGCTTCTCCTTCTGCAACTTCGTCATCTAATGCGATCACATCTCTGACAAAGTTTCCTTCAGAATCAGTTACTCTGTACACTTGTTTTCTGCCAGGTATTGTCTTCTTACCTTCACTCAGCTTGATCTTTGCAACTAACTCCCCTTCTTCTTCATTCTCTACAAGCTTGTACACTCCAGAAACAGCTGGGCAATCTTTGCTTGTTATCATCTCTGTTCCGACACCGAATGCATCGATTCTTGCGCCACCAGCAATCATCTCTTCTATCTTGTACTCGTTCAAGTCATTGCTTGCAACAATCTTGACATAATCAAGACCGACAGAGTCAAAGTATTCTCTTACTTCAATGCTGTCTCCTGTAAGATCTCCAGAATCCAATCGCACTGCAAACAATTTATGCCCTTTCTCTTCCAACTCTTTTGCAACAATCGCTGCATTCTTTGCACCTTCCATTACATCGTATGTATCTATGAGTAATGTTGCACTGTCAGGATATCTTCTTGCATAAGCTCTGAATGCTTCTAATTCAGTGTCGTATCCTTGAATAAAACTGTGCGCGTGTGTCCCTTTAATAGGAATTCCAAGCACTTTTCCTGCAAGGACATTTGAAGTACCTATTGCGCCTGCAATATATGAAGAACGTGCACCAACCATTGCAGCGTCAACACCGTGCGCTCTTCGCAAGCCAAAATCAAACACAGCTCTTCCCTGCGCAGCTTCGACAACTCTGCTTGCTTTAGTCGCAATCATTGTTTGGTGATTCAGCTGGTTCAGGATAAAGGATTCAATGAACTGCGCCTGTCCTCGAGGTGCTGTTACTCTCAACAATGGTTCGTTGCCAAATGCTACAGAACCTTCTGGCATTGCATAGATATCCCCTTCAAACTTGAAGTTTCTAAGATAATCTAGTTCACTTTCCAAAAATATTCCTTGCTCACGTAGATATTCCAGATCATCTTCTTCAAATCTTAGATTCTGTATGTAATCTACTATATCTTCTAACCCAGCTACAATAAAGTAGCCTCGATCTTTTGGCAGTTTCCTGATAAACCAGTCAAATGTTGTTGTCTCTTCTTCTCTTCCTTCATTATTGTATACTGCATCCATTGTCAACTGGTAAAGATCAGTCAACATTGTCAAGTTCAGTTTTGTTTCAGATGCTTTCATTTTTTACCTCCGTAAGTGTTCTTCTTACACTAAGCTAGTTCGAAGAATCACAGAATCAGCCCAATTCTTTAAAAGAAGGTTAAATCCGCCTCATCTGCAATCCTGAAAGGCAACTTTTTGTGTATCCGGCACCAGAAGCATGTTCCAACGCCCAACAGCGAAAGTAAGTGTCTTTTTTACACTTTCTTTCTTAGTGTATAGTATACACTTAGAACTATTTAAAGATTTCGCAACTGCAGAATACAGATGGTTTGAGAACCTTATATTCATTCAATCTATGATACAATATGTTAAAAGAACAAACCCATGATATTCTCAATCCCCTTAGGAAATTTTGCCTATTCAACAAAAGGCATCTATTTTTGGATTGACTAGTTTTACAAAATCATTAGAACGCATAATGATAGATTTTGTATGGCTTCCTGCATTAAAAGCAATATATTCATTTTCTAGAAGATCTTTATCAACATAAGTATCCAAGCCAACAATATTGCCAAAAGGAGGAACAGACCCAATCGCACAACCGGTTTTTTCTTTAACAGTCTCAGAACTTGCAAGACCTAATTTCTTAACGTCAAGAATTTCCTTAAGTTTTTCTAAATTAATTTTCCGATTTGCAGGAACCACAGCTAAGAATACTTTCTTTTTGGATTTCAAAACAAGTGCTTTTGCACCTTGCTCTAATTTTGTTCCCCTAACCTCAGCCGCTTCTTTGCTTGTAAAAACGGGTTCATGTTCAACAAGTTTATATCTAATACTATTCTCTTTTAACAAATCAATGATTTTACTGAAGACTTCTTCTGACATCTTATGGATTATAATGAATTGTATATTTAAAACTTGCTCTCATTGAAGAAGGATTTTATAATTATTTTGTTTTTATGTTTCTATTTATAATGATATAATATTTTTATATCTGTAAGTGCATGTATCTTATGATGTATATTTGGGGAAAGTTCTATTATTATCGGAGCCTTAACTTTTTTGGTTTCGTTTCCAGCTGTTAATTCCATTTCTCCTTCAACTAAAAAAATGATTTCGCTTTCAGAATGAATACAGTCAGAACTAATAGTATCCTTCTTTCGAGCTAGAAAATTCATCCTTCCACAATCATAGATTACTACTTGTTCATCAGATTTGACTATTGGTAATTCTTTAATTTCCATTGAAAAGAATTAGAAATATACCCCTATTTAAACTTTTGGGAATATTTTAGCTTTGTTAATCTTGAATTATTTTAAAATAACTAAAAAAAATAAAAAAACTTATCTCTTCCATCTCTGGGTTATTTTAGCACATGCCTCAGTTGACGCTTTATTTAAAGCATCACGTAAATTTTCTGCTAAATCTTCAGGAGCATTATCTATGATACACCTTGTTACAGCACCCTCATAAAGAAAAGATGTATTTGAAGTTGTTTTATCTGGTTTAGTTAATTCGTAATCAATTCTCATATGCATCCCTTTGTCAAACCATACGTCTTCTCCAGATATGGCAATAAATCTAAAATAAAGTCCTAAAGGCACTCCATTTTCGATTGTCTTTTTCTTCTCTTCTTCAGAAACTCTCGGATCGGGTCTACAAAATCCTTGAAAATTTCTGCTGTCTTGACGGCCAACTAATGTACTTTGGTCACAATCATCCGCATAATCATGCTTAATATACATATTTTCATAAGTCATATTTTTCTTAATGAAGTCATTTACTCTTTTTGCTAATTGTTCATTTGTCATTTTCATCTCCGCCTCTTTTGTTTTGAAACCAAAAGTTTCTAAACCGTTAGAAATGCTCAGCATTTCAAACGTAAGCCCAGAGGTATTGGCTTTTTCGTCATACTATAGTAGTTATCTAACTGCTATATAAATAATTGCTCACCAAAACTGGTGAGGTTTATAGAAAAATTTATATACTTTAACTATTATTTATAAATCATGCAACAAGAAATACTAGAAAAACTGGGCTTTACACCTGCAGAGTCAAAAGTCTATCTTACTTTACTTCAGTTAGGACCGACAAAAGTAGGTAAAATCATAGAAAAATCAGGCTTACAAAGCTCTACAATACAATATACCCTTCTATCTTTAATAGACAAGGGATTTGTTACATATATATTAAAAGGAAAAATCAAGATATATCAATCTGTAGATCCAAAAATCGTATTAAAAGAATTTAGAGAAAGAGAGAAAAAATTTGAAGAAATCCTTCCACAGCTGGAAGCGAAGCAGAAATTACATGAAGAAAAGCAAGAAGCAGAGATTTATGAGGGATGGAAAGGAATAAATAATTTATTTAATGTGTTAATTGAAGATGCAAAAAAAGGGGATGAATTCTATTTCTATTCTGTTGATGTTGAAGAAATGCGTGAAGAAACAATGAAATTCTTTGCAACAAGAGATGCAAAAAGAAAGGAAAAGGGATTGATTGTCAAAGGATTAGCCAAAAGGGAATTAAAACCTTATTTCAAAAAAAGAAAGAATCTTAAAATGCGTTATGCTGAATTTCTTATCCCTATAAATATCAATTTATGCAATAACAAAATGGTTATTGTTACATGGACAGAAAAACCTACTGGAATTTTGATTAAATCTAAACAAATTGTAGAAAGTCAAATTAAATCTTTTAATCAAATATGGAATAAGGCAACTCCATAATTTTTTAAACTGAAAAAGACTTCAATCATTCAGTTCATCAATTCCTCCCATCTCCCACGGCTTTTATGAGGTTTTACTTTTGTTAATCTAACTAATAATAAAATAAATAAAAAAATCTACTTCTTTATTTAGCTCATATAGCTATTTTCTTTGCAACTTCAATAACTTTCTTAACATCTCCAGAAAAAATCTTGCTTGCTCTTAAAATTTCAATACTTAGAATAGAACCATCTTCAGCTATATCTATTACTACTCCATTTGACAATTCTACACTTTTCCAGTATTTTCCTTTTGCCAATTGGATATTCAAGATGTCTTCTTCCGAATCATACCAATTTTCCATTTTGTATCACGTTTAATCTCGCCAATAAGCAGTAATTATTTTATATTTATTTTTTCCAATTTTTCTATAAACCACTTTAAGGATTCTTCCTGATGGAGGAATCCGACAGATAGCATTCGAAGCATCTTCCCAATATTTATCTTTTAATTCATCTGAATTGATTATTGAATATTCGAACATATCATCAGTTATTTTGGATCTGAATCTTCTTTTTCTTATCCAATGCTTTGAATATTCAAATTTCATAATATTATAACATCTCATCCTTTATAAATATTTGTAGTCTGTTAGCTTCTGAATTCTATCTTAACATTGGTTTTATTCTTAATAAATGTTGCCCATACTTTTTTGTAAGAACTCTAAAAATAAAAAAAGAAATTCTATCTCTTCTTCATCTTTGATGCTTCGAATGTCACAACTACAATACCGCCTACTTGGCCCCGGCCTGTTCCGACGCCCACAGTAGCAATTCTCTGTCCGTATGGATAGAAGATCTTCAGTTCGTCAGGATTTCCGCTTCGTTTCAACTGTTGGAACAAGGCACCGTATCTTGTAGAACCCTGTCTCTGTCCACCGCTACTGACTTCGTGCATTGTGATAGAAGCCTGGTTTGCGACATTCAGGTCAACATAGCTTCCTTCATCTGTTATGGTGATAGTAGTGACTTCGTCTCCACCGCTCGGATCATCAAAATACTTGGCAAGAGTCCGTAGTGTAATAGAACCAGGACCTCCGCCTCCTAGATCAATGATTCCACCGCCTAGAGCAACAATCCTTGCTTCTCCGCCATTGATATTGCCGTCAGCGTTCTGGTCAATATTGATCGGAAACTGTGGATCAGTAAGATCTACATTCACAGGATAGGAAGTTCCTCCAATCACAAGCTGTCCAACTCCCGCAGCATCGACAATTGTTTTGTAGGATCCTTTTGCAAGGTCATTGCAGTACAATACTCTGTTTGTTGCATCATAACCCTGGTATCGAAGAACGTTTGTGAAATCTGTTGCACTTGGAGAAGATCCTTGTGAATTTGTGACAACAAAATAATCATTGTTATTTATATTAAAGTCTGCTGCATTCGCACCTTCTTCATAAACCAAGTCACCATCATCATCTCCTGTCTTGAAACCATTCTCAGTAGATACAAACGGTATATTGTACACTTGTCCTCTGTTATTTGCGAAAATCAATTGATATCTGTCATCCCCGCGAGGCCTGATATGTATCAGGTTAGCACCACCAGACATTGCTGCTGGTGTTCTTGCAGAAGATGCTCCGATTATTCCACCGCTGATAATGTCAAAATCTGCAACCAACATTCCTTCTGGCTCACGCAATTTATTCTTGATACCATGCCTTGGAGGGACATATACATCTTTGCCAGTCTTGCCTTCTGCTAATAATCGATAGATTATGCTGCGCACAATTATCTTGTCGCCAACAAAACTGCCAAGTATCTTTACTCTTCCTTTTGCAATATTCTCTCCACTAGCCTGTACTTTGCCAGTGTCAAAGGAATCGTCAGTTATATCTCTGTCATGAAAGATTATTCTTCCCCCTGCGCTTCCTCCTAGTGTAAAGAATACTAAATCTCCGGTACCCATTTCTTCTCCACCTTCCTGTGGAAGAACATCAATGATTCCAATATAAGAACCGTCTGCAAACCTGTGCGTCTCTCCTTTTCGCATTGTGTCACTGTCCTGTCCATTCACGCGCATTATAACTCTTGGTTTTTGTCCTGCAACTTCGCTCACCATGATAACACTGACAACAGTCCTCCTTCCTCCTACATAATAAACATCTGTTGCACCTTCTTCCAGATATTCAGGTGTTGTGCCTCCAATCATAATTAACTTCAATGATTTTGTTGTAGGATTAGCTTCTGCTTTCACAATACCGAATGGTTTTCCTAGTATTGGGATGACTTCATCTTCATAATCATAAGCACGATTGTCTTCAACCTCACTCTTGAAGCCAGACTGGAATTCTAATTGATATTCAAATATTGGATCATCCTCTTCACAGAACAAGAAGTCACCAACTTTTCCATAATCATCCTCACCATGCTGGAAAGAACATGAATTGAAAGCTTCAGGTCCTGTCTGCCTGAATCTTAGATATTGTTTGAACACAGTTGTGCCTTCCTGTGTTGTCAATCTTCCTGATGCTAAACCTCCATTGTCGTATTCTGTCAGAACAGGATACTCTGTACCAATGGGCTCTCCAAAATTCAAATCCGATAGTATGTTAGTCTTGCCTGGCACATTCCTGTTTGACATAAGAAACGAAGAACCAGAAATTACAACAAATATTGCAATCAGAACCATCATCTGCTTAAAACTCAATGACATCATCTCACCTCATTATTGAATCATACTATATAATAAGGGTATTTAAATGTTGCGATTGCTATATATGATTTTCTATATAAATAGAAGAAAAGAGTTATATATTCATGTATAGTCTCTCAATACATAATAATCATATGGGGGTAATCGAAGATGGGAATCGGTGAACGAGACAAATCTGGATTGATAATGGAATTCCCAGAGATTCCAGATTGGGATAAAGATCCAAAATCAACAGTTTCTTTTCAACCAGAAATAACATTAGTAGAACAAGGACGTCTAGGATCAGGCGCTTCTAATTCTAACTTAATGTATGGTTTAAAACATGGAAAGACTATTCTTGTTGCAACAGAAAATCTGACAATGGAAGGACCACAACTACTTAGAGATCTCAGTGATCTTTCACCAGATATTCGCAGGCAAGCTGCAGAACATTTCAAAGGAAGAGTTATTGATCCTAGAAAATTTGATCTGGAAGATTTTGTCTGGGCTATGGATTTATTGAACCGGACATATGAATACTCAAAATTCCCAGATGAACATCTCGAAGTCTGGAGAAAATGTTTTGGTCTGGTGGAAGATATGCGTTATGATCGCAGAATGTTCAAATATCCTGCATTTGTTGGCAGTGCTGCAGGAGAAGATTTTCCAGATGTGCAAATTGCTATTCATCCTGTCTATATTTCAGAAGATCGCGAAATAGGTCCAACATTCCCAGGTAGAAATGCTCTGATAAGCGGGTTCACAATATATGCTGCGTTCGAGCTTGGAAAATTATGGTCTGGCAAGGAAGAGAACCTACAGGCAGCAGTTCAAAACTTTATTGGCAGAGAGAAAGAAAGAAGCGGAAGATTAAGTCTAAGGGTTGAAAAAGATTTTCCTCGTGAATATTTCGCTGTCGGAATTCCAAAAGGTCCAGAAGATGAAGACAGAAACATATATGTGTCTTGGTCAAACTGGGATGATTATGCTGAATTCAACGAAGCAAAAGAGACACTTCCAGATCTGTATGAACGAGGAGTTCCACAACAGATTGCATATCTCGGGCAAATTGTCAGTGGTTTTCTTGCTGAGAAAGACAAGCGGGAAACTGAAGATTTTGCCCAGGCTATGAGTGATAAAGCACTAGCGATTAAACTTTCAAGAGCAAAAGAAGGAGGAGAAAGTCCTGAAGCAGCAACACCACCCAAAGACAAAGGATCTCAGTACGATTATCCATAACAAATATAAACCAGCATATCCCTGCATATATGGATGGCAAGGAAAAAAGGGGTGAAGAGAGCTTCTGTTAGGAAAAAGCCTGTCATAGGCATTTTTTCTTTTACTGGTTGTGAGGGTTGCCAGTTCACAATCTTATTCATCAATGGGATTCTTGATCTTATGGAACAGGCTGATTTTCAGTACTTTCATTTAATCAAAGAAAAGAACAGGAAAGCAAAATTCGACTTGGCGATTGTTGAAGGTGCGATCACATCAGAAAGAGAAGTCAGAAAGTTAAAAGAAATCAGAAAAAAATCAAAATATCTTATTGCGATTGGAGCCTGCGCTTGCAATGGAGGAATTCCATCAATGCAGAATTTCTTGGAAAGAGAGAGAATCGAAAAGTATGTCTACAACCAGAAGATGCTGAAAGATTCAATCGAAGCAACAGGAATCGGAGAGCATATCAAGGTAGATTATTATATGTATGGTTGTCCAATCTCAAAAATAGAGTTTACCAATCTATACAATTATTTCATAAAAACAGGAAGACTGCCGCCAGAACCAAAACTAGGTCCTGTATGCGACGAATGTCCAAGAAGAGGAGAAGATTGTTTACTCCTAAAAAAACAACCTTGTCTTGGACCTATCACAAGAAAAGGATGTGGTGCTCCATGTCCGCAAGAGAATATTCCTTGCTATCTATGCAGGAGTCCGCTGCCTAAAGCGGATTTTCCTGCAGAGATCGAATTGTTCAAGAGCTTTGGCTTGAAAGAGCAGGATATCATAAACAAGCTCGAACATTTCCAGAACATAGAGATGCCAAAGACGTGCGAGTACAAACCAAAAGTAAAGATCAAGATTAAAGGTAAGAATAACAAATCAAAACCAATAAAAAAATAAGATGGGAAAAACTATTACTTTAAATCACATCACAAAGATGGAGGGTCATGCTAAATTAAACATTAGAGTAGAGAAAGGCAAGGTGAAGAAAGCTGAACTGACAATATTCGAAGGCTCCAGATATTTTGAAGGCATTCTTCAGTGCCAGAAATATAACGAGCTTGCACCAATCGCATCCCGGATCTGCGGTGTCTGTTCTGTTGTGCATTTCCTGACAGCGACAAAAGCAGTCGAAGACGCATTCAATGTAAAAGTCTCAGAGCAAACTCAATTATTAAGAGAATTGATACACATAGGAGGACACATACAATCGCACGTGCTTCACCTGTATTTCCTAGCACTTCCAGACTATGTAGGATATCCAAATGCGATTCAGATGGCATCCAAATACAAGAATGAGATACAATGCGCGCTAAGAATAAAGCGATTGGGCAATAGGATAGTAAATGTCATTGGAGGAAGAGATGTGCATCCTCTGACTATCGTGCCAGGAGGAATGTCAAGACTGCCAGACCAGGCAGAACTAAAATCATTGTCAGCAGAACTGAAAAAAGCAAGAAAAGATTTTATAGATACTGTCACATTGTTTGCAAAGATCAAATATCCAAGGTTTGAGAAATGCATTGATTATTATTCATTGACAAACAAGCACTATAACATCCTGAACGGAAAAGTGATAGGGATGAAATGCAACGAGATCTGCACAATCCCACTAGAAGATTATGAAAAGCACATGAAAGAATATTTCCAGGAGCATTCGACAGCAGAGTTTGTAGTCATGGAAGGAAGGACATACATGGTTGGAGCTTTGCCGAGATTGAACCATAACTATAAACTTGTGGATAAAAAAATCTTAAAGATGCTTCCATTCACATTTCCAAGCGATAAACCTTTCCATAATATCCCTGCACAGGCAGTGGAAATGTTAATCCTGGCTGACAGAGCAATAAACATATTAGAAAATATAAAAATAAAGAAAGAAAAGCCAAAGCCGATCAAAGTTCGGGCTGGTAGCGGAGTTGGTGTGAGCGAAGCACCAAGAGGATTATTGTTCCACAAATATACATTTGACAAGGACGGGGTCTGCCAGTACGCAAACATCACAACACCAACATCACAGAATCTAAGATGTATACAAGAGGCCATAAAAGAATTTCTTCCAAACATTCTTGATCTGCCAAAGGAGAAAATCAAATTAGAAGTTGAACAATTAATCAGAGCTTATGATCCATGCATCTCTTGCTCAACACATTTTCTAGAATTAAACTGGGAAGAGATTAAGTAAAATTTCTTTTATTTTCCTCTTCATATCATCAACTGAGAAGTCCGTCTCCATAGGAAGACCGATGATATACAATTTCTTCAGCATCCCCAACTCCTTATACAATTTCAGATGATACCCAAGATCAAAATCATGACATGAGCATGTGTTATGCTCTTTCAACTGATCAACATCATCTATCAGCATGACATTCTTTGTATCCTTGATAACATCCATGATAATAAGAGTCTCAGCTTCAATCTCAAGCTCATCAGGGCCAATACATTTCACAAACTCGAACCCTTTGACCTGAATCTCATGAGCTATCTGCTTGGCCAAAGAATCTTCCTTCACAAACTCGTTTCCAAAGCAGTAGACTTTCATACCTTTAATACAAATTAAAATGTTTATAAAGCTTTTCAATAGATTTATTAAAAATAGAAAAATCTTAAACATATGGTAAAATTTCTTGCGCTTGGAGCAGAACTGAATAATACAGTTAGTTATTATGATAATAAAATAACCACAAGCGAGCCTCACGGAAATACTTTCTTTCTGGAAAATTTTGAAAAATTCAAAACAACTGTTGAAAGATATATGCAGGAAAAGCCAGATGCAATAATAACTGATTTCCACCCGGGATATAATACTAGCAGATATGGAGCAGAATTGAGCAAAAAACATAACATCCCATTGATCAAAGTACAACATCATCTCAGCCATGTTTATTCTGTAGCAAGAGAACATGGTCTAAAAGAATTTGTAGGCATTGCAGCTGATGGTCTTGGTTTTGGCACAGACAATACTATCTGGGGCGGGGAGATATTCAAAGGAAATAAAAGGATAGGATCGCTAGAACCACACATACAATTAGGAGGAGATTCTGCAACAAAATACCCCCCACGCATGTTATTATCTATACTACAAAAAATCTTATTAAAAACAGAACTAAAAAAGATCATGATGAATTATTTTACTGAACAAGAATTTGTCGTATTAAACAAGCAATTAGAAAATAAATTGAATTCGCCGATCACAACAAGCTGCGGCCGGGTGTTGGATGCTGCGTCTGCACTATTAGGCGTCTGCACAAAACGCACATTTGAAGGAGAACCAGCGATTAAACTAGAACAAAATTCAACAATTCCATACGAATTAAAACCAATAATTAAAGAAGACAAAATCAAGATTCTTGCAACAGCCCCACTCTTCAAATTCCTCGTCGAGAATCTTGACAAAGACAAACAAAGATTGGCAGCTACTGTTCAGCAATATCTTGCAGAGGGATTTTATGAAATAGCTAAAGAATATAATCGTCCAATTGTTTTCAGTGGGGGATGTGCATTCAATAAAATTATGACAAATTACTTGAAATCAAAAGGAGTTTTATTGAATAAGAATATTTCATGCGGCGACGCAGGGATCAGCCACGGACAGATTGCGTATGTATTAGCAAATCCGGGGGATAATATTTCCAGTAGGATTATGTAAGATTCGTTCTCCCAGTCGCGTTTTAATAACAACACCAGAACCTGCACGTACTTCTCCAATAATATTTGCATCTGGATTAAATTTTCTTAATGTTTCCAAAACATGTCCAGAATTTTCTGAAGAACAGATGCAGATGAATCTTCCTTCACATGCAAATTGATAAAAATCCAGGCCAAGCAATTCTTCAACAGCTTTTACTTCTCTCTTAAGAGGAATATTTTCTTCATAGACATAGAATTGCATCTTATTATCTTCTGATAATTCATTTAATGTTGCTGCCAATCCTCCCCTAGTCGGATCTTTTGCCATTTTAATAAACTCATTCACCGCATTCATCTCAAAAGAAACAGATTTGCTGTCAGAAACAACATTTGTCTCAAAATCAAATCTTTTTGATAGTAAAGCAATCGTATGGTCACCAATACTACCAGAAACAATAATCTTATCTCCAGCCTCTAATTTTTTATTTAAAATCACTTTACACAAACCAATACCTGCTGTATTGATAACAATCTTGTCGATTTTTCCTTTCTCTGCAACTTTGGTATCCCCTGTTACAATTGGGATTCCTGTTTCCATTGAAATTGCATTCATCGATTCGATGATCTTATTCAATGAATCTTTTGAAAATCCTTCTTCAAGAACAAAACTCAAGCTCAGGCCAAGAGGTTGTGCACCCATGACAGCAAGATCATTGATAGTGCCGCATACAGCAATCTTGCCGATATCCCCTCCAGGAAAAAACAGAGGGTCAACAATAAAAGAATCTGTTGTAAAAACTAAATGATAATCACCGAGATTGTAAGTCGCAGAATCATTGCTAATATTCTCCCATTCACCAGTGTGCCGCAGAATCTTCCTGAAACCCTTTATGAGATCCTGCATTTCTTTTCCACCGCTTCCTTCTGCTAATCTAATCATCTTTCATACACATAAGTTATTCTGCACGCACCTTCATCTGAAACCATGCACGCACCCCGAGGCATCTGAGGAGAACATTCATCTCCAAACAATGGACACTCATGAGGCGAACATAAGCCTTTCACAACATCTCCACAGCGACATGCGGTATCAATATCTGTTTTAACATTCTTAATAATATCTACATAAATTATTCGGGCATTCTGCTGGTCATTAACAGGCTCAAGAGCAGAAGATTTTATCATGCCAAATCCCCGCCATTCAGCATCCACAGGCTTGAGCTGTTCTTTAATCATATTTTTCGCAGCAATATTTCCCTGAGGAAGTACTGCTTCATCATAGTTATTTACCACAATATTTTGCTTGTTTTTAATCAATTCCAATAATTTGCAAATCGAAACCATAACAAGTTCGGGTGTAAAACCAGAGATAACTTGCGGAACATTTAATTCTTTCCATTCATCTGCACCAGTTATAACAGAAACATGACCAGGCATGATAAAACCATCAATCCTAATCTCCCCTTCGAGTAAGACCTTCATTGCAGGCTTCAAAAGTCGATGAGCAGAAAATACATTAAGCCCTTTTTTCAGTAAATAAGCAGTCATCGGAGCTGTGGTCTCGAATCCGATCCCAAAAAAGACATGATCTTTATAATTTAATGCCTGGCTAGCAGAATCAATTATTTTTACATCTGCCCCCTTCCCTCTTGCTCCTTCAAGACTCATTTTTGTCCCAGGTACACGCACCATGTCACCATAAGAAACTATCTTGATCCCATTCAATGCCATCTCAATAATACTGTCAATCTCCTTCTGGCTTGTAACACAAACAGGACAACCAGGACCAGAGAGAAGTTTGATATTAGAGGGTAATATTTTTCGGATGCCATACTTTAAGATTACATTTGTATGTCCTCCACAGACTTCCATCAAAGAGATATCACCCAACCCGTTTGCCAGTTCATTGATTTTATTTATTACGTCTTGCATTTTTCATCTAGAAGCCTGTATGTTTCTCTTGCTCTTTTTTCATCAACAACCTGTATTGCAAATCCGACGTGAACAAGAATATAATCTCCAATCTTACAATCGCAGAATGCAATATTTGCTTTTTTCTTTATACCTTTAAAATCTACAATAGCTTCCTCTCCATTTATAGATTCAACCTTTCCAGGAATAGCTAGACACATCTTTCTTCTCTTAACTAATCTTTGACTTCAACTTCTTTCAGGATAATCTCTTCTCCATCAATTATCTCAGGAATCGCACCGCATTTAGGGCATTGGAACAAAGTATAATCGTGTTTTTTATCAAGAATCTCTGGCTCTCCTTCAAACCCGCAAGGACATTTCACCCAACCTTTCTTCTCTACAACCTCGATCTTCCAATCTACCAGTTCACAAAGAGCATCCTTCAGATCAGAAGCAGGAAGATGCGCAAGATCCCCCACTTCAACCTCAATACGAATAACATCGCCTTGCTTCCTGGCGTCTTCAATTATCTTGTTTGCAAATGTAAGTTCGTGCATAATACGAGAAAATCAAGTTATAGTATTTAAGCTTTTATGTTCAGTCTAAAGGGCTTTTATCTTAAAAAATAATAAAACTCTGCTTATTCGCGATGTTATACGCAACTACTTTCAAGGGCTAAAACGTAGAATGAGACCGGATTTCAAGGAACATATTTATAAACCTGAAGAATTAGATTATATGTTACAGAAACTTTTATCACACTAAGCAATAAAAAACCAGAGATCCCGCAAGAAATGATAGATGAGGAAGAATCTTGAACAAAATTACAAAAAACCTGTTACTTATTTTACCAGCCGTAATACTTGTTATTATATTTCTAATTATTCCTGCTCCAGAGAGATTGTCTTATGAAGGATGGACAACTCTGCTGATTTTCCTGATTGTAATTTATTTCTGGATTATTGAGATAATCCCTATTGCCATCACTGCATTAATGGGCATTGCATTGTTATTGGCAACGAGAGCTGTAGAGCTTACAGAAGCATTGTCTGGTTTTAGTTCTTCTGCATTTTTCTTGATACTTGTTGGTTTTGGTATTGCTATTGCCCTCGTTATAACTGGATTGGATAAACGGATTGCTCACAAGATTCTCTGCCATACTCATACTGAAAGGGGTGTGATATTAGGAACGATAATTATAACTGCTGGCTTATCTATGATAATGTCAAATACAACAACAATCATCTTGATGATTCCTATATTGCGTCATATAGCTGAAAGAACCAAAGTTAACAAAATTGCGCTCTTTCTAGCAGTTGCTTTTGCAGCAAACATCGGGGGCGTTGGAACAGTGATCGGATCTCCACCAAATATAATTGCTGCTCATGAATTAGGATTGAATTTCATTGACTGGTTTGTTATAGGATTCCCTTTCGCAATCATCATGTTAGCCTTACTTTTCATTTCTTTTCTCATATACTTCAGATTAAAAACGAAAAAAATCAAGATTAGAATAGAGAAAGAAAAACCAATGAGTGGAAAAGAAAAATTGGCAGCATTCTTAATCTTATTAACCATAATAGGATGGTTTACTTCTCCTTTGCACGGTTTATCGACTGTTGCTATTGGCCTGATAGGGACTGTCTTGATGCTTGTCTTTGTTTATTCATGGAAAGATTATCAAAAACATACTGATTGGAGTGTAGTTTTCTTGATAGGCGGTGCAATCTCGCTCGGAACTGCTCTGCAAACAACAGGTGTGGCACACTGGCTCGCAGAGTCTGTTATCAGGATAACAGGAATAGAACATCCTCTGTTAATAATATTTGCTCTGGTTGTTTTCGCCCTTGCAATAACTCAATTCATCCAAAACACCGCAACAGCTGCAATGATGATTCCTGTTCTGATAGGATTTTCTTCAATTTATGGCACAACCATCAATGCATTTGTTTACCCAGTTATTATTGGTGTTTCAATGACATTCTTATTGCCTCCAGGCACAGCTCCAAACGCATTGGTGCATAGTGAAACAAAAATCAGAACAATAGATATGATAAAAGCAGGCTTATTGCCAACAGTTTTCGCATTGATATGCCTTTTTGTTCTATCTTGGATTATGTTATAGAATTATTTCTTCAAGCACCTATTCCACTCAAAGAACTGGTTCTCTTAATCACCCAACAAGATTTCGATAATATTTGCGAACGCTGGTCGAGTAATGAAAACACCGAATGTAACACCTGCAATGGTGATAAATGCGAAACCTTTCAGGATACCAGCTCCAGCCCAGAACAGTGGGATTGTGGCTACGATTGTTGTGAAATAAGCAGCCATGATAATAAAGAATGCCCGCTTCAATTTCTGTTTCCACCCATAAGAGGCTTTAGACTCTCCGCGCAGAACTTCGTCTGTGATGACTATCTGGTCATCCACTCCAGTACCAGCAGCGACAATTATACCTGCGATTGCTGCTAAATCTAATTGCCAGCTAGTCAATGATGCAAGTCCTAACAACAATACAACTTCACTGATCATTGTTATGAACATAGGTATTGAAATCGCAAATCTCCTGAAACGTATAAATACAACAATAGCAACAGTAAGGATAGCAAGGAAACCTACAAAGATTGCATTTTTTGTAAACTCACTTCCTAAGAACGGACTCAAAGTCAAAGATTCAACAATCTCTAACTTTATAGGCAGTGTACCAGTCTCCAGGATAGTCTGCAGATGATTCATCTCAGCCTGTGCATTCTCATAAGCTTCCCGTTGGTCACGTCCAGACGATCCTCCATTAATAGAAGGTGTGGTTATAGCTCTTCCTTTCAATGAAGATGCAATAGATAGGTTGCTGATCTCTTCATCATCCAAGAACAATCTGATAGGTTCAGACAGATGATCGCCATCAATGTCAAGCTTTGCTGTTGCGTCTGCAAAACGTTCAGCAGCCTCTTGTGTTACAGTGATCCTAAATTCAAAACCGCACGAGAAACTTCCTCCGCCTGTTGGTCCGCACTCCTTGACATATGCATCCTGTGCACCAACACCGACAAAGACAATATCCTCTCCACCGACAAACACAGTCTCATTAGCAATCTTGGCTTCAAACTTACCTTGCTGGGATATCAGATCCTTGACTTCTTCCTGTGTAGCCCCTGCAATCTCCACAATAATATACTGGTCAGGCATTGTGACTTTCTTCACAACAATATCAGACAATCCAAAAGTGTTCAGACGTAGTTTCAAGGAATCTACAACATTCTCCAGGACATAATCTTCAACCTCTTCTTCAGGCTGCAAGAATACACGAGTCCCGCCTGTAAGATCAAGACCTTTACGAAGATTGGATTTTGGTGCATTGATAACAGCAATGCCAAGATCTCCGCTCTCTAATGTTGTAAGATGATAGACATTCTGATTCGTCTCGACACGGACCGTGCGATTCGCGCCAATCGTATCTATATAAGCATAATAATCATCAAGATTTTTTATCTGGGTATTATCAAGGTAAGTAATTATCTCACGAGCAGTAGGCCGGGTTGTAGGATCAACCTGGATCCCAGCTTCATACGCAGAACTGTCCTTGACAACACTCTGGATAGCAACACCTTCTCTTCCAAGCATAGGCCAGATTGCAAAGATTGCACACAATAAGAAGAACAGTAGTATCAGTACACGGGTGTTCTTGAATATCCGTTTCAGTTTTTTCGCTCCACTCATTGTTGATCCCCAGATTTTGGTTCTTCACCTGCGCCTTCTTCTTTAGGTTTCTTAGGCTCTAAATACCATCTAAGTATTGCAGTATTCTGCAGCCATGTCATAATCACATCTAATGATAAACCTATAAGCAAAATAGTAAATATCTGCTTCAAGACTTCTGATTGTGAAAATATAAGACCGACAGTGACAGCAGCGATTGTTGTGATCGACATTGTCATACCAGTCTTCATTGCATCCAGTATTCTTTCCAGTATTGTTCCATGCCCGTGCTTCAAGACACGAGTAGACAACAGGATATCAGTATCAACAGAATAACCTATAAGCATCAGGAATGCAGCAACACCACCGGTTCCTAATTTTCCTCCCAGCAAATTAAAGATTGCAATAGAACATACAATGTCTGAGAATGCACACAAGATAACAGCCAAAGACGGAATTGGTATCCTGAAATAATAGAATACAACCAGGCCCATGAATGCGAACGCAACCAATACAGCAATGATTGCAGTTCTGAAAAATCCTTCAGAGAATCTTGGAGATACAGTTCCAAGAGATTCTGCCAGATCTTCTAGTTCAGGCGCAGCATCACCAAGCTTATCTTTCACACTTTTCAACAAAGCTTCAGGTTTGATACCTTCTGTTGCTTCGATTATCAACCCAGTCTGTTTTCCTGTTTTTGTTAATAACCGGACATCAAAATCTTCATTTGGAAAATCTGATATCAGATGTTCTTTCAGACCAGTAACATCAGAATACAAAGTATCAATCTGGACAGAGAGACCTCCTTTCAGGGATACGCCTTTTCCAATAAAATCTCCTGTTGTATTAATCTGATACCCGATCTGCACAATAGAAAGTATCAAGATGATTATAGGAATCCACAGCAATTTCTTATAGTGAACATCGTAGATATGAAGTAGTTTCTTTTTGATCCCCATTTAAACCCCTTAGTAGAAAAAGAGTCCTGATTGCTTTATAAAGGTTTCTAATCACTCGTACCTGAGTGCATACTCACTAGCGTTCGTAGCTTAGAGATATTCGTTTCACTCATATCTCAAAGCATCCACAGGCTTTAACCTAGAAGCTCTCACAGCAGGCAGTGTTCCAGAGAGCATTCCAAGCCCGAATGAAAATAACAATCCAAAAAGAACAAGGTTATAACTCACGCTCATGCTGATATTCACAAAACCAGTTGCATTGATCGCAGCTGCCAATCCAAGACTCATCAGCAGTCCAATAATAATGCCAACAGCGCCGCCGACAAAACCCATTATTCCGCTTTCAACAAGAAAAAATCCAAATATATTTCTATTTCTGGCACCGATCGCTTTCATCACACCGATCTCTCGCGTCCGTTCCAGCACACTAGTGTACATGCTGTTCATTATCCCTAGTCCGCCAACAATCAAACTGATGCCGGCGATCGCAGCAACAATCAGATTGACAATACCCAGAATCATTCCTGTCTGTTCTTTTATTTTCTGCGGTGTTGTGATCTGGAAATTCTCATCATCCCTGGCGCGTTCAAGAGCACGCGCTATTTTTTCAGATGCAACATCCAAATCAATGCCTTTCTTGACATTTGCAGTTATCCCGCTCACACCTTCTGGTTTGCCGAGAAAATCTCTCATAGTATCAATAGGAACATAGATAGAATAATCAGTATCACGGTCACCCTGTTCTTCAAAGATTCCAACCACGCGAAACTTCTGATTATTTATACGTATGCTGCTCTTCACATGCACTTTTTTATCAAAAAGATCCTCTGCCAATCTATATCCTACAACAGCATTATAACGATCATTCTCTTCAATAAATCGCCCTTCATCCACATTGATATCTAAATCAGAAAATGAGCGCTTGATATCTTTTGTGCCGACACCATAGATAATCATGGATTTTTTCATATTATTGTATTCAACCTGAAAATTTGTCGAGAGCATTGGCACAACATATTCTAGGAAAGCTATTTTATCCAAAGTTTTTACATCTTTTCCTGTAAGTTCAGTCACTCCACTCGGAGAACCAAAACCAGTTGTGATTTTAGGACCGATAAAGACACGACGAGTGCCAAACTTGTCAAACTGTTCTGTCACACTGTTCTGCAGTCCTTGTCCCAATGTGACTAATGCAATCAACGCTGTGACACCAATGATAATACCGATCATAGTAAGATAACTTCTTAATTTTCTGCTCCGCAGATTCTTCAAAGCTACCTTGAAATATTCCAGGATCATTGGTTCCACCTCAATGCGTCAACCGGGCGTAATCTGGCTGCACGTCTTGACGGCAATGTACCGCTCAACATCCCTACAAATATTGCAAAGAATAATCCACCGATAATCAGAGATGCTGAAGGATATATCTTCAAAATACTATAGCCTGCAGATGCTGCAAACGCAGCAACACCATAAGATGCAACATATCCTAATATGATTCCAATCACACCGCCGACAAAACCAATCATTCCGCTTTCTAACAAAAACAATAACAAGATATCTTTATTCCTAGCGCCAATACTTTTCATAATGCCGATATTCTTTGTCCTCTCAAGAACACTGGTATACATGCTGTTCATTATACCGACAGCGCCGACTATCAAACTAATCGCAGCAATACTTACCAATATCGCCTGAATTATCCCTAATGTCTGCGATAAAAACTTCAATATCTGTGTCGGTGTCAGGATCTCGAAATTCTCATCCTTCCTCCTTCTTTCCAGGGCACGTCTTGCACGATCAGCAACAGCATCAATCTCCCTGCCAGTCTTCACAGTAACATCAATAAAACTTACTTCATCCGGCTTGTCAAACAGTTCACGTGCAGTATCAATAGGGATATAGATCTGGCTGTCATCCTGTCTATTGCCCAGCGAATCAAGAATACCAACAACTTCAAACTTAATATCTTTGATCTCGATCTTGCTCTTCAGGTGCACATCTTTATCAAAAGTCTCTGTTGCAGCAAGACTTCCGAGTATCATAACATACTTCTGTCCTTCTCTGAAAGCACCGCCCTCAGAAAAAGTCAGATCATAATCCTCAAAACGTTCTTTACTGTCTTCAGTGGGCCAAGCCAACAGCATGCCGTAGCTTGTCTGTTTTGAATATTTTAACTCTGCGCTTGTGATCATTAAATAGGGAGTGACATAACCAATATCAGGAATCTTCTCGAGAGTCTCGACATCTCTCATTGTCAATCCTTCCTGGAAACCAGGCTGGCCACCAGAAGCCATCACATAAAATCTATTGCTTCCAAACTTAATAAACTGTTCTTTGATGCTTGCCTCTAACCCGCTGCTGATACTGATCAGAGAGACAATACAGGCTACACTGATGATAATTCCAAATATAGTCAACCAAGAACGTAATTGTCTTTCTCTTAGATTCTTAAATGCAATGATAAAATAATCCTTAATCATCTTAATCCAAAAAAAGAACTACTTCTTTTTCTTTTTTTGCTTTTTCTGGCGCTTGTAATACCAATACCCCGCACCAATGATAATCAGCAGTACGATTATAGATCCAGCAGGACCCTTCTTCGGGATCAGGCCTAATTTTGCAGCTTCTCTTTTGTTATATACTTTGAGCACCAACTGAACTTGTTCTTCGAACTTGGTATTCTCACTGTCTTTGTAAGTCAATTCAACATCCAATGGAATGTCTCCGATCACTTTCCTAACAAAGATGTCAAACTCTGCTGTCTCGTAATCATCACTCTCAAGATCACCGACGTACAATTCATCTTTTGTTATGATAGTATAATCATCAGAAGGCAATAGCTTGATGTTCAATGCATTGATATCCCCTCTTCCAGTGTTTGAAAATGCGATCACAACCTGTCCTTTGGTGTCTGGCAGGAAGACTTCTCCTTTTCCAACCTCGACATCTGCGATTGTCAGACGATAGTCAGGTTCTTCATAGACAGGAATGCCGAACTTGCCTGTCAATTCATGGTCCTCGTCAAATTTGTCTTTGAATCTAATTGCAATAGGAATATTATGCGTCTTCAGTGCAGCCTCAGTATCTGCGACTAATGTAAACTTTGCAACTGCGCTCTCTCTCCGCTTCAGCATCTTAAGAACTTGCTCATTCGTGCTGCCAACTGTTGCAAACGGAAATCCTTCCAGATCCAATACCACTCTTACATCATCAACATCACTGTCAGCTAGATTGACAACTGGGAATTCAATATCAATTTCTTGTCCAGGAACAGCTTTTTCTGGAGTCATCTTAATGTCTCCGACAGAAAGGATTATGTCTCTTGTCCTGACATTCACCATGAACGGTTCGAATTTGATCGCAGCTGCTCTTCCTTCAACAGTATATCGCAGTTCAAATTCATTTCTGCCTTCGATCGCATCTGGATCCACTCTTAGTTTCCAGTCAAAGATCGCACTGTCTTTTCCTCTCTGCGATGCATCCAAGGTTCCAATATTTATCTTGGCTTTTTCAATGCTCAATAATTCAAAAGGATAATCAAGAATTATCTCAAACTCAATATCTTCTATTCGATAGCTTCCCATATTCTCTGCCCTGAATTTTACTTTCAGTTGTTCTCCAGGTTCGACTGGATCAGGGTCCTGGTTCAGGAATGTAATCTTAAGATCTTTCAGACCAATACTTTTTTGTCCTTCACTTATTATAATAGCACCTGAAACACTAGGTATTAGAACAAATAATAATAGAATTGCAATCAATATATTATATTTCATTTATCTATCGCCTCTTTTTTTCAAGTATTTGACCGTCACGCAAATGCACCACCCTTTGGGCATACTTTGCCATTGACAGGTCATGTGTGACCATTATAATGGTTTTATTTTCTTTCTTGTGCAATGTTTGCAGGAATTTCAAGACAATCTTTCCTGTCTTTGAATCCAGGTTTCCAGTCGGCTCATCAGCCAATATGACCTCTGGATTGTTTGCAAGTGAACGTGCAATAGCAACTCTCTGCAGTTCACCCCCGCTCATCTCATTAGGTTTATGATCAAGCCTGTGTTCAAGCTCTACCAGCTTAAGCAGGTATTTAGCCCTTTTAAGTCTTTCGCTTTCTGGTATATGCTGGAATATCATAGGAAGAGCTACATTCTCCACTGCATTCAGTGTGTTTATGAGATTGAAACTCTGGAATATGAACCCGATCTTCCTGCCCCTTATCTGTGCCAGTTCAGACTCCTCTAGTTTGCTGATATCCTGACCATCCAGAATCACCTTGCCTCTTGTAGGAAGATCCAGGCATCCTACCATGTTGACGCAAGTTGAATTATGTATTATAAAAGAATTAGCAATAAAATTATGTGCTTTAGGCACATTTAAATCATAAACATCTATCTCTTTCTTTATTATTTTAATATCTTTAACTTTATCCCAAAATATATCTGCCTTACATAAATTTTCGAGTTCAGAAACCATTTCTGTCTTTAGGTCATATCTCTTAAAAATAGTTATTATCTGTTTTAATTTTTCTCTACTGGGATTATAAATTCCTTTTTCACAAGGCCACAATATTTTATGCTCTTTGCGAGGTAGAGTAATCCCAGATTCTTTCCTTATCTGTTTTAACATCTGACCAACAGGGACAACATCTACATTTGTATTTCCCCGGATTTTCAAAGATAATTTTTCTTTTAATCTTTTCATTTTTGGACCGTGAATAAAACCAATATTCTTTGCGTATAAGTTAAGATTGTTTATTCCAGAGATAGAGAGAGAAAAATATTTTTGTCTTTTCATATTCGAATTTGTTGCTCTTTTATAAGTCTCTTTAGATCTCGAATGGATACTAAATCTTAACAATAAAGTCTTTAGATCTTCGATCAGATATTTGCTAGCTAGAGTTATAACTATTTCATTTTTGTTTTTAGCTAGATGAGCATCGCAGTCAAATAAAGCTCGTATAAAGGAAGAGATCTCAGTATTCGAACACCCAAAAATGAATCCAGGTAGCTTAATATTTTTAGATTTTTGAATTGTAGGAAAATTAAACACCAATTTGAAGAATGCTACTAAGACAGTACTGGCTAAATCCAATCTTCCTTTTTTATAAGACTGAGGAACCATGCCAAATATATAGTTAGACAAAAAGGTAAATCTTCTCTTAATTTCCTCATCAAAATTACATATTCTTACAGAATATCTGTCTAACCAACCATCCCCAACAAGATATCCATAAAATTCTAATAATTCTGGAAAAGTCTTTTTTGGAATTGTTATTATCCCCTTTGAATTACCCTTCTTCCATTTTATATGAGTGATATAGTTTTCAAAATCAGACAACGTTTTATTTTTAGTCTCAACAATTCTCTTGAACTTATGCAAAGGGATATTATTTTGATATAACCAAGAATCATAAGTTATAGATCTAAGACCTAAAAGAGTACATATTTTCTTTCTCGATATATTTAGTTCAGTAAAAATCTTCTTGATGCTCTTAGGAGAATAAGCAATTATGATATTCTTATTCTCGCTCAATAATTCTAGACAATTCAATCTCTGAGATTTTCCATTGTACGGAATTTGTTTACAGACTGCGACAAAATCTCCTTGCTTTAAATCAGCTGCCCGTACTTCTGTAAAACCATTTTGATCTAAAGTAAAAAAAGGATGTTCAGAAGTTGTATCTATTTTGTTTCCAGAACGAGTCTCAATTGAAATGATCTGATCCGTTTTTCTTTTATATATCTCTCGGATTGCAAATTTCTTAACTTTTTTAAATTTATCTAATGCGCAAATATTTACGGGTTTATCCAAGGATAGAATTATAATATTATCTTTTTTTGATTTACTACCTTGCGAGGAAGAATATAATTCTTCAATTGGCACTATTTTGCTGTTAGCCAACATAATTTTTACATGTCCAGGTATACACTTACCGCTTCCACTAGGACCCATTATAGTGACAAACTCACCTTCCCTGATCTCCAGATTCAGACCGCTCAGAGCATTTACCTTAGAATCTCCCATCTGGTACACTTTCCAGACATTCTCTAATCTGATAACAGTCCTCTTTTTCTTCATATACAAAAACAATAAAGAATGAGATATAAATCTTGTGGTTCTAAAAATAACCTACAGATATCATTTCTCTTTTCTTCTTAACTTCACTAGAAAATATATACTCAAAAGAATCATGAGTATTCCTATAATGATAGTAGAGATCATATGTTCATATAATGCTTTGTCCAAAATACCCAATCCCAACGCACTATCTAAATATCCTAATCCAACATAAAAAGAATTCGCCATCATTGCAGAAATAATCACATAAATAATATAATCCCCATCAAATGGCCTTTTATTTTTTCTATGGATCAAAATAGTAATTACTATAAAAATAATACATAAAATTAATATGATCCATTGATCTACAATCATCTTCTTATCCTTATTAAGGAAATTAGTACTAAAGCTATGAGCGCACCAATCCAAGCATAATCTCTATTGATATAAACCGCAATAAAAACAAAAGCTCCTAAACCCGCAAGAAATAATAGGACATATTCTTCATATCTTATTTTGGCTAACGTCTTGAGTATGTTTAGTCTCTTCATTTTTTTTGGCATGGTCACGATATAAGCTCATATCAACTATATAAATTTTTCCTATCTTGGCAGAAGGGCGAGAAAACTTAATTATAGTAGTGGCAGTATGGACATTTTTTATGAATTTCTCCTTGAGCCACATAAAAAACTCGACTACAGTTCAAGCATTGGACTTTTTCTTCAGTTAGCGAAGAGATGCCAGAAGAAAAGGGAGTAATGTTTGAGCTAAAAGTAGATGTCTGAGACCCAGTTGACAAATCATTCAATGAAATCGAAGGGGTGATCCATGGACTCACTGAAGAGGTTGATGGGAGTTCATTTATAGATTTATTTCGCTTATTATATATTTCCATTTCTTTTTCTAATAATTTTTTCTCTTTCTTTTCAATGTTTTCCCTCATTTCTTTTAGTTTCATATCTTTTTTCTGAAAATCCCTGGCAAGTTTTTTCACCTCTTTTCTTTTTTCTTCAACTTTTTGAGATTCTACTTGCAAATTAAAAGCTAACTTATCTTTCTCTATATTTAATTTTTGTTTTTCTATCTCTAATTTTCTCAACTCATTTTTTACTTTCATCTCTTCTTTAAAGAATTTAACAACTTCTGTAATTTCTTTGTCTTTTTGTTTCCAAAGTTTAATCCCTACCACAGAAGAGAACCCCCCTAATACAACGAATAAAAGATGAAAAACCCACATTTTAGTTGCAATCATATTTAAAGATTTAGTCATATAAAATGGCCAAAATCCAAAAGCCAATAATATTAGTCCTATAGATACGAAAAAGACCTGTCGACTATCATATTTTGGTTGGATCATGTTTTGATTTAACAGAAATCATAGAGGTTTATAAAATTTAGCTCTCAAAACAATAAAGAATGAGATATAAATCTTGTGGTTCAACGAACATAAATTTATATATTGGACTTAATCCACATTCCACATGCCAGGAACTGAATGGATGGATGAAGAACAAAAAGCAATGTATGGGCAATGGGAAAAAGAAGAAGAAGGTGTTGCTGACGCAAGTTGGTTGATTTCTAATTTAGGAAAGATAAGCAAGCTGTATTGCAATATAGAAGGAACAGTAGTCATAGACGGTGGAAGAGTGGGACAAGAAGGGACAATAGTCACAAATCCAATAACAAGCATGACTATTGATAAAAAAAGTTTAAAAAAATGGAAAAAAGAATCCAGAGGCTTAATACTTCTGGTTGAAGGTGACGGTTTCCAGACAAGAATACCAATACATATTATCGAGCTGGGATTAGCTTACGCACTTGTTTTTACTCCAGAAGAGAAGCCCATACGTAGAGAATACAGACAGATTATCGGATTCAAAGACTATCTTAAAAAGACTGACACTTATCTAGGAGAATAAATTATCTAAGATCTGAACTTTCTGAAATTTCCATTTCTTTTTTTATGGAAGCCAGAACTTCTACCAGGCGAACTTTCGCTCCGAGAACTACGACTTCGGAAACTTCCGCCTCGAGAATCTCCACCAGATGAACTTCTACTTCGGAAACCTCCACCAGAAGAACTTCTACCTCGGAAACCGCCGGAACTCCCACGATCATTTCTGAAGTTTCCTCTTCCAAAGAATCTTCTAGGGCCTCTAGAAGCATCACTTCGGATAGTTATCCTTTCAACATGTGGCGACTCCATTCTTTGGATGACAAATGTCCGGTACTCTGCTTGTATCCGTCCGAACTCACCGTGATTCTCTTCAGACAATAGATTGACAACTTTTCCTTTTTCTCCTGCTCTTGCAGTCCTGCCTATTCTATGAACATAATCTTTAGGATCTTTAGGAATTTCATAGTTATAGATATGTGAAACATTTCCTATATCTAAACCTCTTGCAGCAACAT
>JAGLWF010000010.1 GCA_023133595.1 Nanobdellota archaeon | reverse complement strand
GGTCCTGAAACCATTCAGGTGGCTCCCGCCTTCAAGTGTATTGATATTGTTCACAAACGAGAAAAGATTTTCATTGTAACCATCATTATATTGGAATGCGATCTCTACTTCTGTGTTGTTCGCAATTTTTTTGAGGTGAACAATTGGATGCAGTGTCTCTTTGTTTTTGTTCAAGAATTCTACAAAAGAACTAATTCCTCCATCGTACTTGAACTGGCTCTTTTTTGCTGTCCGTTCATCTTCGATTGTAATATCAAGACCTGCATTAAGGAATGCAAGCTCTCGCAGGCGCGCTGCTAAAGTATCAAAATGGAATTCGTTCGGTTCCATTATCTCGAAATTAGGAATGAATGTGATGCTTGTTCCTGTTCCATCTGCATCTCCAATCACTTTCAGTTCTGTTATTGGGTCTCCTTTGGCATACTTTTGTTGATGCACTTTTCTGTCACGCTTGATCTCAACAGTAAGTTCTTTTGCAAGCGCGTTCACAACAGAAACACCAACACCATGCAGTCCTCCTGAAATCTTGTATGTCTTTTTGTCGAACTTTCCGCCTGCGTGCAATTTTGTCAGAGCGACCTGTACAGCTGGAACCTTGAACTTCGGATGAATGCCAATTGGAATGCCTCTTCCATTATCTTCAATTGTTATGCTCCCATCCTTGCGGATTATAACCTTGATTTTACTGCAGAAGCCTGCCAGTGCTTCATCGATACTATTGTCCACAACTTCGAATACAAGATGATGAAGACCCCTCAGGGCAGTAGTTCCAATATACATGCTAGGCCGCTTCCTGACTGCTTCTAAGCCCTCTAAAGCCTGAATTGTTTCTGCTCCGTATTTGTCTTTTTCCATCTGATTTCAGAGAAATAAACCCCTCCTCTGTATATGGAAAGAGAGAGCAGTTATTAATAAAGGTTTCGTTTAGAGAACAGCAAAATTAGCGCGTATACGGTCAGAATTCAGGGGTTTCAGCGATTTAGAAAAATGAGAAATAAAGATATAAAAAGAAGAAAAATTTGAGTTTATGCGCCTCTTGCTGTTATGTCTTCATCGAGTTTTGCGTACAGTGCTTCTTTGAATCTTTCTGGAGTTACATCTGGACACTGGTTAGCAATATAACGGAGGCTTTTGCAATCAATATATCCTCTTTGCTTGGATCTTGTAGCTTCTAATCCTTTTCTTTCAGCTAATTCTCCTAAGTTCTTAGCAACTGGCATTTCTCCTTTTCCAAAAGCTCTAATCGCTACAGATTCTCTATCCATAAAGAATCTCACCTGCGCATCTCTACGACCAAATCGGTTTCCAGGTTCATATTGGAAGTAGAAAGTTACTTTGTATTTTGTTGGTTTTTGATTTTTTAGTTCTTCTTTTTCATTTGAAACATGTTTAACTTCTGTTTCTAAGAAAATTACTCGTCCAAAACCATAAAGTCTTTTGATAGTTCCAATAAGATCTGTATCTATTTGATATTCTCTTATCAGATTCTGAAGTCCGAGTGCCCTCTCCATTGCAGTATTAGAAACAGATTCTGCATCTCCGTTTGGTATTGGATTCAAACCTTTTGTTCTTTCAGATAAATCTTTAAAATCATTCATTTTTTACTCACCAAAGAATGACAAAATGAGGGGTATATAAAGCTTGCCTGTTCAAAATAAATCCTTTATAAAGCATAGAAATTGGCAGGGCATAAACGGCTAAAAGCGTGAGCTTTTAGCCAACCCTTCGAAACCCAACATAAAACCTTTAGCGTAATTAGTATTCTCGATCGCTGTGAAAGCCGATTAAAAATCCTCCTTCTTCAGACTTAAGTTCTCCATCCTCGACTCTTTGGTTAATTTTCTCCTCGTTGAAGGATTCGGACTCTTCCAGCATCATTTCTTCTTCTCTTATTTTCTTGATGGTGTCTCCTCTCATAGGATTTCACCCCCGATTTTCTTATACTATTAGTAGTGAGGATGGGGTATATATAAGTAATGTATATGGTATATATGGTATATAGGGCCATATGCCTCGGAAGAAAAACAAATACCTTCAAAAGGGCATAACTTTTTTAAATGTCTTATACAATATATACTATATGGGGGTATAGATAGAATGGAAACAAGAAAACTAATCAAATTTGGGAAAAATTCATATGTCATAACTCTGAATTCCGAGTGGATCAGACGTAATGGTCTGACCAAAGGAGATCATGTACATATAATTGAGAACGAGAATAATATTCTAATAGAGAGTCAGCCATTAGACAAGCAAAGAGAGGAAAGAATCTACAAGCTTGATGTCGAAGGCAAGACCCGGACAGATATCAAACGTGAGATTGTCACAGCTTATATCAATAATTTCAGCATAATTGAAATATCTGGAGAAGGTATCAAAGATAAAGCAAAGACAATCAAAGATATTCTGCACAATCTTGTTGCGCTTGCAGTCATAGAACAGGATACAAACCGGATAATTGCAAAAGATTTCTTGAACATGAAAGAGATTTCCATCACAGCATTGATCAGAAAAATGGATAATATCATCAAAACAATGATAGCTGAATCAAAAGGAAAGACCTCTACAGCAACACAAGAAAATATCGATCTTCGGGATCACGATGTCAACAGGCTGCATATATTATCTAAACGGACAATAAAACATGCGTTTGTTTCACTAGAGACAAGACAGCGTCTGAAGATGGATAGTTTAGATTTATTGAAATTATGGAGAATTGTTGAGAATCTTGAAGAAGTTGCTGATAGTACCAAGCGTGTTATCCGGTATTTTAATGCTTCAAATATTCCAAAAGCAAAAGAAAAAGAATTGATCAAGATTTATGAAGAGATTGAAGAATTTTATAATAATATCATGAAAGCATTTTATAATGGAGATATGAAACTGGCGTTGAAAATCGCGCCGAGGAAAAAAGAGATTCTAAAGAAATTAAATGAATATGATAGAGAAAATTGGAATGTTGAATATGTCCCAAATATTATCGAGAAATTCAAATACATGACAATGGCGATCCAGCAGCTTGGAAGACCTATCTATGAACTAGAAAGATATACAAATTGAATGTCAAAAATCTGATATCCCACAATAAAAATGGTAGAAAACCCCAAATCGGAACTGCAAGGAAATGTAGTAGTTATCGGTGCTAAAAGAACCCATAATAAGATCCGAAAAATATTATCTCGGAATAGCAATCATTTTATTCAACATTTTGTATCTATCAGAGAGGCAATTGAAAAGCTTCATGAAAGAAGGGATATCAACCTGGTTTATGTTTGTGGTAGTGTTCTTGAAAACTCTGGACATCTTGATTGGATCCGAACAAGTCTTGGAGGTGTAGAGATAGTCCTATTGAATAAAGAGGAAGAAGAAGTTCAGCAACAAAAGCTTCTTGAGAGTGGTGATGAGGGTGCATTGGCTATCTTTAATCTATCCGAATTGGACAGTTCTGAAGAAAATACCGAGGTCGAAGAAAAATTCATTGAAGAATCTACAAGAGCGATCCAATTAAGCATTAAGAAACAAAGACGTTCTATTGATAATATCTTTATCCTTGATGAGGATAGGATACTACGTCGAGATGTTATAGACGGAGTTGATATATTCTCGTCTGATTTTTGGACTGCAGAGAGACGCGAAGAATATTCTGATGGTAGAATACCATCAGAGATAAAGATTGTAAAATGCGATGATCCTGGAAGGTGGGCTATAAGAACAGTAAGTTATGCTCAGCATCGAAGAGTTCTTGTAGACGGCAAATCTGCATTTTTTACCAAAATTTTAACCCATCCTGAACAAGCTAAAGAAGAGTATGTTGCTGTTGCAATGTATGAAGCAGACAGACACCTGGAAGAGAAATTGGCAGCTGAAAATAATGGCAGCAAACCCAGATTCCCTACTGTGAAATATGAAGGATATTCGCGCACAAAGAGCGGTCTGTTCTATACCTTGAAATTCCGAAAATTGCCAACTGTAGATTACTATTTCCTGCTTTACACTCCTTATATCAGAAAATATCAGACACAATTAGGCAATTTAGACCTTGCAATCCAACGTGTTTATGATAAAATCAAAAAATTATTCAAAAAGGATACATTTGATCCAGATACACTAGCTTCAGAAATCCAAGAACTTACTGTAGATTATTCTTTCTTGGATTCTACAACAATAAGAGAAGGGGTGGATCAAATAGTCAAACTCTTTGAACCTGCAGATGGTTTTCTTCCAAGTTTGGGAGATTTGCAGGAACCTGATAATGCAAATGCAAACCCAATCTTTGTAAAACTAGATGCTGATCTTAGAGAGATGATGTCCAATGTCCATAATTGTACTGGGGTAAGAGATAGACTAATATGGAAATGTCTTGATGGAATTGCAGAAAATGATGCAAGATGGACTGCAAACAAAGATATTATCATTGAAAGGCTAAGAAAGCTTACTGGAAATAAAAATGCAAAGATCACACACCATCAAGAAGAACGTAAAAAGAATTGCGGAAGATTAGAAAGATACTTGAAGAGTATTTTCTTATATAGATTTGAACATGATCTCCTTAAAGGGGGAGCGACAACAAAAATTGGCGCTGATGCTGTAGATACTTTTAGTTTATTCTCAGACAAGGTAAAAACTACAGTCTCTGAAGAAGATCTCGAAAGAGTCTCTAATCTTTTTGCTGATGTTATGTCAGACAAGAGCGTATTTGTCTTTACCCAAGGTGATATGAGATTGCAGCATATCTTTTATGATCCTAAAACTGGTCCTGAAATATTTGATTATGGTCGGGCAAAAGAAGAGCGTCGAGGAATAAGTGCGATCGAGTTTTTGGTTGATCATGTCTTAAATCTGACAGATGCAGATATTGGCAGATTCCTTGTAAAATATTCATTCAGGTTCTTTAGAAAATATCGTGAATATCTTGCAGCAGATTCTTCACAGATACCGAATGAAGGTCTTTTGGCTAAAGATGGAGATGCAAGGAAAAAGGAATTTCGAGCTTGCTTTTTGTTAGGATTATTATATCGTTTCCGAAAAATGGGACCTGTTGCAAGAGATAAAATAAAACAATACGATAAACAGGTTATTTATCCGATTGAAAAAATAAGTTCTCCGTGGCCAGTAGAGGTACGTGAGAATGGGATAGTCAAAAGAGAAATGAATCTTGATAAATATGAAGATATTGATCCGACAAGACGTGAAAATACTGATTATTACTCTCCGGATTATATTGTAGATTATCATATCGGAGCTATAAAAAGCACTTTGGATGGTATTTTAAGTCAACCAAACAATAAAGACTTTGACTTTTTGACTGCAGAAGATAAGAAAACTTTGACTATATTACATAGAATGTTGGAATACCACGAAATTTGTATTGAATCTGGAAATCAACAGGTCAAGAGAAGAATAAGTTTGTATGATAAAACTTGTGATCAATACAGGGATTAAAGCTAAAAATGTATTTTGCACTGCACACACATACAAGTTATTCAGATGGAATGAAAACTCCAGCTGAAGCTCTGCAAGAAGCGATTCAACTTGGTTTTTCTAAATATGTAATTACAGATCATGAAACAACAGAAGCGTTTTTTGATTCTGAGCTTGAAACTTTCATGAGGCTTGCTGGAGATACGATTGAATTAATCTCTGGTGTTGAATTGACTACAATCAGCGAAATACCTGATTCTGAAAATGCTGCTGACATTGAATTAGTCGGATTATGTTTTGATCTTTATGCAAAACCTATAAAAACTGTATGTTATCATAACCAAGAGGCAAGAAGGGACTGGAAAAGGAAGACTTTCGAGATTATCAATGATTTCTTTGGGCTGAAAGGGGCAACTGAAATGAATGATAATTTTCTGGAAAAATGCAACATGGGAAAAATGAAAGGAAGTGTTGCAAAACCTCATTTTGTTAATGCTTTGTTAACGCATAAACATGTCTTGGATTGGTTGGGGGCCATAAGAAAATTCGATGACCTTGTAGAAGAAGAATTCCAAAATATCCAAACTCTTAGAAAAGAAGTAAAAGAAACTATGAAAGCTGAGATTAGAAGAGAGTTCTATACTGAATATCTGTTTTCAATGTTAAGATCCCCGAATGAAATCTCTTATAGTGATCTCGCAGATGAAAATTACAGTACTCTCTATATTCCAAAAGATTTTATTAGCTTAGAAGAAGGAATCACAGCAATCAGAGAATCAGGAGGATTAATAGAAATACCTCATGCATTTGTGTCTGCTAAACGAATAGGAATGAATGTTCAAGAATTTTTAAGATTATTCGAAGGCCCTATTAAGGAAGGAAATATTATCGGGATTGAAAAAGATTATCCTATCATTCCAAAATATAGAAAATATTATAAAAAATACGGAAAGGGTATGACCACTGACCTGCCGAAACATTATCCGGAAAGACGCGATTCTGATAGATTTCCTACAGTTGGAAAAGATTTGACAGTTGAAGAGATGGAAAAATATGCTAACGAAGATATGGGTACACGGATTTACGAGCTTGAGATAAGTCTTGGCTTGTCAGTTGGTACCCTTATCCGATTCAAAGTCAGTGATTGCCATTTTAAACCAGGAGATAGTTTGCTGCATTTCTGTTCTGGAGAGACAGAATATAACCATTTAATGGAAGCAAAAAGAAAACTCTAGTTAAGCTTCTTTTTTAGTTCTTGTTTCTGTTTTTCAACTTCTGCTGTTACCTGCACAGTCAGTGTTGCTGTTCCGTGGACAGCATCTTTGTGCTTGACAGTCAGTTGGAATGGATACATTCCTGGGATTGCTTCTTCTAGTGCCATGATCCGGATTGGAAATGCGCCCATTTTATTCGCAGAAATTCCGATAGAAGGAAATGTCTGCGCTAGAACATACTTGTTGCAATCAGCAATAGTGCACTCCATTGTGATCTCAAATTTTTCATCTGTCTCATATATATTGTTAACTCCTAGATAAATGTCCTGTGATTGCAGAGGATCCAGTTTGATTCTTGGAGTGCCTAACAAGATTGTGCGGCCTTGTAATTTTTGAGTTGTGATGTCTCCAGCGCAACTGATAAGAAAAATTGATATTAATAGCAGACACAGCAATGTGGTAGATTTTCTCATTTATTTTCACCTAACAGCTCTCTTTGTTTTTTCTGGCCGTACAAGAACCAGTATATGACTAGGAAAAAAACCAAGGACAAAAAGATTCCAAATCCGATTTCAGATGCCATAGAGAATTTCATAATAAAATTGTATATAAAGGTTTCGTAACTTGCTATGCACATAAAGCCATTGCTGCGTTTCGCTCGATCTATTTGTTGCTTTAGAAGTCGAGCCTATGCATTTCGCAGAAAAATAAGAAGGCTACACTTGGCAGCAATGGCTTGTGCATAACACGCTTCGCAAGGTAAGAAAATATGAGTTAGAAGACGAGTCTAGTAATCTGGCCTGTTTAGTGTAAGGCTACGCTTGGTGTTATGCACTATCGAAAAGCTTATATATGCTTTTATATTGAAAAAATAAAAAAAGAGGGACAATGAAGAGGAAAAAAGAGGCTTTTATTCTATGGTTTGATGAAATATCTATAGGAGATGTTGGACTTGTCGGTGGAAAGACAGCCTCTCTTGGAGAGATGTACAGGAATCTTGCAAAAAAAGGTGTTGCTGTTCCTTATGGCTTTGCAGTATCTGCATATGCTTACAAATATCTGATTGGAAAATCAGGGATTGGAAAAGATATCAAAAGATTACTGCGGGGATTGAATGTAAAAGATATCAAAGATCTGCAGGAACGCGGTGCCAGGGTCCGCGGCCTGATCCGCAGGACTGAATTTCCAGAAGAACTGCATGTTGCGATCTCTAAAGCATACAAACGCTTGTGCAGGCTTTACGGCAAGAACTGCGGTGTTGCAGTACGATCCTCTGCAACTGCAGAAGACCTTCCAGGCGCAAGCTTTGCAGGACAGCAGGAAACTTATCTTAATATCCAAGGAGAGCATGAACTGATCGAGGCGTGCAGGAATTGTTTTGCATCATTGTTCACAAATCGTGCAATCTCTTATCGGGAAGATAAAGGTTTCAGCCACTTTCAAGTTTACTTGTCTATTGCAGTGCAGAAAATGGTTAGGAGTGATAAATCATCTTCTGGTGTGATGTTCTCGATTGATACTGAATCTGGTTTCAAGGATGTTGTCCTGATAAATGGTGCATGGGGGCTTGGAGAGAGTGTTGTGCAGGGTGCTGTGAATCCTGATGAATTTTTTGTTTTCAAACCGACGCTACGGAAAAAGTATGATCCTATCTTATCAAAGCGATTAGGTGCCAAAAAGAAAAAGATGGTCTATGCCAGCGGGACACAGCCGACTAAAAATATCCCTACAACTGAAAAAGAAAGAAGATCATTTGTTTTGAATGATAAAGAGATTACTAAACTGGCAAAATGGGCTGTGACAATCGAGGATCATTATTCTCGTGTGCATAACAAATGGACACCCATGGATATGGAGTGGGCAAAAGATGGTGTCTCTGGCAAACTGTATATTGTCCAGGCACGGCCAGAAACAGTTGTGAGCCAGAGAAAGAAGAATGTTGTGGAAGAATACTGTCTGACACAAAAAGGTAAATTGATTGCAGAAGGACAGAGTATCGGCGCTAAGATCGGGCTTGGAAGAGTGCGGGTAATCCAGGATGTTAAGGATATCCGGAAATTCAGAAAACAAGAGGTTCTTGTGACAAGGATGACTGATCCTGACTGGGAACCTATCATGAAGATTGCATCAGCAATTGTGACTGACCACGGTGGAAGGACGTGCCATGCTGCGATTATTGCGCGCGAGCTTGGCATCCCGTGTATTGTAGGAACTGAGAATGGATCTACTGCAATTCGTAATGGAGAAAAAGTCACTGTTTCTTGTTCAGAAGGTGAAGTGGGTCGAGTATATGAAAAGTTTCTTCGATATAAAATCGATAAGATCGACCTGAAAAAAATTCCTAAAACAAGAACGAAGATAATGATGAATGTGGGAACACCTGAACGAGCATTTGAACTCGGAAACATTCCTAATTCTGGTGTCGGGCTCTGCCGTGAAGAATTTATCATCAGCTCTTACATCAAGATACATCCAAATGCATTGATCGACTACAGCAAGCTTAAGGATCATCACCTGAAAAAACAGATTGATGAATTAACATACATGTATCCAAAAGATAAGAAGAAACAATATTATATTGACAGGCTAGCGCAGGGCATTGCATTGATTGCAGCTGTATTCTATCCAAATGATGTTATTGTGCGAACTTCAGATTTCAAAAGTAATGAGTATGCAAACCTGATCGGAGGAACATTGTACGAGCCTCACGAAGACAATCCAATGCTTGGATGGAGAGGTGCTTCACGTTATTACAGCAAAGGATTCAGGGATGCATTTGCACTTGAATGCAAAGCACTCCAAAAAGTCCGCGACAAGATGGGGCTTACTAATGTGAAAATCATGGTCCCTTTCTGCAGGACACTTGGCGAAGGAAAATTAGTTGTCAAAGAGATGGCAAAGAATGGATTAAAGCGTGGAAGGAATAAATTAGAGATATACATGATGTGCGAAATACCTTCGAATGTTATCTTGATCAATGAATTTTCTCGGATCTTTGACGGTTTTTCGATCGGAACAAATGACCTGACACAATTGACACTTGGCCTTGATCGAGATTCTGAATTAGTTTCTCATCTCTATGATGAAAGGGATCCTGCAGTGCGCTACATGGTTGCGCAGGTCATTCTTGGTGCGAAACGTAATCGCAGAAAGATTGGATTATGCGGTGACGCACCTAGCACTTATCCTGAATTCGCACAGTTTTTAGTCAGGTGCGGGATAGACAGTATATCTCTGTCTCCAGATGCTGTGCTCAAAACAACCTTGAAGATCGCAGAGATGGAGAAGAAGCTGAAGATCAGGCATAGGAAACCTTTATAAATGCACTATTTTCTTTTATGTATATTACTGGAGATGTGCCCGAGCGGTGAATCCGGAGGTTAATTTAAATGTCAATGTACAAATATATCAGAAAAGCTTGGACTAAACCAAAACAAAATCTCGGTGAAATGCACCGGGCAAGAAAACGTCTGTGGAAAAAACAGGCTGCAACTGTTCGAATCGAACGCCCAACACGACTTGATCGTGCTCGTTCTCTGGGATATAAAGCAAAACAAGGTTTTGTTATGATCAGACAGAGAGTTAAAAGTGGGGGTCGGATGAGACCTCAGTTCAAAGGCGGCCGACGTTCTAAACATATGCGAAGAAAGAAAGTCATTAACCTGAACTACAGAGCCATCTCTGAACAGAGAGCACAGAGGGAGTTCACAAATCTGGAAGTTCTGAACAGCTACTATGTTGGACGCGACAAACTCTATCTATGGTATGAAGTGATCATGGTTGATCCGCATCATCCTGTGATTGCAAAATCAATGCCATGGATAAAGAAACAGAAAAAGCGTGTTTTCAGAGGCAAGACTTCTGCTGCCAGAAAGAGCAGGGGCTTGAGAAACAAAGGTATTGGTGCTGAGAAAGTACGTTAATTTTCTTTTTTATTCTTTTTATATATAGACCGCAACCTTTATATATTCTTATCTACTTTTCAGTAGCATCATGATGGGGGAGTATCTACGTACAATATTGGTTATAACATTAGTTCTAGCTATTATTCCGCTGATCACAGCAACTTCTAATGCACAAGGAAATATTGAGATACTTTCTATATCAGGTACAGATTTTTCTGGAAATCCAGGAGATGATTTTACTGGTTCATTCCAGGTGCATAATAATCATACAAATCAATCTTTAGTAGTTTCAATGCTGAAATCCGGACTTGGCAGCCTGAATATTGATTTCAGTCCAGCATCACGAAATGTTGGTCCAGGCCAGACAGATACAATCAATTTTGAGATTTTGACAGAACCAGATTCAGGAACAGGTTTGTTTACAGGACAGATATATGCGCAATACGATTCTTCTAACAGAGATTATTTTGATGTTCAAATTAATTTAACACCCTCTTCAACAGGAGATATGCTGAAAATAGATTCAGTGCTTATTGAGAATGAATTACTGCAGCCAAATGGAACTGTCGAAGGATTTTATGCACTGAATCGAGTTGATATTGAAGTCATTGTCAAAAACTTGTTTGATGAAAATACTGATCCGATAATCAAGGATATCGAAGTAAAGATAGAGATTCAAAATATCGATGACAGAGGAACTGACGACATAAGTCTTGAAGCTGTTGAGTTTGATCTTGATCCGCGGGAATCAAAGACCCTTGGTGAATTCAGATTTATTGTACCAAAAGATATTGAGAACAATAAATTGTATACTATTCTGATAACTGCAGAAGGAGAAGATGCTGAACATGTAAGACATCATGCAGAACTCAGAGGAGAAATCAAAACAAAACGAGAAGCTGACGACATTCGGCTTACCCGTTTTGAGATAGTACCTGAAAAAGTTACATGTGAAAGAGAGCTTAATATTGAGATTGAAGTTACAAATCTTGGAGTTGGAACTGAAGATGAAGCAGCATACACTATAAAGTCTGCTGATCTTGATCTTTTCTTCAGAGAAACTTTTGAACTGGAAGCAGATCCTGGCCGAAGAGATTCAGAGTTCAATAAAGTTCATGAGTTTACAATAGCAGATAGTGTTGCTCCTGGAAGATATCCAATAATCGTGAAAACTTTTAGTGATAGTACAAAGCAACAGGACGAAGAAAGCTATTTCATCGATGTTGGAGAATGCACTGAGAAAAAAGAAACTCTGCCAGAACCAAAACCAGAAGTGAAGAAAGAAGAACCTAAAGAGGAGCCAAAAGAAGAACCTAAGCCAGAAGAAAAGATCGACAGTAAACCTGAACCAAGGACTATTGGAGAAGTAGAATCTGTTGATATGAAGACCCCGTTCCAGGACAAGAAAGTTGCAGTTCTGATGATTCTTGGAATGGCAATCATTGCTGTTGTCTTGATCTATCTAGCATACTCGCTCTTATTTTCTAAATGAAGAAATCTTTGCTGTTAATTTTTTTATCTTATTATGAGTCTCATCCAGCTTTTTATTTGCTTCTGTGATCACATTATCCAGAGCAAAAACATCCAATACAACAGATATTGGTATATCTAATCTTTCACTAGCCCTGATTTCGACTACATTCTTTTTTGCCGAGATTATGCCGCTGAGCTTGAAGCCTGTATTTCTCGCGAGATCCAATAGTTTTTGCGCATCGTCAATGCTGTCGCATGAGACATGCATGATTGCTGGCTCGAACCGTATCCAGCACGTCTTCAAGAGCTTTTTATCTTTCCATATCTTATTGTACGTCTTTTCAATCTTATCATACGCTTTTCTGGTAATCTTGATGTGCGAGATGTACAGCCATTTGTATTCATTCTTTTTCTTCCCTGTCTTGATGATGACAATCCGTCCAGAACACGAAGATGTTGTGTAATAATTCTTTAGTTTGTTTATCTTGCCGCACAATCCCTTGATCTTCTTGTCGATACTGCCTTTTTTGCTCTTGTCTAATTTAGATAGGAATACTTTCTTAGAATGTAAAAAAGAAAAAATCATGCTCTTTTTAGTCTTCTGCCGCCTCTTTTTGCTCGAGCAGCAAGTCTTTTGGATTGTACTTGTGCAACTTTCATACCTTTTTGAGCTGATTTTACACGTGCTTCTGATTGTCGGATCAAAGCTTTTGTCTTGTCTTCCAGAAGCGCGAAATGCTCACGCATAATCTTGAAGTCCTCTTTCAACGCACTCAAGATAGAGAGCAAGGCTGCACTATCTTCAGCGATAATCCCTTTTGGGAATCCTAATTTTTCAAGTGTTGCAATAAAATCATCCAGGTTTTGTATATTGCCCAATTCATAGTTCTCAAATTTTATCAGACCTCGTACTGCATCTTTACTATCGTCTTCAAATTTTCTCATCCATTTTATTATTTTATCAAGATCTGTTTTTGTTTTTGAAATATTTCCTAATTTCGCGTGATGGATAACTTTTTTCTTTTCAAGTTTGTCAATAAGTCGCATATCTCTTCGTAGATGTCTGATAGTTGCTCCAAACATCATTGTACCCAGAATACGACCGCTATACAGATTCTCATCCAATTCTTTTGAACCAAACATAAATATGCACCTCCTATGATATATCCATAAAGGGCTGTTTAGTATATAAGCGTTTCGCTAAATTTTTTATTTGCCTATTATGATCTCGTCACCGGTTTTCTGCTATATATCCTTCGAGTTCTTTCTGTAACGTCTTTAGTTTCTCTATTTCTCTGTCATAATCTATTTGCTGAAGTTTATGATATTGTTGCAGCTCTTTATATTCTTCGAGAGCTTTTTTGTAATCTCCAGCTAATCTTTCTTTATCTTCAATAAGAATTTCTAGTGCATCGAATTTGCTTTTGATATAAGCTGCAGGATCTCCTTCTCTTGCAGGAATAAGTACTTTTACAGCATGTGTTGCTTCATTGCCTTTAACACTCATACGTAACTCTGGCAGATCTTCTCCACTACCGCTGAATACTGCAGCTCCAATTACAAGGCCAGTAATACTGCTGATAATAGCTGTTCTGAAAGCAATTTTTAGTCCTGCAAATAATCTTCTTTTTCTATATTCTAAATCTTTGATCATATCATTTGCATTATTGTATCTTTCATTAACAGATCTAAGCGCTTTCATACAAATTTGGTCTAATCTTTTTGGAATTGATCTGTCTATCTTAGAAGGTAATTCTGGGAAGATCTCTGTTGGCAGTCTGTTGGTTAACATCTCATACAGAATTAAACCGACAGCATATATATCAGACTGTTTACATGGTTTGAGCTCTTTTTGTTCAGGCGCCATATAAGGTAGAGTTCCTTTTATTCTGCTCCCATCTATTATTTTACGAATGTTATCTTCTTTTGAAGAACCAGTATCATTTAAGTCGACAGTGTTCAATAACCTGGAACTTCTGATTTCAGGAGGTAACGCGTCAATCTCGTTTTCAATTAATTTTGCCAAACCAAAATCAGATAATTTAATTTTTCCTTCTGAATTCAAAAGAATATTTGAAGGCTTCACATCACAATGCATATAGCCTTCCTGATGAGCATAATGTAGTGCTCTAAGGATCTCGCGAATAATATGAACTGTTCTCTTATGATCAACAGGACCTTTTTTGATCAGATCAGCCAAACTGCCTCTAGACAGATATTCCATTTCTATAGCTCTTATATCTGGATGATAATTATAAATGTCAACAATATTAGTGTGTTTTAGATTAGCATGGATCTTAACTTCTTTTTTAGGGTTATTTACTTTCTTGGACAAAACTTTCAAAGCAGAAACTTTCCCGATTGCATTTTCAACTTTATATACTGTGCCAAAACCCCCTTGTCCTATTTTTTCTAATACCTTAAAATTTCCAATATATTGAATCATCTTAATCTTAATATAAGATAAGAACATTTATTCCTATTTCTGGGATTTTTTTAGAAAATTTCTCATATATTTGGAAAGTTCAATGACATTTTTGGAAATTTTTTAAAACTAAACAATCTAAATATGATTTTTCCAAGAATAAAGAAGATCTTTTAGGGGCATTTTCTGCTCTAATTGATTTTGATTTTAAAAAGAGCCATATTTGATGGTAGGTATATATAGATAAAATAGTAAGGATTATATATGATAGAATAATCCTTTATATAGAATAATGGGAAAAAAGAGTTGGATAGTGGCTAGTTTATTGAGTTCTCTAGTTATTCCTGTTTTAGCTGTTGCACAGACAGGGTATCAAGAATCAACAAAACAGATGACTGGAGCTTTCAAGATGGCATTTGGCTGGCTGCCAGCTGTGCTGAAAATCAAGTCTGTTGTTTTCGGTGTCATGCTTATTTTCTTTTGGATCTTCTTATACAATCTTTTACTAACAGGTATCAAGAAGTGGATGCTGAAAGATGGTGACGTCTCAAAGATGCACAAGACAATGGCTGGAAGCCTTGCAGCTGTGATGCTACTTTCTGTATTCTTTGTCAGTAAAGATCCAATGGCAAGAGCAACACAAATCGCAGGATCCTTCCACATGTTCTTTGCTGTCATAATCAGTCTTGCTGTTTATTTTATCTCAAAACATACAATGCGCACAAATACTGATGGCAAGTCTGGCGGATTCCAGGCAGTTATAATTGGTGCAATGTGTTTATTGTTGTTCACATATTTAGCAGAAGGCACTGCATTCAGCGGCATCCGATACATGGTAATGGGTTTTGCACTCCTTGCATTGATAGGATCCCTGATAATGAAGGTCGGAAGCACTGCACGAGGATGGGGTTGTGACAAAGGATACGATCCTTTTGGAGACCAGACAGATCAGATTCCAAGAGCACCTGGATCTATTGGAGATGCTGGTTCAAGATTTGCAGGATCCATATTTGGTCTTGGAGGCCGGGCATGGAGGTGGTACCAGAATAGAGGTTTAACTCCAGAGCAGCTTGAGTATCACGCACGGATAGAGGAATTGGAGAATGCTTTCAGAGGAGAATTCAAAGATTTCAGGATATTAACTGAATTATACGATCAAAAAGCTGCAGAAATCCCTCGAATGAGAACAATATATCATACAAAATGGAAGAAATGTAAAAAGTTTATTGAAAAGACATTGCCATCAATACTGACAAAAGAACATAATTTTATCCGGACTTTTGCTGATAATGTTGATGAAGCTGCACATACTGTTGAAAGTTTGTTTGCAGCTCTTGGCGCAGGCATACCTGGAGGATTAACTAATGCTCAGCGGGTAGATATTATGGCCCGGTTAACTGCCCACCAGGCAGCAATTCTAGATGCACTTAAAAATTTGGATAATTCAATACTTGTTCAATTAACCATTATTGATGATATCAAAAAAAATTCAATGAATACGCCTACTCTGCTTGGCAATATTCTTACAGATCATTTGAGCCCTCCTGGCGGAGAGGAATTTGCAGCGCTTGCTGCTTTAGATACAGCACTTCAAGGTTTAAGAGAAGATATTGAAGCAGTATTAGCTGGAGCAGCACCAGCAGCTGCTGCCGCACTGCCATATGCAGCAGAGATTGCAGAGCATATTGATACTGATACTGGTGCGAATGCATTAACATATAATTTAGGAGCTGGTGCGCATGAATTCAGAACGCTTAGACAATTCTTTAATTTTTTCAGAGATCCAGGTCCTGAAAAAGATTTTTTATTCGAAGAACATGTTGTGAATAGAGCTCCTGAAAATGATTTTGCGAATTGGGTTGATGGGGTAATTGGATGTCCTGCTCTTGCAGCACACATAAGAACATTAGCTACAGTTGCAGATCTGAGAAATTTCATTAGAGGATTACCACGAGAACTATTTTAGCTACAGCTGCAGACCTGAGAGCATTCATCAGAGCAATAGCATACTAGAACTATTTACTGCTCATGATTTCTATAATATCTCTGTGTTTAAGAACATGATCTTTTCCGACTGGCAGCTTCTTTTTCACATCGATTGCTTTGATGAAATTTTTCCCGAAATCTGTGTGTAATCGGAATGCAAAGTCCAGTGCAGTTGCTTCTTTTGGCAGCAGGAAACAGTCCGGAAGAACTCGGCCTTCTGAATCCTCGAGTTTGCCTGCTACTCCAATTGGAAAGATCGCTTTGTATTTTAGTAAATCGAACACAGCTGCGTCTAAAACTTGCTGGACACCGGTGTTGTTATATTTAGCAAGGATATTTGCTTTGATAAAGTCTAAGGCTTTCTTTTGTTTCTCGCTCAGTTTTTCTGGTTGTAATATCTTAAATTCTTTGTCACCTGGAACATATTCGATCAGTTCATGTTTTGCAGCTTCTCTCAGTGCAAGTTCTGATTCTGATGAACATGGAATTAAGATCTCGTCTGGAAATTGTTTCTTGACCCATTCAAAAATCTCAAACGCACCTGGAACATCCATCTTATTGCAGGCAATCACCATTGGCTTTGTTTTTCTCCGAAGGAATGAAGCTATTTTCTTCAGGTCCTCTTCAGTCCATGCCTTGATATTATCTTTGTTCAGGCTGTATTTATTGATTGCCTGGCCTGCTAGTGATTCTGTAACCCCCAATGCAGATGCTTGTTTTGCAATTGCCTTGTGCACCTCTCCTTTTTCCTGTTGCACTGATCGTGCAAAACGGTCCCATCCTTTTGTCAATATTCCCTGGTACCACATATCTATCTCAGTCTCTAGGAATTCAATATCTTTTGCAGGATCATAGCTTCCTGTATCAACAGGTTCTCCTTTTTCATTTATGGATCCTGAAATGTCAACAACATGGATCAATACATCTGCTTGGCGCAAATCATCAAGGAACTGGTTGCCCATCCCCTTTCCAGAATGCGCTCCAGGAACCAGTCCTGCAACATCCATCATATCGACAGATACAAACCTGTATCCTTTCATAGAATAGCCAAATCGGGGATTGCATTGCTTGTTGAAATCCTTGCAAACACATTCCACTTTGACATATCCAGTACCGTGATTAGGCTTGATTGTTGTGAACGGATAGTTAGCTATCTCTACTTCTGCCAGTGTTGCTGCCTTGAAAAATGTTGATTTTCCAGCTGATGGTTTTCCTACAAGCCCGACTATCATTTTGTGAGTAATAAAAATCCTCACTTTAAAAAACCTTCCATAGTTCGTACGTGCATAGCACCAAGCGCAGCTATAAGATTATACAGACGAGTAAAAAAGACTTGATTTAATGATCCAACTAATGGTCTGGCGGAGCGTGCTATGCATAATAAGGCCATTGCTGCGTTCCGCTAGTTTATTTTTTTGTTTTAGAAGCCGAGTCTATGTATCCAGTAGAAAAAGTCAGAAAGCTGCACTTGGCAGCAATGGCTATGCACATACAATAGTTCCACAACTCTTTTAAACTATCTCTTTGCACTAATTACTATGTTAAAAGCAGACTTGCATATGCATACAAAAGAAGGTTATCCACGAGATATTATCTCCTACACAGCGCATGATTTAATTGATCACATGGCAAAACTGAAGTTTAAAGTAATGGCAATAACATTGCATGACAAAGTACTCTATAATCAGAGTTTAGTGAATCATGCCAAGAGAAAGGGTATTCTACTTATTCCTGGTTTTGAGAAAACAATAGATCGAAAACATGTTCTTATCCTTGGCGCAAAGAAGATCCCAAAAGGTTTGAAGACATTTGATGATCTTGAAAAATACAAAGATGAATATCTGATTGTGGCACCGCATCCATTGTATCCAGTTCACAGTGCGCTTGGAATGAATCTCTTAGAAAAATACAAAGATGTCTGGGGAGCTGTTGAACATTCTTTTATATATAATCAAATTTACAATCCAAACAAAGCTGCTGTCAAATTTGCAAAGAAGAATAAGATTCCTATTATCGGAAACAGTGATGCTCACAAATTTGAACATATCAATCATACATATACTTTGATAGATGCGAGACCTAAAGTTGATAGTGTCCTTTCAGCAATACGAAAAAATCGAGTAAAGCTTGTCACAAAACCAATACCTTTGGTCCAATTCACCAGAATCGGGTTTGACCTTGCAACTAGAGAGCAGGTTTGGAAACTGAAATCATTATTTAAAAACCGAAGAGTTTAAATACGATATTATTCTTTATTTTTATAATGGCTAAGAAAGATATGCCCAAAGTTGCTGTGACATACAAAGGTGTTTTCAGCTTCAAGGAAGTCTATAAGGTGATACACGATTATCTTGTAGAGAATGGATTTGTCGCATCTGGCTATCCAGATTATGGAAGCGGAGCTGATTCTGATATTTTTGAGACACAGTATGTAGAGAAAGGAGCGCCAAAAGAAATAATCATTGCATGGGCTTCAAAAAATGAAGTGACTGATTATTATCAATGGGTCATCAATGTTGATTTCCAGGGAACTGCAATCTCTGAAACAGAGATCATGATTGAAGGAAAGAAAGTGAAGATGGACAAAGGTGAAATAAAGATCACACTAAAAGGATATCTTGAGACAGATTATCAGAAGAAAATCAAGAAACACTGGCTCATGAAAAATTTTGCAAAACATTATGATGAAAAGATAATGGCTGCAGAAGCAAAAGAAGAAGAAGGCACACTGGTATTCATCTACAGCAAACTCCATACCTTGATCAAACGATACTTCAAGCTTATGGGCAGTGAGATGGTAGCTGAGATAACAGCTCCAAAGCGAGCTTAACTTCTTTACAGAGCCATTGCTGCGTTCTGCTGGCTTTGCTCTCAGCTTTAGAAGACGAGTCTATGTATATTTGTAGAAAAAGTAAGAAGGCTACACTTGGCAGCAATGGTTATACTCTACAAAAACCTTATAAATAGCTTCTAAATTCTTTATAGACATGCCCCTGTAGCATAGTAGCTATTGCGGCTGACTTGTATCTTTCAAGCATGAAATCAGCAGGTCGGGAGTGCAAATTTAAAACTGTGTTTTAAACCCAGAAAAACGCAGTTTTTCTGCATGTCTCCCCAGGGGCTTTTATAATCATGGAGGGATAGAGATCGATTCTAAAATGAACATCATCTTGTTAGGACCGCCTGGAAGCGGGAAAGGGACATATGCAAGAATGCTCAATGCGAAATACGGCTTTACAGTAATTGGGACAGGAGTAATCTTGAGATCAGAGATTGAAAAAGGCACTAAGCTTGGAAAAGAAAGTGAAGAGTTCATGAAGATTGGAAAATTATTTCCAGACGAATTAATGGCAAAGATTGTTGCAAAAAAGATTGATAGCATCAGAAACAGAAAAGGACTGATCTTTGATGGATATCCGCGTACAATAAAGCAGGCAGAATTTCTAGATGAATATCTTGAAAGCAAAGAAATGAAAATAGATCTGGTCTGTGATGTTCTTGTTCCAGAAAAAGTTGCAGTTGAACGGATATCTGGCAGATGGAGCTGTCCAAAATGCGGTTTTATCTATCATGTGAAATATATTAAACCAAAGACTCTTGGTATATGCGACAAGTGCAACAAAGGCCTGACACAGAGGGCTGATGAAAAGCCAGGGATTGTCAAGAAACGATTCCAAGAATATCATAGATTGACAGAACCTTTGAAAGAATATTATACTACGCTTGGGATTCTCAAAGAAGTGGATGGTATTGGGACTCCGGAAGAAGTCTTCAAAAGAATTGTTGGGTTGGTTGATTCTATTCAAAAAGAGAAGCAATAAAGACAGTAGCATAACTGCTCTTTGGCAGGCTGAATGTAAGGATTGCTTTGTTTTTATCCTTGAAAAATTCGTCTTCTACAATCTCTTCGATCTTTACATTCTTTGCCAGGACTTTCCTTTGGCGTATTTCCCCTTCTGTGAAAATGTTCGGGATCTCCCGCATAATGAAATCGCGCAATTCAAGGTGATCTGATTTTAATATATGCATTGCAATCTCTTCTATCCTTTTATTCCTAAATCTTGTGGCATAACCAACAATCGGAATTTCCTCTGCTTTTGTTTGCCTGGCACATTCGTTCCAGATGTGGGATTGATATGCGTGCAGGTAGAATGATATGATCCTTTTTGGCTGGACTTTGATCGCTCCCAGATAATCAGTAGGATGTTCTTTAAGATAATCGGCAACTTCTTGTTCATTGATCAATTCCACAGCCTCTTTAAATTTCCGTTGAAGAAGAAATCTGCCGACCGGGACATTATTCTTAGAAACTCTCTGTTCCCCGAAATAATTCACGAATATGATATTTTTCTTTCTGCCAATTTTCTTTTTGAATTTTTCAACATATTTCGGGTCCAGATTTCGTATGGTGACCCTGAATCTGTTTCCCTCATGAACGCCTAAAGAAATCGGTGCATCTGATGTTCCTATAACTTTGAGTTCAATGTCGCTGATATTTATTTTCTTTAATTTTTCCTGGAAATCCCCCAACACTGACATATATTGAGTGGTCACTGCCCTCTTGTCTTTTGCGCCTGCAAAGCCAATTTTCCTTGCTGGAACTCTCAATGCATTAGCGATTTTACGGACAGCATCAAGAGTGCCATAATTTCTCTTCCTCACAGAGAAATAGGTGTATCCTCCTTCACGTGTACGAGGCTCAAAGATCTCCTCAACCACAAAATCCTCTGCCAGATGCTTTAGTTTATACATTGTCCTTCACAAAATGAATAAAGAACCTAAGAATTTTTAAAAGCTTCGCTTGGTGCTATACACATACGCTTAGACTTCACAAAGATTATTGAAATATGTACCTATAATCCTGGAAACATCTTTATCAACCAACCAGTCATTGAACAGGAAGCGGTAAATAACATTTTTTTCTGGAATATATATATAAGCACGTTTTGTTATTGTAATAGTTTTCATATCTTGTCGCGCAGTAGGAAAATATACAATATTTGCAATAGTGCCTCCAAATTCGATATCTTCTTCTCTTGTGTTGTTATATTTCTCCAACAATTCTCTAAGTATGTCGTGCGTTTCTTTTACATATCTTTTGAAATCGAGCTCATCACCTACTTCAAGATATGCCATGCTGAACATACGTTTATTATTCCCCATCTGTTGATAATCAGCTGAATATGATGTGACAATATCAAATTTGCCAATCTTGTTTTCACTTGCCTTGTATAATTTAGTATCGTTTATTGATGCTGAGATTGAAGCTGGATTCAATAGGAATGGGCCGATATTTTTGTGAAGGACCCTTTCTATGTCTGGTTGATTTTCTACACATTCCTCTAGATTTTTCTCAGAATAAAATTCAATATCAAGAATAGGGCAATCTTTCTCATCCTCGACCATTGTTCCGTCTTCACATGAGATTTTATCAGAATGTTCTCCAAAACAATCTTCTGCTGGACAGAATTTCCATTCTCCATCTAATTTTATCATCTTCAGAAAATTAGGATCATCTTTTGGCGGAAGACTTACAGTCACTTCCCTCTTGTTTCTTGGATTTTTCCTTTCCAGCTCTTTTACATGATGGTCTGCGGATACAAATGCAATGTCTCCATTAAATTTTATCTTTGTTATAGTATAATCACAACTCAACACAGATACTGTCCTGAATGCAAGCTTTGCAATCCGTTTCAGATCCTTGTATTCAAAAGAATCTTCAGTGAATGAATATAATGGACCCATGATATCCCAATCCTCTCTGATCCGTCCTTTGCACTGCTGATAAAGAAGCTCTTCAATCTGCTTCCAATCTTCAGAATGCGGAATATCTGTGTCTTTTTCAATCTCAGCACATCCACTAAATAAAATTAAGCTGATGATAAGAATTGCTAACATCAATCTTTTCATATGAACCAGAAACATCGCTTCAATTTATAAATCTTATGAATCAAAAACACAAGAAATCATAAAAAGATTTATATATGCGTTTATATAAATGAATATTATAAATGTATATTTTGAAAAACCAGAAAGAGGTGAAATAATGAAGAAACTTATTGCAATCTTGTGCGTACTTCTACTGCTTGCATTGACAGCATGTGCTCCACAAGCTCCAGAAGCACCACCTGCTGAAGATATGGCTGAACCAGAAGCAGAAGCTGCTCCAGAAGCACTGCCAGCTGCGGACATGCCAGAACTTGAAGCAGAAGCTGCACCAGAAGATGGAGAACCAGAAGCTCCAGAGAAAACAGACATTGAGATGTTTGTCGAGACAAGCGAATATATGCAGGGCACACCTGGAGATCAGAGAGCGGGCTCATACCATGCACCTGAATTCTTGAAGGAAATAGCATTCAGGAACAAACTTGGAAACAGGCTTATCTGGTGGGGTGTAAATTTTGAGGTCACACAGATTGAAGAATATGCAATAACAATCGTGACTTTTCCAGACGGTGAAGCAAAGACATGGGACCTGGATGTCTACGACGATCTGTTCTTCGGAACTTCTCCACAGTGTGAAGATGAGGCGAATTGCGGAGACATTCCATTTGCTTACACATGGGATGAAGCGACAGCAACAAAACTCTACTGTCCTCTGAGCATACCTATCTGTGAAGAGGCAAAAGAGAAATATGTAGAGCCATATAATTGATTTTTTTATTTTATTTTTTCTTTACTCTTTCTTGAAAATTTTTTTTAGAATGTCTGATGTATAGAGAATCATTGCGTGTGTCTGTTCTTTTGATGGTATAAACAATTCTTTTTTCTTGTGCACAGAACTGATCCGCACTTTATTGATAAGATGTATCTGCTCGTTCAATCCCGGACCAAGCTCGATGCCATTTTCTGATAATTTCGCAATGATCTTTCCAAGACCGATTCCAGGAGCAGTCTCAAGAAGATCATTGTTTGTCTTTTCGAAATAAAGATGGTGTAATGCGATTTCCAGCATCCTTCCGCACAATACTATTGACGCGCGATAGCATTGTGAATCAAAACATTTCTGAAGCTCTTCCAGATCTGCTTTCAGCTCGCTTTGGATTGTGAATGGAAAATCCGGCAGATCTGACATTATGCTTGTTTTTGCTGGACTTGTTTTGATATCCAGATCAGCATAAAGTTCTGCAACCTGTTCGATTAACTTTTTCATCTCTTCTATTTGCTTTTGTTCGTATAATTCTTCGATCCTGTTCAATATTTGAAGCAATTGATTGGTCTTTTGCAGATTTTTTGCATCAACTGAGATAGATGATATCTCTTTTTTCAGCTCGTCCAGTTTAGCCCTGCCTGTCTGCATGTAGTAGTTTGCTTTTGTCCTGCTGAAATCATAGAGTTTGTCAGATTCAGCATTAGAAATATAAGAAAGACAGTCCATGAACACTTTGAGATTTTGTGAAAATGCCATCTTCTAGGGAACAGCATCCTCTGATATAAATATATTGATTCACACGTACGGGTATAGCACGCTTCGCTAGATCAAAGATTGTATCCCGAAGTCGAGTCTAATAAACTTGACTGTTTTATCGAAAGCTACGCTTGGTGCTATGCACATATATTCACACATAAGATTTATATATAGACTTCAAATCTGCTTTTAAAATGGCAGATACAGCAAAACCCGTTGTCGGCGGGCAGGCAGTGATCGAGGGCGTGATGATGAAGTCCAAAGATAGAATGGCGATTGCTGTCAGAAAACCCAACAAAAAGATCGTGGTCAAAAAAGAAAGGTTAAAATCCATTGTCTATAGAAGCAAATTCTTCAACCTTCCATTGATACGAGGTATTGTTGTTTTGTTTGAAACTTTGATCATAGGGATAAAAGCTTTGACATTCTCTGCAAATGTTGCTGTTGAAGAGGAAACATCCAAGAAAGGAAAGAAAGAGAAGATAAGCAATTGGTCGATTGCATTCACAATCCTGATCTCGATCGGGCTTGCGATCGGATTATTTATCCTGCTTCCATTATTTCTCACAAGATTGGTCACAACCTCGGACGGTTTTGTGTTCAATGTTGTTGATGGTGTGATCCGGATAGGAATTTTTCTTGCCTACATAGTAAGCATATCTTTTATGAGCGATGTCAAGAGGTTGTTCCAGTACCATGGAGCGGAACACAAAAGTGTTTTCTGTTTTGAGGCTGGAAAAAAATTGACAGTGAAGAATGCAAGAGGTTTTTCAGCACTGCACCCTAGGTGCGGAACCACATTGATCGTTCTTGTCTTGGTGATCAGCATCTTATTATTTTCAATTGTAACCAGTCCGCTTTGGATAATCAAGTTTATTGTGCGGCTTGCATTCATTCCAATAATCGCAGCATTCTCGTATGAATTTCTTAAGTTTGGAGCATGCCATCAAAATAATTGGTTGATACGTATCCTGATTGCACCTGGGCTTTTACTCCAGATGATCACTACGCGAGAACCAGACGACAGTCAGATCGAAGTTGCAATAAAAGCATTGAAAGCTGTTGTGCCAAAGAACATGCATAGCACCTAGCGTAGTCTTCTAGTAAACGATTAAGTAACATAGACTCGGTTTAATGATAAGATTTAATGAGCTAACGTAGCGTGCTATGCATATTCGAGCCATTGCCCGTTTCGCTAGCATTGTTTTCTGCTTTAGAAGGCGAATCTATGTATTTTGTACAAAAAGTCAGAGAGCTACACTTGGCAGCAATGGCTATGCATATACGTGCCTAAGAAAGATATTTAAACATACTCTTCTTTCTGAATTTCTTGGTGATACGATGAAGATAGAGTTTCATGGTGCAGGGCAGGAAGTTGGCAGAAGCTGTATAGAGATAAATGATGAGATTCTTCTTGATGCTGGCATTAAAGTCGGCGAGATTGTGGAATACCCTGATAATATCGCGCGAAAAAGAGATGAATATATCGACTATCCGAGCAGGGTGGATCTTCCAAAAATAAAAGCTGTCTTTATTTCGCACGCGCATCTGGATCATAGCGGTGCACTTCCTTTGTTCGATCACTTTGGTCTTAACTGTCCGATCTTCTGCACTGAAGGCACAAAAGAAACAACATATATCCTGCTCCGGGATGCGTTGAAGATCGCGGGGTTCAAGGAAAGGCATGTTGCATACACTGCCTATGATATTGAACGTATAGAGATGCTGATGAAAAGTATAAGTGTTCATGGAGAAGGTACTGTCGGAAGATACAAATACAAATTTTTTGATGCTGGTCATATTCCTGGAAGCAGCAGCATACTTCTGGAATTTGATGGAAAAAAATTATTATACACTGGCGATCTCAATACTATTCCAACACAACTGATGAAAGGCACTGACATAATGCCTAATGTTGACATCTTGATATGCGAATCAACTTATGGTGATCGAGAACATACTCCCAGAGTTGAGACAGAAGAAGCATTTCTTGACAAAGTTCAGGAAATAGTTGGCAGAGGTGGTTCTGTGATAATCGCGGTGTTTGCGGTCGGCAGGGCGCAGGAGATCTTAATATTATTGAATAAACGAAAATTTAATGTCCCTATCTATCTTGATGGAATGGCGCAGCGCGTGACAAATGTCTACATGGAAGCAACATCAACTTTGCGTGATCCAGAAGCTTTGATGAAAGCTATCAGCAATGCACGTTTTGTTGGAAGAGAAAACCGGCGTAAGATAACCAAGAAACAAGGAATCTTTGTCACAACATCAGGCATGGTAACTGGTGGGCCGATAATACAATATATGGATATTCTTAAAGATGATCCAAAGACAGGACTAGTACTAACTGGTTATCAGGCTGAAAACAGTCATGGCAGGCAATTGCTGGACACTGGAAGGATCACGATCAAAGGCAAGACCTCCAAAGTTGCGTGCACTGTGGATTGTTTTGATTTTTCTGCGCATGCTGGAAGAAAACAGCTGGTTAATTTCATAAGGCACATTGATCCAAATATACTTATACTAAATCACGGAAATCCCAATGCAATAAAATCTCTTGCATCTGAATTCAAGGACAGAAAGGTGTATACTCCAAAAACAGGCGATATTCTGCAGTTATAAGAGTATGTGCATAGCACACTTCGCTTGATCAAAGATTGTATCCAGAAGCCGAGTCTAGTAAATTTGAGTGTTTATTGGAAAGCTACGCTTGGTGCTATACACATATAAGAGCAACACTTTTATACAACTTCTCTATCTTTCCTTAACATGGTAAAATTAACAGAAGGGGAATACACAGAAGTTGAAGAGGATCTTGATGATTGGATAGAAGCTGGAGAGATTGCTGCTCAATGTCGAGAGCTTGGAAGAAAAATGATCAAGCCAGATGTAAAACTGTTGGATGTGGCAAATGCAGTCGAAGACAAGATCAAAGAGAAAGGAGGGTTTCCAGCATTTCCAGTTAATATAAGCATGAATGAGATTGCTGCACACTATACTCCGTCAAGGACAGATGAATCTGTATTCTCTGATCAGCTTGTCAAGATAGATGTCGGCGTTCATATCAATGGCGCGATCGGCGACACTGCCTGTACTGTTGATCTGTCTGGAAAATGGGGAGAATTGGTTCAGGCTTCGCGAGGCGCACTGGATGCAGCAATAAAAATTGTTAAAGACGGAACAACTTTAGGAGAGGTTGGAACTGTGATCCAGGATACGATCAAAGCAAAAGGTTTTGTGCCGATTGCAAATCTTTCTGGGCATTCGCTTGAACGCTTCAGCTTGCATGCTGGAATGAACATTCCAAACATTGCGACTGGAGACGAGACTCCGCTGGAAGATGGAGATATAATTGCAATAGAACCGTTCGCAACAAACGGACGCGGACTTATAAAGGAAAGCTCTAACCCTGAAATCTTCAAGCTTGTCAAGGCTACTGGTGTACGTTCACCAATAGCAAGAAATGTCCTGAAAGAAATCAAGATGTTTAATGAACTTCCATTTGCAAAAAGATGGATACAGACAAAAGGTGCTGAATTCGGTATCAGAGAGATGATGCGCGCGAATTTATTGAAAGAATATACTCCGCTTCCTGAGATTGACGACGGGATGATCAGCCAGGCAGAACATACTGTCTATGTTGAAAAGAAAGGTTGCATGATCCTTACAGAACTAGAAGAATAGAATAATAATTTATCTTTTGATCTTTTTCTCTATCTCTTCAACAGTTATTAACTGTTCTTTTCCTGTCTTCATATCTCTTAATTTTACTTTCTTCTCTTTAATCTCTTCTTCTCCGACAAATATCACGTAGGGAATATTGTAGCTGTTTGCATAACTCAAATTCTTGCTTATCCCCCTCTGGTTAAGATCAATGTCAACATTTATTCTCTGTTTTCTTAGATCATATGCGATCTGCAATGCTTCTTTCCGCGTCCCTATTGGAATGATGTACAGTTCAGTCACTGTTTTCTTTGTTTCTTTCTTTTCTAGTTTCAATGCGTCTGTGATGACATCCAAGCCAAAACTTATTCCTGTCGCAGGATATTCTTGTTTTGAATTTATGAGCATACCAACCATTTTATCAAATCTTCCGCCGCCGCAGATAGAACTTGTGATCCTGCTTTTTCGGAGAAAGCCTTCGAATATCGGGCCTGTGTAGTATCCCAAGCCCCGGGCTAGTGTTGGTTTAAAGATGACATTTTTCTTCTGCTCTTTGTTTAAGAAAGAAAATATCTCTTCAAGCTCTTTGATACCTTCCTGCCCAATGTCATTTGTGATCAATTCTTTTAATGCTGTTAATTTTTTCTCATTATCTCCTTCAACACTGATAGCGTCAAGCAATTTTTTTACTTTGACTGGATCGATTCCTTTTTCATCCAGTTCATCGACCACTTGTTTTCTTCCGTATTTCTCGATCTTGTCAATAGAGATTATAACTGAATCCGCTTGCTTAGCATCGATTCCTGCAAATTCTATGATTCCTCGCAGTAATTTTCTGTTGTTTACTTCCAGGTAAGCATCCAGTCCAAGATTCTTGAAACAATCCAGTGCAAGCATTATGATTTCTGCATCTGTCATCATATTTTTTGATCCGACAATATCTACATCACATTGCCAGAACTGCCTGTATCTTCCAAGCTTGATTGGCCCGTCTCTGAAAACAGGACCGTATTCATATCTCTTGAACGGTATCTTCAATGTTGGATTCATTCCAATGAAACGCGAGAATGATAGTGTAAGCTCGAAACGTAATCCTAGTTCTCTTCCACCTTGATCAGTGAGTTTGAATGTCTCTTTTGTCGCATCTGCTTCTTCTCCAGCACCTGCTTTTGCAGTCAGAAGTTTGTAACGCTCTATGATGGGAGTCTCTAGTGGAGAATAACCGTAACGCTCAAACACTTGTTTTAGTTTTTCAACTACTTCATTCCGCACTATCTTTTCCTCTGGAGGAAAATCTCGCACTCCACGTGCTAGTTGAAGTTTGTCTTCTTTGGTCATTTTTCTTGATTTTCAGCAAGTATCATTGTTTTATAAATCTATTTTTTATGTGAATATGAGGGTGCGTGGCGGGAATCGAACCCGCTCCTGAAGATCCACAATCTTCTATGCTACCGTTACACCACACGCACCATAACTAGGCAAAAATTCTGACTTTCGCTATTTGTGTATGAATTATGGCGTTTTTAGCCAAATAAAGCTTCTTTTGGCCGTTAAATCGTTTTTTGAGAATTTGGGAGTATAATCAGCTAGCACAAGCTAGCTATGAAATTCCTGAGCAAGAAATAAAGTGTTGCAACTAAACAAATCAGTTTTCTTCATCCTTTGTTTGATTTGAAGTTGTTTTTTCATATTTTTTCACTATCATAGGATATGTTCTTGGAGTTTATAAAGTTTATGCGTAGTGAAAATTATACGAGTGCTATCAGGTGGTGAACAAGAAGATTTTTATAACAATAAACATTCAAAAAATAAAAAGAGGGAAAGAGTGATAGATAAAAGAAATTTAGTCATAGTGATTTTCTTTATTTTTCTAATGATACCTCTCTCTGTCTCTGCAAAATCACCGCAGACTTATTTCGAGCTTAGAGAGAAAGAAGAGAAGATTGTTCCTGTCGGAAACCAGGATTATAAGATCAAAGTTAATAGGATTTTCAAACGGCAAGTATCTGTAGTTCTGCCGGATGGAACCATTGAAAATTTCCGAATCTTCGACGAGAAACACTACTGGTTCAAGGATAACAACAAATTAACATTGAAATTATTAGGTGTGAAACGAACCAGAAATGGATTATTTGCCAGATTCTATGCAAAGAATGAAAAGATCTGGAATAAAAAAAGGCCGAAAGTAACATATTCAATTGATCACGATGCAACGCCTCTAAAACTGAAAGATTCAATCGAGACAGGACAGATAAAAAAATATACAAATGGGATGTTTGAGCACGAACTGGAAATGCTGTATGCTGATACAATATTCATAGTCTACAAATTTGATGGGAGACAGCGCATTGCCACAACTGGTGGAAAAAGACGATATGGAGCATCTGAAGATATCATCTATTTCAGACCTACAAAAATCCAAAGATTGAATGGCAGGCGGCATCGGATATATTTTGAGCTATTCTCTCCTGATTTTGAAGTCAAATTAAAGGAAGATTAGGAAAAGATTTATATAGGAGAATTTAGTCTATATCCCTATATTAACCTTAAAAGAAAAGAGGTGGAATTAATGGAAAAAATCGGACATTATGCATTTTTGGTCTGTATTCTATTGGCAATTATTGCTGGTTTAGTCGTAATACCATACGCAGCAATAATCCTAGTGGTCCTAGGTCTGATAGTCGGATTGCTAAATATTACAGCCAAAGAGTCTCGAGATTTCCTGATAGCTGCAATTGCTCTGGTAGTCGTTGGTAGCAGCGGGCTTGGAGTTATTGAATGGGCTGGACTAGGAGGAGCACTAACATCAATCCTAGGAAATATTGCACTGTTTGTGATACCAGCAGCATTGATTGTGGCGCTAAAGGAAGTCTACAAGCTAGCTCGAGAATAAATCGAGTTTTTTTCTTTTTTTCTTTTTTAGCCTATTCTAGAAATTCTTATATAAATATCCGTAACTTTTTTAAACTCCCTGCAATCCACTAGTTCAGGATTAGGAGGGGTAATTATGACAAAGGATATACAACCTATATTTATACTGCCAGAGGGTGCAACCAGAATTACTGGTAAAGATGCTCAGAGAAATAATATCATGGCTGCCAAGCTGGTGGCAGAGACTGTCCGTACAACACTTGGACCGAAAGGTATGGACAAGATGCTTGTTGATTCTTTAGGTGATGTGGTCATCACAAATGATGGTGTCACAATCCTTGATGAGATGAACATAGAACATCCATCTGCAAAGATGATCGTAGAGATTGCAAAGACGCAGGAAGATGAAGTCGGAGATGGAACAACAACAGCTGTTGTCATTGCAGGCGAACTTCTGAAGAATGCAGAAGATTTATTGGATCAAAAACTGCACCCAACTGTCATTGCAAAAGGTTACCAGATGGCTGCTGAAAAAGCACAGCAGATTCTGAACCAGATTTCTGCATCTGTTGATAAGACCAATCTTAACATCTTGAAAAATATTGCAACGACTGCAATGACTGGAAAAGGTGCAGAGATGAACAAAGTAAAATTAGCAGATCTTACAACTGAAGCTGTTCTCCAGGTTGCAGATGCTGATGGAAACATTGATTCTGATAATATCAAGATCGAGAAAAAAGTCGGGGAAAGTGCAGAAGCTTCAACATTGATCAGAGGTATCTTGCTTGACAAGGAGAAGGTTCACGGAGCAATGCCAAAGAAAGTCGAGAATGCAAAAATCTTGCTGCTTGATTGCCCGATTGAAATAAAGGAGACAGAGACTGATGCGAAAATCCAGATCTCTGATCCAATGCAGATGCAGGCATTCCTGGAACAGGAAGAAAAAATGTTAAAGAAACTTGTTGATGATGTCATCAAGACAGGAGCAAATGTTGTCTTCTGCCAGAAAGGCATTGACGATCTGGCGCAGCATTATCTTGCAAAAGCTGGAATCTTTGCAGCGAGGAGAGTAAAAAAAAGTGACATGGAGAAGCTTGCAAAAGCCAGCGGCGGCTCAATCTTATCTACGCTCGAAGCAACGTCTGAGAAAGATCTTGGAAATGCTGGTGTTGTCCGCGAGGAAAAAGTCGGAGATGAATACATGACCTACATTGAGAACTGCCAGAACCCAAAAGCTGTCACACTACTTGTCCGGGGAGGGACAGAGCATGTTATTGAAGAAGTGAAGCGTGCTGTTGACGATGCTGTTGGTGATCTTATTGCGTCTCTGAAAAACGGAAAAGTTGTTGGCGGTGCAGGTGCACCAGAAATTGAAGTTGCAAAAGAACTGAAGAAGTATGCAGAATCATTATCCGGACGAGAGCAGCTTGCAGTCCTGAAGTTTGCAGAAGCAATGGAGATAATCCCTAAGACACTGGCAGAGAACGGCGGCTTGGATCCTATCGATATAATGACAGAATTGAAAGCTTTGCACGACAAAGGAGAGAAATGGGCTGGTGTCAATGTGTTTACTGGAAAAGCAATGGACAGCTTCACAGAGGGAATCATTGAGCCTCTCAAAATAAAAACTCAAGCAATAAAATCAGCTTCAGAAGTCGCCATCATGATCCTGAGAATCGATGATGTCATTGCTGGTGGAGGAAGCAAGCCAGGTCCAGGACCTGAGATGCCCCCAGGAATGATGCCTGGCATGGGTCCTGGCATGTAGATACATTTATATATTGTTATTTTTTCTATTTCTATATGAAATCTGAAGATTTTAATGGTTACATCGTCGGAAGAGCAGGTCCTACAGTGAGTCTTTGCATCATTACAAAAGATGAAGAAAAGTATCTTCCTGACTGTCTTGAAGCTGCAAAATCTTATGTTGACGAGATTGTGGTCGTTGATACTGGTTCTAAAGATGGAACAATAGATGTAGCAAAAAAATTCGGAGCTCGTGTATTCACCACAGAATGGCAGGATGATTTTAGTTTTGCAAAAAACAAAGCTTTGATCCATGCAAAAAGCGATTGGATACTTTTCTTGGATGCTGACGAAGTCATAGAAACAAAAGATATGGTCAAGATCCGAGAATTAGTGGAAAAAGCTGAATCTCTTGATAACGGAAAGAAAAAGATTGTTGCGTATGTCCTTAACCAGATAAATTATACTGATGAGACAACTTTTTTTGGATGGAAACCGTGCCAGTCTGGAGATCCTAGAACACGGGGTGCAAAAGGATACTATATTGTTCCTCTGATCCGTCTCTTCAAGAACAGGTCTGGATTCAAGTTCAAGTATAAGATCCACGAGACAATTGTTGATTCCATCAAAGAAAAGGGCGGCCGTATTGTCAAGACAAATATTCCAATGCACCACTATACGTTCTTCAAGGGAAAAGAGTTCCGAGAGAAGAAGATTGAAAAATATTCCCAACTTATTGAAGAGCAGACAAAGCTCACTCCTGGAGAACCAAAAATACATTATCAGATGGCGACTCACTATCTTGCGAATAAAAAATACAAAGAAGCAAAAGAGGAGTTAGAACGAGTAATAAGTTTGAAACCGGATTTTGATCTCCCGTATATCCATCTTGGGGATATGGCACTCGATAAGAATGATGTTGGCCAGGCCATTGATTATTTCAACAAGGCAATTGAGGCAAATGAAAAATGCGAAATCGCGTACATTAAACTTGCGGGTCTTCTTACCAGGATGGGAAAATTCAGGAGCGCACATTCTATCTTGAAGTTAGCACATGCAAATGGCCTGTCATCCCCTGCATTGGTGAATAATCTTGGTTTCTTATTTCTTCATACTGGAAAATTAAAAGAAGCACTGAATATTTTCAAGCAAGGAGTGAACCAAATAAAATTAAGCTCAGATCCTTACTATTATCTTCTGATTGAGAATATGGTGAAAACTTATGTTGAGTTGAACAAGAAAGATGAAGCAATCAAAATCTTGGAAAAAGCAATTGAATTGAATCCAGATAATATCGAGATGTTCAAGAGCAAGCTCCAGGAAGTTAAGGTTATTTCTTGATATCTCACTCCCAAAAGCTTATAAACAGCTTATCTAAGACTTATGTTCATGGGCCCTTGGTCTAGCCCGGTATGACGTCGCCTTGACTCGGCGAAGGTCCCCGGTTCGAATCCGGGAGGGCCCATTTCTCTTATTCTGCCTAATTAAATCTTGCTTCTTCATTTGGGTGTATTCTAGAGACTCTGGACTATAAAAAGACAGTTAAAGTAGGAAGTAAATATTAGGAGATATAAATTGAGGAATAGAATACCCTATTCGCTTTCATTTTTTTGATTGTTTCCATAAATCATCAAAGAATTTTTCGTAAGCCTCAGCAATATCTTTAGAATCAATTACTACTATTGTTGGTTCTTCTTTCCAGGTCATCAACGCGATTTGGTTTTTTGAAACAACAGTTCCAACAGGAATGTTTTGTTTAGTAAAACGAATATTTACAAGTTTATAATGCTTTTTGCTAGTGTATTTCTTGATTTTCTCATTTGCCATAACTCTAACCTTAATGCCTAATTGTTTTCGTATTAAATCTTGTTTTTGGATGAATCTTTTTACTTCTGGCTTCTTCCAGTCATCCTCAAATGAAAAAACTTTGAAAATCTTCTTTCCCCTTAGCAAAAGTCTGTTATGTTCCTCATAAAATGTTTTAAGACCACCTAATCCCTGAAGCACTCTCACATCAGTTACAAATTCCTTATGCAGTAATTTAAGTCTTGGAATCTCTTTTTCTACTTCCTTTTTCTTAGTCTCAATATCATGCTTCTTTTCATCTAAATAGGTAAGAAGCCTTTGAGGATCATTTGGAGAAAAGAAAAGTGTTTTGTCCTTTCTTACTTTTGCGATAAGACCTTTTTTAAGGAGTTTATCTAATATTGGATAAGTCTTTGCAGGAGTTACATCTGATTTCTTACTTATCGGACCAATTGTAGTTTCTCCTAATTCTAAGAGTGCTTCATATACTTTGATTTCCCCCTGCGTAAAGTCCAATTCTTTTAAGATTTCTAACATTATCCTCCTAAGGAGGAAATAACCTTTAAATAGTTTTCGGTTTTTTTATGTTCTTCATGAGAAAACTAAAAAAGTATATCGGAATTGGACTTTTGTGTATTTCCAGCGCATTAGCAAGCTGTGAAAATAAGACAGAAGAACCAAAAGTAGTTTTTGACAAGGAAACTAATCAGTCTTATCTTGTAGTAAATAGAGAACTGCGAGGCGCATTTAATGAGTTTATTCGGCCACATAATAAAGGAATTATAAGATATTCTTCATATCCCGGATGGATGAGAACTAGTGTTTATGATAATGGAAAAAGAATTCACGTTCAATTCTTTAATGGATCTTCAGAGAAAACAGGTTCTATTGATGATGTAATTGATTCTGAAAAAGTAAGAGATTACAGAGTTAGATTTGAAAGGGACAAAGATTTACTAAAACAAGCGGGATTAATTAAATAAAATAGAAACTAATGATTAACACTTCTCCATCACCCAAACATACTCATGATTCTTAACTGGATTCATTCTGTCAAAGAAGCTTTTTTCTTCAAATAGTTCATCATGAAAACCACCACCTTTATATACACGCGATACCAACTTAAATAAACTAAGTCTAGAAAATTAGTAAAAGACACAAATTTTTCGTGTAATGCAAACCGCATGCACAGGGTTTCCACGGTTTCAAAAATCAGCAGAAACAGACAGAGAAGCCCATTCTGTATATGTAATAATCGTATGTGCATAGCACTAAGTGTAGCCTTTGAATAAACGCACCAATAATATAGAATCGTTTTTATGAGCAATATTATAATCTTGCGGAGTGTGCTATGTATATTCGAGCCATTGCTGCGTTTCGCTAGCATTGTTTTCTGCTTTGGAAGCCGAGTCTATGCATCTTGCACAAAAAGTCAGAGAGCTACACTTGGCAGCAATGGATATGCACATACAAATAATCATAACATTTATATAGGACTAGTTCTTGATTCTATACATAAAAGAGGATTACACATGAAACAGGAGATAGGGGTTATAATAGTTTTTCTCATACTGATTTTAAGTTCAGTACAGCTATGTATAGCAGCAGGTGAATATTCTCTTGAGAATATAGAAGAATCTGGACAAGTAAAAGATCTTGAAACAGATCCACTGTTTGTCTATGCTTCTGATGTTGATTCATATCCTGACAAAAAAGTTGCAAAAGAATATCTTGACAAGATACATATTGCGGATGCAACAGGAAAACCAAAACAAAAATTCTTTGACACTGAAAATATTTACCTGAAAGATAGAAGGATAGATGAGACACTTGATGAATTCTTTGCGCGGACGCACCGCGGTTATAATATCGAGACACAGGAATTCATGCCAAAGTATGCGAATCTTTATGAACCAAACTCACTTGTTGATATCTACATTGTTTTTGATCAAGATATATTTGAAAGTGATCTGAGTGATTTCTTTATCCCAAGATCTACACCATTTGGGGGGGAAAGCAAGACAATCAATATATTTGGAACAATAGTAATAAGAAAAATCACTGTTAAGACTAATGAGATAGGAAGATTACCATTCACAAACCTAGGAAAAATTGATGTCAGAGGAATATTTAAAGGTAAAAGTTTGGTTGGAAAAGGAAGAACATACGATGTTTCTAGCCAGCTTGGCAACAGATTAAGATCAGATCCATTATATCAATTGCAGAGTCCTGTAAACTTTGACATATTTATAGATGCGAACAGAGATATGCGGTGGAGCTGGATCGGTGATCTTTATCATTCAAATATTGTTGGCCGAGGATGGCTGAGGGAGGAACCTGATGTATTCCTTAACGGAGAGACACCAGGATTTAGTGTTGTGCAAAACCCAATCAGATACACAAAAACATGCTGTAAATGCGATAAAGGGACATACGAAGTTGCAAACCTCATTGATGTTTACGAATGCTATGAATATTGTGAGAAGATAAACCAAAAAGCAATCGGCTGGTTCAATGGAAAATGCTCTGAAGCAGGCTTGGATGTAACTAAGATAGAAAGAAAACCAATTCGGGCACCTGACCTGAAAGGATTGCAGTTTTATACAATTGCAAAATCATCTAAATTATCTGTTCCGTCTATGATGGTAGGTACATTTGAACATGTGGCAGATCCAACAAAAAAAATCATTGCTTTTAGTGATGAATTATCAGGGATCCGGGATGAGCCGCTCTGTGCAAAAGATGGTCAGATATTTGAGATCATTCCTGATTTGATGGATTATAATCCCGTGAATCACCATCTTCTGATTACTACACGACATGGAGAAGTCTATGTTATCGAGATTGAGCGAGGGATTAATAATAAGATCTATGGAAAACAAATTCATTATCTGAAGAGAGTATGGGATTCTGAGATCGCGCCAACAGGACAGAGACCTTTCAATTCAATACCTACTGAAGCTACAATGTTAGACAATGGAAGAATTATCCTTAAAGATTATCTTAATGAAGACTATACTTTGATTTTTAAGACAAGAACAAAGCCTATTGAGATAAAAGCTGATGAAACTTTGACAGGTATAAAATTCCAGACAGAAAAACATTATATTGAGGAAGGAGTAAGCATAAAAAGATTGGTTGTGGATGAAGCAGGAGTTGTAAATCCTTTGACTGATGAGACTGGAATAATATTTTATTTCACACCAAAACAGATAGATTATAATTCTCAGAGCAATATCCTGGGAGTTTTGACATCTCTTGATTATATCTACCTGATACAAATAAAACGGAATGAATTTGGAAATATTGTTGGCGAAGTTGTCCAAGAGGTAAGGAATGTACGAGAGAAAGGACTGCAGCTAGAAGGCGATGATATCTTCTATGGAAGTCCAACTGGTATTGATGTGATAAATTCAGGTGACCTGATTATCTATGATGTAGAAGGCAAAGGATTCAAGCTATATCTTGAGCGGAATATTTTCACAGACTTTAACATTCCATACGAAGCTGTATTATTAAGAGGCATGCACTTTGGCGAACGCGCTGAGGGTGTTGGAGTTGAGGATATTGAAGTTGCTGTAGGAGAAGGAGAGGCAGGCGATGTTCCTATGATAGAAGAAGTTGTCACAGAAGAAACTGTTGGGAAAGAAGGGGCATTGCGGGATGCGATCTTTCTTTCATTATTAATATTGATTGTCGCAATATTGATTATTGCATTGTTATTGTTTGAGTTCAGAAGAACTCAAAGGCCTTGAGTACGGGGGAACAAATGGATATAAAACACTTGAAATTTTATATTTTATTAATGTTAGGTATCTTTATCTTATACCTGTCCTATAAGTTAGTCGCTCCATTCCTGGTTCCGATCCTGGCAGCGATCATTATCGCATTTTTAGTATATCCTATCTATACCCGGATGAATAAAAGATTCAAGCATAAGACAATAAACGGGATTGTCTTGATCATCATTCTCTTGCTCATTGTTGGAATCCCATTAGGTTTTGTATTGAATGCTCTTGTCAAAGATGTATTTGTCACGTATGTGACAGTCAAACAAAATCTATTATCTGGAGAGATATTTCCAACTGCGTGCGAAAAAAGTTTTTTTTGTGATATGTCTCAGGAAGTAAACAAGTATCTGGAGAAACCAGAGACAAGGTACTATATCCAGGAGATGGGGAATAAGGTACAGACGTATCTCCTCACGTATGGAAGCAATTTCCTTTTCTCAATTCCTGCCAGGATAATTGACATCTTTATTTTTATCATATTCCTATTTTATTTCTTAAGAGACGGCAGTCGTTTTGTTGAGTTCACGAAAAAACTGCTTCCCTTAGATAAAAGACATCAGGATCATCTATATAAAAAAACACAAGACACGATCTATGGTGTGCTCTACGGGCAGTTCCTGACCGCGTTTGTACAGGGTGCGATAGGAGCTATTGTCTTCTATATCCTTGGGATCTCTGCACCTATCTTCTGGGGTGTTGTCATGATGTTTGTAAGCATTGTTCCGATTGGAACCTGGATCGTGTGGCTGCCAGCTTCGCTTTCTCTGGTATTTGAGGGGATAGCAACAGGGAATAATGTGATCATCTGGAAAGGAGGTATCTTGATTCTCCTTGGAGTGTTCATAATAAGCACAGTAGACAATTTCATCAAACCATTCTTGATAGGGACCAAAGCAAAAATACATACTGCGATCATAATAATTGGAATCTTCGGCGGACTCAAACTATTCGGATTGATCGGAATATTTATCGGTCCATTGATTCTGACATTGATGCTGGCATTCTTTGAGATATATAAAGAGACAGGGATCAGAGAGAAGAAGAAAAAATCTAGATCAAAATGAAATTTAAAACCAAGCATTTAGGTATCCGTGCTGGCAATTCCTTGATTGTTCTTCTGCATCTTAATGATGCAACCACGTTAGATGTTTATCCTGCAGACAGAGTCATGATCAAAAAAGGCTTTAAGAAAGTTGTTGGAATAATTGACGTTACTCGCGATGCCAAGATAGTTAGACCGGGAGTTATTGGATTGTTCAAAGAGACTTATGAGAAATTCAAAGTGAAAGAAGGTTCAAGAGTCGAGGTCAAAGTTACAAGAAGGCCTGCGTCTTTGGCATATATCCGGGAAAAACTTTCAGGCAAACGGCTTACCCGCAACAAGATCAATCAGATAGTTGCAGATATCGGCGGGTGGAAGTTAAGTGCAGCTGAAGTTACGTATTTTGTTGCTGCGTGTTATATCCGTGGATTATCCCTGCATGAAGTCCATTGTTTGACAAAAGCAATGGTAAAGAGCGGACAGATGCTGAAACCGCGGGCAAAACGTGTATTTGACAAGCATTGCATTGGTGGATTGCCGGGGAATAGGACAACTCCGATAATAGTTCCTATTATCGCTGCTGCTGGATTAACAATACCTAAGACCAGTTCGCGTTCCATCACTTCACCAGCTGGAACTGCTGACACAATGGAAGTCATGGCTGATGTGAAAATTTCTTTGTCTAAGATGAAAAAAATTGTTGATCGCGTCGGAGGATGTATTGTCTGGGGCGGTGCTTTGAATTTGTCTCCTGCTGATGATGCAATCATCCAGGTCGAGCATCCATTGTCTATTGATGCTGAAGGTCAGTTATTGGCAAGCATTTTTGCGAAAAAATTATCAGTATCTTCAACAGACATACTTATCGATATTCCTGCAGCGAATGACGCAAAAGTCGATAGAAAGAAAGCACAGCACCTGCGCAGGAAATTCCTGCAGCTCGCGAAAAAATTCCACATTAATATGCGTGTTCTGGTCACAGATGGAAGACAGCCGGTCGGAAATGGGATCGGTCCTGCACTGGAAGCTCGTGATGTCTTGTGGATCTTGAAAGGAGATGAAAAAGGACCTAAAGATCTCAAGAAAAAATCTTTGAAGCTTGCAGGCGAGATGCTGGAGATGAGCAAGAAAGCGAAAAAAGGTGCAGGTTTCAAGATGGCAAAAGAAATTCTTGAATCTGGCGCAGCTTATGAGAAGTTTGTTGAGATTGTGGAAGTGCAAGGCGCAAAACAACTTGATCCTGACAAGATCAAACCTGCAAAATATTCTTATCACTACAAATCTTACAAGGCTGGCGATGTTATAGATATAGATAATAGTTTGATTGCAGCAGTTGCAAAAGCAACAGGCGCGCCTGTTGATAAAAATTCAGGGATATATCTAAATGTGCATATCACTGATGATATCAAGAAAGGAGATATCTTGTTTACAATCTATTCAAACAACAAAGATAAATTGAGTTACGCAAAGTCGCTTCTTTACAGAAACCCTATTTTTATCCGGAGAAAAAAAGAGAAAATCAAGAAACCAAAGAAGTATGAAAGGAGAGAGATTTTGACCAAACAGAGCGCATAGAATTCTTTTAGAAAGATATATAAATAGGAATATGGCCTTTAAGTGATTAATGGTAGTTCCTACATTAGCAGCAAAGAAGAGAAAGATTGTCATGATTCCGGGGCAGGGGTTCCAGTACAAGAATATGGGCAAACGGATGTGCAATAAATATCCTGTTGCAGAAAAACATTATGAAATTGCAAAGAATACGACTGGACTTTCTATGGATCAATTGCTGATGAATCCAAAAGCAAAGTGGACTCTATTGTCTATTCTTGCAGGCTGTGTGACTTTTTCATGTGCACAGATTGTAGTGCGAAAAGAACTTGAAACAGAAAAAGGTATAGAGCCGCGGATCACTCAAGATGAGGATGAGGAATTATACTGGGCTGGTCTTTCTGCAGGGATGTATCCTGGAATTTATGCTTCTGGTGCTTTGTCTAATTTTAAAAAATTCATGGAACTAATTGCGCAGAGAGCAGAATGCATGTCCAAAATATCTTATGATAAACCCTGTATGATGAAGATTGTAGGCCGATTTGCAGAGCTGGAAGAGATCCTTCTAAAATCTGGTGTTGAAAAGGCTCTTGAACATGCGCATGATATTGTTATGGTTGGTGGAGAACCAGAACAGATTGAAACTGCACATAAAATAATCGTTGACATGGGGGTGAATGCAAAACCGATTAAAGGTGTTGTATCACCGTTCCATACTCGGGCATACAAATGGATTGCTCAACGTATTTTTAGTCCAGTGTTGAGACGGACCCAATTTAAAATCCCAAAAGATGGAAGAATAATTTCTAATGTAACTGCAGAGGCCTTGTCTGGAGACCCAGAAGAACTTCGGATTGATCTTACTGATCAACTTTGGCATCCTGTCAGATGGGCTTTGATGATGGAAAGGTGGGCTTACAATCTAATGCCGCATCCTTATGCTGGTGCGAAAATAAAAAATCCAAATGCTCCTGAAACTCTTGCGATTGCAATGGGTCCAGGCGGAAGTTATTTTATCAAACTTATTGCAAATGCTGGTCATTATGTTAACGTTCTTGATTTATCTGATGAAAGAAAGATAGAAAATACCACAGTCCAGACTGTTGGTGCTTTTGGGTTTTGAATTCTTTTTTTGTCTATGATGGTTAGATGTAGTTTTCTTCTAGAAAAAAGAACGCCGCGGCCCAACGCTAGGCTAACTGGGACAACTTATCGGACATTTATAATTGCTTTTTTATATAGTCTTTTAATGTTTTGGTGATAATTTCTATCTTTAGTTTGTTTTTCTTCCATAATTCTGCACTTACTCTTACTCCTCTATAATCTATAGCATTTCTTGTATCTTTAAGTTCTAATAGATAATCAAAATCCAGTTCTAAATCCTGTTTATTATTCCTTATATAAGCAAATAAACATTCGTGATTAAGGGCTTTCCAGCCATCTAGAGTGAGAATAGTTGTACATAACTCCTTGATTATCTCATAATATCCCTCGATATACATAGACGGATATTTGTCAGCTTTATTGATTTCTTTCCAGAACTGTTCTTTATGCTCTGCTAATGCTAATAATTCTTTAGCCATACTCTTATCTATTATGCCTGTTTCTATCAATTCATTCTCTTTAATGCAATGATCAAAATACTTTCTCTTCATGGTTCTAATTGACCGCTAAGCACAAAACCATTATAAATGTTTTGGAGCAAGCCTTTTGTGAGACTTTTAGGATCTTCTTCAAAGAATAATTTTATTTTATGTTTTAGAATTCTTTCAAATTTTGATAGATACAATCCCCTGTACTTTGCTTGTATGAAAATATCAATATCGCTCTTCTCATGATAAGTACCCTTTTGAATACTGCCGAATAGAACAATAACTTTTGGATTCAACTCTTTTTCCAGGAAAATGATTAGATTACTTTCATAAATCTTCTCAATCATAACATGGCTTTTTTCATAGCGGTACAATGGAGAAAGACGATTGGCTTCATAAAACGGAAATCCTATTTTTTCCTTCTTCCTCACAATCAATTTCCTTTTGATAAAATCCCTGAGATACTTCATTACAGTCTTAGTATCAAGATTAGCCAACCTACCCAATTCCCTTATATGAAACTTACTCATAGGCCTCTTGAAAAACAATTCCAATATTCTGTGTTCATATACGTTCATAATGTAGGAAATAATTCCTACATTTATAAAGTTTACGGTTGTATTTAAGAATGTGCAGTTGAAGGTGGGATGTGGGAGGGTTAGGAAAGCTTAATAATTGTACTTGTATAGTAGTAAAAGTCAAAAGCTTTAAATATTAGACTGCTTTATTAAGCTATAATGACCGCTAAAAAAACACTAGAAATTGTAGTTAATGCTTTAAGAGGAATGCTGAAAGGGCCAGAGTTTGATCTTGGCCCAACCATAAGCACAAGAACGTTTCTTAAAGCATCTGCTTTAACAGTTGCTGGCTTGACAATATCGTCTTTTAAAACTCTTGAACTTCTTGCTGAAGAAAGCCAGATATCACTGGGTGAAGAACTTTCAATACCACAACATGCTTCAGAAGATATAAAAACCCTTAAATCCGGCCTAAGCTGCGCCCCGTACAATAGTAATATTTTATCCTATGTAAGTAAGAATGGTAGTAGAGAACTAAGGGACATGGATAGGTTTTTCTTAAGATATAATCCACATCCTTCTAAAGCAGAAAGTGTAGACGAAGTAGTGTTTAACCAAAATTTATTAAACAGAAATGGTCCTGCACCATTCTCAACCAGTTTCACGTGGGACCGCGCAAAAGGTATGCTCGCAGCTTATATATTATCTAAAGTTGCTTTCCATGATTATGAACTTCTTCATGTTAAGATAGGTAATTCCAAAAGACCTAAAAAAATAATGCCTGTATGTAAAATAAAGGGTTATATCCA
>JAGLWF010000001.1 GCA_023133595.1 Nanobdellota archaeon | reverse complement strand
AAGGTTGAAGGTACTGTAGACGAAGAAGATCTTGGACTTGTTGCTGAACCAACAGAAGAACTGATTGAAGAAGAAGCTGAAACAACAGAAGAGACAAAAGAAAAGAAACCAGCGAAGAAGAAAACATCACGATCACGTAAGAAAGAAACAGAAGAAACTAAATCGGCAGAAAAAGTTGAAGAAGCAAAAATAGAAGAAAAGGTTGAAGAAGTAGAAGAATAAAATGAAATTTCGAGAAATAAAACAATTAGGTTCCGAGGACCTGAAAGCCAAAGAGGTTGAATTAAGAAAGGAATTGATGAAACTTTATGCTAAAGTAGCTACTGGAACTTCGCCAGAAAATTCTGGTAGGATCAAGCAAATAAAGAAGATACTGGCGAGAATTAAAACAACTAATAAAACCGGAAAAAAATGAGTAATATATGCTCCAAGTGTGGGCTTCCAAAAGAACTTTGCGTTTGTGAAACAATCGCAAAGGAAAGTCAAAAAATCGTTGTTAGGACTGAAAAACGAAAGTTTGGAAAAATATACACGATAATTTCAGGAATTGACATCACAGACATCAATATCGAAGAGTTGACAAAGAAACTGAAGCTGAAGCTTGCGTGCGGTGGCACGTACAAAGGAAATCAAATCGTGCTTCAGGGAAACCATAAGAAACAAGTGAGAAAGATCCTGGCAGCGCAAGGGTTTGCCCCAGAAACAATCGAAGTCAAATAAGATCAAATGACAAAAAAAGAAAATCTCCCCTTCAAGGGAGAAATCATAGGCTTCACAATCGAGATTGTTGAAGCGGAAAACAAACAGATTCAAGGTTTCAGAGGAAAAGTTGTTGACGAAACCGCGAACACGATCGTCATCGAGCATGATGATCGGGAAATCAAGATACTCAAAGACCAGATACTCAAACTGGAAATTATTGAATTGGGTATACGGGTCGCTGGCCGTCTATTGAAAGGCAGGCCGGAAGAACGGATCAAAAGGTGAACCGAAATTGAAGGAACAAAAAGTTAAGAACATTGGCGTTGATGTAAAAGCGCCAAAGAAGGCTTGTGAAGATAGGCACTGCCCTTTTCATGGAGGTCTGAAACTCCGAGGCAGAATATTGACAGGCACTGTTGTTGCTGCTAAGGTATTGAAAACAGCTACAGTAGAACGAATTAGGAAGCAGTATCTTCCTAAATACAATCGTTTTGAGAAACGTACAAGCAAAGTTCGAGTTCATAATCCTCTATGTATTAATGCTAAAGAAGGAGATGTTGTAAAATTAATGGAATCAAGACCGATCAGCAAGACAAAAAGATTTGTCATAATCGAAAATACAAGTGAACAAGAATGAAAGCATCAAGAAGCAAAATAACCAAAGGCGTGAATCAAGGCTCGCTTATAGCCACTTGTGATAATAGTGGGGCCAAGCTAGTCAGGGTTGTCAGTGTCAAGCTGTCTAAAACTGTCAAGCGTAGGATAAGTTCAGCTGGGATTGGTGATTTGATGCTGGTCTCTGTCAAGAAAGGAACAAAAGAGATGCGGAAACAGGTCGTATTCGCAGTGCTTGTCCGTCAGAAAAAAGAATACAGAAGACCGGACGGGATGCGTATAAAGTTCGAAGATAATGCTGTTGTAGTCCTGAAAGATGATAAGGGAAATCCTAAAGGAACCCTCTTCAAAGGACCTGTTGCAAAAGAAGCAGCAGAGAGATGGCCAGGAGTGGCAAAACTTTCAAAGATAATTGTCTGAGGAGAGAATGAAAAAGAATTATTCAAAAAGCTGGAATTCAAGCAAAAACCCTGGAAAGCAGAGGAAATTCAGAGCGAAAGCTCCGAAACATATCCAGAGAAAATTCATGACAGCTAATTTGACAAAACCTCTTCGGGAAAAACATAAGAAAAGATCAGTTCCTGTACGTGTCGGAGACCGTGTCAAGATTCTTCGTGGCCAGTTCAAGGGACACGAAGCAAAGATCGAACGTGTTGATGTGAAAAATTCAAAAGTATACCTTGAAAAGATCAGGATCACAAAGAGGGATGGTTCAGAAACATCTTATCCAATCCATGCGTCAAACCTTCAGATCGTAACAATGGTCATGGACGATAAGAACAGACTGAAAGAAAGGAAAGTTAAGAAGAAGAAAAAATCTGAAAAGAAAACCAAAGAGGAGCAAAAATAAAAATAGGACGATAAAATGGTAAAGAATCACTTATTGAGATTGGCAGCGCCACGAACATGGCGTATTGAAAGGAAAAAGACAACTTTCATTTCAAGGCCAAAACCCGGTGCGCACAGCATGGCATATGGATTGCCTTTAGTAGTTGTACTTCGAGATATATTGAAAATAGTCGCAACAACAAAAGAAGCAAAACAGATATTGAATAACAAGGAAGTGAAGATCAATAATAAAGTTGTCAGGGATCCGCGCAGAATCATTGGATTGATGGATATCCTTTCAATTGCAAAATTAAAATTGCACTTTCGTGTCCTTCTGGATGAGAAAAACAAACTAATTTTATCTGAGACAGATGAAAAAGACGCAAAACTGCGAATTGCGAAGATAAACAAAAAGACGATAGGAAAAAAGGGTCAAACAGTCATACATTTTCATAATGGTGAGAATTTCATTGTCAAAGAGAAATACAAGACAGGAGATTCCGCGGTCTTAGAGACAGAGACAAATAAAATTTCCCAGAAATTAGAACTGAAAACAGGCGCAATGATCTTCTTGACAGGAGGGAAACACATTAGCGTGCTTGGAACAGTCGTTGAAATAATCAGTAAAAAATTATACGACGATCAGATCATAGTTAAAACAAAGGGTGAGCAGTTCACTACACTCAAAAAATACGCATTTGTTATAGGAGAGAAAGAATCTTTGATCAGGCTTAAAAAATGAATTCAATGAAAGATATACAAATAGAGAAAGTCACCTTGAATTTTGGTGCTGGAAAGGACCAAGCTAGATTGGATAAGGGAATAAAGTTAATCAAGATGCTTGCTGGCCGTGATCCAGTTAAAACATTTGCAAAAGAAAGAATTGCTGCATGGAGCCTTAGGAAAAATCTGCCTATTGGCTGTAAACTCACACTTCGAAATGAAGAAGCAAAAGTATTATTGAAACGATTGCTTCGTGCTAAGGATAACAAATTGAAAGAGAAGATGTTTGATGATCAAGGAAACTTTTCCTTTGGGATCCACGAATATATCGATCTGCAAGACGTGAAATATGATGCGGATATAGGAATCATGGGTTTTGAGATTGCTATCACGTTAAAACGTCCGGGATATCGAATTAAAAATCGTAGGTACCTGAAAAAGAAGATTCCAGAAAGACACAGGGTATCAAAAGAAGATGCAATGGGATTCATGAAAAAGAATTTTAAGGTAACAATAATCGAGGCATAAAATGACAACCGCAAACTGGACAAAAATATTGAAACAATTGAATAACAATCCTGTTAAATTGAAAAAGTTCAAGAAACATAGCACCCCAAAAAAGAGAACATGCGGCAGAGCAAGGCATAAATGCACAAGATGTGGAACAACCCGTGGGTTTGTTTCTAAGTATGGTCTTAATCTCTGCAGAAGATGTTTCAGGGAGATTGCAACAAAGATAGGATTTAAACAATATTCATAGAGAGGAAAAATGGCACTAAATGACCCATTGGCAAACGCACTTTCAATGCTAGCGCAACACGAGAAAATCGGAAGGACAGAAGTAGTTATCAAACCAGTAAGCAAAACAATCAAGATAGTCTTTGATATATTGAATAAAGAAGGATATATCGGAAGTTACGAGGAAGAGAAAGTAAAAGGCGGACATTTAAAGATTTATTTACTGGGAAAGATAAATGATTGCGGTGTTATCAAACCGCGATTCTCAGTCAGATTTGCAGAGATCGAGAAGAGCGAAAAACAATATCTTCCTGCAAAAGGTTTCGGCCTGATCATACTGTCAACCCCATTCGGGATCATGACACATAAAGAAGCTATAGAGAAGAAGACAGGAGGCGTACTTTTAGCTTATTGTTATTAGATCGTAAAGATGGCGACAAAGAAAAAGAAAACCAAAGGCAAAGCAAAGGACGGCTTGCGTGAAGAGCTGGAGATTCCAGAAGGAATTAATGTAGCTATTGCTGGTTTTGATGTCACAATCTCAGCTGGAGATAAAAGCCTGACACGAACATTTTCATCTCCAAATTTCAAACTATCAACAGAGAATAACAAAATCATTATCGTAGCTGGGAAAGCAACCAAGCGAGAGAGAAAGATGGGCGGAACATTAAAGGCGCATATGAAGACAATGTTCAAAGGAGTCACTGAAGGCCATGTCTACAAATTAAAAATATGTTCTGGCCATTTTCCAATGAATGTCTCAATCTCTGGCAAGGGCTTTGTAATAAAGAACTTCCTTGGAGAAGCAGTGCCAAGAAAAATTACATTGCGCGAGAATGTGAAAGTAACGATTCAAGGAACCGATATCATAGTCGAGAGTATCGATAAAGAGCTGGCAGGACAGACTGCAGCAAATATTGAAAATTTAACACGAATTAAAGGCCGGGATTCCCGAATTTTCCAGGATGGGATCTATATTATTGAAAAGGATGGTAAAGAGATAGCATAAAAATGGCAGACAAAAAAGAATTGCTCGAATTGAGAAAAAAGATCAAGAGAAAAAAGCCAGATTTCATCTATCAGGATGCTCATAAGAAGATCGCTCTTCCAAAGAAATGGAAACGGCCCCGAGGCTTGCATTCAAAGATGCGACTCAATAAAAGAGGATATAGAAGGAAAATACAAATCGGCTGGAAATCTCCTGCTTTGGTACGCGGACTACATCCGTCTGGGCATGCCCCTGTTTTGATTTCCACAGCATCGGATTTGGGCGAGCTTGATAAGAATGAACATGGTGTTATCATAAGCTCTAATGTTGGTGAGAAAAAAAGAGTACAGATCATAGAAGAGGCTGTAAAAAAAGATATCACAATCCTAAATATCAAAGATCCAAAGAAATATCTTGAGGATCATAAAAAGAAGATAGAAGCAAAGAAGGAGGGAAAGAAAAAGAAGGCTTCTGAGAAGGCAGCAAAGAAGAAGAAACTTGAGGAGAAGAAAAAAGAGAAAGAGAAAGCAAAGCCAAAAGCAGAGCCGGCAACTCCAGAATATGCAATACCAGAAAAAATAAAAGCTGAGAAAAAGGAAAAAGATAAGATTTTGGCATCAGGTAAATAAAAATGAGATTGACAGTACAAAAACGGTTAGCGTCACAGTTGCTCAAGTGTTCGTCAGACCATGTATGGATTGACCCTGCACGATTAGAAGAGATAAAGGAAGCTATAACTAAACAGGATATTCGAAACATGATCAATAACGGTTTGATTGTCAAGAAACAGATCAGAGGAACCTCTCGGGTCCGTGCAAAGAAAAGACAAACCCAGAAGAAAAAGAGCAGAAGAAGAGGTCAAGGTTCCAGAAAAGGTTCCGAGAACGCACGTTCCTCAAGAAAAGGGGAATGGATTCAGCGTATGCGTGTCCAGCGAGCATTTTTGAAAGAACTGCGCGATAAGGATCTGATTGCAGTAGGGGATTATCGAGAATTAGTCAGAAAGAGCAAAGGAGGTTTTTTCAGAAATAAAAGGCACATTAAATTATTCATCTCTGAGAAAGGATATGTGAAGAAAAAATGAGAAAATCAAAACCAGTGATTAAGTATAGAAGGAAGAAGCAAGGCAAAACTAGCTATAAGAAAAGGCTTAACATGTTGAAATCCGGTTTGCCAAGGTTAGTTATACGAATCTCCTCTAACGAAATCTTGGTCCAGTGTATTGAATATTTCCCTGACGGAGATCGAGTTGTCTTTGCTTGCCATTCAAAACAATTGCAGAAACTGGGATGGAAAGCGCATAGGACAAACGCACCAGCAGCTTATCTTATAGGATACCTTTGCGGTAAGAAAGTTAAAGAGCAGAAGAAAAAATTAATTTTTGATACTAACAAAAGCAATATCACAAAAGGAAGCAATGTTTATGCAGCATTAAAAGGTGTTCTGGATGCTGGCCTGGATGTCATACATTCAGAAGAGATTTTCCCGAAACTAGACAGGATATCTGGAAAGCATATAGAAGAGTATGCAAATAAAATCAAAGGAACAGATGCTTACAACAAGCAGTTCAGTTCCTACATAAAAAATGGATTTTCTCCAGAGGATATACAAAAACACTTTGAAGAAATCAAACAAAAGATAGATTCAAAAGCATGATAAAAATGAAAAACACAAGAAAAAATCAAACCAGAAATCCGCGAAATGCGAGAGGCGGACAGAAGCAAAGTTTTGATATCAATGAATGGAAACCGCTTACTGCTCTTGGAAAAAAAGTGAAGAGCGGCGAGATTGTCGATATCAGCCAGATCCTTGATACTGGCAAGCCTATAATAGAGCAGCAAATTATAGACGTATTATTACCCAATCTTGAATCTGACTTACTGCTTATTGGACAAGCTAAAGGAAAATTCGGGGGCGGTAAAAGAAGGGCATTCAGGCAAACGCAAAAGAAGACCAAAGAAGGAAATGTACTTTCATTTGCAGCTTTTGCAGTCGTAGGAAACACAGATGGTTATGTTGGCATTGGCCATGGAAAAAGTAAAGAAACTATTCCGGCAAGAGAGAAAGCATTCAGAAAAGCAAAATTAAACACAATAAAAATAAGACGCGGATGCGGTAGTTGGGAGTGTGGATGTAAGACCCCTCATTCTATTCCGTACACTGTGAGCGGAAAATGCGGTTCATGCGAGATCACACTGATTCCTGCACCGAAAGGAACCGGGCTTTGTGTTGAGAAAGAGTGCCAGAAAATATTACGATTAGCAGGCATCAAAGATGTATGGTCAAAGACAAAAGGTAGAACAGTTGTCAAAGCAAACCTGATCAGGGCTTGTTTTGAAGCTTTGAAGAACCTGATGACAACAAAGATTCAAGCTAGACATGTAGATTCACAAGGAGCTGTTGAGGGAGCTATCAAGACAACACAGCCACTGAAAGCAGAAGAGCTCGCAGAGACTCTTCCTCAAGAAACAGCTGAACCTGCAGCAGAAACAGGAGAGGAGAAATCAGAATAAAAATGGCAGAAGAAAGTGCACCTAAAGGAAAAAAGTACGCAGCGATTCTAATTAGAGGTATGATTCATGTCCGTCATGATTTCAAGAAAACTCTTCAACACTTGAATTTATTTAATCAGCACAATTGCGTTATTGTTAATAGCAATCCAATTACTTTTGGCATGCTGCGAAAAGTCAAAGATTTTGTAGCATATGGTCCTGTTAGTGATGAGGTTATTGCAGGATTAGAAAAAAGCAAAATAAAGAAGATCAAAGAGAAGACTTACAGATTAAATCCCCCACGCGGAGGATTTGAGAGAAAAGGAATCAAAACATCTTATGCTCGCGGCGGTGCTCTGGGCAAGAGACCAAGCATGGACACCCTGATCAGAAAGATGTTGTGAAAGCTCGATAGATGATGAAAACAGATATCAAATGGATCATTGTCAATATCCTCTTAGGGATACAGTTATTGACTTTGCTTTTGATTTTGCCAAGGTTCATCAGTGATCTTGGATGGTTCACAATAATATTGCCAATCATTGTGTTGGCGCTATTGATCGGCACTCTGCTAAAGAACAGAACCTGTTTTTTACTGGTTTTTGTCTGGTCTGCTCTGATCGCAGTCCATGCATTGATCCTGCTGATAATTAACATAAACTGGCTATATGCAATATATCTTGCATTTGCAATATTCCAGATATATGTTGTAAGTCAAACAAAATTGAAGTAAAATGGCAAAAAGAAAAAGAAAGAAATGTGTGAAATACCGAGGCCAAACAACTCATGGCTGGGGTTCGATGAAAAAACATCGTGGTGCTGGAAACCGTGGAGGACGCGGGATGGCTGGTACTGGTAAACGTGGAGATGCAAAGAAACCTAGTATCAATGTTAAAACGTATTTTGGCAAGCACGGATTCAAGTCAGTCAAGAAAACCAAACAGCGCAAGCAAGATTCTATCAATATCGCAGATCTGGACAGAAAACTGCCTAGAATGATCAAGAATAAGATTGCTGAAGAAAAATCAGGTGCTTATGTGATCAACCTGCAAAAATTAGGATATGCAAAACTTCTTGGAACAGGCCAGACCAAGAAAAAATATATGCTTAAGATCACTTCTGCAAGCAAGACTGCAATCTCAAAGATTGAGAAGGCAGGCGGAAAAGTAGAGTTCAAAACAGTGAAAGAAGTAAAACCAGCAGCACCTGCAGAAGAAGTCAAGAAGGAATAAAGATCATACGGGTTAGGGGACAATGTCTTTATACAAAGCAATAATCACTCATCTGCCAGAAGTTAGAGGCCCAACCCAGAGAAAGCTTTCTTTCAAGGAAAAATTGAAATGGACTCTAATCATTCTTGTATTATTCTTTATTCTTGGAACAATTTCTTTATTCGGCTTGGATCCAGCATACCAGTTCAGGTTCGAACAGCTAGGAATTATTCTTGGAGCAAGTTTCGGAACAATCACCTCGTTAGGTATAGGTCCGATTGTTACAGCTTCCATTGTGTTGCAGCTATTGAATGGATCAGGTATTGTCAAGTTTGATCTTACAACAACTGAAGGCAAGAAATCATTCCAGGGAACACAGAAACTGCTGGCAATATTCTTTGTAATATTCGAAGCCTGCATCTATGTATTCATGGGAGGATTCAGTCCAAACCCGGCAATCGCAGGAACTTCATTCTTCACACTGCAATTAGTATTGATAGGGCAGTTGTTCCTAGGGGGCATGATAATATTATTCATGGACGAAGTTGTGCAGAAGTGGGGCTTTGGTTCAGGAATTTCATTATTCATTGTCGCGAATGTTGCGCAGGAAATCCTTATCCAGTCGATTTCTCCGCTTGATGCTGGAGGTAATTGGGCCTTTGGCACAGGACAACCTCCTGTAGGAAAGATATTCGCATTATTTGTACATTTAGCAAGAAACCAGGGAGATGCAGCACTATTGGCGGGATCCGCACTATTTTTTACAGTAGTAGTCTTTGTCATGGCTGTATATTTCCAATCTATGAAGGTAGAAATTCCATTATCATTCGGTCGTGTACGTGGATATGGGATGAGATGGCCTCTGCGTTTCATGTACACTTCTAACATCCCAGTAATTCTTGTAGCTGCGCTTCTCGCAAACATACAGCTGTGGGGACAGTTGATGGAGAACTGGGCAGTAAAATCCGGCAACGCGATCGTGAACTGGATCTCGATACATGTTGTGGGACAAGTAACCACGCCGGATGCTGGCCATGGAATCATACAGTATGCGCAGGCACCAGAACTTGTCCAGAACTTGCTCGCTGGAAATTTTGCATTTGCTCAATTAAAGTTTGCATTTGGTTACATCGTACTGATGGTCATTGGAGCAATTATTTTTAGTTATTTCTGGATGCAGACTTCTGGCCAGGATGCGCATTCGGTCTCAAAACAGATAATGTCCTCTGGTCTGCAAATCCCAGGATTCAGAAAAGATATTCGAATTTTAGAGAGAATCCTTAACAGGTATATCACTCCGCTTACAATTATGGGAGGTTTGGCAGTAGGGGTCCTAGCAGCGACAGCTGACCTGACAGGCGCACTTAGCAGAGGAACAGGTATTCTTCTAGCAGTCATGATCATTTATCAATTATATGAAGAGATAGCAAAGCATCACATGATGGATATGCATCCTGCGATGCGAAAATTTATGGAACGTTAAGATGGTATTTTTAGAATCATTAAATCCAATTATGGATCCTATCCTAAAGCCCTTGTTAGGTTTAGGTGCATTCTGGGCAATATTTATTATCGCAGTCGGAGTATCACTGATCTCCAATGTAGCCTACAAATATCTTACTAATCAAACTTTGATGAAGCATATGAAGCTGGAAGTCAAACGAATGCAGAAAGAATTGAAACAGCTGAAAGGACAGCCAGAACAGTTCGCAGCTCTGCAGAAGAAGATGATGGCCAAGAGCATGGAGATGACAAAGCATTCAATGAAACCAACTTTGTTCACAATGATTCCTATTTTACTCTTTTTCGGATGGCTGGCAACCAATCTAGCATTCATGCCGTTAATGCCAGGCACTCCATTCAATGTCTCTCTGGAATTTGCACCAGAAATTACAGGAAATGTAACTTTGAATGCAGATGGTCTTGAGATCCTGAGTCCAGAGATAATAAAAATTAATGATCATGAAGCAAAATGGCTTCTTCAAGGCCCAGAAGGACGGTATATCCTAAACTTTGAGCATGATGAAAAGATATACGAAAAAAAGATTTTGATCACAGAAGAGCAAGAATATGAAAAACCGCTCGAGGTACGGAAAAAAGATCCAATCCTGAAAAAGATAGAGATTGAAAATAAAGCATTAAAGCCAATGGGAGATACTAGCCTGTTTGGCTGGAAACCAGGGTGGTTTGGATTATATTTCCTAATATCTATAGTCGTGAGTTTATCCACACGTAAGCTCATGAAGCTATATTAGACATTGACCACAAACTTTAAATACAGTTCAAAAAAACAATATTCAGAATGGTAGAAGGAAAATATCGATCAAGGACATATAGGCGGGTGCAGAGAAAGACCCCTGGCAGCAAGAATGTCAGAGCTTTTGTCCGAAGAAAACCAAAACGTGCTAGATGCGGTTCTTGCGGCCAGTATCTTAAAGGTGTTGCTTGCCAGCGTACCTATAAGATGAAGAAGATGCCAAAGACAGCAAAAAGACCAACACGGCCGTACGGTGGAGTCTTGTGCAGCAAATGTACAAGACTAAAGCTAAAAGAAAAAGTGCGAAAGAGTGAAAAGAAATGAAGATAGGAACATTATGCCTGAAAATAGCAGGACGTGACGCTGGACTGAAATGTGTAGTCTTATCCTCACCAGAAAAGAATGTTGTGTTGGTCGATGGCGAGACACGAAGAAAAAAATGTAATCTCAAACATTTACATTCGTTGAAAACAGTCTTAAAACTTAAAGAAAATGCTTCTCATGCAGAGGTTGTTTCTGCATTCAAGGAATTAGGTATTGATCTTAAAGAGAAAAAGAGCAAGCCAAAGACAGAAAGACCAGTCAAGAAAAGAAAGGGAAAAAAGAAACCAGTGGAAGCTCCAAAACCTAAGAAAGCAGCAGCTCCTGCAAAGAAAAAAGCAACTGCAGCCAAAGCTAAGAAATAATTATTCTTCTTCTAAATCTTCACTCTCTTCTTCAGTATCCTCGCCTGAGAACAAGCCTTTGAACCAATCTATGATCTTCTTGAAGAAACCTGGCTCATCGTCTTCTTCATCTTCATCCCCATCATCTGTTTCTGTGTCTTCTTTATCATCTTCATCTTTAAATCCAATTTTCCTGTCAAGTTCTCCATCCTCGACAATCTCCCCTTCCAAATCCTCATCTTCCTCTTCAGTCTCTGAAGCTGTTATGTTTATTACACTCTCTTTTTTCACTTCAACTGTCTTTGACTGTCCTGTCGGAAGATTATATGTACAAGTGAAAGTATGAGTTACATTTCTAGGAGAAGTGTCCTCTATTGTTAAGGATTCATCCTCAATATTTGTCTTTTTGCCGGCAAAAGAATTTTCAAATGAATAATCTTTGCTGAACAGATCGCCGGAAATACTGCACTGAATATTCCTGAAAGATGTCTTTTCATTCTTATTGTCAAAATACGCCCGTAGATTGATATTTTTAGAATATCTTATCGTGCTTGGGATGATCAGACCAAGCTTCAGATCTTTGACTCCTGACTTTAAGATAGCTTCTGCTTCTTGTGTCTGGATGTTTCCGTTTCTATCAATCTCAGCAATAATCTTCACAACATAATCTTCAGAAGATTTTTGCCAGAGCTGGAATTTGTATTCTTTATCTTCTGTTAGTCGATCTGATTTCCATTTATGTATTAATCCTATCTGTTCAAAATCTTCTTCTGTCTGTATGAATTCAGTTCCAGAAGGAAAGATTATCTCTAGTTTGTTTATTTTAAGACTGTCATCAATCTTTTTATCCAAATTAATCTCAAGTTCAACTTCTTCTCCAATCTCGGCTTCTTCTGGCTCAAACTCAGCCTCGATCACCAAGTCACTTAATTTCTTAAGTTCTACTTCTTCAGTCACTAGTCTTCCTGTTTTTCCTTCGAAATCATAGTTTAAAGTTCCTTTTGAGATATATGGCTCAATATTTGTCCGCATCAGTTTCACATAATAAGTGAATGTGAAATCCCCATCAATTCTTCCGTCGTACATTATTGTATCCCCGCGGACATTGGCTTTTCCACTATTCAGCTGGTATCCTTCTGGGAATTTATCAACATATGATACAGTGGCCCTTCTATTGTCAGGGATAGAAATTGTGACACTGACTTCTGCTTCTTCCCCAACCATCAGGTCTTTTTTTGAGAAGGTTCTTTCCAAAGATGGAGATAGTTTTGCGATAAATAATTTTAAAGCCATGATATCTTTATCTTTTTCATAATCGTGCCTTCCAACCTGGCTTCCTTGAAAACAATATTTATACTCTTCTTCAAATTCACATTCCCCATCATCAATCAGGAGACGGAACCCGCTCTCATCGGTCTTTTCAAGGATCATTGTATCTTGTTGGTTTTGTTTTTCATAGAATCTTATAGAGAACTCTCCGATGCTTGTCTCTGCTGTCTCGTCAACATTTAAAAAAGCATCATATATCGTTTCACTTCCTGCAGTTGCAAATGGAAGTAAGAAGAACAGGAATACAATGCCTAATATTATCGTCTTTCTGATCATGGCAAAAATAAGAGAAACAAAGTATTTAAGCTTTGCGCTGGCCAAGCTCGTATAATTCACCCAGGTTTAATTCAAATGCAGCAACTGGAGTCTGCAGATCCCAGTTCTGTAATACTTCTGGGCAGATCTCTCCAATATATGCAACATTTTTTCCATTGACACTGATCCGCGCGCATCTTCCAGGAATGAAAGATGGATGATCCTTATCTGTAAATTTAACTTTCAGATCTAAGCACCTCATCAGGTAATCAAATATTTGTCTGATCTTAGTGTAATCAGAATCCAGACTGCAAAGTGCCACACCTATGCGCGTGAATTCCTCGACATTTGTCTCTGCTTTTTTGTTCTCCTTGAACACATTGCCAATAGAGAAAATATTCTGAGGATATTCGTAGTGTTTATTCTCATTGAATATCTGCATCAATGAGGGCAGCATCCACGATCTCAGAACATTATAATCAATGTTTACTGCGTTCTGGATCTCAATACATGGAAGTTGTACCTTCATCTTTTTATTTAGATTGTCAGCATTTGTCAAATTGTATGTCTCGCACTCCAGCAAACTCAATCCTGCCAGGATCTCAGCAACATAACGTTTGAAAGTCTCGAACTTATCTTCCTCTCCGATCGTAGATACATTAGGAATGACCGGTTCAAAGTTTTCATAGCCATAAGCAATGGCAATGTCCTCGACAAAATCTACTTGGTGCATTATATCTGCTCTGTATGCAGGGACAAGCACTTTTCCTTTTTCGTAACCGAAACCCATTTTCTCTAGGAGTTTTTTCATTTCATTTTCTTTCAGATCTAAACCTAGTAATTTATTGATAAACTTAAGGTCAATGTTCCATTTTTTAGGCGCTAATTCTGGAGTTGCTATACTTTGAGTTCCATACCCTTCTGGATATTTCACATCCAAGGAATAGATTTCTCCACCCATATCTGCCATTGCAGTAACAATTATGTTCAAGCAGGCATTTAATGTTTCCAGGTCAAAACCACTGCATTCGATAAATACATCTTTTGTTTTCTCGCTCACTTTCCCAGTCTTGTGCGAGTTTATGATCGGTGGCATTGATAGTATTTCATTGTTTGCATCGATGAATATTGGAAATTTATCTTTTCCTTCTAAAAGATAAGCATACTCTCTTCCAGCAGGATGACGTGATAATATCTGGATGCCGGTCAGCTCTTTTTGAAACTCCAGAGGCTGGAATTTAAATTCAGCTGGTCTCTTAGCCATATATTTGATCGGAAATTTGATTGCTTCCATAGGATATATTCCAATAGCACCTTTCTTTCTTTTTCGGCACAATGTGACATGCAATTTTTCCTGGATCTGGATGATCTCTCGGATTTTCTCGTCGTCAAATTTGAGATTCTTGACAATCGCGCATACAGTATAAGGTCGTATATTCTTGACAGATTTGTCTACGATAACTTCCTGGCCAGATTTTTTCACATCATATTTTCTGAGCCCAGTTTTTACGCCGATAAAACTCGAGAATGCACGGGCAAACCCCTGCTCAGACAGCATATCCGGCCTGTTCGGAAATATCTCTACAAGTATTTCATTTCCTTCAATCTTGTCCAGATCAGTCCCAAGCATGCTGATCCTATCCTTGAGTTGGTTTAAGGGAAGTTTTTTCCCGACCAGTTTTTCAAAGACAGTTTTGTTTAGTGTTACAGTTGGCATACTAAAAATCACCTTTGATTTTTGTACCCTGAAAATCTTTGATTTTCATGGTATTATTTCATCCAATATTTTATTTCTCTTAATTGTTTCAGATCATTCTTGTAGAGCTCTCGAATATCATTTATCTCGAAATATTCTAGGATAATTCTATCAAATCCTGGACCCCAGGCAAGTATTGGAACAAATTTTCCTAGCAGTGGCTCGACAACTTCTGGTCTGAATATGCCTGCGCCTCCAAGTTCGTACCATTCCTTACGCACAGGATGAAGCACATCTATCTCCACAGATGGTTCAGTGTACGGAAAATGTGCAGGTCTAAATCTTGCATCTGCAAAACCCATCTGCTTGAAGAATAGTTTCAGATAACCAAGCAGGTGCCTGAAATTAGCATCAGGATCAATGACAATCCCCTCTGTCTGGTTGAACTCGAACAGATGTGCCCAATCCATTGTCTCATTCCTGAAACATCGTCCAAGTGCAAAATATTTTGCAGGCAGGTCTGATTCTTTTAACTGTGCGATTGTCTGGGCACTGAGGACTGTTGTATGCGTCCGCAGTACATTTGTCTTTGCATCATCTGGTTGCCATACGTATCTCCAGCCAATACTTCCTGTTGTGCCGGATTCGTGCGCTTTTTTTATCCTGCTGACAATCTTTTTATCTGGAAGTTTCCCTGTCTTTGGTTTTCCAATGAAAAAAGTATCCTGCAGATCCCTCACAGGATGATCCTGGGCTGTGAATAATGCATCAAAATTCCAGAAGCTGGTATTTACCATAGTGCCAGTCATCTCCTTAAAACCCATGTTCATCCAGATATTTTTAGCATAATCAGTTGCAGTCTTGACAAAATGCCGTTTTCCGCCAGAAATCTGCGGAACATTGATCTTTACATCGTAGCGTCGGAAAGACTTGCCTTGCCAGGCATTCCCAACCAGCATCTTTGGTGTTAATCTATCGATAATCTTGGTCGCATCAATCTTTTCTTTTGCTACTTTTTTTCCTAGTTCTGTCAATATTGCAGTCTTTATTTTTGCAATATCAACTTTGATTATGCTTTTCCTTGCATTAAGATTATCAAATGCAAATTTCTCTTCTGGACCCAGCGATGAGACTTCTCTCGGCTCTTTCAATGTCTTTAGGAACTGCTCCTCCAACGTCGGTTTCTGAAGAAGCTTCTCTCCTTGGGATGTTATTGCGATCTTGAGCGCTTTTCCTTCTTTCTGGATTGTGATCGCAGCCTTTTTTTTCAACATTCCTAGACAGATGTTAACTTCTCCCTTGTCCAGGCCAGCCTTCTTGACAATCGCGTCAATATCCTGAGCATCTTTTTTCAAGGCTTTTAGGAATCTAAGCTCTGGAAGGCCTGATTTCACGTATTCTTTCCCATTCTTATCGAGAGAAACAATTTTCTTGACCACTTCTTTGAGATCGATTATCTTCTTGTTCTGCATCCATTGCAAAGCGCGCATCACTTCCACATCTTTTAATCCTGACTTTGAAACAAGGCCGCTAAAAGAACTAATTTTAGTCAGAAGTGGTAGGACCTTCCGCTCAAGCGGATGCAGGATTTCAGCGAGCTTTCTAGCTTCCATAATAGGTTATTTGAAAAGATATTTGTATTTAAGACTTTTGGTCAATATAATAAGAAAAAAAGGAAAGAAAAAGCACCTATTTGAATGCTTTTGCAGCAGGTGTCATATCCTTCCATGCCATGTTGAACATGTTATCTAATGCACTAGCAAAGAACGGTGTATTTACCCAGATGCCGATATCGTATGTTGGATGGACTTCAGTGTCATTCATTACCATGAATGTCAATTCTTTTCCATCTACAATACAGAATCGAGCATTAAGCTTTTTCACGCTTTTGATTTCAGCGAGATTCTTGATATCTTTTACAGCATCTTTACATTCTTTTGTTAACGGCGCAGCAATTTTTATTGTGACACCTTTTTTCTTAAGTTTTTCAAATACCGGCTTAAGCGCATCAACTTTCCTGATCAATCCTTCTGCAGTTGTCATCAATGTTACAGACTTTTCTGCATTCTTTATAGTCAGTTCAAGATGGTCGTAGAGATTGTGTCTTCCTCTTAGGTTTCCAGAAAGGTCAGATGGTTCAACTAGCTCAATACCTTGCGTGTGCAAAACATTTAGTTCATTCAGAACTTCTGAGCCTTTAAGGTCGTTCAATCTTTTAATCTTTTCATCAGCATGGGATAAAAGATTTTTCTTTACTCGCTCGACGACTTCTTTCGGCGGAATTGCGATATACTTTATCGGCTTGCCAATCTTGTTGACAACAAATCCTTTTTTTTCCAGACTTTCCAGAACATCGTAACTTCTGGATCTTGGGACGTCAGCAATATCTGATAGTTCACCAGCAGTGCTCACCCCTCGTGAAAGCAGTGCAGTCCATATCTTTACTTCATACAAATTCAAACAGAAAAATCGACGCAATTTGCTTAAAAAATCATCTTTTACAATCATTTTACCCAATCAACCCCCTTATTTTTTGATTATGAACATAATTAAAGTTCATTTTTTGGAAACAGGCATAAATAATAAGGAAAATACATCACCCAATCCCCTCTTTATAGTAGTCAAAGAAACCTCGCTTATATTTAAATGTTTAGATTTTGAGTGATAAAAAATTATTATATCGTCGATAATTTAATCAATTTTGTATCTTAAGAGAGCACCGATTCCACCCAAACCGTACAATTTTTTACCAGCTTCATGCTCATAACTTATGATAAATACTTTTCCCTGAATCCGCTCTACCTGTTGCATCAACTTGTCTAGCGCATTATATTTGCCTTTCTCCTTGCTTTCAAAAAGAAACTTATCCACGATCATCAGGGTTTCTACTGCGCCTGCTTCCACACATTTCCTGATTTCATCAAAACCATAACTCGATTTACCATTCTTTGCGATTCGCGTGAGTAGATCTTCAACTAATGACACTTCTTTTGTCACACGATCTTCCTGCAGTGTTCTTTTCAATTCTTCGCTTTTCAGAACTTCGTCAATCCCTCTTTTTCCACCGCTTGCGCAAGTTGCAAATATGATCTTCTTTTTCATTTCTACAGAAATTTTTCCAGAAATATTCTCTCTCCAGACAGAAGGACTAGCAACAATAACTTTGCTTGGCTTGTATCTTTCAACATATTCTTCCAATTGCTTTGCTATCTGCGCATAAAAATCTTTAGAAACTTGGTCAAACCCTTTCTTCTCGACTTCTCCTTCTAGGGTCGATACAATACTATATCCTTGAGGCTTGAGCAGTGCAAAAGTCGCATTTTCCCTGTCCAGAGTACAGATCAGGATATCTGCTCTTTCTTTCACAGCATCATCAAGCTTCTGCAGTTGATGCTTCAGCCATTTCTTTTTTATCAATGTGAGCTCTGAATTAACTTCCAGGTTGAAACTTTGATGAGAACCTAATGTGACTTCTTCTGGCCCTGATTTTATGATTCCTGATACACGCAGAACTTTTGGCTGGAAATCCAGTTTCTCTACTTCAATTGCCAGAAAAAAAGTTTTCTTTGCAACATCTTTTTTGTCAGCACCTACTTTGATCTTTCTAGTAGCCTTACCTTTAACTAAATCTCCAGATTCAATAATATGGCTCAAGAACCAGAGATCATCCGGATTTGTGATCCTGAACTTGATTTCCCCGTTCTTTAGGTCTTTATGTATGATTTTCATAACGTATTAGAAATCAGGGCTGTTTATATATCTTTACCCCTAAATTTCCCCTTTATAAAATAGATTGTTTTATATATAAATAGGTATTATTTGTGCATAGGTGAGCATAAATGATTAAGAACAGAAGAGGTGATACTGGAAGCGGGGCAGCAGCTCTTGTCGCGCTTATCGCAGTTGTTATAATTCTATACATTCTGCTTGTTCCACCAGAACATAGGACAGAGCTTTTGGAAGGAGATGTAGGCCCATCAGGATTCCAACCATCAACACCAACGATTCCTGGCGGGGATAACATATATGTATTGCTATCAAAATCTCCAGGGAGATTAGATACTCTGACAGCAACCCAGAACAGGATATATCTTCCAGCAGCGTTTCTCTCATCAGAAATCAAGAGCAAACAATTAGCAAGAGCTTCTTCGATATATACTGAAAGAAGCTTGTTCAGTTCAGAACCAGACATATTCCATTTTGTCCTGGCAGATCCTGAGAATACTGATAATATACTTCTATCATTCAATGCAAAAAAACATTCTGGCAGACTGCTGATATTCATGAACAGCAAACAGATATTCAATAACGAACTATCACAGCCAACAAATCCACCAGTTGAAATTCCAAAGCATCTTCTGCAGAAAGAGAATGTCATTGAATTCAGGGCAAGCAGCCCGGGATGGAGATTCTGGGGGACAAACAGCTATCTTCTTGAAACAATCCAGATTACAGGAGATGTAAGAGATGTTTCAAAATTAGCCAGTGTAAATAAGTTTGTTGTCACTACAGATGATCTTTTGAATGCAAGAGAAGTAACTTTGAAATACCTCCCTGAGTGCAGGCCTGCTGACGTAGGTCCACTTGAGATCTTGATAAATGGACAAGTTCTATCACAGGCAATACCATTATGCGGAACTCCGGTAATGGTCAATTTTCTTCCAGCAAAATTAAGGACAGGAGAGAACGAACTTACTTTCAAGACAGCAATGGGCAATTATATTATCGATAATATTCAGATAACAGAGAAATTCAAGGAACCTGTCGCTCCAACTTATTATTTTGATATCGAGGAAGATGATCTTGACAGGATACAGCTAGAGGACGATGTTTATGGAGTATTGACCTTGGAATTTGTAAGCCCAGAGTTCAAGAATCTTGACGTGTACATTAACGGCAGAACAATCCATATTGGAGAGAAAGGACAATCCTATACACATGACATTGACGATTATCTGCGAAAAGGAACAAATGCAATCAAGCTTGTTCCACGTTCAAAAGGAATCGATCTCACAAGTCTTGAAATAAGCATAGAAGTCGAGAACTGAAATAACTTATGATAAAAGAGGATCTTAAATTATGGGGACTGTCGATGAGTTTGTCAATCTATACCTTCCAATTCCAGGTGTTGCAACTTCTTTAATAGGAATACTTATCATCATACGTTTAGTGTTGTTTATTCTCGCTGCAAGCCCAGAGCATAAGAATCCAGTAAAACAACCAGGGAACTGGATCGCTTACGTGATGGTGGCAGTCTTTATCTCTCCTTGGGCTTTGCTGGCCGTTATTCCGTTACACTGGTTCAAAGTCGAGATGTATGAGAACAAGGTTGCTGGAGAAGGGGGGATATTTAGAGCAATCCCAGAAAAACAGGGAGATGCAAAAGATGTTGCTGTCTTCTTTATCGCTGCATTATTTGCAGTTGCATTTGCACAGTTTCCTAAAGCACAGACATTTCTATCACAATACTTTCCGCTAGAAATTTTGCATGATAATAAAATATTCTGGATCTTTGGCTTATTTGTTTTTGTCTATATGAGCTACAGATCGTTGGATGGTGATTCCTTCAGGCAGGTGTTCCAGCAGAATCTTATCACTTTTGTCTTGGTCATGATGTTCTTAGGATTTGGCGCGTTACATATCTATTTGATTTATCATTTAGTGCTGCCATTTTTCTCTAAGCTCAAACCATTCGGAAGAGCAAGATATGCTTCTGGAGAAGTCTCTGCGTATGATTATTACGAACCAGCATATGCTGGAGCACCTGGACCCGGCTTTGGCGAAAGATTGTCCACAGTAGGTTCAAAGATGGGAGATTTTGCAAAGATCTTTGCAAGCTCGAAAGCAGGAAGTGTTGCAACAAAAGAAGCTGCAATAGAAGCTGAAAAGACAGCTGAGCTTGGTGCAAAAGTAGCAGAGGCTCAAGAAGAAGAAAGAGAGGAAGGAGTCAGGGCAGCGAAAAGTGCAGAGAAAATAGCAAAAAAATCTTATATTTCACAATTAAGAAAGGATGTTCCAGGAAGTTTCTGGCTTGCAATGCTTGTTGCCCTTATCAGTGATGCTCTGGATTATGTTGGTATGGCAGTTCCAGGAATCGGGGATATTGCAGAACCAATAACTGGTTTTCTTATCGGCAGAGCAATGGGTGGTTCTCCGTATACATACTTATTCGCTTTTATTCCTGTGGTGATAGAATTTATTCCCGGAGCAGATCTAATACCCACATATGTCATCTGTGTTCCGCTCATCTATGTGCTGGACTATCTTTTCAATCCAAAGCGCAGAGAGCTGCGCAAGGCAGAAGGAGGAGGATTTGAGATCAATAATGTTGTTTATGCTATAATTATAATTGCATTAGTTATCACAGGTATGGTTGTATATGATGTTCCAGTCGGAAAATATTCTCGCGATTTATACAAAGCTGGAATCATTGATGTTGCGTTCCAGCAAAAGAAAGTTGAGATCTGGACTGAAGATTTTCATCCAATACAACGATCAAAAGACTGGATGTCAGAACAGGTAGCATTAGCAACCGGAGATGCTTATACAGCGACAGTAGATGCATCCCAGGATAAAAGTTATGGTGTGAAGCTGGAGCCAAGCAAAAAAGGAGATCTCACGTTCGAGCGCGGCCTTCCCGCGTCGATAAGCGCTATTCTGAGCGGTAATTCTCTTGCATCTGATATCTGCGCGGATAATGAGAATCTTGCAGAATGTGTGATAGATTTATCGTGTACGATTGAAGGAGAAGGTGCTGGTCGTGTCTATCCGCAGCGTGCGAACTTTTCAGATCTCGTATTTGGCGGAGAACGTGTTGACTGTGATTTCACTCCGCTAGAACCAGGGGCAAAGAAAGTTGAATTCAAGGCGGATTTTGATTTTATCACAGTTGGTTACTATAAAGCTTATTTTGTTGCCCGGGAATTAAAATTAGAATATCAGAGACAGGAAACAACAGTACTGAAAGAAAAAGGAATTCCAGAACCAGAAGCAAAATTCACTCCTGGCCCTGTCATGGTCGGTGTTGGTTTCGCAGAAGGTCCTGTGATAGCTGTCCAGCAAGGACCTTATACATCTGAAATTCCAACTACAGCAGCAACTTTTGATGCCACAGACATCACAGGAGCAATTATTGCAGAAGACCGGGGGGCAGCTGTTGGCTTTACACTAAAGAATCAGTGGCGGAATGGAAAAATCACAGCGATCCATGGTTTAAGCGTGATATTGCCAGACGTCTTCAAATTATCAGAAGAATGTATTCCAGCGTTTAAGAAAGTAAAAGATTTGCCAAAGACTAAGGAAGTGGAGTACGCACTAAAAGAACCTTTAGATACAGAGATAAAGAATTTCAGGACATTCAATTGCCGTATTGAAGCAGCAGACCCAAACAAGCCTATTCTTACTGGTGTTGATGTAACACCGTACTACATCAAGAGCATTGCCCGTTATCGTTATACTTTATCAGCAAAGACAGTAGTGCGTGTCAAAGATTATGACAAAACATTAGCTCCAGGAAAACAACCAAAGATTATGCTATATGATACCTGCCTGACAGATGTCAGTGGTTGTGATTATCCTGCAAAAGATTATTGTGATGTTGATGCATGCGGAAATGGCTGTTACTGGCAATATGCCTCGACAAAACCTGCTGTGGAGTTTGTAGAATCTCTTTCGATAAGTGATGCATTAGGCCTAGGTGCTTCTGGCGCAATTGCAGGGTTGATTGTCGGAGATTCCTGTGAATCGTGTGAATCAGATATGAAATGTGAAAGTTATCCTAATCTAGAACAATGCCAGCTCGATCCGTGTGATATCGGCTGTGAATGGGACAAAGAGTTCGGGCAATGCATGGGCTTCTCTGTCAAGGATACATTAATCTGGCCAGCACCTGATTCAAAGATCATCAGCAAATGCATTGACGGTCTGGAAAAAGTGCAGATCAGTGCAGAGAACCAAAGATTGGTTGCTCCAGAGAGCGGTATCATCTCAGGAAAAGATAACAAGATTGTGATCAATCATCCGAATAGTTTCACGAGTATTTTTGAGGGAGTGCGTCCAGCAAGGAAGGCAGGAAATGTTGCAAAAGGAAGCCTTATCGGCTATGCTGGAAAGAATGTGATCTTTAAAATAAAATATGAACATGAAGAAGTCAATTTAAAAGAGCTTTATCAAAACACTAATAAGAAGGTGCAGCTTATCCTAAGAGACCCTGATTGTAAAACGGTGAAAGAGAGTGAGATATAAGAAACAGATGCTGATATTGCTTAGCATCTCGATATTGATTTTGATTCTGGCAGCATGTGATTTTGGTATGTATGACACTCCAGATAAAGAGGAATTCCGGATAGGCTACGATGGTCTGGAATATTCTTTTGTTGATTTTCCCGAGACAGAGATATACGAAGATAATAATTTTGTAGTTTCTGTGGATATTCACAATAAAGGGGCGTATAATGCGGCAGAAAGCAAATTAGTTCTGGGTGCGACACCGCCATTGATGTTCAAAGATTCCACACCAATGCGTAAGCTAACAGATATTGCCGGACGTTCTTCGTATAATCCGCAGGGAGGATATGCACCAGCTCCAGAATTTTTCAGTTTTGAAGCTGGGAAGATATTTGCAACAGAAGAACTAGAAGTCGACATTCCACTAAATCTTTGCTATTCGTATGAAACAACAGCTGATCTGATTGGCTGTATTGGGGCGCAGATTGGAGCTTTTACCTGTGAGTTTGAGAAAGCCAACCAGAAGCTTAATCTTTCAGAAGGACAAGGGGCGCCGTTGGCAGTGACAGATGTTGAAGAGATAATAACAAACATGCCTGGTGATGATGTGACAATCACTTTCATAATCACGATTGAAAACAAGGGAGATGGGCAAGTTTTCAAGTATGAAGAATACGATGGGATATCAACAGTGGATCTTGTCTGCGGTCCTGGAGGTTATCGTAGAGGTACATTGAATAGTTTTGATTACTCTGTTCAATTATCAAAAGAGTATATTTATGATTCAAAAACAGATACTGGATCCCAGATGAAATGTCAAGGAAAAACACACCTTGAGGAAAATCAAGCAAAGATTAAATGTGAAATCGTTACTTTCAGAAAACCAGCAACACGCTCTCCAATGAAGATCAATCTGAAATATGCATACAAAGTTGGAGAGACAAAACAAATAACAATCAAAAAGATTGTTGTGGATAAGAGTTAAACAACCATATATGATTCATGTATAGGGCCAATCAAAAGGTTTATATATAAAATCCCTATTAAGAAGCATAAGTGATGGATGAAAAGATGAAGCTAAATTATCTAATATTTGCAATAATATCTATATTTTTGCTAATTTTCTCTGTATCTTGTGCGAAAAAACCTTCAGCAGGACCTACATTTGAAGAAGGCAAGTATCTGGAAGGTCTGCGCGGGATCGATGTCAGCTTAGAAAATCCAGAAGAATTAAAGCTTACACCTGGACAAGAGTTTCTATATATTGTGAATCTAAAGAATCTTGGAAGATGGCCGCCTAGAGATCTTGTGTCGTACAGAGATATAAACCTAATAGTATATGGCCATGATAAAAATTATCTGGAGTATGATGATGAAGAAATTACGATTGTTGGAGAAGATCTTCCTGGCAAGACTCGATACGGTCCTGGCGGCGAGCGTATGGAAACATTCACAGGGTCAGTTAATGAAGAGAATGTCAAGGCACTAGGAACTCCAAGATTAAAACAAGACACAGTGATCACTGCATGTTATGATTATGCGACACAGGCAAGCATTCCTGTCTGTATTGACAGAGACGGAAGTGCGCAGAGAGATGGTTCTGGCTGTCCAAAAGAAGCAACAGTCACACTATCAGAAGGTCAGGCAGCACCAGTAGCTGTGACTAAAGTCGATTATCGCACAGACAAGATCAGTCCAGACAAAATACGCGTACGGTTTGATATCCACTTTAAACAAGTTGATACTTCTCAAGGTATGAAAATCTATGATAAGCAAGCAAAATCCTTGAGAACAGGAGAGGATCTTGATGCTTGTGATCCAAAACATCCTTTAGAACAACAAAATTATGGCTGGATCCAATTTACAGAAGGAGATGACATTGAGTTTAAACCGAGAATACTTGCAGATGTAGAGTTAGAATGCCCGTTGCTGAAAAATACTGATAATAAATTCAATATTGACCGGGAAAATTCAATACTGTCCTGTTACGCTGACGATCTTGATGTTGGGCCTGATATCTTGAACACACCACTTACAATAAAAGTAGAATATCGTGTGACCCAGAGCATTGTCAAACCAATACTGATTGAGAATTTAGGATTAGGATAAGGAGGAAATTACCATGAAAAAAATACATGCAATTGCAATCTTTTTGTTAGTGATAACAATTCTAGGAACCGGATGTGCACAGAGAGAGGGTGCAGAAGAACGTGGAATATTTGGTGGAGACAAAGGAGTTGAGACCAGAGCGTTCATTGGCGGAACAAATGGCTTGTTGCTTGAATTTACACCAGACAGGCCACTGGCAAAAGTCTTTAGCGGCGGAGCAGATCCTTTTGATGTCGAAATTCAGCTGATGAATGACGGAGAATGGGAAGTCCTGAAGGACGATGTCTTAATTACATTGAGCGGACTTGATCCTGGAGAGTTTGGCTATACAGAAGCTGTGCAGTCTCCTGATGAAGATCTACTGGCAAAGAAAAGAGATCCGCAAAGTACTATTATTCCGTCAAATCCAGTTTTTGTTATCTATGAAAGTCTGAACAGGGCTGAACCAGTGATCGGAGATACAACTTATCCTGTACGTGCAGATGTCTGCTACAAGTATGGTACAAATGTCATCAGTTCTCTATGTATCAGGAAAGATCTGCGTTCTAGAGAAGAAGGTGTCTGTACAGTCGAAGGAAGCAAAGTTGTGCAGAACAGTGCATCACCTGTCCAGGTTGTTGATCTGGCAGCAAATGCAGCAAGCGCAACATCATTGGCATTCACATTCAGGATCAACAAGAAAGGAAACGGAAAAGTCTACAGGCTTGACAGTGACTGTAATCCGCAGCGTGTTGATGAGAATAAAGTGTTTGTAGAGGTTGACACTGGCTTGCCAGGATTAGTCTGTTCTGGTCTGAGGGAAGGTGCTGACAATACTGGTTATGCAGATCTACGGGCAGGAGAAGCAATCATCCGATGTAAGCAGGATGTTGCAGTTGACAATGACTTTGTAAAAACAATCAATGTGAAACTGCAGTTTGATTACAAAGAAACAATAAGCACAAGTGTTGTTGTGCAGCCAGTAGAATAAGTTTTTTTTCTCTTATTTTTTTTTATTTCATTCCAAACTTAGCTAGCAAAGCTTCTAATTGTATGAACTCATCACTTCCCTCGACAATCCTGAACTCGCATTCTCCGCATGCATCTATCATATTTATTTTCTTCCTGTCGTCAAGCTCAAGGCTCCAGATCTCTCGTGTCACTTGTTTGAGAACATCTATCCCCGAAAGGCCGTAGTCCTGCATTGTCTTCAATAGCTTGTCACGTGCAGTTGCAAACTTTCCATTGACAGCCAATACAATGATCTCAGAGATTTCTTTTGGTTTTGCTGTTGAAGCTATTGCAAAGACAGTATTTTCGTTTATTGTGTCTGATATTGCAGCACAGCTCTGCATCAGATTCTCGACTTTCCTGCAGTCACCGTTGCTGGCTTCGAACAGGGCTTCTTTTCCTTTATCATCAATCTTCAGGCCTTCCTCTTTTGCAATTTTGTCAATAACCTCAAAGATATCCTCTTTTGGCAGAGGCAGGAATTTGAATACTGCACACCTGCTCTTGATCGGGTCAATGATCTTTGAAGAATAATTGCATGATAGGATAAACCTGCAAGTCCTGGTATAATTTTCCATGGTCCTTCTCAATGCCTGCTGTGCTTCTTTTGTCAGGGCATCACATTCATCCAGATAGATAATCTTGAAAGGGACATCATCAATAGCGCGCATCCGTGCGAAATTCTTAACATTAACTCTGATGACATCTATTCCTCTTTCATCAGAAGCATTCAGTTCAAGAACATTCTGTCTCCAGCTCTCTCCGAACAATTGATTTGCAACAACCAGAGCAAGAGTTGTCTTGCCAACTCCAGCTGGACCTGAGAACAATAGATGCGGCATGTTTTTATTTTCCACAAAAGCTTTCACACGAGAAACTACTTCTTTTTGTCCTTTTATTTCTTCGAACTTAGAAGGCCTATATTTTTCAGTCCAGATCTTGTCCATTGTCTAATAAGATTTTGTTCTATTTATTAAGGTTTCTGATTAAGAAAAAATCTATATAATATCCTCTTCAGCTATTACCATGAAATCCCCCATGGCAATAACAGCAGAAAATGGAATAAGGATATTGCCGTTCTTGTCTTTCTCTAGATCGATTTTATCAGCATAACTTGTGGGATTCTTTAGAAGGATATGGATCAGTTCTCCGCTCCTTGTTTCAAAGATAACATCAGATACTTCTCCGAATCTTTTTCCGGTTTTACTTACAACTGTTCTTCCAATAATTTCCTTACTTATTCGTTTCTCAGCTTCTGGCATTTGCATTCCCCTCTGAGCTAGAAAGATTCATTTTAATATTTAAATCTTTCTGTGTTAGTATCAGTAATATCCACATTAATGATATTGGCATTTTTAACCTTTTTAATTGAGTTTATAACACTCTTCGTAAAGCCCGCAGATCTTGCATTTGTTCTTGTTTTCAGTGATTGGCGGAAGCTTGTCAGAATTCATCAATTCTTTGACCTTTTCCCTTAATTTGAAGATATCTTCTTTGAGGAATGGATTCATCTTCACTCCTCGTTTCACTTTTTCATTGAGATATTCAACAATTCCTTCTGTCACAGCCTTTCCGAACTGTTCCTCTAGAAGCATCATGTAGGCCCCGATCTGGATCAAGTGTCCTTCCCAGACACCGTCTTTTGGTGCTCTTCCTGTTTTCAATTCAACAGGTATTATTTTCTCGTCGTATCTTTCAATCCGATCGATTTTTCCTTTCAATCCAAGTGTTGCTGAGGAGACAAAAATTTCAGATTCAATCTTTGGTGTCAATTTTTCCCACAACTTGATCCCAAAGATCTTATTTTTTTGGATAAAGTTTTTAAGAACCTCTGATCTGGCTTTTGCTTCTTCAAAAAAAAGAGGCCACAATTTTTTATAGATACCAATCAAATTAATGTTCAGGTTATGCAATAGATTTTTGTTCATCTTTATTGAGTTTTTCAGATTCTTTGAGTAGTTTGTCTTATACTTTTCCTCGATCTGGTTCATGTTCTGTTCATTGATCGAGAGAACAATACCTTTTTCCTGCCGGTTCACAAGATCGTAGACATTATGCCTTATTTTTCCGATGATCAGGGTTTCTTTCGGAATTTCTTTTATTCCCAGAACAGATTCAAGATATAGTTTTCTCTGACAGTAGAGATACGCTGGAAGCATTGTCACACTAATCGATTGAGCCATACACTATCTTCACGACCTGATTATAAAAAGGTTTTGTGGCATTTAAAAAGAAAAATATATAAAGAATGCTTGTTCTTTATGGCCCGAGGTGATTATATATGGCAAAATACGCATATAAAACAGGAACTATTACCAGAGTAAGACCAAAGACATTTGTCAAGATCGGAAAGGCAGCTCCAATCGAAGTTGATGTGGAAGCACCTATAAAGAGAAGATTGAGAACAGGAATGAAAGTCAAGGTTCAACCAATGATTCGGAAAAGATCAAGGATTATTGGAGTCATGAGCTACCAAAGATAAGATAAGTGGTTCTTATGGATGTAGAAGAACGGTTTAAGTTAGTTAAAAGGAATACTGCAGAGATTGTGACAGAAGAAGAACTGAAAGACCTTCTGAAGAAGAAAAAGAAACCAGTAGTATATCTAGGAACAGCGATTACAGGAAAACCACACATTGCATATTTCATAACAGTATTGAAACTGGCAGACTTTCTAAAAGCTGGATTTCATGTGAAACTTCTGTTATCAGATATCACCGGAGCATTAGATAATACACCGTGGGATATACTGGATAAGAGATACAAATATTATCAGAAGACTTTCCCTCTAATGTTTAAATCAGTGGGAGCAGACATAAAAGAGTTCGAGATTGTAAAAGCATCAGATGTTAATCTAGATACAAAATACTTCTTTGATTTGCTTAAATTAAGCACTTTTACTTCTGTGCATGATGCGCGTAAAGCAGCATCTGATGTAGTAAAACAATCAGATAATCCAAAATTATCTGGTTTGATATATCCGCTTGTTCAGACACTAGACGAAGAATATCTAAAAGTAGATATTCAATATGGGGGTGTTGACCAAAGAAAGATCTTTATGTTTGCACGAGAATCACTGCCAAAAATGGGATATAAATCAAGGATAGAAATAATGACTCCTATGATACCTGGCCTCATCGGAAAGAAGATGAGTGCTTCTGATCCAAAGTCAAGGATAGACCTGCTGGATGACGAGAAGACTGTCAAGGATAAACTCAAAAGCGCATACTGTGAACCAGGCATTGTTGAAGATAATGGAGTGCTGGCATTTCTACAGCACGTGATTATGGTAATCAAAGGAGATAAGGGAGAACCGTTTGTCGTGGAACGGCCAGAGAAGTTCGGCGGCAACTTAGAATTTACAAATTATGCTAATCTGGAAGAAGCTTATAGAAAAAAAGAACTGCATCCTTTAGATTTAAAGAACGCACTTGCAAAAGAGATCAATATTCTTCTTGAACCTATGCGAAAGGCAAGCAAGCAATTACAAAAGCTTTCAAAAGAAGCGTACACTGAGTAAAAAGAGGACAAAGATGGATGACATGGCGAAATACGCATTAGGATTATGTCGGGATGCAAAATATGCAGAGGTACGTCTCGAACAGTCAGAAGAAGATTCTTTTTTCTTGAAGAATGGAAATCCTGAGCTAGGAGGATTTTACAGGCAGTCTGGAATAGGGGTTCGTCTTTTGATTAATGGTTCTCTTGGTTTTGCATCGACGAATAATCTTGATAAAGCGCATGTCAAAAAGGTTGTACAAAATACGATCAAGATCGCGAAAGCAGGTTCTCGATTAATGAAAAATCCGATAGAATTCTCTAAGGAAAAAACGTATAAAAAGAGATTTATAATCAAGATGAAAAAGGATCCTAGAGATGTAAGCCCGGCAGAAAAATTAAAGCTCTTATCTGGGATTGATTCTAATCTGCTAAAGACAAAGGTAAAAGTTCCAGTACGTCATTTTTATTTTGAGCACGAGATAAGAAAAAAGCTGTTCTTGAACACCGAAGGAACAAAAATCACCTCACAGATCCCAAGGATGTCTTTCTACTGGTTTATAACAGTCAAGGAGAACAATGATGCCCGACAAAAATACTTTCAGTATGATTCTACTAAAGGTATGGGCGCATTCAAAAAGTGGAAAGTCTCTGAGGGTATTATTGATTGCGCAAAAAAACTAAAAGAAAATATACTGAAAGGAAAGAAAGTCAAGCCAGGAATATACAATATTATTTGTGGTCCGAATGTCACTGGAATAGCTTCCCACGAGAGTGTAGGGCATCCGTATGAAGCAGATCGCATCCTTGGCAGAGAAAGTGCGCAGGCAGGAGAATCTTTTGTCACACGAAATATGGTTGGGGACCAGATTGGTTCTGAAATTGTCAATGTTGTAGATGATCCTACATTAGAGGGAACTTCTGGTTACTATCTATACGATGATGAAGGTGTCAAAACAAGAAAAAGGTATCTGATAAAAAATGGAAAAATAAACGAATTTTTGCACAATAGAGAGACTGCAGCAGTGATGGGTCTTCAGAGCAATGGTTCTGCACGCGCAGAGACTTTTGCCAACGAACCAATAGTTAGGATGGCTAATACTTTTACAGAGCCTGGCGATTGGACAGAAGACGAGATAATCGCAGATACAAAAGAAGGAATATTTATGAAAAGTTTCCAGGAATGGAATATTGATGATAAACGTTTTAATCAAAAATACGTTGGTTCTGAAGCTTATTATGTGAAGAATGGTAGAATCTTATATCCTCTCTTTGCACCAGTATTAGAGATAACAACTCCAAAGTTCTGGGCAGCTGTTGATGCAATAGGGAAAAATGTCGAACTGCGCGCAGCAACATGCGGAAAAGGTGAACCTGGCCAAGGGATTCCCGTCACAACAGGCGGACCGACAATACGTTTGAAAAATATCAAAATAAGATAAAAATGGATAAGAACAAATTTTTGAAAACATTAATGTCTGAACTGCAGAAAAAAGGAGCAGGTGATATCGCACTAGAATTACGTAATGATACAAAGTCACAGATAAAGTTCTCGAATAATGAGATTGCTGCAACCAAGATCTGGCAGCACGAGTATGTTGCAATTATGTTTGAATTAAATAAAAGGATCATAACTTCATATATGGAAGAGTTTAGCAGAAAAGATATTATTAGCTTTGTGAAAAAAGCAATGTCCTTTGCAAAAGCAATGGAACCAAACAAAAAATATCATGGATTAGCAGAGGGACCGTTCAAATATAAAAAACACGAAAGAACACATGATAAGAAAGTCTCAAAAATAGGCGATAAAAGCATAGATATTGTCGAGGCTGCGATGAATGCAGCATTTTCAGAAGGTGCAAAAAGATGTAACGGTGTCTTTGAGTTTGCAGAATCTGAAGAAACATTGTTGACATCAAATAATGTCGAAACAAAAGATAAGGGGACAGGACTATACCTTTCCTTCAGAAGCCATGTTGAGAAGAATGCCTCTGGATATTCCAACCAAGTATGCCGTATTCTTTCGGAATTAAAACCAGAAAAGAGCGGGATAGAATCAGCGAAGATTGCTGTTGCTGCAAAAGATCCGCAAAAAATCAAGGCAGGAAAGTATAATCTTATCATGGGGCCCTATCCATTCGGGGATTTTTTGGAGAATGTCGGCTATTCTGCGAGAATCTCTGCAATAGAGTCAGGCCATTCTTTTTTTAGAGATAAACTTGGAAAGAAAGTTGCTTCAAAGGAAGTCACTGTTTATGATGACGGGACATACCCTGGCGGTCTTGAGACATCTAAATTTGATGCAGAAGGAGTTCCAAAACAAAAGACATTACTCATTGATAAGGGTAAACTGAAGACATATCTCCATAATACAAGCACTGCAAAAAGATACAATACAAAGACAACAGCAAATGCAGGTCTGCTCTACCCTACAAATACTAATCTAATCCTCAAGAAAGGAAAAGTATCAAAGAAAAAGATATTTGATGGATTTACAGGATTGCATATTACAAATCTTTGGTACACTCGTTTCCAGAATTATCTTAAAGGTAATTTTTCCACGATTCCGCGTGATGGGATCTTCCTCTACAAAAACGGAAAACTAATGCATCCTGTTAAAGATATAAGAATCTCTGATAATATGCTGCGCATCTTCTCGAATATCGTAGAAAGTACAAAAGAACAATCACAACATTCTGGCTGGGAGGTTACTGGACCGATTGTTTCAGGAAGCGTAAAGATTAAAAACGTGAACATCACCCGAAGTACTGGTTAAAAAGTTTATGTGTTGTTTTTTCTGAAAGAAACAAAACCTTTATATAGTTACAAGCGGTGTTGTATATTGGAATGGGGACGAAATCAGACGAACTTGAAAAGGCGATGTATGGGTACACTACTAACATTAGTTCTTTAGAAGAGGAGAACAGGATTCTGCGTAATACTATCGAGCATCTCAAGAATGAGATGGCAAAATTTCACACCCCTCCATTTTTGATTTGTGAAGTCAGGGACCTGATAGATGATAAGGCTATTCTAAGTCTGAAGAATGGAAACGAATTTTTTGTGAACATCTCTAGCAATGTAAACAAACTAAAGCCTGGAGATTTTGTCCTGGCGCATCAAAAGAATCTTGTTATTGTTGATAAAGTCCATTCCATGAAAAAGTTCAATGTTGAGAAATTTGTCATAATTGATAAACCAATAGTATCCTGGAAAGATATCGGTGGATTAGCGGCTGAGAGAGAGGAGATAAAAGAAGTTATCGAACTTCCGCTCCTGAAGCCAGAACTTTTCGAGAAAGTTGGAATCAAGCCCCCAAAGGGAATACTGCTCCACGGCCCGCCAGGTACTGGAAAAACATTGTTGGCCAAAGCAGTGGCAGCAAGCACTAATTCCACATTTATTGAGATTGTTGGATCAGAGTTAGTGCAGAAATTTATTGGTGAAGGAGCAAAATTAGTGCGCGAAATATTTGAACTTGCACGGGAGAAAGCACCTTCTATTGTATTCATCGATGAGCTTGATGCACTAGCATCACAAAGAATGGACATTGGCACTTCTGGAGAACGGGAAGTCCAAAGAACATTCATGCAGCTTCTGGCAGAATTAGATGGTTTCAAAGAGCTTGGCAATGTCAAGATAATCGCAGCAACAAACCGCCGCGACATACTGGATCCTGCGGTGATCAGACCAGGAAGATTGGACAGGCAGATATATATAGACCTGCCAGACACCAAAGGTTTGCAGCAGATTTTCAAGATCCATACTAGAGACATGAGTTTGAAGAAAGTTAACAGGAATACTATTATCCATGAGATGGAAGGTCTATCTGGCGCAGAGGTTCGCGCTATCTGTACTGAAGCAGGTTACTTTGCAATTAGAGAGGATCGTTCGCATGTGGTACACGATGATTTTATCAGTGCTGTCGAAAAGGTCAAGGACAAGACAAAAGAAGATGCTACTGATTTTGTGAAGATGTTTGGATAAATCCCATAAACTTTATAAACAAGAGTTCTCATATTATATTTTGTGCAATGAAGAAGGTGAACACCGTCTGATCCTAACGGAGATGAATGGACGGAGTAACTGCTGAGCACACTTTTTTATTCTAACTTAAAATCAACGCAGATCCGAAATACAGAAGGAGAGAATTGTCCACATTTCACAACTCTGAGAATTTTGAATTTCTTGACATGCTTCTTTATCTTTGCAATCGCAACATCTGGAATATCTTCTTCATCCAGGAAATCATAGAGATGGATTATTGTTCCTTTTCTTGCTGCTCTCAAAGCATCAGGAAGAAAATCTTCAGCAGACTTTGGCAATGGCATCAGTATCCGGTCAAACTTCTGTTTTAATTTTGGAATAATTTTTCTAACATCTCCTTTATACAGCTCGACTCTTCCAGAGACCTTCTTGTTCAGATTAAGATTCTCTAGAGCATACTTATGTCCGATAGGATTCTTTTCTATTCCTACAATCCGTTTCGCAGGGCTATTCTTTGCAATAACCAATGGAAACGGAGCGCATCCACTGAACATGACCAGGATATCTTCTCTTTTCTTAATCTGCTTAGCTATTCGCAGTCTTTCATTAGATAGTCTTGCACTGAAGTATACTTTCTCAACATCCAGTTTTATCCGCACCCCACTCTCTTTGTGCATTGCAATCTTAGTTCTCTTCCCTGCCAGATGCTTCATCTTCTGAAGTCGAAATTCCCCTGCATGGATAGAAGCTTTCTTCACTACAGTTTTGATATTCTTATGCAACTTAAGCAGAGTTCGCGCAATAAATTTCTCGTGCTTCTTTATCTCGTCCTTTATTTCCAAGATCGCAATCTCCCCTACAATGTCAAAAGCAGACGGAACAGCTTCCAGTTCGTTTTTTGTTAATTTTTGCTTTAATACTGCTTGTAAAGATACTTTCTTTTCTACTTTTGTAAGTTTCTTGTCTGCAAAATCAAGCCTTGGCTTAGATATCTTCTTTGTGACTGGTAGATATACATATCCTTTTTCTCTTTTGATTTTATAATCTTGATTAAAGATATCTTTAGAGATAAGCAATTTCTTAATCTTCTGCGCATACTTCTGCTTTGATTTGACAGTCAGTACCATTGTGATAATCCTTTCTGCTTTTGTTTTTCTTGCTTCTTAGAAATATCCTTTAATTTCTTGACAACCCGCTCTTCTGAGAAATCGTGTCTCTTGCATAAGATTTCAATAACTTTTTCCTGATTAACTTTTTTCCATTCCAACTTGTATTTGTCTGTGACTTTCATGTTTTTGATAAGCTTGAATGGTTCTTTCCAGGAATAGTCAAACGGCCAGTCGACTGATGCAAACACTTTTTCAAAATCTTCTCCATGCTCCTTGACAAGCTTTAATCCTTTCTTCGGACCAATACCTTTGATTCCGCCGGGATTGAAATCTGTTCCAATAAGAACACCAAGAGCAATCAATTGATCCTGCGTGATTTCCAGTTTTTTCAGATTTTCTTTCAGGTCGAATACCTGAGGTTTCACTGTTGTGAATGCAAATTTTGAAGGCAGTTTCCGCCTTCCAGCAACACTCAGGTTCTTGATAACCCTGTCTGCGCCGAACAGAAAGGAATCTGCATCCTGGCTCACAACAGCCCACGCATCATTATTTTTCACTATGGCTGCTGCCTGCGCCTCTCCTTCTGTCGCTGCCTGGATAACAGGCAAGCCTAGTGCCTTGAGCAATTCTTTGCTCTCCTCAATCATATCATTTGCAAGGCGTGTAAACCTTCCAGCATATTTGCCCATTGCTTCTACATCCTCTCTTTCTACTGCTTCTTTATAGAGTTTCTTTGCAGCTTCTTTCACAACCTTTCTTCTTGCCCGCTCTGCAGCTTTTAGCTCTGGAACTTCCCCGTCAAACACAAAAGCCAGTTTCATGCCAATCTCCATGAATTTTGTAGTACGGTTGAACAAGCCAGTAAGATGAGAAGTAATGTTTCCTTTTGAATCCTTTAATGGAGTGCCATCTCTCTGCCGGATAGTTGTCAGAAATTGGTACAGCATATTGAATGCATCTACAACAAGAATCTTTCCTTTCAGGCCTTCAAGCTCAATCTCCTGACCTGTTAATAATTCAGTAATCGCACAACCCATCTTATTCGATCTCTTTGACAATCATCTGTTTGAAATCCTTGCCAAGCATCTCTAAAGCTTTTTTGGTTACTTTGCCTGTTGTTATGAACAAGGTCGGCAGGCTTTTTGTCTGTCCGCGCACATACGCTGAAGATAAATCTCCATCATTGTTCCGTTTCTTGCTGCGTGCTTTTGCAAAGTATTTGACATTTCCTATCACAGTCGGAACCTCAAGGATAAGCTCAATATCCCCCTTCTTGATTATCTCTGCTTCTAGTATCTTTATCTTCTTCTTATCACAGTAAGCAACAATCTGGTCATAGAATTCACTTTTGACTGTAAGTTCCGGTTGTTTTTCCCCCTCATCCATAATCTTTGTCTGGATTTCTTTCTCTTTTTCCTCTTTTGGCTCTATTTTTTTCTCTTTTTTGATTATCTTTGGTTTCTCAGGGACAATCTTCTTCTTAGGCAGCACTTTTGGTTTAGGTTTTTCCTTTATTTTTGGTCCTGGGACAATTGGCTTCGGAGGAGTGACTTTTGGCGCTTCCCTTTCCATCGCCTGTTCTTTTTCAGAATCAATCAATTGTTTTATCAGAAGAGTAGCCTCTTCATCAGGCACAAGGAAATATTTCCAGAAGATCTCTTCCTTGTTGACCCGCAAAGGAACTGCAAAATCTTTCAAATTACGAAGCGATACTTGTATCAATGGGCCATAATCTTTTTCCCTCAAGATTTTCTTTTCTTTCAGTATCTGGAAAGTCTTCTTATCTTTCTCGTTCAAGTATTTCTCTAATCTTTCCAGGCTTGAAACAGTCTCAGGAAGATAGTATGCAGGGCTGCTGCCTACTTTTGTATTTGAGATTTTTAGTTTTCCAGCGTCTGCCATCTCAGAAAGATGTGCACCTGCAAAAAGCGAATTTATCCTAAGCTCTCTGGTTATGTCTGCTGGCAGCACATACCCCCGAATTCTGATCATCTGAAGTATCTTATCTGGAACACTGACAGAACTTTTAGTATTCATCATCTTTACGGTCGCATCCATCTTATTTCGTAGTAAGTAACATCATTCTCCTTGTCAACAATACCGATCAACAATCTTTTTTTTGTGCTGGTTGCAACTCTGTTCTTTGCAGCAAATTCATACCACGATAAAACCTTTTCCTCTGGGACTGGGAATACCAGCCATTTGGCATGACCATCTCCTGGTTTGATACCGCGATCATACACTCGGAAATCTGCTCCAAACTTCAGAGCAGTGCTGATGACATATCCTCTATTCCTAAAATCTTTGTATACCACATATCTGACCCAGAAATTAGGATCCTGCTTTTCCAGAGCTTTCATCAAGACTTGAAGGGTTACTTTCTTCCTTCCAGACATGATCTTGATCTTGCCTTTCTCAAGCAGGAATAGTGCCTCAATCAAGTTCAGCTGGATCTCTCCACTGTCTAGCACCTTACCATACCTCCCTTGATTATACAGCTCTCTAGCTTGGTCAGAAGCTTCTGCAATCACTCGCTCTGAGATCAGCTTTGCCTTGATCTCTGCCTTTTTAGCCTTGCTCTTTGTCTCCTTCTTTTTAGTGGTTTTCTTTGCCATACTCCTTGTTATGAAACCCGCATTTATATACCTTTTCTTTAGGTTCCATGCAATACCTTTAAATACTTCATCTCAATAATATGCACCAAAATTATTAGTGAGGTACTAAATATGCGAAGAAGTTTCAGACCGCCAGTGGAAGTTGGCGACGAAGTTGATGTAACAATAGAAGCAGTCGGCGCAAAAGGCGACGGTGTGGCAAAAGTCGAGGGTTTTGTGTTGTTTATCCCGAATGTCAAGGAAGGAGAACGATGCAAGGTCAGAGTAACAAAAGTCTTGAAAAAAGTTGGTTTTGGAGAGAAAATCGGCGAAGCAGCTCCAGCAGAACCTGGTGTAAAAGAAGCAGTGACAGAAGAAGTTGCAGCGCTTGAATCAGGACCAGTACCAGAACCAGAAGATACAGAGGATTTTGGTGAAGAACCAGCTCCAGCAGAAGAGCCTGCTGAAGAGGCTCCTGTTGAGGAAGCTCCTGCTGAAGAAGCTCCTGCTGAGGAAGAACCTGCTGAAGAAGCACCAGAAGAATAAATCTGATTTGTATTGATTTCTATTTTTTTAATCTTTTTTCCAAAATATTAATAAAAGAATATCCAATGTTGAGAAATATGAGATTATTTATTGCTGTGAAAATATCAGAAGAAGTTCAAGAAGAACTGATCCGTCTCCAGAAGGAGATTGATCAGGAAGGTCTGAAGCTTCCGAAAGAGTTCCATGTCACATTAAAATTTCTCGGAGATATTGATGAAAACGACCTTGAAACTTTAAAGACAAGACTAGCAGAGATACAATTCAACAAATTCAAACTCACTCTGGATGGTCTTGATGTTTTCCAGCCAAAACGTATCAGAGTGATCCATATCAGAACAACGCCAGAAGCTCAGATCAAGGATTTGTTTGAAAAGATCCACAAAGCAACAGAAGATATCAAACTAGATCATACCTTCAGATCCCATTTGACAATAGCACGCGTCAAGTTCCTGCATGACAGGAAGGCCTTTCTTGAGAAAATCAAACCAATCAAGCCAAAGCCGATAGAGTTCGATGTCAATGCATTCTACCTCATCAAAAGCACGCTCGCAGGAGATGGTCCAATATACGAAGATCTGGCAGAATTTGCCGCGAAACCTTTATAAAGCCCTCACTAGTTCTCATATACATAACCAAAGTTCAGGAATATCAGTCTTCGAGATTGGTCATGGACATTGGCTGCTGAGGTAATAATAATGCAGCTTGATGGATTCTGCATATTACCTGTTTAGATGGAGGATATAAAATGACAGAAAAAGAATCATTTTTAGTACCAACAGATGTTTATTTCAAGGCAGGTGTACACATCGGAACAAAATTCCGGACAAAATACATGCAATCTTTTATCTATAAGATTAGATCAGACGGTCTGGCAGTATTGAATGTTTCCCAGATCGACAAACGTATCAGGATTGCTGCGAAATTTCTTGCAAGATATGCACCAGAAGATGTGATCCTTGTATGTCGAAGAGAGAATGGGTGGAAACCTCTTAAATTGTTCGGCAAATATACAGGATGCAAGGTCTTTCCAGGGAGATACCAGCCAGGGATTCTTACAAATCCAAAACTGGCAAAGTTCACAGAAGCTAAAGTAATGCTGGTCACAGATGCATGGCCAGACAGAAATGCTGCGAAAGATGCAAAGACAGCAGGATTAGCAATCATTGGTTTGTGTGATACAAACAATGAAGCAAACAATCTTGATTTTGTGATCCCTTCTAATAACAAAGGACGGCAAGCTCTGGGATTAATATTTTTCTTGCTGGCAAATGAATATCTGAAAGCAAGAGGGCTTCCTGGCATTGACAAGCAAATGGAAGAATTCCTAGCAGAATAAGTCAGAAGAAACGGAAACCTTTTCCTTCTTTTGTTTTTTCTATTCCTTTCTCAATTATCTTGAACAAGACTTCTTTTTCAGGAGCCATGCTGCGATGTTTTTTTATGATCGCTCTGCAATTTCCTCCTGGTGTCTTCTGGAGTTCTATCAGGCATTTGCTTCCGTATTTCAAGAGATCCCCTCCAACCATGTTCACTTTATCTTTGTTATCAAAATCAGCATATACTTGATTGCTACAGATGACAGGAATATTCTTTTTCCGCGCAATCTCTGAGAGCATTGCAATCTGCCTTCCCATTGCACGGTTTATGTCATAGACTTCTTCATCATTGCTTCCCAGCTCTAGCCTATACAGCATAGAAATCGTATCGATAATGACCAGGCCAATCTTGCTGGTAATCATCTTTCTAAGCTTGTTCATTGCTTTTGTCTGTTCTTCAAATGAAGTCGGTCTAAGGATATGAATGTTCTTCAGCACTTTTTCATATTCATTTGTCAACTGTTTCACACGCTCGACACTGAAACCTCCTTCAGTATCTACATAAATCACTTTTTTATTTTTTGCTATCTTGATCGCAGCCAATAAACAAAGATTAGTCTTGCCACTGGCAGAGGGGCCATAGATTGTTGTGATAATATCTGTTTCATACCCTCCAAAAAAATCATCCATTAATTGACTTCCAGCACTGATCCTTCTCATAGATTTAGTTATGCTCTTCCAATTAAAAAGACTTTCTCTTTTACTTTTGAAAAGATTACAAAAAGCCAGACAAAGCTTTAAAAAGGCCCAAGACTCTCACTTCTTGTATGAGGAAGATCAAGAAAAAGACCGTTTGGTTTTTATTGATTCTTGTATTTTTAGCTGTGCTCGCGTTCCGGCTTTATTTCGCGTTTCAATCAAACAATTTTTCTCCAGATGCGTATTTTGATCTGAGGCAGATAAATGCAATCACAGATACAAGACTGCCGATCTATCACGACACTCTCAGTTATGGCGGTCGGGATTTTCTTTTCCTTCCAGTCTTTCACTATATCTTGGCAGGATTTTCTTTTTTTATCCCTATTTCACTTGCAGGAAAGATACTGCCGAATATTTTTGCTGCTGCCTTGATCTTTATTGTCTATCTCATCTCTAAACACATCACAAAAAATACAGGAGCTTCTTTATTCACAGCACTTATCTCTGGATTTATTCCGATATATATCTCAAGCACACTAAATACAGTTTCTCCGCATTCTTTGCAGATACCATTGATTTTTCTTGCATTATACACATTCATGAGACAGAACCAGAAAAGATTTGTCATCTTCTTTGTGATCCTAACTTTCTTGCTGCCATTAATACATTTATCTTCATTGATACTGATCTTTGCATTTTTCATCTATACATTTCTGGCCTATCTGGAAAGATTTCAATATAAAGCGCGAACACTCGAACTGGTATTATTTTTCACATTTATCACATTATGGATATCTCTCCTTGTCTACAAGGATGCTTTCCTTGTGCACGGACCTAGCTTGATCTGGCAGAATATTCCTGCATCAGTCTTAACGCAATATTTTCAACAGATCACATTTGTGCACGCAATCTCAGGGATAGGGATATTTCCTTTGATCATTGGCTGTTATGTCCTCTACAAATATATGTTCCAGGAGAAACGCAAAGATGTGTATCTTCTTACATCCCTTGCAATCTCTGTTGCCCTTCTTTTATGGCTTAAACTGATTACCTTGAACCTGGGGCTTTCTATCCTTGGAATTGTGCTCATACTTTTGTTTGGATTATTCTATAAGATATTTTTTGATTATATAAACAAAACAAGAGCAGCTAGGCTTGCATCTGTATCATTCTTGGTTATCGTATTGATCTTTTTGGTCACTTCGATCATTCCTAGTATCATATTCGCTGCAACAACAGAGACTGCAAACTATGCTGAGACAGATGCAATTGCATGGCTCAATGAAGAGAGTGGAAAACAAACATCGCTGCTTGCACCGATAAGATTAGGCCATATAATAACATATGGAAACAAAATAAGGAATGTGGCAGATACAAATTTCCTGATGGCACCGATCCCAGAGCAAAGATTAATCGATATAAATACAGTCTATTCCACACCAATAGAGATTGAAGCTATCGAAATTATGGATAATTATGATGTCACACATCTTTATGTTCCAGAGGGAGTGGAAATAAAATATATCACAGACGCTTGTTTTGACCTAGTCTATGATGAGAAAGTCAAGATCTACGAACTAGAGTGCGGCACTGTCACAAAGAGGAGAAAATGAAGAGCCTTGCATATAAAAACAAAATAATCCTGTACTTTTTCGCAGTTTTCGTTCTCCTGTCGCCGACAATCTTACGATTGAACACAAAGACAATTGGAGGAAGCATTCCATATTATTATTTGCAGAAATTTGGGTTGAATCCAGCAGCATATAAAATTCTGCCTTTCTTGTTCGCAGCAGGAATAATTTTTCTGTTCTACTTGAACATGAGATCAATGAGGCTTAAACAGGATTATATTTATATCTCGATATTCCTACTGATGTTTTCTATTCCGTTCATATATATCTGCACTTATTTCACAGAACATTCTATCTTATTGTTCTTGATATTGCTAGGATTCTATCTATTTCAGAAGAAGAAGCCGATCTTCCATATCCTGGGATCGATAGTATTCCTTTCAACTGCAATCTTCGGGGTCTTTGCAGTCCTGATACCAATATTCTTGTTGGCGTATAGTTTTACATTAAAAAAGAAGAAAAATTATGCAATAATTGTTTCAGGCATTATCCTTGTCTATCTATTTTATAATTGGTTCTATCTTGGAAAGGTTTCGCCTACATTTTTGGTTGACCAACCTATCCTGAGAAATTTCATACTAGAATTTGGGGCACACATAGGCCTCGGAATTACAATGTTTATCTTGGCTTTTTTTGGTTTCCTGCTGACCTGGAAATATAAGTTCAAATTGATTTACATATATCTAGCGACAATCATCTTATTCGCACTCTCTGCAAGATATCTTTTTTTTATTGTATACCTTAACATATTCATAGTGTTCTTTGCGGCACATGCATCTCGAGAATTGGTAGAGAAAAAATGGGATCTCAAATTCATAGGCTTATTGGCAATTATCGCTTTGATATGTTCATTTTTATTCTCAGCTGTCTCTTTTGCAGATCGGGAAGCAGAAGCGCCTCCAACACTAGAGATGCTGAGATCCTTTGAATCTCTGGCAAGGGAACCAGGAGGAATAGTATTGACTCTTCCAGAGTATAGTTTCTGGATAGAATACTATACTAATACGGAACCGTTCTCAACTCCTTTTGCACCTGAAGATGAAATTTTAGATATAATCTTTCAATCAAGGAACCTGAAGCAGACCTCTGAGCTGCTGAGCCAGCATCATATCAAGTACATCTGGATCGATGACTCGATGAAAACCGGGAAAATATGGTCGAGCCGTGATCAGGGGCTATTACATCTTCTGCCCAGCAAAATTCATTTCAAAAACAACTACAATAAAAATCATATTGAAATCTGGGAGTTTATAAGCGACTAACCGAAATCTTTATATAGCTAATTTCAAAGAATTCCTTCATGGCAACAGTACCAGCTAGCTTCATCTGGGTCATCTATGTTATCTCGTTATACTTTGTAATATTCTGGTTTTTGGTTCTTATGGAGCAAGGGATCACAAAAGAGAAGAAGATTAAACTGAAAAAGATCCCTTATGTATCTATATTGATCCCGGTCTGGAATGAAGAGAAGATAGTTGCAAAAACAGTGAATTCCGCAATCAAGCTTGACTATCCGCGCGATAAATACGAAATAATTGTTGTGAATGATGGCAGTACTGACCGCACCAAAGAGATTGTTGAAGATCTCATCAAGAAAAATAAGAAGATAAACATTAAACTTCTCAATAAAGTAAGAGTAAAGGGCAAGGGAAAAGCAGCACCAATGAATTATGGAATGAAATTTGTAAAAGGGGAATATGTAGTTTGTTTTGATGCTGATTCTTCTGTGGCTCCGCCTACTTTAAAACAATTGCTTGCTCATTTCACTGACAAGAATGTTGCAGCTGTTCTTCCTTGCATGAAAGTCCGGAAGCCGAAAACCTTTATGCAGAAGGTGCAGTTCGCAGAATACCTTCTTAACATGTTCTATAAAAAATTGATGGGGCAGGTCGATTGTGTCCATGTTGTCCCTGGAGCTTTTAGCATCTATCGTACAAATGTCATTAAAAAATTAGGGGGCTTTGACGAGACAAATATTGTCGAAGATATGGAGATGACATACCGTCTCCAGAAATATCATTATAAAGTTGTCCAGCTTCTGGATGTTGATGCATATACTGCAGTGCCAAAAGATCTAAAAGGTTATTATCGTCAGAGAAACAGGTGGCTCAAAGGAACTTTATTGACTACAATCCAGCATAAATCAATGCTCTTCAATAAAGAGTATGGTGATTTTGGAATGTTCATGCTGCCTATGGTATTGATATCTGGCGTATTGGCAGTCACAATGGTGCTTGCAACAGGATATTATGCATTCAAACCATATGTCAATTTTATTTATGATAGCTATTTTATTGGATTTGATTTCTGGACTTTGTTCAGTAAGATTAAAATTGATTTAAGTCTTTGGGACATAAACTTTATGTCCTTAATATCTATCCTTATTATGCTTGGGCTATCGTTATATATCATAAAGAGATCATATGCACAGACTAATGAGAAAATCTTAAAGCAAGGATTCATCTCATTGGCATTCTTCCTGTTCATCTATTTCTTTTTGATAGGAATTACATGGTTAGGTGTTGGATGGGACCTCCTACGAGGAGAGAAAACCAGATGGAGATAGAAAAACAATGTTACAGAGAAAAATAAGTAAAGAAAAGTATGTCATTGCAGCGATCATAACAGCTGCGATATTCTTCATGGGATTTTTTTTAGGCTTGGTGGTAGAGAATAAAAGGGTTGATGTGATGAGCGATCTATATCAAGAGCATACTGTGGCATTCTCGAGCTCGCAGATGCAGTATGAATATCTAAGCGAATTCACTAGTAATGAGACATGCAATAGTGTTTTTGATACTTACTACCGCAGCCTGGAGGATCTTGACAAGACCCAGAGAAGATTAGAATCCTTTTCTAAGAACGAGAAAATCAACCATAAACAGTTTGATTTACTGAAAAGAGAGTATCTTCTATCTGAGATCAAGTTCTGGCTTTTAGCAAAAAAGATCAAGGATCAATGTAATTCGGACATGGTTCCGCTATTAAACTTTCATTCAGATCCTAAGATCTGCCCGGATTGCGACGAGCAGAGCTTTGTCCTGAATTATCTAAAGAAGAAGTTCGGCCAGAAGCTATTGATATTTTCGTTTAATCTGAAAGATATAAACGAACCAATGGTGAATGTGCTGAAGATGTCCTACAATGTCACAAGCCTTCCGACTTTGATAGTTGAGGACCTGAAATTCGAAGGGTTTACAGCAAGAGATGAATTAGAGCCTGCGATTTGCGCTAGACTCACAGATCCATTAGAGGGATGTCCGGAATTAGCAGAAAATGGATCTATTTAGATTGCAAAAGAAGTTAAAAGATAATTCTTTTTTATTTTTACTTCTTATTGTATTCTTAGCTATCTGGATAGCTCTATATTCACATTTTTATCAGCCTTTCTGGGATGGCGCAGTCTATATCAGCAATGCCAAGAATATCTTTTCTTATGGCGAGATCGCATATTGGGAAAGTGTAAGGCCGATCGGCTGGCCAATAATCCTGGGGGTCTTCTGGAAACTTGGTGCAGATCTTCTAGTAATTGGAAAAATATTAGAGCTATTGTTCTCAATCGGCACAATATCTTTGGTGTATCTTATATCAAAGCAGTTGTTCAATAAAAAGATAGCAGATATCGCAGCAGTCATCATAACTTTTAATTCCCTTTTCATATTCTGGACATTCAAGCTTTACACAAGCATTCCAGCAACTTTCTTTTTTCTGCTGTCTCTTTACTTTTTCACGCGAAAGCAGAATGTTTATGCAGGGATCTTTTCATTTATCGCTGTCATGGTCCGGTATCCAATAATTTTCCTGATAGTTCCGCTCGAAATATATTTGCTTTATCGGATATTTAAGCAGAAAAAGAATCTTCTATCTCTTGTTTATTACAACATTCCAATCTTGCTTGGAATAATAGCTTTTTTCATCTTCAATCATTATAAATATAGTTCCTGGCTCGGTCCTGTCTATGTATTGATAAGCTCTACTGGCTGGGGTTCCTCACCATTATTCTTCCCAAACAATTCTTTATTATATCTTGGATCTTTTCCATTGTTTTTGCACATCATGCTACCATTTTTATTCTTTGGAATCTATCTCCTATTCAAGGAAAAATTGAAGAATAAAGAAGAGATAATATTTCTTATCCTCTTGCCATTAATCATACTCTATGCATTTTTTCAGATAATTTCTATGAAAGATGAACGGTACATACTTCCATTGATCCCATTGATAGCAATCATATCTGCGTATGGATTATCCAAAATCCGTCCATCGGTCCGTAAAACAATTCTTATTGCGTACATGCTTATCTCAATAGGGTTATTAATGATATTTCCTGCAACACATCATATGTTTTTTCCAGACATGGCACAGAACCAGAGTATAGTTGAAAGATGCCCTTTTGATGCCAAGATTGCAGCATCGACCCCATTGGCAGTGATCTACTGGTATGACTATTTTCCTTTCTTCTCAAGCAGAGAAGAAGCAATGACCAGGTTTAGTGAAGTGATGCCTGATGTCCAGTGCGTATTCCATACAAGTTGTGATTTTACAGGCAAATTTCCAGAAGATATAATACTTGAAGAATATGAATTGATCTATCAAGACGAAAATTATTGTAGAAATTCAGTCTACGCAAAATGATCATTTCTTTTTCTTGATAAAATCTCCCAATGTAAAATCTTTTCCTGTCCCTGATTCCAGTTCGAACTTTTCTTCTTTCACGACTTGTATCAGCTTTATCCCCAGCCGGTTCTGCAACTTTCGAGCGAGCTTTAATGAAGGCTTAAGGCTGCCTGTCTCTAGTTTGCTGACCACGGATTCTTTTTCAGCAACAAAACGCGCAAAATCCATTTGATCCATCTTCTTTTTCTGCCTGGCCTTTAGCAGTTTTGTAGAATAGTCTGGAACAACTTCTTCGACAATCTCCTCTTCCTCCTGGGCATAAATTGTCGCTACTTTCTGTCTGGCAGTATCTTTTATTGCGATCTTTACTTCGCCAATAACTTTGCCGAATTTGCTGCAATCTCTGCATACCTTCATCATTGTTCCTTCTATCTTTGCCCTGAACAATTTTGTATCTTTTCCGCATATGTCACAGCTGCCCATTTTCACTCCTTTAATATCCTGATCATGATCTTTCTTTCTCGCGGCCCGTCAAAGTCAGCAAACATTATTGCCTGCCATGTTCCGAGCTGCAATTTTCCATCACGTATTGGTATGAATTGAGACGGTCCGATAATTGATGCTTTTATATGCGCAGCCCCGTTATTGTCAACCTTATCATGCCTCCATTTTCCCCGAGGGACAAGATTGTCAAGGCATTCGATAACATCGTCACATATATTCGGATCATAATTTTCATTTATCATAATCGCTCCAGTGGCATGGCCAGTATAGATGCAGCATACACCCTCTTTCACTTTCTTATTCTTCACTACCTTTTCCACGTCCGCAGTGATATCAATAAGCTCTTGTTTACCCCTGCTAGAAACAGTGATCATCTCCATAGTCCCACTATATCCTAAATTGTTCCACAGCTTTAAATGTTTTTCCGTTTATCCATTAACTTTAAATACACATCTTTTATAATTATTCATATGGCAATAATCATTGTTACTGGAAGCGTTGGGACTGGAAAGACAACGTATGCAAGATCATTTGCAAAGAAAAAAAATTACACTTATATTGATGTAAACAAGATTATAGATGCACATAAAAAAAGGGTTGATGCAAAATATAATCGAGGCGACAAATGTTATGATGTCAATACCGATAAACTCAATAAGATCCTTATCACGAGGATAAAAGAGGCAAAGAAAAATAAAGAGTCTCTTGTGATCGATTCTCATCTATCGCACTATCTTCCAAAGAGATATGTGGACAAATGCATTGTGATGCGGTGTTTTGACCTGAAAAAATTAAGAAGGAGGCTGCAGAAAAGAAATTATTCTAAAAGAAAGATCGATGAAAATCTGGAAGCAGAAATCATGGAATCATGCTTGCAGGATGCTATTGCTTTTGGGCATAAAGTAAAGATAGTGGATACTGAAAAGACTAAAAGATGAAGACCATTGCTATTATTGGAGGAGGGCCTATTGGCTGCTATGTAGGAAAATTGCTAGCAAAAGCTGGATATAATGTAAATATTTTTGAAGAGCACAGCACTATCGGCAGGCCAGTACAGTGCACAGGCATAATTTCTAAGAATCTCAAGGATATAGTTCCAGTTGATTCTTTTGTGATAAACAAAGTAAAAGGCGCTACATTCTATTCTAAACATAAGAAATTTGAATTACATACTAACAAGATGCAGGCTTATATTGTCGACAGATGCAAAATGGATAAATGGTTTGCGCAGCAGGCTAAAAAAGCTGGAGCAAAAATATTATTCAACCATAATTTCCAGTCTTTTTCAAGACAAAAGAATGGAAAGCTGAAACTAAAGTTCGAGAATAACAAAAATTTTGTTTGCGACATCTTGATCGGTGCAGACGGACCAGTGTCAAGAGTTGCAAAATCAGCAAAATTGTTTGGAAAAAGAGATTTTCTGGTTGGAATACAGGCAAGAGTCAAAGGAAAGTTCAATCCTGACCATGTCGAAGTCTACCTTGGAAGCATCTGTCCTGACTTTTTCGCTTGGGTTGTTCCAGAATCCTCGACAAGAGCAAGAATAGGTTTGGCAACAAAAGCCAATACAAACAAGAAATTCAAGAAATTCCTCTCCATGTTTCCTAATTTAGATATTCTTGAATACCAAGGGGGATTAATCCCTATGTATAAAGAAAAAAAAGTGCAAAAAAAGAATGTCTATCTAGTTGGAGATGCTGCAATGCAGGTAAAGGCAACAACTGGAGGAGGAGTAGTGACAGGATTATTGGCGGCAAAAGCATTGGCAGATTCGATTGTCAGAAAGAAATCTTATGAAAGCAAGCTGAAAAAATTGAACAGAGAATTGAAGATAACAAGAATGATCCGAAAAATACTCAATAAATCAAGCGATAAAAAATACAACGCCTTGCTCGAACTCGCAAACAAACCAAAAATCAAGAAAGCACTGCTCAAGCATGGGGATATGGATTTTCCAACAAAATTTGTATTCAAGATATTATTCAAAGAACCAAGATTGTTGCGTTTCTTCTTCTAGATAATTTCAAGTAATGTATATAGAAGCCTGTCATTTGCTTTCACCAGCATAGAATCAGATTCAGCAATAACTTTAATACAGTTGTTTTCATTAATTATTTTAGTTTCATTCCCATAGCTGTATTCTATGACCCCGATAAACAGAGTTGCGTCTGTGCATGAGATTGGCATTGTGCTGGTATTTGTTGGATTGGATGTTGCGAGCTCCACTGGTATGCCTAATTTCTCTGTCATCTGAAGATAGAGTTCATATTTTACAAGATATATTGCTGAAGACTCCTGTGCGCTGAGATTGATACTTGAATCGTGCACTAAAAAATATTCTTCATATCTTAGATTACCTAAAAGTTCAATAGTCTTGACTGCATCCGGTAGAAAATGGAACTGGAACAAAGTCTTGTCTATCTTTGTATTCCAGTAGCTTTCTCTGAACTCAAAGGTATGTCCATTATAGGATTCTCCATCTCCACTGTAAGCAGCATAACCCAAGACACTGAGTACCATAAGAAAAACAATAAAGCCGGATAATAGAAACTTTCGATCCTTTTTTTTCACACCGATTCTTCGAGATGTTATTGCAGGCATAGAGGAAATTGAAAAAGACAAGGTATATAAAGGTTGCTTTTTAAGTAATCATAACCTTTATAAATTGCCTATCTTTTTTAGAAGAGCATTAGTTGGGGTATTTTAATGGAAGAAGATAAGAAAGCGGATGATGAGATTACTTTAGATCTTTCAAAGATTATCGGTTTTTTCAAAGGCAAGCCTAAGAAAGAGAAAAAAAAGGATGATGACACACCTGAGGTTCCAAAAATTTCTGAAAAACCAGATGTTAAAAAAGACGCAGATAATGATGAGATATCATTTGATTTTTCTAAGATTAAAGGCTTATTCAAAGGAAAAAGTGGCAAAGCAGGAAAAAAGGATACAAAAGAAAGTGATGATGATCTCCATCTTGACATTGCATCAATCAAGAATTTTATCACAACAAAGAAATTCAGTCTTATTTTGATTTTGATCTTAATATTAATTCCTATGTATTTTGCAGTAGATTTCAGGATGATGTCTGCTGATCTGCCTATCACTGAGAATTGGGCAAGGAATACTATCTATGGTAATATCAGAAATCAGATAGCGAATCAAGTGAGGATGGAATCTCCTAATCTGCCATCTCAGAGCATTGACCGAGAAGTGAACAGGAGATTTGAACAGTTTCTCTCCACAGAGAAGGTCCAGCTCGAGGCAGGAATCAAGCAGACAGCAGCACAGTTCCGTTCGAGCCTGCAGGATGATGACGGCCAAACATATCTAATGGCAATAGATCCGTATCAATATTATAGATATACAAAAAATATTGTGGATCATGGACATCCGGGAGACATTCTTCGTGACGGCAAGCCATATGATATGCATATGCATGCCCCGAAAGGTTCCGGTATAGATCCAAGCTTTCACTTTTATTTCGGAGCATATCTGTATAAGATCTTAAAACCATTCTCTGATAAATCTCTTATGGGTATCTTTTTTCTGCTTCCAGTGATAATCTCGGCTTTATGCGTCATACCAGCTTTCTTGATCGGAAGGAAATTAGGTGGCAATGTCGGTGGTTTTTTTGCCGCTTTAATATTGGCGGTCCATGGAACATTCCTATCAAGGACACCTGGTGGTTTTTCTGATACTGATGCTTATAACGTATTTTTTCCGCTGATGATAACGTGGTTATTTCTAGAAGCCTTTGATACTAAGGATCTGAAGAAAAAAATTCTTTTCAGCGTGCTTGGAGGTTTTTTTGTTGGATTGTTCGCATTTGCATGGGTAGGTTTCTGGTTCATATTTGACGTGCTGTTGATCGCAGGAATCTTGTACTTAATTTATACCTCTTTTAATTTGATAAAAGCAAAAATAAAGTTATTAAAAGATAAAAGTTTTTTGACCAATGCATATACTTTGATAATTTTCATTATCAGTTCATTTCTATTCGTAGTATTATTCAAGAATTTCCACTTCTTTAAATTCATAATCCGGGGACCATTTGAATTTCAGGCAATAAAAGAAGTAGCTTCCTACAAAATCTGGCCGAATGTCTACACAACAGTTGCTGAATTAAATACAGCTTCATATGGGTCAGTAATTGGACAAATGGGTGGAAAATTATTTTTTCTAATCGCACTCCTAGGGATTATACTCCTATTACTCAAAACAAGAAAATTTGGACTTTATGAAGCCTTATTTACAGTAGGATCTTTTGTATGGTATTTTGTGTTGTTGAGTATTGTTCCGGAGACTATAATGTTCATCATTCTCTTAGTAATTCCAATTGCAGTTGGTATTCTCTTTATTCTTCTTAAAGAATCCAAAAATGTTGATATTAAACATTCTCTTATATTGATCATATGGTTCATCGCTACGATCTATGCTGGAAAAATAGGTGTCAGATTTTCATTATTGCTTGTTCCTGCCTTTGCAGTCGCGTTTGGTGTTGGAATAGGTTTGCTGTATAAACATTTGGTGGACATGTTCCATACCGGATTTCAGATCCCAAAATGGTCTGTGCAAGTCATAATAATACTTTTAGCACTTATTATTCTCGGAGCAATCCCTACGATCGGAGCTGGACCAACAGAATGCCCGTTTATTTTCAAAAATGGTTTTATGTGCCGTGCATTCAATACAGCACTGAACGAGATTCCGACTTCAACAGATGCTTGGTGGGACGCACTTGAATATATCAAAGATAATTCAGAAGAAGATGCAATAATCAATAGCTGGTGGGACTTTGGTCATTGGTTTAAGGCAATAGCTGATAGGGCAGTTACATTTGATGGAGCTTCCCAGAACATGCCGCAAGCTCATTGGATTGGAAAGACTCTTCTCACAGATGACGAAGAGTTAGCAGCAGGCATCCTGCGCATGCTTGATTGTAGTGCCAACGACGCATTTGAGGAATTGGATGAAGTAATTAAGGATACTCCGACATCTGTGGATATTTTGAATGAAATAATAAAAGTGAATGAAGAAGACGCAAAGGATATTCTTGAAGAACACGGATTAAATGAAGAAAAGATCCAAATTATACTAGAGAAGACACATTGTGATCCACCAGAAAATTTCTTTATCGCATCTGAAGACATGATCGGAAAATCCGGAGTCTGGGGGCACTTTGGAAGCTGGGACTTCTATAAAGCTCAAATGTACCAGGCTGTCAAAAATATGAAACGGGCAGAAGGAATTGAATTGCTTCAAACGAGATTCAATAAATCAGAAGAACAAGCAAGCGAATTATATTATCAAATCCAATCAACAGATGCAGATCAATGGGTCAGTCCGTGGCCAGGCTATATGACTTCAGATTGGGTGGGATGCAATGCACCAATCAATGATACAGTTCTATGCAATTATAACCTTATCCTGCAGAGAAATAATATCCAGGATATAGTTCTGGAATCCGGAATCTTTGACTTGAAAGATGTTGAAGAATCAAAATTAAAGATCTATGTCCGTGACAGAAGAAATAATCAAATAGTTGGACAAGAAACTCAGACCCCTCATTCAATAGTTTTGATGGATTCTGAAGGAACCAAAGAATATGAGATTGAAAATGCCACATTTGGTTTCAGTATTGTCCTAGGTCCGGATTCAGATGGAAATTTCCAAAGCCTTTTGACAGATCCGTTGCACGCGAATAGCATGTTTCTGAGATTATTTTTCACTGGCGGACATGGTATGAAATACTTTGATTTGGTCAAGCATACAGTTACTGTCACAGGACTTGATATCTATGTCTATAAGATAGACTGGGAAGGGAAAAGCAAGACAAATATTTATACTGATGATAGAATACATGTTAGACATATTTTGGTATGTAGTGTAAATGATACTAATTGTCCGGATAATAGGACAGAACAGGAAACAAAAGTACTTGTAAATGAAATCAGAAGAAATGCGACACGAAGTAATTTTGCAGAGCTTGCAAAAAAATATTCAAATGATCCCGGCTCTGCAGAGAATGGCGGGGATCTGGGATGGGTCACACGAGGCCGTTTTACCCCTGAATTTGAAGAAGTTGCATTCAACCTAAGCAAAGGAAAAATCTCAAAGCCAATAAAGAGCCAGTTTGGCTACCATATAATCTATCTTGAAGACAAAGGTGCGAGATTAGATGAAACTTAAATTTTCATGGCAAACATGGATTTTACTTCTAATTCTCGTACTTGTCGTGCTTATACAGGTCAACACATATTCGCAATTCAAACATCTTCCGAGCCCGATTTTTGGCGGAGATTTCTACCGTGATAGAGGTTTTGTACAGAATGTTGTTACAGGATATTCGCCTTTGAGTAGCCTATTCTATCTTGACGAATTGCAATATTATGGCTATTTGTGGCCGACGATTTTGGGTCTGATTGTGCTGCTCACGGGTTGGTCTGTCAATGCTGTTTATTTATTTTCAGTTCCATTTTTTACTTTTGCAGCAGGCATTGTATTTTATCTGTTTGGCAGGGAAATATTTGATGATGACAGTTGGGCACTGCTCTACGCAAGCATCATCATTGCAGGCTATAGTTTATTTCCAGAGCCGAAAAGCACTTCTGTCGCAGTACTTGTCACAATACCATTATTCTTGTTGTTCTGGCTCAAATACGAGAAATTCCTTAAGTTCAAATATCAGCTTCTTGCAGGATTTTTTTTAGGTATAACAGTCCTGGTACAAGGAGGGAAATTTGTTGCAGGACTGGGGATCTTTGGAATTGGAATAATATTATTATGGATCCATCATATACACAGAGACAGCAAAGATGGATGGGCAAAAGCAGTCCTTAAGAACACAAAACATTTTATCAAGAAATATCTTGTTTTTGCAATCGTCATCTTAGTAATTGCACTGGTCTTTTTCAGTCCGATTCTCTTGAGATATGGAACAGACAGGCCAAACCCTGTTACAGAGTATGGGGATACAAAAATAGATCTTTTGGGTCTGGGATGGCTCTTCACTGGGGTCAAGAATACTTTGTTCATGGGATTTAATGGCTTTGGAGCATATATTTTTGGTCTTGCTGGAATTCTCGGTCTTCTCTTCTGTATTTTGAAATGGAAAAGAAAAACAACAGGATTTATACTTCTATGGTTCATTGCGAATCTCCTCACTGTAGAACATCATCTTATCACCCGGCCGCTGTTTGATATATCATTCCTTCCTGAAAAATTACCGCTCTTTATTATGTTCACAGGAATCTTTATAGTATTTGGGTTTAGGTATATCTATCTCCACTTTAAAAAATCACTAAACATAAAAGTATACATAGGGATAATCTTGATTGTATTGTTATTGCCGACAGCTTACGCCAGTTATAAGGCTTATAACAATGACAGATGGGTGCAATTTGGAAGACAATGGGATCCTGCGACACAGGAGATGTACAATATTCGAGATTATTTATTGCAGAATCTTGATAAGGATGATGTTATTCTTGCTAATGACGAATCTGGATTTGCACTAGCAGTGTTATCAGCGCGAAAACAGATGCTGACAAGAAGAACGCACGCCAGTTATTTTGTTGATATCAGCGAGAGAATCGCAGATGCTGCTGTCATCATGTACGGAAATGATATTGAGAAGTCGAAAGAATTGCTGAAGAAGTACAAGGTCACTCATTTCTATATGGACCAGCATCTAATGACAGCGCCTATGAAAACACGATTGGAATTTCAGGATTATCTAGAAAAGTATGAGGTTTCATATCAAATTGTTCACGCGCCATGGGATCCAGCGATTCCAGCTGAAAGAGGAAACACTTATGATCTTATCATCATCCCGCCTCAAGAAATCAGGCAGGAATTCAAGGATCTTCTAGTTTCAGAAAGAAAGTTCACAATCAATAATCAATCATTCTCGGAATTATCTAAAGTAGAATTAAATTAATCATGGGTATTTTACTCTTTTGATTCCATAGTCCCATGCTCTTTTTGACAGAGATTTGAAGTGCGCCCAGGATTTTATTTCTATCAATAAAGCAATCATATGCTTAGGCCTGATATAAAACCAGAAGAATGCTTTTCTCTGGAATCTCTTTAGATCTTCGGATGTCAATCCTTTTGGAGGACATGGAGCATCTGTATAGAGCAGTTTGTCCATATCCACTTTCGGCAGCAGGCCGAGTTCTAATGCTAGTGCTGTTGCTTTTGTTCCAGGCAGTGGAAGAAATGTACTGAAGTGCGCTCTTTTTATCGGAAGTTTTCTTGCAAACTTTATAGTGTCCATGATAGTCTCTTTTGTCTCAGTTGGATATCCGACAATGAAAAAACCGTTTATGTCGATATTGAATTTATTTATCAACTTGATCTTTTCTTCAATTATCTCTAAAGTCAGGCCTTTTTGCATATCATTCAATATCTTCTGGTTTCCTGATTCTATCCCTACAGACATTGCATAACATCCTGCTTCTTTCAGCAGGGTGAGCATCTCTTCATCAAGAGAATTCAATCTCACGCCGTTTGGAAAAGTAAGAGAAATCTTGAAATCTCTTTCTTTTAAGCCAGCACAGAAACCTTTTACAAGCTCTTTGTTAGAAGTAAAAGTATCGTCAATAATATGTATCTCTCTTACACCATATTTGTTGTAGAGCAGTTCTATCTCTTCCATAATATTTTCAATGCTTCTTTTCCGAATACGTTGGCCTGTTGTAAGCTTTCCAGCGCAAAAGGTACATTGATAAGGACACCCTCGTGATGTCACTATAGATCCGATTGGCCAGTTTCTAAAAACAGCGCCTTGCGGAGCTTTAGGATATGTCCTTGGATCCATAAGATCCCAAGCAGGCAACCCTATCTTGTCAAGATCTTCTTCGAAATAGGATGGATTCATCTTGATCTGGTCTCTGTCTTTCCAGATCAGGCCTGGTGTGTCAGTATAATCCTCGTTATTCTGTATCTTTTTCAGGAAAAGTGGAAAATGCGTCTCAGCTTCGCCAGCAAAAGCAAAATCAATATTATTAAAATCTTCAAATATCTGTTTTTTCACTCCAGCAACATGCGGTCCGCCGAGTATAACTAATATCTCTTTGTTTATTTCTTTGATAGCATTTACATATTCTTTGATAACAGAAAAATCAGATGAGAAAAAACTGATTCCGATGACATCCGGAGGATTTTTTTTAATCTTTTCCTTCATCCGTCTGACAGTAAACTGATCTTTTACTCCATCTATAAGCTCGACATCAATATCATGCTTTCTTAAAGCAGAAACAAGATATCCCAATCCCACAGGAGATACAAAATAATGAGATTCGCTGTATGGCTTTAATAGCAACACTTTCATGTTGTTTCACAAAATATCAGCCAATTTATAAACTTATCTTCTCTATGGATGATCATGTGATATCATCCCAGCGATCTTCAGACCAGAATCAAGAGCAGTATTCATATTTCTTATTTTTGGGTAACTTACAGCGATTCCAGCGTTATAAAATCCTTCAACAGGAGATCTGAAATCTGGTTTGAATCTTGGATAATCTTTGTCGTAGATCGGAGAAGCATATCTTTCTTTGAATACCTTTGACCAGCTGATCTCTACGCTTGGAAAGAATTTCTTGACCACGCCAAGATATATTTTTTTTATCTCTTCTTCTGAAAGCGGCAGGTCCTCTCCAGAATTTCCGTACCGCAATGCCCAGGAAACTTTTGTATCGTATCCATCGAATAAAATAGAGTGCTGCATTATCATATGGACCCTCTCTTTGAGAATATTCAGCCAGTAATGTTTTGATAAGAATCTTCGAGTCCCAAAAACAACAGTCACGCATGGACAATATTTTATTTTTGATAATTTCGCAATATAACCTTTTGGCAATCCTGTTGTTATCTTCAGCATTTCTGGGATAGGGATTGTATTAATCAAAGCATCATATTTTATTTTTTTGCCGTCGCAGGTGATGGTCTTATTTTTTGTATCGATTTCAGTTGCTTTGGCATTCTGAATGATTTTTATTCCATTTCTAAGCAGATCTTCTTCAAATCTATCAATCATCAGTTTCAATCCTTTTCTTGGATATCCAAACTTGCCCATGACCTCGCCTGCTTTCAAGCGGTGTGCAAACTGCTTTGCACTGATATCTTCAAGAGGGATGCCAAATTTGTTCCGTCCCTGAAGTTGGTAGAAAAGCTTGTCTGCAACTTCTTTTCCAGCATATTTGTATAACCATTGTCTTGCATCAATTTTTTCTGGAATTTTGCTTGGATTCATCAGTTTCAGGACATAAGCACCAAAAAGCGCATATCTCAATCTTCCAAGCAGTGAAAGATAATCAAAGGTCAGAAGGCCAATCGGTTCAGTAAAATTATATTTTTTTTTATTGACGCAGATAGCCATCCTTATCTTCTTCCAAGCCATATCATTAAACAGACCAAATCTTTTCAAATAAGATTGAGTGATATAATCATGGTCAAATACATGATGGTAATGCATAGGAATCCATTTTCCTTCATGGTCAAAACTGGCAGCTAGGCCACCAAGCTGGTTTTGTTTTTCTAAGATTGTAATATCATATTTATCGCAAAGTTTATCTGCAGCAGCAAGCCCTGTCAGGCCTCCTCCGAGGATTATTATTTTTTTCTTCTTGTTTTTCATCTTAGTTACAACTTGTTTATTCTTTTCAATAGTGGACCAAACTCCTGCATGTACAATGGATTTGCCTTCACCATTTGCTGGGTCCATCTTTTTCCTTTAGTATAATACCACCAGATGGAATTATACCTTGAAGCAATGAACGCAGGAATCTTGAACAAAGGGGTCTTGAAGATAATATAGCTTATCACTGGAATCTTTCTCAACCTTAACTCCCATTTGACAATCGGATGGTTCTTTACTAATGCTGGTCTGAATTTCTTGCTCTGCATCTTGTCGCCTTTTATCTGATAGTTAGAATTTCCTAGTCCGATCTTTTCTGCATTCTGAAGATGTCCGACTGTTTTTGGATCAATTTCCATGAAATCACATGCACAAGTGTCCATAGCAACCCGATCATTTGTTGCAAAAACTGAATTCATGACTTTTGGTCTTCCTACACGAGGACCGTTCTCTTCTAAGCATACTGTCCCATCAGCAACAGCAAACTTTACCTTGAGCGCACTGTTCAATTCAGGAATGCATTTGTCAGCAACTAAGTGATATTGATGTCTGAATCGTGGAATGCATCCCCACTGGTTCTTCAATGAACAGGTCATTGTTGTGATATTATGCGTCTTAATCACAGGAATTGTAATTATGCAGTCACATTCAACAAGGATCTTAGGAATATTTAGCATTTTGAATATCTCCCCGTTCGGAACTTTTACTTTGACAATGGATTGTTTTGAGAGATTGACAAACTTGACACCTTCTTTTTTGCATACATCTTTTATCCCCCAGATACGTGCTGCTTTTTCAACTTGTTTTGCAGTCGCGACATCAGCATCCCCGACATAGATCTCAACATCTCCTAACTCTTTGACAACATGGATTACCCCTTCAACAACCCATGGAGAAGTGCATTGTCCAGGAACAAGTTGATCAGAAAGAAGATTTGGTTTCAAGAAGATCTTTTTGCCTTTTACGTACTTTTTCCAATTAGCTGATTCCATGGCTTTTTTGACAGCTGCCAGGACAGCTTCTTTATTCTCTCCTTTGATCTTTTGGTGGGCGACAATCGAAACCATATATACAATTCAAAGAATTGCGTATATAAAGCTTATGGAAGTATAAAAAGAAAAGTTAATAAATACGTGATTTTCCTAGATTCGTATGGTGAAGACAAAACCGCAGGTAGCTGTTCTCAAGACAAGCCCTGAGACTGTTGTTGACGATTACAAGAAATTGATGCACCTTGCACACTATCAGAAATATCTTCCAAAAGACAAAGAGACTTTGCTGAAAATCAATTTATCATGGTCACTGTACTTTCCTTCCTGCTCAACAGAACCATGGCAATTGGAAGGAGTTCTCAAGACAATGCTGGATGATGGTTATAAGCATATACATCCGGTTGAGAACAAGACTGTTGTCACAGATGTCTGGAAAGGCGCTAAAGGCAACAAATGGCTTCCAATCCTGAAAAAGTATCATCAGAAATTCGAACCATTAACAGAAGTCAAATGGGAGGTTTACGAGCCAAAGAGTGATATGCTTGCGATTCCGCACATATTTCCAGACGGTCTTAAGATTCCAACCATGTTCAAGAATAAGAATGTTGTACATCTTCCAACAATCAAGACTCATGGTCACACTATGATGACAGGTGCGATCAAGAATGCATTCGGAGGATTAATCACAGAACGGAGACATCATTCCCATAAGATGATACATAAAGTCATTGTTGATCTTTTGGCAATCCAGAAAGAGATTCATCCAGGGATCTTTGCTATCATGGACGGCACTGTCTGCGGCGATGGAAAAGGTCCTAGGACAATGATTCCTAAGATTAAGGACTATATCCTAGCAGGTGCTGATCAGGTAGCGATTGACGCTATAAGTGCAAAAATGATGGGCTACGATCCAATGAAGATAAAATTCATCAAGCTGGCACACGACCGCGGTTTGGGTTGTGGAGATCCTGATCAGATTGAAATTCTGGGTGAAGATATCAGTAATGTGAATTTTCATTTCACAACAGGAAAGTCTCCGGTGATATTCTGGGACCAGATGTTCAGGAAAGGGCCTTTGTCTTTTGTCGAGCCGATGCTGTTCCATACTGGATTATTCAAGCTGTGTGTTTTTGGTTCTGCATTTTATCATGACTATCTATGGTATCCGATAGTTGGAAAACCGATAATCCGAAGATTCAACAAGACTAAATGGGGTCAATTATGGAAAAAATATTAATTCTAGAAACCAATTAATCTGAGAATGAGATCATAATAAAGAACAAATAGTGTGGATAAACCCCATAGTATTCCAGCAATGACCATTCTCTTGTCTGTTACCAACAATTCTGGATGCCTTGCGATCTTTGATCCTTGATAGATCAGCTGCATGTATCTGAAGATAGCATACAATGCAAAAGGGATTGTCAACAGAAGATTATGATGTCCGCTTTGGAAAGCAAAAAGTGTATATGCAAGAATCAAGGATGTTGTTGCAATTATCATTAATGCATTTGTCATTTCGCTAGTATATTTCTTAAGCACAGCTTTATGTGCAGCTGCTTTTTTTCCGAGCAACTTCAGATCAGATATTCTTTTTCCGGTTGTAAGGAACAATGCAAGGAAAAAAGGACATAATATCAGCCACGGAGAAATCTTCAGATCAATAAGGTAACTTCCGCTTGCTGCGCGAAGCACGAAATTTATTGATATCAAAAGTAGATCTACAAAGATCTCTCTTTTCAGAACTAAACTATAGAATTGCGTTAACAAGAATAGCGCTAGGACAAAATAGAAAAATGTGACTGAAAGATTATATGAAACAAATAATGAAACAATGAGCAATATTATAGCGATAATTCCGCCTTTCCAGATCTTTATTTTTCCTGACGCCAATGGCCGCTTCTTCTTTTCAGGGTGTGCCCTGTCAGCTTTTAGATCCAGGATATCATTAAAAATATAATTTGAGGATGAGATCAGACAAAGGCATATGAAACCAATCACTGTCAATTTGAATTCAGCTACATTAAACAAATGACCGCCAAAGATCAGAGCAAGAAATATGAGAGTGTTCTTGTACCATTGCTGTGGCCTTAATAGTTTTATGTAATGTTTTAGTCCCATACAGGTCTATGACTGGATATTCTTTATAAATCTTTCATAACATTTTTAAAGGTCTATCCTCTCAGATCCCATATGATAAGCAAGAGCAAGATATTCATAGTAATGGCAGCATTGAACGAGGAAAAGAATATCTCTAAAACACTTTCAGACCTAAAAAAAGCAGGATATAGAAATATCATTGTTGTGGATGATGGTTCCAAGGATCGCACGTATGAGCTTGCAAAAGCCCAAAACGTGCATGTTTTAAGACACGTGATCCTCAGAGGTCAGGGCGCAGCCCTGCGTACAGGCATTGAATATGCTCTTTCTTTGGGAGCTGATATCATTGTTACTTTTGATGCTGATGGCCAGCATCGAACTGGGGATCTGCCAGCCATGCTGAAACCAGTTATTGATGGTGAAGTCGATGTCACGCTTGGTTCAAGATTCCTTAAAAAGACAGAAGTGCCTTTCTTACGAAAGGTGTTGTTGAAAGGGTCTGTCTGGACAATGTATCTATTTTATGGAGCCAAGCTTACAGATGCGCATAATGGATTTAGGGCAATGTCCAGAAAAGCAGCACAGAAGATCAAGATCACAGCAGATCAGATGGGACATGCATCTCAGATTGTGGAAGAGATCCATAAAAAGAAGATAAAATTCAAAGAAATATCCGTAACAATTTTATATACTGAAGAAACTTTAGTACATGGACATGGCTCCTTTAGGGAAGCATTAAAAATATTATTCAGGATGATTTACGATCGTATTGTTCGATAAGGAGGTAAAAAATGACACCACTTCAAATATTTTTGATTATATTTTTGCTGTTCGCATTAAGTAGAGTTTTTCTTAGAGCTAAAGGAAAACAGATTTCTAAGAAGGAATTTATATTTTGGGCAGTAATCTGGATTCTGGCTATTGTATTTGTCTTAGAACCTGATTTATTTCGTATCTCTGCAGATCTTTTAGGCATTGGAAGGACTGTTGATGTCATAATATATTTCGGACTTGCTGTATTATTTTATCTGAACTTTAGATTGTATGTCAAGATGCAGAAAAATGAAGAGGATATAAGCAAGCTTGTGCGCACATTTGCATTTAAAAAAGCAAAAGAAGGAAAGAAAGTTAAAAAGAAGTAAGTTTTCAGGGATTAGAATACTACGGCATGGGCGTGCGGTAACTTTATAAATATTCTTCTTCTCATTATAAGCAAGATGATAAAAAAGCACATACTTATTTTTGCAGAGTATTTTCCTAGCCTGGACGAGGATGAGATCACAGGAGGTGTGGAAAGCAGATCCTATTATCTGGCAAAAGAATTGGCCAAGAAACATCAGGTTACAGTTGTTACAACAGCACAAAATGGACAAGTCAGAGAAAGAAAAGGAAATCTTACAGTTGTCCGGGCATGTCAGTTAAAATATTCACGGACAGAACGCTATCTTCAACGAATACTGAATTCAGTTCCTTATTTTGTTACAGCAGTTGTAGAAAAAAGAAAAATCGGGTTCGCGTTAGTGGATGGCCATAACTTCTTCACCTACTTTGTAAGCGCGTTTATGGCAAGAATCTTGAGTGTCCCTTCTGTCGTGACTTATCACGAGGTCTGGGTCGGAAACTGGATAAAGAACACAGGCAAGCTTGCAGGTATCATTGGAGAGATAGCAGAAAGATTCATTCTATTCTGGCTTAAGTTTAACAAGACAAAATTTATCTCAGTGAGTAATTTCACAAAACAAAAGTTGATTGATGCAGGAGTTAGAGCCAGGGATATAACTGTGATCCCAAATGGCGTTAATGTTTCTGATTTCACAAAGATAAAGGTGAAAAAAGCAAAACAGCCGACAATATCATGCATTGCACGTCTTTCTCCAAACAAACGTGTTGAAGATCTGATTAAAGCAGTTGCGATCGTTAAGAAGGAGATTCCAAACATTAAATGTAAAATCATTGGTGGTGGGGAGGAAAGAGAGAAATTGGAGAAACTAATCCAAGAACTAAATCTTCAGCAAAATGTTCAGTTAATGGGACGTGTCAAGAGCAACCAGAAAGTTCGAGAGATAATGAAAAGTTCTCATGTTTTCTGCCTTCCTTCTGTGCTTGAAGGTTTTGGTATTGTTGTTGCAGAAGCAATGGCTTCTCGTGTGCCATATGTCTGCACAGATATCCCTCCGCTTGTCGAAGTAACCCAAAATGGAAAAGGTGGTTTGATCTATAAAGCAAAGGATCACAAGGATCTGGCATCTAAATTATTAAGATTGTTGCAGGACAAAAAATTATACTCAAAGAAAGTCAATGAATGCAAGGCATTAGTGAAAAATTATGATTGGAAGATCATTGCTAAAAAATTGGAAAGATACTATCTTGGTCTGATAAAATGAAATTTAGTCTTGAAGATTGGAAACATTTTGTTCCGTTGTTAGGAAAAACTATTTTCTATAAACAGTATAAGAAAAGTTTCAAGAAAGTAGAGCTAAAAAGAGTTAAAAACATCCTGATATTCAAGACAGGGGCAATCGGAGACGTGCTGATGACAAGTCCATTCCTGCGAGTACTACGCAAAAAATATCCAAAAGCAAAAATCACTTATTATGTCGGCAAATGGTCAAAGCCAATCCTGAAAGATAATCCAAACATTGACAAAATCGTTGCTTTTGATGACAAGATCGTATTCCAGAAGCGTTTCTTTAAGATCTTATGGTTGATATTAAAACTGCGTAGAAAGAATTTTGATATTTGTTTTGATCTTGAAAAATCATACCTGTTCCATCTTCTGATTTATCTTGCAGGCATACCTATACGGGCAGGATTGGATAGAAAGGGAGAAGGCTTTCTGAACACAATAAATGTCCCTTATGGAGCTATAACGCATGAAGTGGATACTTATTTGAATCTTGCAAAGATTGTTGGAGCAGAGGTTCCGCAAAAGCCAGATCTTGAATTGAATTTATCTAAGCACGACATTAGATTTGCAGAGAAGTTCTTGAAAAGAAATAAGATAAAGAGAACAGACAAAATTGTCGGCATCATCCCAGGAGGGGCAAAGAATCCTGGGCAGGAAGTCTCCTCAAAAAGATGGTTAAAAGAAAGATATAAAGAATTAGCAAAAACATTGAAGAAGAAAGGATGGAAAATAATCATCCTTGGAGGACCTTCTGACAAAGATTTGGTTTCGGATTTTCTCGAATATCCAATCATGATGGATTCTTCTTTGAAGGAGATGGGGGGGATAATGAAGTTTTGCAAATATATTATCTGCAATGATTCTGGACCAATGCATATTGCAGAGGCTGTTGGTCCGAAAGTGATTGCTATCTTTGGCCCTACAGATCCAAGAAAATGGGGCCCGTACAGCAAGAAACATACAGTTATCTGGAAGCATCTGGGATGCGCTCCGTGTTATAAAGATGGAAAGTTTCCTATCTGCAAGGGATTGAAATGCATGTATGATATCCAAGTAAAAGATGTATCAAAGCATTTATAATCTTCTTCCAAATGTTTATAAATATGTTCCTTTTTATGAATAAAAATGTCGTTAAAAGAACTAGCTCCTACATATTATTCTAGGTTATCAGAAGCGCTAAAAGAAGTAGGTCGACCAAAGAAACTGCTTCATGCTGGCTGCGGCGACGGTTTGTACGACAAATATCTAAAAAAGAGAGCAAAAGAGATTGTTTCCTTTGACTTGAATAAAGGAGATATACAGATAGCAACTGCGATCAATCCTGAGAAAAATGTTAAATACTACATTGGGGATGTAGGAAACATTCCGTATAAAGACAATACTTTTGATTGCATCATATGCATAGATGTCCTAGAGCATATAAAAGACGAAAAAAAGGCAATAAGTGAACTGACCAGAGTATTAAAGAAAGGAGGAAGATTAATAGTTACAGGACCGTCAAAAGATTTCCCGTTCACTTATGATCCTATTAACTATATCTTAAATCGATTCGGAAAGAAATTAAAAATAGGCATCTGGGGATGGGGCCATGAAAGGTTGTATCGCGGGACTGAACTGCCAAATAAAGTCAATCTAAAAGTTGTCAAGATAAAATATATGTGCCATGCATTGACAGGCGTGGTCGAAAATGGATATGTTAATAATTTCTTGCAAAGATTTGTCAAGAATGATCCAAAAAATCAAGCTAAAGTAAGCAAAAATATTAAAAAAATAAAAAAATCCGTTGATTATAAATTGCCCAAACTTTTTACAAACATCAGGGATTTAGTTATCTGGGCAGATCGCAAAATATTTTCAACTTCAAAGGAAAGCATCTGCATAATGGCAATATTTGAGAAATGAGGTAAAATATGTCAAAAACAGAACATCTTCACATGCCTGAAAACTTGATGGAAGAGATGGCATATAGTTCGAGGAATCCATTGATAAGATTTGTCCATCTCAATCGGTTGGACGCGATAGTGAAACAGCTTCCCAGAAAAAAAGGATTGAAGATTCTTGATGCGGGCTGTGGTGAAGGACATCTGATCAAGAAAGCCCACTGCAAGAATAATCAAAGTTTATATTTTGGCGTGGATATCACAAAAGTGGCCCTCAAAAAGGCAAAAGAAAGATGTCCGTACGCAAAGTTTATCCATGGAGATTTGACAAAAATTCCATATGAAAATGAATCTTTTGATATTGTCATCTGCACTGAAGTCCTGGAGCATATCTATGAGTATAAAGATGTAATAAAGGAACTAACAAGGGTTCTTAGGAAAAACGGATGGCTCATCATCACTTTTCCGAATGAAACTGTCTGGACCATCTGCAGAGGACTTTTACTTAAAAGGCCACTTAGAGTTCCAGACCACGTGAATTCTTTTACACCAAGACAAATAATCTCTTTGGCTAGGCTGAGATTACTCTCGCAGATAAACTTGCCTTTTGGACTGCCGTTTTCTCTATCTTTAGGTTGTTTATTGAAATTTAAGAAATAAAGCCAAGCAAAAAGCGAAAGCCTTGGATATATCTTTTGATATCCTTTGGGTTCTTTAATAGATTCTTTGCAACCTTTGAGAAGAATGCAGGTCTGAAATAGAATTGTCTTACAGCTCTTTTTTCTAGTTTAGTGATTTCTTCTCTATTCTGGTATCCGAATGGGACAAATACTGGTTCCCAGATATTATATTTAGAATAATCTTCACTTAAAGTCCCAAACTTTTTCGCATCCTTGTATAATTGTGTTCCTGGATATGGAGTTGTTATGCAAAATTGAGCATAATCAGGATTTAGTTCTTTAGCAAAATCAATGGTTTTTTGCGCCAGTTCTGGAGTCTCTCCTGGAAGGGCTAACATGAAGGACGCCCGGATCTCAATACCAACGTCCTGACAATCTTTCACAGTCCTTCTTATTTGCGCTAATGTTATGCCTTTATTGATATTATCTAAAAGCTCTTGGGAACCAGATTCAATTCCAAAAAAGATATTCCAGCATCCAGCTTTTTTCATCAGTATAAGTGTTTCTTTGTCGACAGTATCGACACGCGCGCAACAGGTCCAGGTGATATCTAACTTTTTTTCGATCAAAAGTTCACAAAACTGTTTCATCCATTCTTTATTTATTGTCATCAGATCATCCCAAAAAGAAATATCTTTTGCACCATAAACCTCAATGCAGTGTTCTATTTCTTCAATGCTTCTCTCTGGACTACGTAACCTGACCTTCCGCCCAAACATAGTGCTTGTAGAACAAAAGGAACAGTTGAATGGGCATCCTCTGTGCGCGAGCATATGGATCAAAGGCAGTCTCTTATATTGATTAGGCAGCGGAGAATATTTATCCATAGGCAGCAGATCCCGTGCTGGAAAAGGAAGTGCGTCTAGATCATGGACTGGTTTCTGAGGAAGATTCATTATAATTTCATCTTTCTTACGAAAACAAATTCCAGCAATAGATCCCAGTAAATCATGATTCAAGATAAAATAGTTATAATCGTAATCTTGGTCCTGATATTTTTTTAATAAGTCAAGAAGTGTAAATTCCCCTTCTTTATAACAGATGAGATCAAAACATTTATTTTCCTTCAATACAGCTTTTGGGTCGATGGCAGCATGAGGCCCGCCCACAATAATAAGTTTTTTTGGAAACCGTTCTTTTATTGTCTTTGCAAGGGATACCACACGATGAAAATTAGGTGTTAATGCAGTGATACCGATGACTCTTGGATCATTCTTCTGGATATCAGCTATTATATCTGCAGCAGACATACCTGAAGCAAGAGCATCTATCAACCTTACTTTAAAACCGTTTTCTCTTACATATGCAGCAAGTAGCGCAAGCCCTAACGGTGGCAGGTGTCCTTTTTCCCCCACGTTCCGTGCGTATCGTTCGCTCACAGATAATGGGGGATAGATGAGAGTAATATCCATTTTATAAAGAAAATGAATCCAAACTTGAATTTATAAATCTTTCTGGATATTATATATTAGATATTTTTATATATGTGATTTCTATTCAAGTATATATGAAACTTAAAAAATCATATATCGTATTTCTTATTTTTGCAATAATATTGTTATTTCAGTATATTAATTTTATTCCTAAAAATTCAATGAGTCCAGACGAATCATGCCACATTGGCGCAGGATATAGTCATTGGAAAGGAAAGGACTTTGGACAAACCACGCTATACGAGACTCCAGAGTTTGCACGGATGTGGGGCACTATCCCATTACTATTCTTTGATATCCCCCCGGCATTATATCTGGAACCAAGAATACAGAATTTGGATGATCCATATATCATTGGGAAACTGATGCTGTTCAAATATATCCCAAACGTTGAGCGGGCAGTATATCTCATGAAGTTTAGCTATTTCTTTTTGTATCTATTACTGGCTTTTGTGCTGTATAAATGGAGCAAAGCTTTGTTTGGAAAATATCCTGCTTATCTCGCATTATTCTTACTTGCATTTGAACCGAATATCCTGGGGCACTCGATGCAGGTTGCGTCTGATTTTAGTGTGACAGTCTTTGTGTTTGTTTCATTCTATCTGTTATGGAGGCTAAAACAGACACCAAATCTGCTTAACCTATGCCTTCTAGGAATTGCTGCAGGAATAATGCTCATATCCAAACTTTCATCCCTTATCATATTTTTCACAATCATCATATTCTTATTGGCAATCTTTTACATGCATGGAAAGAAGATAGTTGAAAAAGTTAAAACTTCAAACAAACTAGTACCGTTAGTGTTATGCTTTATTATCTTTTTCGCAGCAGTAGCAGTATCGATAAATTGCATCTATCTGTTTGACTCTACTTTTGTGCAGCCAAAAGATATTGAATTTAAAGGAAAACAGATGCAGATCCTTCACGCTCCTGTCCTGAAACATATTCCAATTCCCTTGCCTAAAAAACTGCTATATAGTGTGGATTTTTCTTTGAGCCAGGGAGGTATGATAGCTTATGCCACCTATATCAATGGAGAGCTATATACTGATGGCTCTATCTGGTATTATTATTTCTATTCATTTTTTCTTAAAACGCCAATAACATTATTGATATTTTTCCTGCTTGGCATGTTTTTCTTATTTTATGATAAGAGACTTACCAAAAAAATAAGTTTTTATGACAAATTATTTCTTCTAGCGCCTCTTCTGGTCATATTCCTTGTCTTTAGTTTTTATGTTCAGTTGATTATGGGTATGAGATATATCTTGCCTGCGTTTCCTTTTGTGATACTGATCGCTTCCCAGGTAGCGAATGTCAAATTCACAAAAATAATCAAATATGTCTTTTTTGCGCTATGTCTCTTTTATGTTTTCTCTATCCTGGCAGCGTCATTTAATTACATTGGTTATTTCAATGAATTTGTAGGCGGACCTAGTAATGGATACAAATATCTCTCGAATGCAGATGCTGATTGGGGACAGGATCTATATCGGTTCCAGGATTATATGCAAGAAAAAGGAATAACAGGGATAGGGCTTAGCTATTTTGGCAATGATATGATTGCCCTGTCCAAGATAAATCACTATACACCGCCTTGTTATAATGCTACTGGCAGATTTGCAGTAAGCCACCTGCATACACTCGGATTTATATATACAGGCCAGCCTAAAGATTGCTATACCTGGCTGCAGGATTATGAGCCTGTCGAGGTTGTCGGAAGTTCTATTTTAATATACGACATACCCAAGAATCGATAATCCATCCAAAGAAAGATTTATAAATTAATCCTATTTTTATTAAGGCTATGGGGGGTATATAATGTTTTTATCGATAATTGTTCCAGCTTATAACGAAGAAAAGAGTATCAAGAGAAAGAATCCCCAGAAATTCTATGATTTTTTCAAGAAGCATTTCAAGCACTTCGAACTGGTCTTTGTTGATGATGGGTCAAAGGATCAGACCTACAATCTCCTGAAAGAATTTGCAAAGGGCAAGAAAGAGGTCTGTGTCCTGACTAATGGAATAAATAGAGGAAAAGGCTATGCAGTCAAGCATGGATTCTTAAAAGCAAAAGGAGATTATATGCTCTTTTCTGATATTGATCTGGCAACTCCTAGTGAAGAAATATTCAAACTTATGCCGTATACCAAAAAAGGATATGATGTCGTGATCGGAAGCCGGGTCATAAAAGGGGCAGAAATCAAAGTATATCAACCATTATATCGGCAGTTGATGGGAAAGGCTTTCAACAGGATTGTACAGATATTGGCAGTTCCAGGGGTCTGGGATACCCAGTGTGGATTCAAAATATTTTCAAGAAGGGCTGTGAATGCTATTGTACCTTGGCAGACAATCGACCGTTGGGGGTTTGATGTAGAACTTTTATTTTTGGCAAGGAAAAATAAGTATCAGATCAAAGAAGTTCCGATCACCTGGGTCAATGATGAAGATAGCAGGCTCAGTACGATAAAGGCTTCATACCAGATGCTGTCTGAAGTCCTGAAAGTAAGATTGAATCATTTGTCTGGGAAATATAAGAGAAAAATCTCAAATGAAAATATTAAAAGATAGAGATGTAAGAATAGGATTGATTATCGCAGTACTCTTTCTAATAATAGGGTTCTGGACACTTCCAGATTATGGTCTTACCTGGGATGAACCTATCCGCTATACTTCAGGAATCCTATATTGGAATTACTTTACAGGGGGAGATCTGCAGATCGAAGGTCTTTCTAATCTAAGATGGTATGGCCCTCTGACATCTATAGTCTCTATCTTTAGTTATAAAATATTCACTGGAATGCTTGGTTTGGTCAGCATCATAACTGCATTACGTATCCCTATAATTATATTTAGTGCGATCGCAATATTCTTAACATATTTGATGACTGCAAAATACTACAACAGATTTGCAGGAATTGTGGCAGCATTGGCTTTATTCTTATATCCTAGATTCTTTGCACATTCTCACTTCAACATAGCAGATGTTCCCATGGCAGCAATGTTTGTTATTGTATTTTTCTTATCCTTAATGTACCTTAAAAAACCATCTTGGAAAAGAGGAGCTTTGCTGGGAATTTCTTTAGGTCTAAGTTTTGATGTGAAGATAAATTCTATATTTATTCCAGTTATTCTAGTATTTTGGCTTCTGGTCGGTTATCGGGATAAATTCGGTCTTTCTCTTCAGAAGATATCTCCTAGGATTCCAAAGATAAACCTGGGGGGGTTTGCAAGTATCTTAATCTTTGGAGCAATCTCTTTAATTGCAGGTTATCCGTGGTTATGGAAGTCTTCATTTTCTCGGATAATTGAAATTATCACTTTCTTCACAAAAATGGAAGGTATTGGAAAGTTCAGTGTTTTCTACTACGGGAATGTCTTTGAATCAGGAGTTAATGTTCCCTGGACATATCCTTTTGGATATTTGTGGGCAACCACACCAATAGTTATTTCGATTCTTGCTATTATTGGAATCCTGGTGGTGCTTTACGACACAATCAAGCTCAAGAACAGATTTTCATCCTTAGTCTTGATTTGGTTCTTGATTGGAACCCTACGAATAAGCTTTACAGGCCAGGTCTATGATGGCATAAGACAGTTTTTTGACATTGTTCCTGCATTATGCATTTTAGCAGGGATAGGCGCATATTTCTTGTATCGTTTACTGCCTGGCTTTTTCAAGGAACAGCAGGCAAAGAAGTATGCACGCTGGTTTTTGATTATCATTATTGCTTTCTCGTTTATCTCATCTTCCTATGCAATCGTAAAATTACATCCGTACCAATCTGCTTATTACAGCAGCTCAATTGGAGGAGTGCAAGGAGCAATAGGCAAGATGAGAATCATATACTGGGGAGAACCTGTGAAAGAGATGATAGAATGGGTGAATAAAAACACACCTGATGATGCCAAGATAAATGTTGTCGATGCCCCGCACCTGGCGCTTTATTACCTGGAGGGAAATCGACAGATAGTAACAGGAGATGGAGGAGATTATCTGGTCGCATTAAGATCATTAGATACCCCTCCACTTTACTCTGTTTTGCTGCTGGATTCGATTCCGATAGGAAATGTATACCGATTGCCTGGAACTGGAAATTATTCTGAGTTTAAGGGAATCGGCGGTTTCTATAGACAGGAGATCCTTGGAGGACAGATCCAGGATTCTCTGGATTATTCTTTTGATTAGAATTATTTGTATCATAATTTTGGCATTTTATCTTCTATGTGTATTTGATGCCATAGATGAAATGTGAACAAGTTCCATAATTGTCGTGCATAGAACAGCCGTGATCTATCGTAATTTCGAAAGACTTTCTCAACATATCTGCGGTTGAAATATTGTGTCAATAGATCTTTATCAAGAGTGGATTGGATCACTGAACGTATATCTTTCTGGATCCATAGATCTATTGGAACATAGAATCTTTGCTTCTTTCTCTCTATGATCTTTTTAGGCAAATGGCCGTGCATTGCTCTTTTTAGTAAATACTTTTCAGAGCCCCCTTTTATTTTCAGTGAAGCTGGAATCCTAAATAACAGTTCGACTAATCTATGGTCAAGAAAAGGGACCCGTGCCTCGATCGAATGCGCCATAGTCATCCTGTCAGCTTTTGTCAGCATGTTATCAGGCAAGAGTGTCCTTGCTTCGAAAAGCAGTAACCGATTAAGATTATTATTTTTCACGATTGTGCTGAATTCTTTTTTGTAATTTGAAGTAAGATCCTCATTGAATATCTTTTTCTGTTCCTCTTCGTCAAATATTGAGATCATTTCAAAGTACCGTTCGAAGTTATTATCAGCAAGAACTGCTTTTGACAATCTTTTCAGTCCTTCCTCACCAAGGGCCTCTGAATATTTGAAGAATTTGTTCATAACTGGTTTTGGGATGAATTTTGTTGCTATTGTTGCTCCAGCTCTTATGGGTTTGGGGATCTTTGAAACTTTGTTGAGCAGTTTCATAAATTTAATCTGTTCATATCCTGCTAGCACTTCGTCTGCCCCGTCGCCAGACAAGACAACAGTCATATGTTTCTTTGCTTCCTGTGACATAAGATATACTGGAATCATTGCTGGATCTGCAAGAGGTTCGTCACAGTGCCAGATTATCTTTGGTAGTGCTTTTATGAATTCAGGTTTTATGATGATTTCTTTATGGTTAGTATTGAAATGTTCTGCAACCAGTCTGGCATATTTAACTTCATCAATCTTATCCCCGTAACCAAAACCTACTGAAAAAGTCCTGATTTCATCCAAGCCAGCTCTTTCTTTTATTTTTGACATTGCAGAAACAATAGCACTAGAATCAATGCCTCCACTAAGATAAACACCTAAAGGCACATCTGACATAAGCCTTTTTTCAACACTGTCTATAAATAAGGATCTTATCTGCTTGACTAATGCGTTCTCAGATAGATTGGTCCTTCCTAGAGGAAGGTACCAGTAATAATCGATCTTTGATTTTTTAGTTTTCAGATCAAACAAGAGATAATTTCCTGGAAGCAGCTTATGGATATTTTTGATCATTGTTTTTTCTCTTGGAAGATATCTTAATGCAATGAAATCTTTCAATGCTGCAGGATCAATGTCTCGCTTGATCGGATGCTTGAGGATCGCTTTTATTTCAGATGAAAATATTAGTTTTCCATCTTTTGAATAATAGTATAGAGGCTTGATACCCATCCTATCTCGTGCTAGGAAAAGTTGTTTTTTCTTTGAATCGTATATTGCAAAGGCAAAAGCACCGTTCAGCAACGAGGGCAGTCTTAATCCCCAGGCTTCCCATCCATGAACAAGAACCTCTGTGTCTGAATCACTCTTGAATTTGTGTCCTGCTTTCTTGAGCTTTTCACGCAATTCCTTGAAATTGTAGATCTCTCCGTTGAATATTACCAAGACAGATTCATTTTCATTTTTCATTGGCTGCCTGCCTCTTTCAGAAAGATCAATGATACTCAACCTTCTCTGGCCGAGCGAAACTTGAGAATCAACATAGGCGCCTTCCTGGTCCGGGCCTCGATGGACAAGAGATTTATTCATCTCTTTGACTAATTTTTTATCCCCCCAGTTAAAACCAACAATTCCACACATTCCGCCATTACATAAATATGTCTATATAAATGTTTGTATCCAGCTTTTAAGATTTTTGAGCTTGTTTAGAATTATAGTTGAATAAACATAAAAGAGTTAATATGATTCCGATTATCAGAGAGAATAATCTGAAATGGTAGCTATACCGAGTATAATATCGTAGAGAATCTGTTTTGCGGGTACATTCTGGAAGTGCGAGACCTTGTTTTCCCATTACAGCTTTTACAATATTATTGGCGACAAAAGGACTTCTTTTGCAGATGTCATCAAACGACTTTTCAAAATAATTATTGAGTTTGGGACGCATAACATCGCATCCCTCTTTTTCACGAAATAATAGATATGTCTCGTGCATCCCTTGCTGTGTTGGAAAATGGAAGTCTGGAAGTATTATTGTACAATATTGTTTTATATTGTTTGCAGTCTGCACCATTGGAAGTAATATTGTCCATTTTGGAGGTCCTACCACTATCAAAGAATATGCATCGCTACTTAATTTTGCAAACGTCTCTTGATATACTTTTTCATCAGTGAGATTTCTCCATTTTTCCCTCTTAGTCACGCCCATCTTTTCGAGTTTATCCAAGATCACAGAATCTGGATCTCCGTAGAACCATTTTTCTTTAGGGGGTACGAGTTCAATTTCTGCCTCAGGTTCATAATATCCTTCAAACCGGGGTTCAAAACCTTGGTGGGTTTCAATAAGTATGCGGTCTTTCTGTGGCGGGATAAAAGAGAATGGAACATCCAAATCCTTTTGAAGAGAGAGAACATCCTGTTCTGAAACAATCAATTCGATTGGAATGCTGAGGAATAAAATAAACGCAATAGTTAAAATAAGGAAAATCAATTTATTCTTATTTAATAATATTTTTTGTTTTAATTTTACCATGGCAATAATAAAAAAAGGCAGACTTACAAGATAGTAATCAATTCTACTAATTGCAAAAATGAGCCCCTGTTCATTAAAACCAGTTTGCCTGAACAATGTGATGAATAATGCTCCGACAGAAATGAATGTTATTATAGAAAAAGGTTCACGTAGTTTGTATTTGAAAAGAACATATAATGATAGTAACATCAAGATGCCAAAGAAGACAGTTCCAGAATTGATCTGAAAAGTACTGATAAGCTTTAGTATTGTTTCAGTATACCCTACTGTGATCGCATAAGCCTGCATTCCAAATGTATATCTTATCGATCCTGACCAGATCAATCTCGGCAGAAAGAAAATCGCTAAGATACTAAGAATTGGAGGCAAACAATTCTTCAATAATCCTTTCTTGACCGTAAATTTACCGTCAATGAACTTCAGCTGAATTGCTTTATAGATTATATAAACAACAATAACTCCAAAGACCACTAGAGCATTTGTTTTTGTCAATGGCCCTAATGTGACCAAAGCCGGCCCGATAATATTTCTGTATTTTAATGAAGAATATAATGTGATATAAAAACCGACAAGGATAAAATATGCTGCAAGAAGGCTGCTGATATTTCTTGCGAACAGATAGATGAGAGCAGTATAAAATATTAAGACAAAAAGATATTCTGCTTTTCCACTTTCCTTTTCAGCCATCCGGCTTATCATGAATAACATATGCAGGTTCATAGCGAGAAAGATAATCAAATAAACAGCATAAGAAAACGCACCGCCAGTAATAATTCGAGTTAAATATAGAAATACATATAACGCACTTCCCTGCCCGCAGTAAGGCTGGTCAGTGAACAATGTCCCTTCTTTCAAAAAATCAAGACAAGGATAAGCATATGCAACTTTATCAGTTGGCCAAAAAGAGACTGTGTGTTGGATCAATGGCAATAGTAATAGGAATAGAAGTAACGCAACGACCAAAAATATGAGAGTTTTCTTGTTTGACCGCATACATATCCTCAACCAGGAGAGCTTTATATATCTTTTGCCTTAGATCAATTTGATTAATTCTCTGATATATTTAAAAAAATGATCTTTCTTGAACTGCTCATCATAGTAGCAGGGCCAAAGACAGCCAGAGCATTGCGGAGCTTTAAGAGGATAGTGTTTCTTAAGATCCCTGTAATGGATATTGCTCGGTGGAAGATCCTGGCATGGCATGATCTTTCCGTCACTATTGATGCTGAGATAGGTTTTTCCGACTTCGCAGGGCCACCAGTAATCTCCTCTTGATTGCTGTATTAATTTCCACAGGTAATCCTCAGAATAAGTTATCTTCCCTTTTCTCTTTAGTGCAACAAGATACTTGATAACTTTAATGAGACCCGGCAAAGATTTAGTGTCAAATTGAAGATGAGAACAATTCCCCCGGAACCACCAATAATCTTCTTTTCCAGAAGTTACCATATTTGGACTGATCCTGACACCAAGACTGCTTAGATATTTGACAATATGAGGAACTTCTTTATAATTTTTTTTTGTTATGGTTATGAGTGCGCTGATCTCAAATTTATACTTCTTTTGATATTCTAATAACAGATCGAACAATTCTGTTCTCTGGCTCTTTACGTGAGCACCTGGGATGAAGGATTGTGTTGATAATCCAATGCTCATAACACCTGCTTTTGCAATTTCTTTCAATTTTTCTTCTGTCAACAGAGTTCCGTTTGTGACCAGAGAAATTAGGCGTGGTTTCTTAGATAGATATTTGATAAAATCTGGAAGATCTCTGCGTATAAGCGGTTCCCCTCCTGTGATGCTAATAAAACGATTTCCTAATGAATAAAGAACATCAGAACATTCTTTCCACTCTTCTAAAGAAAGCTCTTTATTTGGCATCTTTTTGATTACCCCGCAATAATCGCACTTCAGATTGCAGAGTCGGGTATAGAAGAGATTTGCAGAGATAGGTACTGGTTTGATTTTTGTCTTAAGAATACTAGTGACATATGATACTCCGGCCCGGGCAATTGAATATCTCATTATTTCACTTAAGAATTTCTTCTATTTCATAAAACTTTTCATTGGTTCTTTCATAGTATGTCCGGGTCAACATTTCGCCTAGAATTCCCAGAACAATAAACTGAATTCCCATTAACAGTACAATACCAGAAAAGATCAGGGTAGGTCCCATTGAAAGAAAAATTCCATATTTGATAATATTATACAGGAATATTAAAAAACCTAATACAAAGCAAAAAATACCCAATATCCCAAAAATATGCAGAGGTCGGGTAGAATAATCAATCCAGAATTTCAGGAATAACAAATCAAAAGTACCTTTAACTATTCTTTTAAGTCCATATTTTGTTTTGCCGTACTTTCTTTTATGATGTCTTACTGGAATCTCTCCGAGCTTGTATCCCTTTGCTAGGAAGAGCATAGGAATATAACGATGCATTTCTCCGTAAAGTTTAATGTTTTGTAGGGCATAATTTTTCATTGCTCTAAATCCACAATCAGAATCATGTAATTGAACTTTGGTTATCTTTTTACTCATCCAGTTATAAATTTTTGAAGGAAGTTTTTTAGAAATAAAAAGATCTTTTCTCCTTATTCTCCAACCCCCAACTAAATCATATCCTTCTCTTATTTTTGCGACAAACCTTGGAATATCCCTAGGATCATTTTGCAAATCTCCGTCCATACTGATAATAATGTCTCCTTTGACTCTCTCAAAAGCCGCAACATATGCCGGAGTCTTTGAAAAGTTTTTTCTGAATTTAATCACTTTAACATTCTTATTTTTTGAATGAATACGTTTTAATTCAAGATATGTTTTATCTGTGCTTCCATCGTCTATAAATATGATCTCGTAAGAAAATTTATTTTTCTTCATTACTTGATCTATAACTCTGGTAAGTATTGAAACATTTCTTTGTTCATTAAGGACTGGAACTACGATTGAAATATCCATTCAAGGATATCCTTTAAATCATTATTTAAATCTTTGCATCAGATTTTTAGATATTTCAAAAATATAGAAGATACTTTCAGGTATTTTCAACTCTTTATAAATCAACAGAACAAACTTTATCTTATTTGGATTTAATATGGAACAAATAGTTAGAGACAGGATAGAAAAAGATAGGCTTCTTTACTTTATAAGATTTAAAAGAGATGTTATTAGCCTTGAATAATTTTATCCAGTTTCTTTTTGTTCTATGGGTAAGAAGGATCGGCATCTCTGGATTATGGATCTGATTGATCAGGTAATCTATTGCTTTAGCAGTCAATGTAGGTTTTACTTCGATTATTATAACTTCAGAACAGACACGCAGAGCATCTTTTATTAGTTTACTCTGGATTTCGAAAGGGATGTGGTGCAGGACATCGATAAATAAACCGAGATAAAATTCCTTGTCTTTGAAATCGAGAGCATCCTTTTTGCTCATATGTCTGAATTTGATATTCTTTTTCAAGTAACTTTGAATGTCAGTTCCGACAAGATCGCATCTAAAATGCTTTTGAATCTGGTCAGACACGACTCCGTTCCCGCATCCAATGTCCAATATTTGTTTATCTATGGAGATGAATGGAGCTATTGCTCTGATGATTGTTCGGCCCCTGTATTTTAAGGTAAATTCCATAGCAAGCTCAAATTTCTAGTTTTATTTAAATGTTAACAAAAGATTTATAAAAAAGCAATTTAACAATTCCTCTATGGACAAGTATCAGAAAATACTGCTTGTGATCATCCTGATCTCGATAGTTCTAAGATTGTTGCTTCTAAATCATACAATTGCTTTCGACGAGTATGTCCAGACCCGCGCAGTCCAGGTGCATAGCTCTGCAGGCTTTGATAAATGGACAGGGATAGCTCCAGGAACAACATGGACACGCACGTTCGTCACCTGGTTTACAGGTGTTAATATCCCTGGAATCAGGCTCACATCGCTCATATTTGGCTTATTTTCAATTGTTTTAGTATATCTTCTTGCAAAGGCGCTCTACGACAAAAAAACAGCGATTTGGGCTGCAGGATTGTTAGGATTCAGCGCCTGGCATATGCTTGGCTCAACATCAATATCTTTTGATGGCGCATTCCTAACTTTTTATTATATCCTGACAATAGCTTGTTATGTAAAATTCGACAAAACCAGTGATAACAAATGGCTGTATCTAACAGGAATTGCTTTTGGATTGGCAATGCTTACAAAATATAACGCTGTTCTTTTAATCCCCATCCTGGGACTATATGCCCTATTCCAAAAGCATAAGATTATTGCAATCATCAAGCAGTTTTCAATCCTGATCCTAATCTCGATTTTAATATTTTCAATCTTTCCAATACTTGCATATCTGACAGACTTTTCATATTTTATTGTTACTTTGCAGCATAACAGGGTTTTTTTCGGAGAAGGACTTAACCTAGCATTGCTATTGATACAATATGTCCTGGCTTTTCTATGGATGGGTCCTTTGTTCATCGGCCTTTATCTGCTGAAACTGATCAAATTCAAAAGATCTGAAATTTTGATGCATCTTTGGATCTGGATTCCATTTCTTTTCTTCACATTCATAATCCAGGAAAATTTCAGGCCGCTTGAGAGATATTTCTTTGTCTTCCTTCCGGCAATTTGTATTTTAGGTGCAAGCTATATTTCGGGTTTTAAGTTCAATAGAAAACATCTTGCTCTTTTTTTGATAGTATTTATTCTCTTCACAGGCTTTCTCTTTTTCATCAATCTTCGGGGAGGAGATTTCCTTCCGTTCTATCCAAAGACAGAGTTCATCTCAGCTGTTAAAAGTTTGGATTGGAACATCTATATGCCTTTTACAGGAGATCAGGGTCCAGCAGGGATGTACCTTCTGTTCAGCGGAATTGCGTACTCGTTTATCCTCTCAGCTGTATTCTTATTACTGCATCTGATTTATTCTTTCAAGAACAAGAAGAAGATAGCAAGCACATTCTTTGTATTATTCTTTGCTATTGCTTTTTCATACAACATTTTTATGGCACAGGAACTTATTGTCAATTCAACAAACCCAGATATAAATCATTTGAGCAAGGATGTTTATGATTATGCAAATCAAATGGACTTAAAGCAGCCATTGTTCTACTTTCGGAATTATGCTGCAAGATATTATTTAGAAGACAAATATTCGGAAATTGAAATACTTGATTTTGGCATAGAGAATGATGAGGCTAGAGTTGCAGAAGTAATTGGATCCCAAAGTCATGTTGTCATCGTGGATTTCCCGACTCTGGATAAAAACAGTTTACTTTGGAAAGAACTTTCTAACAAATGCACGTTGCAGAAGCAATTCGAGGACAAAGGAATTTCTTTAGGATTTATATTTGACTGCAGTATGCAAAAATAGATTTACGAATTCTCTCTTTCTTTTTTCTTCTTGATTTTTTTCCCTGCATTGATCCAACCGTCAAAGAACCAATAAGCGTTTCCGGCAAGATTAATAAGTTCTTTAAAGCTGTGCAGCATTCTTAGTTCCTGGAATATGATCCGCGGCCTGAAAAAGAAATTGAAAAATGCCTTGCTTCTCCAGTATTCTAGTTCCTGATCTGACAAATGCGGCAAGGAGATATTTGCATGAGCACTTTCAAGATATTTATAATCTTTATTGATGAGGTAACCTTTCTCGTTGTAAATCTCGTAAAGCTTTGTTCCAGGATAAGGTGTTGCAATATGAAAATTGGCATAATGAGGTTTCAGCTTGTTCACAAATTTAATTGTCTTTTGTATTGTCTCTTTGGTCTCGAACGGAGCTAATCCAAAGATAATATGCGCAGCTGCCCTGATTTTTGTTTGTCTTATCCATTTAAATGCATTTATCGCATCCTGTAATTTGGTTCCTTTGTTGACATAATCTAAAATTTCCTGGTTTCCATTTTCTACTCCAAAACCCATGAGCATACATCCTGCTTCATCCATCTTCTTAAGCATCTCGAGATCCACTGTGTTTACTCTGCTGTTTACTATCCACTTGAACTTCTTGTTAACTCCTTTCTGGATCATCAAATCGCATAGTTCCATGACAAAATTCTTGTTTAATGTGAATGTATCAGCCCAGAAGATGACTCTTCTCACGCCCAGTTTTAGAACATGCTCAATCTCAGCAACAATATGCTTAGGATCGCGTGCTCTGAACTTCTGGCCATAGTACGAAGCGCCTGTGCAGTATATGCATCTATGTGGACACCCTCGTGATGATTCAATCAAAACCTGCATTTCTTTATCCACTGGTGTTCTGTAAGCGTCCAAAGGAAGATTTTCGTAATCTGGATAAGGAAGTTTATCCATGTCAACCAAAATATCACTATCTGGATTGATCATAACCCCTCTATCTTTGATATAAGTGATGCCTTTGACATCTTTTAGGTCTTCACCATTCTCAATTTTTTTAGCCAATTCAGCAATTATTCCTTCTGGCTCTCGTCTGATCGCGATGTCAACAGGACCCTGCTGAACAATTTCTTTTCCAAGCAGACTTGGTGCAACTCCGATATATGCGATTGTTGCATTTGGAGATTTGTCTTTTATCAATCGTGCATTATCCATGTCTTCAGCAAAAGCACTCTGCATAGCAGTGTTAAGAACTGCAAAATCGGGCTTAAAATCGTCTAATAATTTATTCATATCAGTACCTTTTCTTAGGTATTGCATAGCAACATCATCAATTAATTTCACTTCGTGCCCTTCTTTCTTCAGAATATTAGAGATATAAGCAAGAGTTATAGGCATCCTGAGATTAGCCCATGCACCACTGCGTTCCATGCACCTTCCTTCTTTAACTAGTAGATCGTTTTGTTTTGCCTTTTCTTTTAACGGTCCGGGGTTTAAGCATAGTACTTTCATTTTCGTTAAAACCAATTCTTCAAAATACGCCATCCCCATACCCAGCCCATTGTGATCACATTGATGCCGGATTCTCCGTGTCGCCTTTCCAGTTCCCGACTAGGAGTATCTGAGACTTTGTATTTCTTTTTTAATGCTTTCATCAATATTTCAGTTTCAATATCAAAAATATTTGCTTGCAGATTAAGTTTTTTGGCCATATCAACCCTTAATGCCCTGAAACCATTCTGGCTTTCTGACAGGTTTGTGCCAAACCTCAAGTTTATGATTAAAGTGATCAACGCTCCAGCGAACAGTCTGAAAATAGGTCCGACTGTTCCGTACATCTCTTCGGATCCGCCTCTCATCCTGGAAGCAATAACAAGATCAGATTTTCCTTCCTGGATTGGTTCTACTAATTTCGGAATATCTTCAGGAATATGAGAACCGTCAGCATCCATGAATACAATGATCCCTTCCTTTACATGACTTATGCCGCATCTCAAGGCCTCTCCTTTCCCTTTCCCATGATCGTAAATAACTTCTGCGCCAGATTTGGCTGCAATCTCAGCTGTCCGATCTTTGGATTTTTTTGAGGCTACGACAAGAACATGATTGCAGTATGGTTTTCCTCTTTCGATTAGTTCTGCGATTGTCTTCTCTTCTTGATAGCATGGAATGCATAAAGTAACTTTTTCTCTTTTCATTTTATTATGAAGATAAATAGGGGTATTTAAATACTTTTGTGTTTTATGAAATTAAGATTCTTTTAAAGAATATACATATAATTCGTCTACAATCTTATTATCAGGATCATATTCTTTTATGATTTTTAACAACTTGAATCTCTCGGGATGAGCTTGGATATGTTTGATAGTCTCGTAATTCAAAACCCATTCTGTCTCTCCTTCAGATACTGGAGCCCAGTATTTTTGTCCGTAAACAAGATACTTGATATCAAACATCTGGATTAATATTTCTAACCTATTTGTATCAAACGGCAATGCATATGCTGGTTGATCAAGCAGATAAGCAAGTTCAAGTGAATATCCCATCTGTGCCATCACCGCTCCATCTGGGAGAGTTTCGATAAAGTCTGCAACAGATTGTGTTTCAACGAGTTTCTCCTGTTCGAAAAACAAGATAGGATTATTGCTCACATAGAGTGTAGTTGAAATTAGCAAAACGATCAGGATTATGATCGGGATAATTTTCTCTAATCTTGGAAAAATCTTCAAGATAAATGATACTGAAGTGGCAAAAAAATAACTGATTGGAACTATTGCAAGAACACCATATCTTGTCGCTGCGAGATTAAAAACAGGAAATATAGCAATCAACAGAAACAAGATAAAATACAGATTCACATTATCAAAAATAGTTTTCTTCTTTAGCAAGATGTAAAGAGAGTATAAAATTGGTATAGCAATAAGGATTACAAGCGGAAAGTAGATAAGAAAGATGAAGAGAAGATATTTTGTTTGAAGCAGGATATGAACAGTATCTGCTCTTAAGGCTAATGGTATTGAAAATGGAAAGATATCAATGACATAAGCCAGTGCTGAAATACTTTCTTCTATATGCAGATTTAAGCCAATGCTATGAAAGTTAAGGGTTTCTGGGAATGAAAAAGGAGCGATTATCTGTTTCCATCCAAAATTTCTGACATATTCAAATAGACCGTCCCCCCCGGAAGGATGAAATGTATGATGTGTATACACATATATTCTTACAAATAACCAGGCAGTGTAGGAAATAATAGTCAGGACTATCGGGACAATCAATTTAATTTTTTGTCCAACAGTTATTTTCTGCTTGAACGCGAAGATGATAAAAGTTAAGACAAGGATGGCAATGATAAAAATAACATGATCAGAGATCATGCTCGTCAATATGCCAAATAGGCTTGCAAGCCAGAGATTTCTTGATGAGATTTTTATTGCCCTCAAATAAAAATAGATTGACGCTAACGCCAGCACCATGAAAAAAGTCTCCTTTAAGACCGCATGAGAAAGGGTGATATTGAATACCGATAAAGAATATATTAATAATGAGTAAAATATCCAATTCCAATCCTTGTTGAATAATCTGAATAAAAGGATGATGAAGAGAAATATAATCAAACTGCTTGTGAATGCTACAAAGAACCCAGCAATATGATCTTCAACAAATAAATTGAAAAATTTAATTGCGTACGGGAAGATCGGTCCATGTGCAAGATACAGAAAATCTCCATGAAGAGTATGGTTTGGAAAGTTTTTAGCTAGCCCTAGAAATTTTGCATCATCTCCACTGATGTAATCAATAGGTGAATCAACAAATAGACGCAGTAGAACAAAGATGATAAATAATGCAAGTATACTATATTTTATCAGAGTTGAATTCTTATTGGACATAGCACATCTGCAAATAAAGCATTATTTAAAACTTTGTGCAATTATTTAAATACTCAAAATCTGAAAGTTTTCGTATAAAGCAGTTTATTGAACTCACTGTCAGAAATCTTCTTTCTCTTCATAATTTTTCTTCTTTTCAGAAGCATTTTTGGAAGCCCTCTTAAGGCAGAGAATTTCGAACTGATTATCAATCCAGGCCTTCCCAGTATAGAATATTTTAGTAAACTGCCAAATTGTCCTAATAAGATTAACCCTAGACTTCTTAAGATAATATTGCTTGGGACATTTTTGGCAATAGACCAGATCACATTTCTATGCGTGTAAAAAATAACCTTGTCAGGAATCTTTTTTGCAGTCGCAGAGTGCAAGTGATTTACTGTTGCTTTTGGAGCGAATGCATATTTCCATCCCCGCAATCTCAATCGCAGTCCGAGATCAAAATCTTCAGTATATAGATAGAAATCCGGATCAAAATATTCTCCTGCAATTTTTATATCATCAAGTGCTTTCTTACGATAGAGCGCAGCACCAGAACATGCGCAGATAATATCCTTTACTTTTGACTCTGATTTACAGTCCCAGGGAAGAAGAGATTTGAACATGATCAAGCCCAAAGTATCGATGTTCTTTGTTTCGCCCAGAAACATCTTTGGAGCAACCATCCCGATCTTATTATCTGATTCCATCACTTTGACTAACTCTTTAAGGCTGTTTTTTTGAAGACGGGCGTCATTGTTTAATGTGAGGATATATTTTCCTTTGGCTTTCTTGATAGCCACGTTATTTCCTTCTGCAAAGCCTAAATTCTCTTTGTTCTCGATCAGTTTGACCTTAGGAAAAATCTTTTTTATATATTCTACAGATCCATCTGTGGATCCATTGTCAGAAACAATAATTTCAAAATTCTTTAATGACTGATTGTATATAGACTTAAGGCAAGTCTTGATTATATGTTTGCCATTCCAATTTGCAATGATAATGCTTGTTTTTTTCATCTTTTCTTTAAGATATATGCCTTTGTTGCTGGTCTTACATTGAACACAGAAGGAAATATCCGCACGCAATGCGAAACTACTAACAGAATAAAATATTTGATATTAAATCCAGAAGGTGCAGCCTTAGAAAGTTTTTCTTTTTTCACTTGCTTTTTCCTGAATATCTGGCTTATTGTATTCAACCATCCCCCTACAGCGTGGTGAGAGAATGGGACAGAATATTCATCAACAATCTTAAATCCGTTTTTGTTTACCAATTGTCTGAACGCTTTTCTCTTGAAATGAAATATATGTCGAGGAACATCTAAATGGATCCAGTTCTGTTTTAGTATTGAGAACTGGAGACTATCTAAGTTTGGAATTTCAATAAGAAAGATGCCGTCTTTCTTCAACCAAGTATCAATCTTCTTGAATGTTGTATCCAGTGAAGTCATATGCTCTAAAACCTGAAACATTGTTATGCAGTCAAGACTGTTTTTAGGTATCTGGATCTGCGTGATATCTTTGTTTATGATCTCAAGTCCTCTTTTTCTTGCAAATACTGAAGCTTGAGTTGACATCTCGAGACCTAATGTATCTAGACCTTTCTTTTTTGCAAAATTCAGAAAATATCCATTTCCGCAGCCAATATCCAACAGTTTTCCTCTTTTGATATAATTTTTAATATGCTTCAGATGCTTACTATGAATTGCATCAAATAAACTTTTCTCTAAAAATCCTACAATACCTTTCGCAGGTCTTTGATAGTATTCGTTTGTATAGTATCTTTCTAGTTCTTTTTTTGTCGGGATTGGATGCAAAAATATGAGGCCACATTTATCACATTTTCTTAACATAAAAGTTGCTTCTTTGGCGTGATCCATCACCTTTAGAAATGGCTTGCTTTCCTTGCTTCCGCATACTTGGCATATATCCATATTTATAAGGAGATTTGGGGTATTTAAATAGTTTATTATTAAAAGGAAAAGATTCATATAATGAACTCATTCCTTGCCTCAAATGTCAGGAGTAAAAGTATCTGTTGTAGGTCTTTCATATAATAGTAAAGAGCTTTTTGGGCCGTTTATAGATTCAATCTACAAATCCTCTCTAAAAAAAGATGAGATCGAGGTTATTATTGTAGATAATGCTTCTTCTGATAGAACTGTCGAGTTTCTGCGCAAGAATTATCCCCAAGTTAGAATAATTGCCCGAAATGTAAACATCGGCTCAGGAGCCCATAATGACGCTTTAGCTATTGCAAAAGGTGAATATCTGTTATACACTGATTCTGACATGAAGCTTGACAAATATTGCCTTGAACGTCTTTATAATACAGGCAAGAAGCTGGGAAAGAAGGCTCTTCTGACTCCAATTTTGTATGATTATGATACTGGAAAGCAGAAACTATCGAGCTATTCCAAAATATCAAAAAGTTTTTATTCTGTTTTTGTCGAGCCAGAGCATGTGGAGAAAAAACTGAGAGAAGTTGCTATGGCCGGGTTCATATTTATGCATCGAGATGTGTCCAAAGAGCTGAAGTATGTCTTTGACACTGATTTTTTCTTGTATGCTGAAGATTTCGATCTCAGCCTGAGGATCAGATTGCAGGGATTTAAGCTATATTCCTGTCCAGATGCGATAATGCTCAACAAACCACCATCTGAGACAACACGAAAATATTTATCGCAGATAAAATTAATGCATCTCACTGAAAGGAATCTTCTTCTAACTTTTTTCAAGATATGTTCCATAAGAAGCATTATTCTTTACAGTCCTTATGTTGTTGGCATGAGACTGTTTGCATTGGCACGAGACCTGCTGAGAAGAAATCCAAGAATGTTCATGGGAAGATTAAAAGCTTATCTGTGGATTCTTCAGCACTTTTCATTTGTCATGGGAAAACGAAAGAAAACACAGAAAAGAAGGAAAGTCAATGATAAAGTTATTTTCTCAATAGCTGGCGAAGGATACTTTCTCAAATCAGTGTTAGGCTTTTTCAGAAAGAAATAATTATTCAGCACCCTCTGTGTTCCAGTGCCCTAGTTCTTGAGGATCTCTTTCCTCTGTATCTGCTCCTTCTAGATTCCATAATCTTCCAAATTCAAAAGGATCTTTTGCTTCTGTATCATTTGGATCATAAGTTTTATCCATGATATGGATGAGCATTGCTTCTCCTCCTCGAGCTTGATATCCGTGCCAGATTCCAGGAGGCACTTTTATCAGTCTTGGACGTTCTGTGTCGAGAAGAAATTTTCGAACATTCTCACCATCAGTAGCAACATACAAAACTCTTCCTCTTGCACAAAGAGTAAAATCTGTCTGCTGGTGATGCAGATGCAGGCCTTTTATGACTCCTGGGTTCACAACAGAAACCAGGCACTGTCCGAAAACACCGCCATATAATGGATCATCTGCCCGCAATCCTTCGAAAAGAAAACCTCGCTCATCTTTCCATATTGTTAATTCTTTGACTTCAATATCGTCAAGATTCATATTACTCTCACAAACGGGATATGGACAATAAATGGCACGCCAGTTGCTTCTTCATTTTTCTTAATCTCTTCAGCATAATTCCATGCTAATAGTAATGCATAATCTGGCGGATCCTCATGAAATCTGTCTGGAGAAACAATAGGAATATGCATTCCTGGATTGAACAGGCCTTGTTTTGTCGGCGTACTGTCAGAGATATAATCTAGATGTTCTGGTCCGATTCCGCAGTAGTTCAGTACAACAGTCCCTTTTGAAGACGCGGCATATCCTGTGATTCTTTTTCCTTGGGCTTCCAATCCCTGCACCATTGCAACTAAAAGTTCCCTTGATCTTTCAACATTTTTGGCAAATCCTCTATAAGCTTCGATTGAATCAAGACCTCTAACTTTTTCATTTGCTAATGCAAGCCCAACTTTCTCGTGGATTGGATGCGCACCAGGTTTGCAGACAAAATACCTCATCGAACCTCCATGAGTAGGCTGTCTTCTTGCGTCGAATATTTCCAGATCGTGCATTTTGAAGAAATTCTGAAGAGATGTGACTGAGAAATACCAGACATGCTCATCATATATCTGGTCATAAGCATTTTGGTCCATAATATCAACAAGATATGGATCTTCAAAGACATAGACACCTTTATCGTCCAGCAACGCAGAAACTCCTTCTGCAACTTCGTGCAGAGCCTCGATATGGCACGTGACATTTGCACCGTATATAATTTTAGCTTTTCCTTTGCTCCTAGCAATTTGTTGTGCAAACGAGCTATCAAAAAATTCAACCATTATGTCAAGCCCTTTTTCTCCTGCTGCTGCAGCAACATTTGCAGAAGGTTCAATACCAAGTAATCTTATTTTCTCACTATCAAAATATTTCAGCATGATTCCGTCATTGCACCCAAGTTCGACAACAAGCTCGTGATCTTTTCCCAGAAATTCTGCTGTTAATTCTCTTGCAAATTTCTCAAAATGAACTTCCATTGTCCTTGAAACAGAAGAGAAATAAGCATAATTTTCATTGAAAAGCGCCTCTCTCGGCACAGTGTCAACGAGCTGGGTCATTTTGCAGTTTCCGCAGAATCCTGCTGCTAAATGGAACATAAACTCGGGTTTATCAAGATCTTCTTCTCTTAAGAAAGCATTTGCAATCGGTTGATTTCCTAGCGATAAAAATGTCTCAAGTTCCCCATTACATATTTTACAGTCTGCCATAAGATACAGCTTGAAATTTTAATGAATTTAAATACCTTACTATTCTTATTTTTAAACACTTATAAACTCTTTTTTTATCAACGAAAAGCTTATTAATACGATTCTGGAAGCTTTGTTTGAGAGTGGTGTTTACAATAAATTCTATGGAAGGGGAAAAGATTCTTATCACAGGAGGCTTAGGTTTTGTTGGCAGCAATCTTGCAGTAAGATGTCTTGAATTAGGAGCAGATGTCACTTTATTTGATCGTTCTAAGAGGAATATCCATAATATCCAAGGAGTTGAAGATAAAGTTACAATTGTTCAGGGAGATGTTGCAGAATATAGTGATATAGAAAAAGCTGTTCTTGATAAAGATATAGTTTTTCATCTTGCTGGCCAGACCAGCAATATTACCTCAATGGAAGATCCGATTGGAGATATTGAATCGAACTTAGTCGGGACAGTGAATGTTTTGGAAGCTTGCAGAAGATATAATCCTTCTGCAAAGATAATTTTCGCTGGAACAGTTACACAACTTGGAATAGCAAAAAAACTGCCAATTAACGAAAATATGAAGGATGATCCTTTAAGCATCTATGAAGCTAATAAGGTTATCTGCGAAAAATATTTGCAAATCTATCATCGTGTTCATGGACTTTACACAGTATCATTACGGTTTGCAACTTTATTTGGAGACAGGCAACGTTTGGATAGTCCAAGATTTGGAATCACAAATTATTTTATAGGTAGAATAATGAAAGATGAAAAAATAAAAGTTTACGGTGGGGGAAGATTTATCAGAGATTATAATTATATTGGAAATGTTGTTGATGCTCTTCTGTTAGCATCGCAGAACGACTCTGCAAATGGTGAATTTTTTCTAGTGGGGTCAAACAGAAGAATATATTTTGTTGATATGGTGCGTGAAGTCATCAAAGCAATGGAAGAAGTAATGCAGAAAAAAGGCACCTTTGAGATTGTCGAATTTCCTGAAGGGCATAAACAAATCGATGTCGGAGATACCCTTGTTGACAACAGTAAAATATGTACTGTTCTTGGCTGGGAGCCAAGAATTAGTTTTGAAGAAGGTTTGAGGAAAACTATCAGATTTTACGGGAATAGATATGGTGATTACCTACATGAATGAATATAAGTTAAAGCGTATGGATAGGGAAGAAGTATTAGTTCTTGGAGGAATGGGCGCAATAGGCAGCTGTCTCGCTCATACTTTAGTTTCTCTTGGAGCAGATGTCACTATATTTGATAATATGATGAAAAATACTGGTGCAAATATTGCAAATATAAAAGAAATTAAGGACAGGGTAAAGTTCATTAAAGGAGATATACGAGATATGGGCGAGTTAGAAAAGGTTATTAGAGAAAAACAAATAATTTTCAGCTGTGCAGCACAAGTAAGTCATGTACTTTCCATGGAAGATCCATTTTTAGATATAGATATAAATTGCAGAGGACATATCAGGATTTTGGAATGCTGCAGAAAGTATAATCCTACAGCAAAGATAGTCTACACTGGGACACGAAGCCAATTTGGTGCAACAACAAAGCTTCCGATTTCAGAAGAATGCTTGGATAATCCAACAGATGTCTATAGTACAAACAAATTAGCATCAGAACTTTATCATATAATTTATCATCGAATTCATGGCTTGGCTACAACTTCACTAAGATTAACAAATACCTATGGTTCAAGGGCCCAGATGAATAATCCCGGGTACAATGTTGTTAACTGGCTGATTGGAAAGGCGATCCAGGATGAAGATCTTACAGTCTTCGAACCAGGAACACAACTTAGAGATATAAATTATGTGCAAGATGTTGTTGATGCAATGATTCTTGCTGGCCAGAGAGAAGAAGCAATTGGCAAAGTATTCTTGCTTGGTTCTGGCGAAGGAATAAGCCTTCGTGATCTCTCAGAAAAGATTGTTAAGATTACTGGAACTGGAAGAGTTAAGATGGTTCCATGGCCAGAGGACAGAAAGAAAATTGAGGTTGGGGATATTGTTATAGATTTCAGCAAAGTAAGAGAAGCGTTAGAATGGGTTCCAAGGACTTCAGTTGAAGATGGAATTAGAGAAACAGTGAAATTTTATAGAGAGCGGTTTGAGGATTATTTTTAAAAGCAAAACAATAAGTTTATATATACAATGGCCAGATTTCCTGGATGGAGGTTGAAGAAAAATGACTAATTTACTAATAACAGGCGGCTTGGGCCATATTGGCTCTCAGATGATCCGCGAACTTGCAAAAAGAGAAGATATTGAAACAATTCGAATCCTTGATAATTTTTTGACACAAAGATATTGTTCTTTATTCAATTTATCAACTGAGAAAATTTATCAATTCCAGGAAGGAGATATCACTAATCCAGAAGAAGTAGCAAAAGCCATGGAGGATATTGATGTTGTCATACATCTGGCAGCAATCACTGATGCTCCTAGCACGATCAAGGATCCTGAGGGGACAGATAGAGTAAACTACCAAGGAACCCTGAATGTTTTAGAGGCTGCTACAAAAGCAGGTGTTAGAAAATTTTTATTGCCATCAACAACAAGTGTCTTTGGAGAAGCAGAAGGAGTTGTCGATGAAACTACTACAGATCTGCGACCGCAGAGTCCGTACGCAGAATCAAAATTAAAAGCTGAACAAGCTGTCCAGGCTGCAGGTCAAAATGGCTTGGACACTACAGTTCTAAGAATGGGAACTATTTTTGGTACCAGTGTTGGAATGAGATTTCACACTGCTGTAAATAAATTTACTTATCTTGCTTGTATGGGAAAACCATTGACAGTTTGGGACAATGCACTTGATCATAAAAGACCTTATCTTGGTTTAAAAGACTGTCTGCGTGCTTTTGCATTTCTTGAGCAAAACGGAAAACCAGGAGAGCTATATTGTGTACTAACAGAAAATTATACTGTTAGGAATATGATTGATACAATTAAAGAATTCATTCCAGGTCTTGAAGTTAAACTGACTCCTGCTCCAATCTTAAATCAGAAATCTTACGAAGTCTCTGATCAGAAAGTAAGAGCATTAGGTTATACTCCAACATCATATCTTTTCACAGAGATTGAAGCGACAATAGAATTGTTCAAGGCGATTAGAAATGAGTAGAGAAAACATATATACATCTAAAGTCACTATCAATGACGCGATGAGAAAAGCTGTAGAAGCAGTCTTTGATTCTGGCAGATTTATTTACGGAGAGAAAGTCAGGGAGTTTGAAGCTCGATTTGCAAAACATATGGGTTCCAAACATGCGATTGCGATCAGCAATGGTACAACTGCGCTTGAAGTCGCATTAGAGGCAATAGGTATTGGAGAAGGGGATGAAGTGATTGTCACTTCCCATACAGCTTTTCCGACAATAGAACCGATTCTTAGGATTGGTGCAGTTCCTGTATTTGGTGATATTGATCCAGACACTTATACATTATCACCATTTGAAGTTCGGAAAAAGATCACTGAAAAAACCAAGGCAGTACTTCCTGTTCATATTTATGGACATCCTGCAGATCTGATAGGTTTGCTTGATATCTGTAGAGAGCATAGTATTTCCTTGTTAGAAGATTGCTGCCAGGCACATAACGCAGAATACAATGGCAGGAAGGTTGGAACTATTGGAGTTGCAGGTTGTTTTAGTTTTTATCCGTCGAAGAACATGACTGTTTGCGGGGATGGTGGTATGATAATCACAAATAGTAAAGAAGTTGCTAAAAGATCTAGATTGCTGATGAACCATGGCGAAGATGGAGTCAATAATCATGTCATATTGGGGCATAATTATCGTCTGGGCGAGATCCCAAGCGCTATCGGCATTGAACAATTAAAATTGCTTGATGAATTCACTCAAAGAAGAAGGGAGATCGCAGAAATATACAACCGATGCCTGAGAAACGCACCAGTAAGGTTGCCTGTTGAAAGAGAAGGTTGCCGGCATGTATATCATCTTTATGTTATCCAGGTTGATGCAGATAAAAGAGACAGTATTATTGAAGGAATGAAAAAATACAATGTTTTCTGCGGAATTCACTATCCAATTGCTTGTCATCAACAAAGAGCTATGCGAGACAGGGGGGAAATATCTTCGTTACCAGTAACAGAGAAAGTAGTCAGAGAAATCATCACACTACCAATTTATCCTCTTCTAGCAGATGAAGATGCGATAATGATAGCAGAAAAAATAAAAGAATTACTTTGATTTTTTTTCTTTTACCAATGTAGATGCCCTGTAAAGACTTTCAAATGTCCCTGCATCTGACCAGAAGCCCTGGATCATGTTGTACCCTAAAGTTCCTGCTTGGCAATAAATGTCGATAGCATCTGTGATCTCAAATTCTCCTCTCTCAGAAGGTTTAAGATCTTTGATAAAATGAAAGATATTTTTATCAAACATGTACAATCCAGTCATTGCAAGGTTTGATTTAGGATTTTCTGGTTTTTCCTCGACATAAGTTACTCTATCCCCTTCCACAACTGCAATCCCAAAACGGCGTGCAGACTCCATATTAACTTCTTTTAGGAAGATCCTTGCTCCGTCACCTTGTATTTTGAATGCTTGAACGTGTAGACGTATCTCATCTTCAAAGATGTTATCTCCAAGAATGACAGTAATGCCATCGTCATCAGCAAAGTCTCCAGCTAAGGATAGTGCTTGCGCAATCCCTCCTGCTTCTTCCTGCACTCTATAGCTCAAGTTCACGCCGAACTCTTGTCCAGAAGCCAGCAGTTTTGCAAAATCTCCAGCATGATCTTTTCCAGAGACAATCATAATATCTCTGATCCCGCCGCTGATCAAAGTCTCCAGTGGAAAATAGATCATTGGTTTGTTATAAACAGGTAAAAGATGTTTATTTGTAACATCTGTACAAGGGGCTAGCCTCGTAGCAGTTCCCCCAGCTAATATCACTCCTTTCATTTTGCATCACCTTTTGCAGCGGAATTGCTTTGATTATAAATATCTTGTGTTCACCTATTTAAACGAAACATATATAAATACAACATTTATTTTTGAATTAAAATGAAGCCAAAAATTTCAGCATGTCTCGCAGTCTATCATGAAGAGAAATTTATCCGAAACAGTATCGAGAGCTTCAAAGATGTAGTAGACGAAATTATTCTTGTCCATGATGGAAAATGCCAGGATAATACCTTGAACATTGCCAGGGAATATGGTGCTAAAATCTATGAAAGAGAGCGCATTGGGAATGCTGAACCTCATAGAGGTTTTTCATTTGCAGCAGCTACTGGTGATTGGATCTTGCAGATCGATCCTGATGAACATCTTTCTCCTGAATTAAGAGCAAATTTAAGGAAAATGGCTGATAACAAGGAGGGCATTGTCGGATATGGGTGCAAATGGGATACTTATTGCTATAAAGGCAAGCATCTTTATGAACCAAAATTATGTTTCTTTAGAAAGGATGAACTAAAACCATTTTTGGGAATCCCTCATGAAGGTGTTAAACTGAATGGCAAGGTTCTAAATGTAGATTACGAATTAGTTCATATACAACCCCAAGATTGTTTTACTTGGAAATATATGACACGAAAGATCAAAACATGGTCTGACGCACATTCGAAATACTTATGTGATAAGAACATAGCAAAAAGAGGAGCAATACCTTATTTTTTCAAAGCATTTATTTGGTTTGGATTATATTTTGGATTGGATCTGGGTAGATATCATAAATGGCGGATTGCACTATCCTCATCAGTATATAATCTTGTTGTATGGTTGAAAGTTTCGAAAATAAAATTAAAGAAAAGACAGCTGGTATAAGATCACTTCTTGAAAAATTTCTTCTTCATATCCAAAATTTCATGCATACTCACTGCTTTAAGGATAAATATAATTAAGCAATAAACAATTAATCCAATTATAATGCATATGCTCAATTCGATCAGATAATGAAGAACCAAATATCTCTTTATTGCATCGATTATAAGGACAAAAATAACACCAGCGAAAAAGAACTTGATTATATTCTTTATATCAAACTTGACCTGTACTAATTTATTGAGATATGCGTTAGATAAGATAAAAATTATCAGATAGCATATGCTGGTTGCCAGTGCAGCTCCAATAATTCCAAAGAATTGAATAAGGATTATGTTTAAAATTAGATTTAAGATCGCAGCACTCAGTATGATCCACATATTTGTCCTTGGTTTTCCGATCGCAAGCAGCATGCAGATGTTAAGATGAGCAATTGTATAGATGATAATCCCAATAGAGAGGATTTGCAAGGCTGGTGCAGCTCCTATATAATTTTGCCCGAAGAAGATATTTATGACAATTTCTGGGAAGACAAAAACAGTCAAAGCCAGTGGAATGATTATTGCCAGAACATATTTGTGGATTAGTTTAATTCCATGCCTCAGTGTCTGAATCTGTTTTTTCGCCCATAATTCGGAACTGAAGGGAAATAAAACCGCTCCCAATGAATGTGCAACATATAATATTAATGTTGCAATAGGAATGGCTACGTTATATAATGCAACAGCATTCAAATCTATAAAGTAAGTAATTGTCACAGAATCTGTATACAATATAAGAGATTGTCCTAGGACCATGAAGGTGCTTGGTATTCCAAACCACATCAAGTGTTTAAAGGATTTTGAAGAAACCTTAAACTTATGCTTGAAATAGTCTTTGAAGACATATTTTACAAATACAAACCCAAAAATAAGTATAGTGATGAAAAAGACAAAAAGATTTGCCAGACTTGGTGCAAGCACATTATAGCCCAGGAATAAGAATATAATAATCATTGAAAGAATTATGATGTTTCTTATCAGATTGTGTAAGGTGTAAATGAAAAATCTTTGGAATCCTTGAAAGATTATTCCTAATAGATTATCGAGTGATGAAATCCAGTATCCAATTGCAAGAATAATAAGGACCCATTTTGCTTTTGAATTATGAAAATAATTTTCAGCAAGAAATCCAGAAATAAGTATCAAAACAATAGCTATGGCGCCAGAAGAAATTAACTGGACAGCAGATGCAGTTGTTATGTATGTTTTGATATCACTTCGTTTCTTCCTGACTTCTAGTCGCGGAATAAAACGAAGCATTGCCTGGCTCATCCCCAGGTCTTTGAAGACCAGCAAAAATCCAAGAAGAGAGAACACTGCATAGAATAATCCAAATTCAGTCACTGTGAGGCTACGAGCAAGAATCATCCGGGTAGCATATGCCACAACAGCTGCTAGAAGATTCATTATTAGAACAATCATGCTCCCTTTTATTGCACGTTTTGTATAGTTAGACATTATTTCCTTTCAATAAGACATTATTTATAAAGATTATTAAATTATATATCAAAAGATTTATAAATTCCATCAAGGCATATACAAAAATGCGAAAGAGAGTCAGAGATCTAATCAATAAGAAAATCCCCAGAGGCTCTACTTTAAAAAAATCTTTAGAATTCTTACATCGTTCATCTAAAATATTTACTCCTTCTGGTATTAAAGAAATCAATTTAGAATTTGTTAGTTTCTGTAATCTGAGATGTAAATGGTGTACATTGGATCATTCAAAAAAAAAAGAGATTATGAGTGAGGGTTTACTTCATAAATTTTTAAATAATCTTATCTCTGATAATCGATTTAGAAAAGTTGAATTTCTTTATTTATGGAATGGCGGAGAAATTTTACTTCACCCTAATCTGATTGGGATGCTGAAAATAATAAAAGAATACAAAGAGATTGCACATAATAAAAGGGTATATTTCCCAAAAATAGTTTTATTGACTAATGGAGTGCTTTTGGATAAAAAAATCGCAAGGGATATACTCAATCTAAATGTTATAGATGTAATGAGATTCAGTATCGATGGAGGTTCACGAGAAACATTCGAAGAAATCCGCAGGGGCGCAAAATGGGATATGATCTTCAAAAATATTTCTAATTTTCAGGAAATGAGCCATGGTAGAACAAAAACAGATATAATCTGCATAATTGATTATGAAAAAAAACTCAATACAAGCTGGATGTCAGAAGAATTTAGAAATTTACTCAACCTGGTTGATACTTATGAACTGAGATATCCTCATGATTTTAATGGAGAACAGAAATTGGATATTTCTGATAAATTTCGAAAGATGAGGTATAAATACTATGGTTGTTACTTCCTAATGCATAGTTTGGTCATATTACCTAATGGGGATGTGACTGTTTGCTGTGCAGACTTAAATTCTAAAGGGGTTGTTGGGAATCTTTCAGAACAGGATCTTTATTCAATCTATAGATCTCCGATAAGAAAAAAGATGATAAGATGCCTTCTGACAGGGCAAAAGGATAAGATCCCGTTATGTAAGAATTGTATTGGCCATTAGGTTTATATCCAAAACCTTTATAAATACCTCTTAGATATCTCGATATGGACGGTCATAGGGACCTGGTTCACCCGATCCCATTTCGAACTCGGAAGTTAAGCAGGTTACCGTTTTTAGCTGTACTGCATTTATATGCGGGAAACTAGGAAAACTGTCCACCTTTATTTTCTAATGAATATATTTATTAATTGGATATTTTTTGCTGAACATATGAAGAAAGCTATCAATGCTGAGACTGACCAGGATAAAAGATATTCAGAATATCGTGCGTTTGACAAGCATAAATACTACATCTTTAAGATCTATAGGATCATTAGAAGATTAAATAGAAAATATAGATTTCAAAAAACCTTAGATGTCGCATGTGCTGATGGTTCTTTTTCTGCAAAATTAAAAAAAGACTTTGGATTTGAGACGCATGGTATTGATATCTCTAAAAATGCAGTTAAATCAGCCAATAATAGGGGTGTCAAGGCTAAAGTGCATAATCTTGAGAAAGCCATACCGTATCCCGACGGGTCTTTTGATCTAGTTCTGGCATCTGAAGTAATCGAGCATCTGTATGACACTGACTTTTTCATTTCAGAACTGAAAAGAGTATTAAGAAAAGGAGGGATCTTAATCTTGACAACCCCAAACCTGGTTTCTCTGACAAACCGTGTTAGGATATTGTTTGGAAAATATCCGAATTTTGTCCCTGAATATCGCATACCTGGCGGAGCAGGTCACATCAGAGCTTATACAGTCCCGATACTGAAACAGCAGCTTAAGGAGTATAAATTAAATATCATCTCGATTGTAACTTCCAATGTCACTTTTCCAATGAGATCAAGATTTGCTCCTAAATTTTTGAAAGAGATAGCGATTCGCTTGGGAGACTGGTTTCCAAAAATAGGAAGTGACATGATATTTGTATTAAGAAAATAGATTTTCTATTTCTTTTTTATCTTCGCGATAAAGAAACCTTGTGTTCCTGTTTTATGAGGCCAAAAACGTTCGCATTTCTTGATTTCTGGATTCAATTTTTCTCCTTCAAATTCTATCAATCCAGGATCTCCAATGTTTAGATTGATTTTTTCCAGAGAAACCTTAAATTCAGAAAGAGCCCAGTCAATGATAAGTTCATTTTCTTCTGGTTCTAGAGAGCATGTGCTGTAAACTAATATCCCTCCTTTCTTCAGATTGTCTATTGCTGCAGTCAGTAGTTCTTTCTGCGTACGCGCACAAGCTTTGACATCATCTACAGTCCTCTTTTTGTACCAATCCTTTTCAATCACAAAATTTCCAGAGCATGGAGCATCGAGCAAGATCTTGTCTGCCTTTGATTTATCTGGCAGTTCAAAGAAACGGGCATCTCTTTTATAGACCATGACATTAGAAGCGCCCATTCTTTCGATGTTCTGCGCAAGCTTTTCAGTCCGTTTTCCAATATCTAGAGCAATTATCTTTCCTTTGTTCTTCATCAGCTGCGCAATCTGTGTTGTCTTTCCGCCAGGACTCGCGCACATATCAATCGCAAGATCGCCTGCTTCTGGATTTAATATCTGGGCTGGCAGCTGGGGTGCTTTCTGTTGAAGATAATAATAGCCCTGAAGATATTCCTGTGTCGAACCAACAGAGAACTTTGCTTCTGCGATATAACCATGGTCTAAATAGGAAACTTTTTTCAGTTTGATTTTTCTTTCCTTCAATCTTTGGATTATCTTTTTCTCGTCGAGCTTTAATGTATTGATCCTGATAGTGTTGGGCAATTGTAATCTTACAAATTTCCCCCCTAAGAATTCATGCCTCTTTTTTAGATTCATTTTAATTCAACAGTAATTTCTCCTTTTCTTTTGATCCTCTTGATTGTCTTATGCTTCTTTAGTTTTTCTTTGATCTCTTCGAACTTCTTTTCTTTCCATACTTTGTTCAACTGTTTTAAGATAGAATCAATAAGCTGGTAATTCTCGTAAAGCTTGTTGCCTTTTTCTGTGTTCATCTCATACTCTTGTTTTAGTTCAGAGATTCTTTTCTCCTGCACAGAAATGATCTTCTTTATCTTTGCAATCTTCTGTTCATATTTCTTTGTCCCTTCCCTTTCTTTTGATTTAACAGTAATATCTGTGAATATCTTATCTAATAGCATGCAGTATGATTTGCTCTTCTTTTCTTCTTTGTCCTTGTTCAGTTCAAGATGGAATGGTGTTGCATCTACAAGCACACCTTCTTCATATATTCCTATTGAATCGAGCTCTTTTGAGACGATATCTTTCACAGCAGACGCAATAGTTTTTGCTTCTTTGTCACTAATATCCTTGCATTTAGTCTTCTTGTCAATCTTTGCCAGCAAGCAAACTTCCTCTGCATATACCCCGCCTAACCCAAGAGATGTAGCCAATGCCTTGACAATACTTTCAATATTCTTTTCTGCGATCTCCAGGATCATTTTCTTTGATACTTTTGAAAAAAGGAATGCTTTTTTCGGATATTTGTACTTTTCACTTTTCTTCAATATCCTGTCCTTCCATTTCTGCATCTGCTCGACTCCAAGGATCACATCCCGGGAATCGCACAATATGATATTGCCTTTGCCAAACAGCTCGATGTAAAGGATTTTATCATCAGCACCTTGAAAAGCCAGCTTGACAATACGCTCCTCTCCCAACTGTTCGATTGTTCTCAGGCGCGAATTTCCCAATTGCTTTCTAAGAAACATGCAGAAACTGGTAGGTTCCTGAGGAACATCCTTGTAATTAGTAAGATAGAGGTGTTTGCCAGCCACGATCTTCAATAGATGCTTGCCTTTTCCAGAGACATGGAAGGCAATAAGCAGCTCTTTTTTCTCTGGCTGGTACACCTTGTCTACTCTAGCATCTTTTAGTTTCTGCAACTCTTGGACAAGATAGTGCAGTTCCAGGCCTGTTATTGAAGCTTTCATGTTTATATGCAAGAATTCTTCTGTTTTTAAAAGTATGTGTCAGAAATAAAAAACAAAAAAAAGAAAAAAAGGGGGAAAAATATAAGTTCAGTAGTAGGAAGTGTCTATCTCTTCCTGTTCATCGTATCCTTCATCCATGGATTCTCTTCGTTTCCTTGCAACTGCTGTGAAAGCGATCAGTATCAGGATAACAATGATTATTCCAAGGACAATCTCTAGTGCAAGGATTGTGGTGCTTGTCTTGCTTTCCTGTTTTGGTGCTTTTCCAGCGATCTCTGCTGCAAGAGGAACTGATTTCAGAAGACTTCCGTCTGAAAGAATCTTCACTGTAAAGACATTCTTTCCAACTGCTGTCTCTAACGGTGAGATTGTGACATGGACTGTCTGTGAATCTCCTGGGTTTACAAAGATATCTCCAATTGGACTGACCTGTGAAACTGCCCAATCATCGTCTGCAACCTTGATCTGGTATTGTTTAGCTTCTGATCCTGCATTTGTCAATGTTATTGGATAGCTCATTGTCTCTCCATGTTGGATAACCTGGTTTGTGGTTCCGATAGAGACCATTGTCTTGTCCTCTACAGGTTGGCTGTTTGCAGGACACTGGTCGCTTGCCAATACATTGATCTGCTTCTCTTTTCTGTCAGAGACAGTTGAAGATGTATATTCGATAACAGCTGTGTATTCCTTTGCTTCTGCGCATTTAGGGATCCGCATGAACAATTCTTCACTGACTTTTGCTTGTCCAGGCTCCATTGATATGAAAGCAGCCTGCTCGATTGCAAGATCTGGGATGCTTATGGTAAGCTTTCCACTTTCGAACTTGCTTCCAGCGTTCCATGTCTTGATAGTTGTCAACAAGGATGTACCAGCTTCAAGTGTAGCTCCTGGTGAAAATATTATGTCCAGGATACGTACATCGTGCCGTTTTGAATCAATGTTCAGATTGTAGTTCTGCTCATATGTCAGATCGTCACGATTGTATGCTAATATTCTTAATAGGAAATCATCGTTTGGCATATTTGCGGGGATATGAAGTGTCAGGTCCTTTGTGAAGATCTCGTCAGCATCGACTTCAAACGAAGCAGTGCTGTCTCTAATCAGCTCGTATTCGAAACCTGAGATAAGTGCTTCTATACGCACATTCTCGACATTATCAAGGCCTAAAATCCGCAGCCTGATATTCAGGTCAGAATCTCTTTCTACGCTTATAATCTCATCGTCTGCGACAATATCGCCGTTTATTTTGACACTATCGAAAAGGATTCCTACTGCTGCTGCACTAGGCAGAACAGAGATTACTAGTATAGCTAGTAATATTAAACTTCCAACAATTTTATTCCCCTTCATTGTTTTTATCAACCCCAATATGTTCTCTACAACCCCTGTTTCTTATGTAATCACTGTAGAGTAACAAGAAGTATATAAAGCTTATGGGGTATTAATCACTGCCCTGGGACATATGAGAGCCTTATTTGTATATGGAATTCTGGGGAAAATAACCAAAGAAATAGCGACCTATTTAGCGAGTTATTGAGTCAATTGAGGGTAGGCTTTAAGATAGTCTTTAATCTAGGATTTCAGGATAAAAAGAATAAGAGAAAAAAGAAAATAAAAAAAATTTAGTAGTAAGTTTTTTGACCTTCGTCTTCGAAATCTTCAAAGTCATCATTTCCGCCTTTCATTCTGCTGAATGCAAGGATTAATCCTAGGATAACTAGGATAACTATGATGATTATCAGACCGATTGTAAGGCCTCTTACTAGGGTTGATTTCGCTTGACCAGCTTCAACATTTGTTGACATGTTCACTTGTTTAAGTGTCTCTTCGCCAGCTTTGATGTTAATGTTGAATAGTTGTGTTCCGCTTGTGCCCTCGTTAGGTGTTAGAGCTACGAATGTAGTCTTGATCTCACCAGGAGCTAAAGCAACAACATTTGAAGGGCTTACCTCAACAGTTGCCCAATCAGCACCGTCTACTGCGATTGAGTAGATCTTAGCTTCTCCAGCTGCATTTGTTAATGTAACTGGATAGATTGCTTTTTGACCAATTTTGATGTTTGCGTTTCCTTCTGTTGCAATTGCGATAAGTGTCTTATCTGCTTGCGGAGCAGCTTGTACATTGCAAAGACCACCGTCTATAACAGTGATTGTTCTCTGTTCTGATACACTGTCAAAATCGTCATTGTAGGACAATGTGATTTCAGCTGTGTACTGACCAGGTGCTGTACATGCTGGTATTCTAAGGAACAGTTCCTCAGATGTAACTGTTTCATCGCTCTCAACTTCATCAATGAAGTCTGATTGCTGGATTCCTAGATCTGGAATTGCAACAGTTACTTTTACTTCTTCGTCTTGTTCTCCCTTGTTTTCAAGGCGAACAGTCGTAAGCAAGGATCTACCTGCTTGGATTTCTGTTCCAGGACTGAAAGCAACGTCTTCAATCTTCAATGCGTGTCTTGCAGTGTCAATGTCAAGATTGTAGTTTTGTTGGAATAATTCACTGTCTCTGTCGCTTATGATTATTCTTAACATGTAGTTGTTTCTTTCCATTTCATCTGGAAGATGCATTGAAAGTTTCTTTGTGTATGTCTTGCCAGCGTCGATGTCAAAGATGTCAGATTCATCAGATATTACTCCGTGCTCGAATCCTTGAATCATTGCTTCGACTCTAACGTCTTCTGCGTTTGCCAAAGCAAGCAATTTAACCTTGATGTCAAGGTTTGTGTTCCTGTCTACCTCGATAAGTTCATTTCCTGAAACAATATCACCGTCGATTTTTACAAAATCAACTGCAACAGGAACTGCTGAAACAGTAGCTGATAAAGAAACTAAAGCTACCATACTAAAGACTAATAGTGCTAAAATGCCTAAAACAGCAGTTTTCTTTGTCTCCATTTTATATTTTCCTCCGAAATTCCTTTTTGGACTTGATTCCCTTTACCCCCGATAAAAGGTTCTTTTGATCTTAAGTGTTATTATTCATCAGTAATCAAAGCAGTATATAAATCTTTCGATTTATTTAGTATTTCGCAGTGACTACAAATCACAACTTCACTCAAGCTTCCTTCCCAAAGCAGGGAACATAAAGTCCTCATATTCTGAGCACTCTGGGAAGGTTTCTTTGACAAATACTATTCTCTTGGAACAGTATTTTGTTAACATTAAATTACAGTGATCTCTCTGTGGAGTATCCTTCTAAGATGATCATTGCTTACAGTGATTCTAACAATGAAATCTCCCTTTACTCCTTGCGGAATAGGGTCGATGATTGCAATCTTTGCAAGATAATCCCTATTGTTGTCAAGATCCTCGATTAAGCTTGAACCGTATAACCCCAGTTCTGGAACTGATACAGTCACTTTGATATTCTCCATATCAAAGTCTGCATCGTTATTGACCAAAACTCCAGCTTCGATCAAGTCATTGACAGTTAGGATTTCTCCGCTTGTCAGGAAGATTCTGTCAACTGAAAGCAAGCTTGGCCTGTATTTCTTAGGCTTTTCAATGATCTGCACAACTACAACTTCAAGCATAAACTCGTCTCTTGCTTCTCCGCCATTGTCATCGCTGACAATAACAGCAACATTGAAAATTCCTAGCTGGCTTGGGAATCCACTGATCAAACCAGTATTTGGATCAATGTCAACACCAGCTGGTTGGTTTGTCATTGCATATGTCAGTTGATCATTTAATGGATCGAATGCAACAACTTGGTAATTGTATGGTTGATTGAATTCGATTGTCTGGTCTGGGATTGGTGTAATGAATGGATCAACTCCAGCTGGAGAACCAACTGTGATTAGGATCTCGTCTTTTCCAATTCCTCCAAAATCGTCATAAACAATAAGTTCTGCTCTGAAAGTTCCTTCGATCGCATAAGTATGGACCGGGTTCTGTGAATCAGATGTAGTACCATCTCCAAAATCCCAGAAGTATCTTTCGATTTCTCCATCAGTATCAATTCCTTGTCCAAGGAATGTTACAACAAGAGGCACGTTTCCTGATCTTGGAATTGCATCTGCAATAGCGATTGGTGGAACATTGAATGTGTTTCCAACAACAATCAATTCTGTATCAGTTGATCTTGCTCTGTGTCCATCGTCTACAGTAAGTGTTGCAATGTAAGTTCCTTGACTTGTGTAAGTATGAACTGGCATTCTGTCTGAGCTTCCTTCACCATCTCCAAAATCCCATGTAAATGTAAGGAAGTCACCATCAGCATCTATGCTAGCTTCTCCATTGAAAATAACATTCAATGGCGCTCCTCCATAAACAGGACTTGCGACTATAGTAGCAACTGGAGGTGTGTTTGTTTTATCTTCAACAACAATCTCAACCTGGTCTATTCCTATGTTCCCATTATCATCTCTAACCATTAGAGTGACTGTGTATGTTCCAGGGATCATGTATGTATTAATAGTATCTTCAAAATCTGATGTTGCTCCATCTCCGAAATCCCATGAGTATTGTAGCGTCTCTGGATTTTCATCAATGATAGCTGCTGTGAATGCAACAGATAAAGGTGCATTGCCTTTTTTCTGGCTTGGAAGAATATTTACAATAGGTGCATAATTGTTTATGCTTTCTTCTTCGACAACAATTGTAGCTTGGTCCATTCCTATATTTCCAGTGTCATCTCGTACTGATAATGTAACAGTGTATGTTCCTGAAATCATATAGATGTTAAAGCCATCCTCTGAATCAGAAGTTGCTCCGTCTCCAAAATCCCATGAATATTCTAGTGCGTCTGGATTTTCATCAATTACATGAGATGTAAAGAAAACAGACATTGGTGTTTCTCCATGATCTGCAGATGTGATTATGGTAACAATAGGCGCATAATTATCTGCCAATACTGGAACTATTTGTACCAATAGCATAAAAACCAAGATTGTTGCGAAAATAGTTTTCTTCATTATAATTTTCCCCCTTATTTCTTTTTTACAATTTTGAAATCTAATCTTTTGATTTTTCTTCTGCAGGTTTGTAAAGCCCTACCAGCTTCTTGTAACCAGCATTGAATTTTTCTGCTTGCGGCAGTCTGAACTCGTGCCAGTCATCCTTATCGCCTGCTTTGAAGTGGAATACACTTCGAGCTTCATCAACTGGATTCTTATCTCTTCTTATCTGCAGTTCTTTTCCAGCAGTCCATTTTGAATTCTGAAGCTTTTTCATTAGTCCAACAACATATTTGACATCTGCATCTTCATTAGCAACTGCTAGAAGATCAGACCAAACATATTCGTCTCCTATGACTAACATGTCTTCATTACGTTTTCCAAACTCTGTGCCTGGACTTTTGTGATCATCTTTTTGTTTCAAGGAGTTACCAGCTTTCTTGTATTCTGCTTCTTTCACTTGTTTCCACTGTCCAACTCTTTTAACTCTTTCAAGGAAAGTTGAAACTGCTTCTCTGTTCAATGGAACAACAGTAGGTTCTTCTTTTCCTGTCTGGTACATCTCTAGTGAATATTCTCCTTTTTCATTTACACCGAATCTTACTTTTGTCAGTGTATCGTAAAGCGCTCTTAGTTTCTTGATCTTTGCAGCTCTTGCTTCTTTGTCTAATTTCATAAGACTGTCTTCTGCAAATGATAATCCAATGTATTCAGCTGCAAGTCTTGCATTAAGTTCGTAAGAACCATTTGCTCTGAAACCAGGAAGATTCTTGAACTTCAAGTATGCTTTATCTCCGATAATCTCTACATCAGCACAATCACTGATCTCTCTTGGAAGAACAAAGCTCTTTTTCTTGCCTTCAACTTCTTTTTCAATTCTTGTTGCTGTCTTCTCTCCTAATTCAATTGCAGACCTGATAGCTTCCCAATCTCCTTTCTTAAGACCATTAGTATATACAACAGTTTTGTCACCTTTTTTATGATGGATCTCAAGCCGTACACCCTCTTTTGCCAGTTTAAACTTGTAGAATTGAAACTCTCCATCTGGACAATTTTCTGTTCCTTTTGTTAATTTTACGATTTCTTCTCTAAATTTTTCTAGAGCTGGAACATAATCTTTTTCATTTCCATCAATCTCTTCTCCAAATACTTTGAAAACATGATATCCTAAATCTTTTGGTATCTCCTTTGGAGTTTCCTTTGGTGTCTCTTTAGGAGTTTCCTTTGGAGTTTCTTTAGGAGTTTCTTTTGGTTTTTCTACAGGTTTTTTCTTCTTAATCTTAACTTTGAACTTCTTTGGAGTTCTTTCTTCTGCTGGGCCTTCTCCTGCAAAAGCTGTTCCTCCTAATGATAATGCTAAACCTAATCCTACAGGTATTGCTATTCTTGTTGTTTTCGCTATGAAATCAAGTGGCTTCATTTTATATTACCCCCAATTGTTTATTTTAAACATAAATGCCTCAAATCATACGAGTCAATCGCATTCAATATATAAATGTTTCGTAGTTTTAACTACTCTATAATAGTCAATCTAAAACCGTTTTCCAAAGCCGCCTTCAAAGTTCCAGCTTGGCTTCTGGCCCTCGTATGAATTTCCGTTAGCGCCTCCAAGCAGGTACCAGCCTTTTCCGAATCGGGCTTCTGCATTTGCTCTTCCTCTGAAATAGCCTCTGTGCGATCCGTATGTTGGATACAGTTCTCCATACGTCAATTCAAAATCTAGATTGAATTGCTTGACGAACTTGCTGTTCATACTTAGAGTCAGTTCGTATCCTGCAAAAGCTTCCCAGCTACGAGCACCTGAAACTTCACTTCTTCGCCCACCAACTTCAACTTTGTGAACCAGTGCGCTGACAAGTGATAATTTTTCCAGTCTGTTCTGGATCTCTTCTTTTGAGATCGCATCTGTTTCTGTCTTTAATTTTTCAAGCTCTTTTGCAATGCTTGCAGATTTATTGTCTTGGAAAATGTAAATACCTCTGACATCCCAGCCGTTCTTGTCTCCACCAACCATTAGACCAACACTATGGCCTTTTCCTCTTAGATGGTAGAATCCAGTTGCCTGTCCTCTTAAGAGTTCAGATTCGTCTATAGCATCTGCAACTTTAAGTTTATTATTTGTCCTGGTATGTGTCCAGATTCCTGTAAAATCTACAGAATAATCTTTTGCTTTATGTCCGAGGGATGCTATCAAAGCATTGGTTCCAACTTCGATGTCTGCATCAGCACTTGTTGGCATATTTGCCCACATCTCAGAATGAATCCATTTGTAAATATCTGAGATTGTGAAATAAGAACCGTTTTTTGTGGTTACTTTCAGTCCGATTTCACCATATCCATCTCTGATTTCCTGATCACTGTCAATTAAACTGTGTGTTATGCTTCTTATTCTATCGTCTCTATTGCTTCCACCAGCTCTGCCAAAAACAGTTGCTGTTGCATCTTTAAAATAGCTTCCAAGATCGATTGTTAATCTTATTCTTCCTTCTCCACCAATACTATGGTCTCCGCCAAATGCTTTGAATCCAGCTGTAAGAGCATCAGAAAGTCTATAATCTGCACCTCCAGAAATTTCGAAGAATTCTTCTCTTCCATCAGTATCATTATATTCGAATTTAACTCTTCCATTCCATTTGCTATCGCCCCAAAGGAATTTTCCTATTTCAATAGAGCCTCTGAAACTGTCATATTCTGTTTCTCTGTTTGTTGATCCTTTCACGCGCGCTTCTGCAAAATATCCGTATTGAAGTCCGCTTTTGCTATCCATCTCATCATATACTTCTGAAAATCGTCTCTGATTTTCAGTTTTAACACTTGGGGTAGATTCTTCAGGAGTTTGTTTTGTTCTGAAAACATCATCTACCAGATCACTAAGATCCACATCTTGGGCATTTGCTTCATCAGCACTGCCAAAGAATAATACAGTTCCAAGACCGATTCCTGTAGCAAGACCCAATCCAGTTCTCTTTAAGAAATTATAACCTCTACCAAACATCGAATATAATCCGTGTTGAATATGTTCCATTTTTTTACCCCCAAAAAGCATTATCGATTTTCAGCCGCTCAACCCCTTCGCAGATACGACTGTGTTAGCATTAAGAAGTAGCAATTATTATTTAAAGGTTTCGCTAGATTTGCCACTCTATAATAGGCACACGTTAATCCCATATGGGAGACAACATTTCTGCCTGCCTATCTAAATAGAGATAAGTCATGCTCAACCATTAATTTGGCTAACTCTTTAAATTTGATTTTTGGTTCCCATCCAAGAACTTTCTTAACTTTTGAATAATCTCCTTGCAGGACATCAACCTCAGCAGGCCTGTAAAATTCTGGATTTATCTTGATTAAAACTTGGTCAGTGCCTCTTTTTAATCCGACTGTATCCTCGTCTTGACCTTGCCATTCAATATCAATGCCTGCATGTCCAAACGCAGCTTCAGCAAACTCTCTTACACTATGTGCCTCGTTTGTTGCCAGGACAAAATCATCAGGTTTATCATGTTGAAGAATCAGCCACATGCCATAGACATAATCTTTTGCATAGCCCCAGTCTCTCTTTGCATCGAGATTTCCTAGTTCGAGATGATCTTGCATTCCTAAACTGATTTTGGCAGCTGCCAGTGTAATCTTTCTTGTTACAAATTCTGGTCCCCGCATCTCGCTTTCATGATTAAACAGTATTCCATTGCACAAGAATAGATTGTAACTCTCCCTATAATTTTTCATGGTCCAGAAGCCTGCAAGTTTTGATGTTGCGTATGGACTTCTTGGATGAAATGGGGTCTCTTCATTCTGGGGTATTTCTTTGACTTTACCATACAATTCAGATGTTGCGGCAAAATACATTTTTGACCTTGGAGATTCTTCTCTGATGGCCTCGACCAAATTTAGGGTTCCCATTGCATTGACATTATGGGTATAAATTGGATTTGAAAAACTAAGCCAGACAAAACTTTGCCCTGCCAGATGATATACTTCATCAAACCCGTGTTTTTTGATTAGATCGTTTATGAATTGATGATCAGTCATGTCTCCCCAATGAACAATTACTTTGGTTTTATCTTCCAAGCCTTCTGATGAACCTAATGATGCCTGGCTATTTCTCCTGAAAAGTCCGTGAACTTCATATCCTTTTCCAAGAAGAAGCTGCGTTAAAAAAAATCCATCCTGTCCGCTTATTCCAGTAATTAATGCTTTTTTAATTTTTAAACCCCCGCTCCACTTTTCGAGAGAAATATCTTCATTATTTAAAATTACTGGGACTATAAAATGGGGACACGGGGATTTGAACCCCGATTTGCCGGTCTGGAGCCGGCCGCTCTAGCCAGGTTAAACTATGTCCCCATAATATGATTTAGTAAAATTATCTTTTTATAAATCTTGCTAGAATCAAAACAAAAAGCTTATATATTTGTGTGCTACCTCGGAGTAGTATGGGAAAGGGGGATGATTTAACAAAAGTTGTTTCTGAATTGAGAAAAGAATTCAATGAATTTAAAGAGAAAGAAGATAAACAGATTCAGAAAATATCTCGTGAGAATTCTCAATTAAAAAAGAAAGTAGTAGAACTGCAAGCTCAGATGCCGACAAAAGAAGCGGTGATTGCAGCTGTCCTGAAAAAAATAGAATCTAAGATAAATGCTATCAAGAATCAGATGCTGAAAATAAAACAATTTGATAAACTGCTCTCAAAAAATGAACAATTCAACTATATGCTTGAACATTTTTCACAATTAGACAAAGTGTCGCTGACAAAAAAGCAATATTCTCATTTCAGCAGCCAGGTTGACAAATTCAGAAAAGAAACAGCGCAGCTTATCAAGCTGAGGAAGGAATTAGAAAAATTATCAAAAGTGGAAAACGAATTAATGAAATTGTCGCGCAAAGTCCTTCAACTCGAGAGAAAATTAGCGCTGGTCAAATAATCATAGTTTTCATTTTATCTATCTATGGAGGGGGAAAAGATGAATAATGGAGAAGAATTCAATCCAAAATTTGAACTTACATTCTTAGATAAGAAACTAAAGCAGGCTTTCAAGAATGTAAACAAAGATGTAAATCAATTTCGCGGGGAATTTTCAGGCTTTCAAAAGTTTGTGACAAAAGAATTTGGCAAACTGCTTCTTGCAGACGAGCGTGTTGCAGTATTATTTAACTTCAATAAAGATTTTGTCAATCTTCAGAGGAAAGTGGGTGATATGACAACTTTGCTCAAGACATCAGCATCAGAAAAAGAGGTAAAAAACAAATTTGAGAATGTCACAAAAAAATTAGCAGAGACTGTCGATAAAAAAGAATACAATGAAAAGATCAAGCAGATCGATGACATACTTTCTTCTCGCCATGTCCGAAAGATAGATTTGGCAAAAGTCGAAAGCCAGGTCAATAATCTTAAGAAAGAGTTGGAAGCTTTGGGTTCCGCAGGTAAATCATTCAATGTTCTAAAAGAAGATTTCATCGACTTCAAGAAAAAAGCACTGACAAAGTATAATTTTGATAAATTTGAAAAATGGATAAAAGAGATAGAGAAAGATGTTCTTGTTCTTGTCGCGTTGAAGAAAAAAGTTGATATGCTTGCTTCTATCAAAGAAGTAGATGATATGCGACGTGGATTCAACAAGAATACTGGAGAATTCATCAAACTGAAGAAAGATGTCCAGAATGTTTTGCCTTTGCGAAATGAGTTTAAGGCACTTCTGCAAAACAATAAAGAGCAATTCTCTGGATATTCAAAAGGATTAAAAGATATGGATTCGGATCTTACTTCTGTTGAGAAAGATTTAGATAAACTTGAGCGAAGAATATCCCATCTGGAAAAGGTTGAGAAGAAAAGCAAAGCAAAAACAGTGACCAAAGGTAAGAAGAAAGCAAAGAAGAAATGTAGCCAGAATGTGTTCAGACAGGTGCTTGACTGGCTTCTTGAGGACGTAGAATAATAGCAAAAAGTTTATATACCATCCTTTTGTACTATTTAAGATAATGATAGACATAAATCTGATACGTAATGAGCCAGAAAAGGTCAAGAAAAACCTGAAAAAAAGAAAGCAACCTGAACTTCTGAAGAAAGTTGATGATGTCAGAAAAAAGGATGCAGAATGGCGCAAATTGACATACGGGCTTCAGCAATTGAGGCACAAGAAGAATTCTATCACACTTGAGATCCGCGAACTAAAGAAGAAAGGAAAGAAGATCGATACAAAGATCAAAGAGATGAAAGCTCTTCCAAAGAAGATTATAGATGCAGATGCAAAAGAGCTGAAGCTTAGGAAGGAGATTCGAGCAGATATGATGGCTATTCCAAATCTTTTGCACGAATCTGTACCTTATGGCAAGGATGATGCAGATAATGTTGAAGTGCGGAAATGGGGTGTTGCAAAGAAATCAAAATTTCCATTGAAAAATCATGTCGAGCTTGGGGAGCAATTAAACATCCTTGATTTTGAGAGAAGCGCAAAATTAGCTGGCCGTGGTTTCTATTTCCTGAAAGGAGGATTAGCAATGTTGAATCAGGCATTATTGAGGTTTACAATAGATTTCATGATCAAAAAAGGATATACCTTGGTAGAGCCTCCTTTGATGATGAATCGTAAATCATACGAAGGAGTGGTTGATCTAGGAGACTTTGAGACTGTTATGTACAAGATTGATGGCAATGATCTTTATCTTATTGCTACTTCAGAGCATCCTTTAGTAGGGCAGTACATGAACGAGGTTATAGATGACAAATCTCTTCCGATCAAGCTAACAGGATATAGCATGTGCTTCAGGCGTGAGATCGGTTCTCGCGGAATCGATACAAAAGGATTATTTAGGACGCACCAGTTCAATAAAGTTGAACAGGTGATAATATGCAAGCCAGAGGATAGCTGGAAGCTTCATGAAGAATTAGTAAAGAATGGTGAAGGGATACTGAGGGCGCTAAAGATTCCATATCGCGTTGTCAATGTATGTGCTGGAGATTTCGGTCAGGTTGCTGCAAAAAAGTATGATACTGAATACTGGTCTCCGCGCCAGGGAAAGTATTGCGAGATCTTTTCTGCGTCGAATTGTACAGATTATCAGACCAGGCGATTGAACATAAAATCTGGAAGAGTTGGTGGTCAGAAAGCTCTGGTACACGCGCTGAATGCAACCGCCCTTCCGACATCAAGAGCCTTAGTCGCTGTTCTTGAGAATTACCAGCAGAAAGACAGTACAATCAAGGTTCCAGCAGTTTTAGTGCCCTATATGAATGGAATCAAGGTAATTGGCAAAGCAAAGAAAGAAAAGAAGAAAGTAAAGGTCAAGCCAAAAGCAAAGAAAAAGCTTGTCAAAAAGGCGAAAAAGCCTCGAAAAAAGAGGTAAACTTTTTAATCCACTGCTTCTCTTTTTGTTTTATGGACCTGTAGCCTAGCCTGGATACTACAAATTCGACAGGATTTGTCGGATTTGCCCGGTAGGGTAAATAGGGCAACAGCCTCCTAACTTTTTGGTGGAAAGCTGTAGGTCGGGGGTTCGAATCCCCCCAGGTCCGTTTTTGACACTATCGTGCAATTACTAATCTTCCTCGAGATCTCCTCGGTGTTCCGACGAGGGCTCGACGAGAAAAAAGGAAAACATTTAAATATGATTTCTGTTTTTTATATATTTGAGAGGTGATATCCAATGGCAACAAAAGTAGCAAAAGTTGGTGTCAAACGAAAAAAAGGATACCTTTACTTCTTGGACAAGAGAGGAAATGTAGCTATGGCTAAAATGTCCAGAGGTGGCGGTAAAAAAGGCAAACAGAGGCAAACCATAGTTGCTAAAGTTGGCGTAAAGCGAAAACCTGGCTATCTATACTTCATCGACAAAGCTGGAGATGTAGCTATGGTAAAGATGGCTCGTGGTGGAAAGCGACGAAAGAAAAAAGCTAAGAAAAAGGCAAAGAAGAGAAAAGTAAAGCGAAAGACAAAGAAGAAAGTGAAGAAGAGAAAAGCAAAAAAGAAACCTAAGAGAAAAGCAAAGAAGAAAGTGAAGAAGAGAAAGGCAAAGAAGAAACCTAAGAGAAAAGCAAAGAAGAAAGTGAAGAAGAGAAAAGTAAAGCGAAAGACAAAGAAGAAAGTAAAGAAGAAAAAGAAAACCACCAAGAGAAAAAAGAGGAGAAGGTAAATAGAAAATCTCTTTATTTTTTTTCTTTTTTCTTCTCTAACTTATCATAACATTTATATACTATAGGGACATTTTTTCTCTAAAAGGGGGTGTAATACCATGAAAATACATTTGATTGCAGGAGTATTACTGGTTTTCTTATTAGTTCTTTCAACAGGCGCTTTAGCAATAACAGACTATCATAAATATAATGTGCCTGCAGAAAAAGAGCAATACGAAGAAAGGTATATTGAAGTTCCAAGTTATTCTGGAAAGAAAGTCTTTAAGGCAATCCGGTCCAAAAAATGGACCCCGACATCAACATCGCGGTTTGGAACTTACGGGCCAGAAAAAGATCAGATAGAACCGGTCTTGAAGCAACCAATACCAGTCAGGATAAAGAAGATTCCTGCAAGATTGATAGCACAGACAGAAAAACCGCAAGCAAAAACCTTTACTGGCAAAAGAACTGGTAGAATCGTACGATTAAGTTATAATGGCAGATATGACTATGGTTTTATCAAAAAAGATAACAGTGCTTTCAAATTTGGATTTGTGGCAACCCATGAGGATTTCAACAGATACGACCATGTCAAGTTTGACCTAAAAAAAGCAGGAAAAAATCAGATGGTAGCAACAAATTTGGTTCTGATAAAATAGATTCTTTTTCTTTTTTCTTTTTATTATACGGTATGTGCATAGCAATTGCTGCCCAGTGTCGCCTTCTGACTTTTTGTGCGAGATATATAGACTCGTCTTCCAAAGCTAAGAGCAACGTCGAGCAGGACGCAGCAATTGCTTTTATGCATAGCACGCTTCGTTCGCATCAGAAATATATCATTAAGCCGAGTCTATGTTACTAAAGTGTATCCTTCTAAGACTACGCTAGGTGCTATGCACATACATTATACACATAAATTTATATACAAAAACACCAAATTCTAGGGTATGAATAAGTCTGATCTCAAGATAATATTGGCATTCATTCTTTTCTTTGCACTGCTTTATTATGTGCAATTTTCAGTTCCAACAGTGATTGGCAATGACAGTTATTTTCATATCAAATATGCAGAATATCTGAAAGATAACGGCCTTTTCTCTGGCCAGCCGTTCTGGAAGTTCTCTGTTTTTTCAGAAGCAGATACTAATGTTTTGTACCATTTCTTCCTTATTCCGTTTACCTACTTTAATCTTAATTATGGTGCAAAACTGGCAGCTGTTGTTCTCTCAGCTTTAGTCCCAACATTGATATATTGGTTCTTGCGGAAAAGAAAGGTTGATCTGGCATTCTTCTGGTCGCTCCTATTTTTTGCATCTTCTCCATTATACCTTGCAAGAGCAAGCTTTTCGCGCGGATTCCAGGTCGGCGTGATATTCCTGATATTAGGCTTGGATTTTATTCTTGAGAAGAGATATAAGCATTTGTTCGTACTCTCAATTCTATTTGCATGGGCATATTCCTCTTTTCCCCTGCTGTTTGGAGCATGCGTTCTGGTTGTTCTTGTGAACCTTTTATATAAAAAGAAATTAAACTATAAGCTACCATTATACTGCTTTCTGGGGCTTGCAACAGGAAGCAGTATTCATCCATATTTTCCGCATAATCTCTCTCTTTTATGGATACAGATCAAAGTATTATTATGGCCGGTCCAGCTGTTATTCCGTTCTCTGGATTCAATACCTTTTGATCCCTGGTGGCTGGCAATAACAATATTTTGGTTCACAGCCATCTGTTTCCTGATAAGTTTTCTAGTGTTTATCCGAAGAAGAAGGTTCAAGGAATATGCTTCTTTGTTTCTTCTTGCCTTGGTATTTTTGATCATGACATTTAAGGCAAAAAGGTTCTTTGAATACTGGGTTCCATTCACACTGATTGGTTTGGGCTTGATATCTAGTATGGACATTAAGAATTTTATTGAAAAAAACAAGGAGAAGATAAAACTCTCGATGCCCATATTATTAATAATCCTAATACTTATTTCAGCTCCGTTCATTTACCTGAATCTGGATAAGACAGTGAAGATAATAAAAAAGGATGCTGAAAGCTATCCATCATATCTGTTTGAGCCCTGTGCGTTATGGACAGCAGGCCAGACTAAAAGAGGTGAGACAATTTTTACACTGTATTCAGATTTTCCTCCGATCTTCTTTTTCAATGATAAGAATACTTACGTCTATGGTCTTGATCCATTATATCTTTGGGAATATGATCCTGTCCTGTACGAAAAATACAATGATTTGACTACAATGAAGGACCCGAATCCAGCAAAAACCATCAGCCAAGACTTTGATTCCCGCTTTGTAATAATGAAAAAGACACTGCCCGACATGCTTAAATATTTGTTGTCTTCGGAGGGAATAGCACCAGTCTTTGAAGATAGATACTGTGTTGTATTGGGAGTTAGCAAATGAATGTACTTTTTGGAACATGTACCTGGGGGTTAGGTCACGCAACTCGAGATTTGCCTTTGATCAAGGCATTGTTGCGTAAAAAGCATAGTGTGACTATTGCGACAAGCGGACGCTCGCTCGAATTCTTAAAAAAAGAAGTTCCAGAATGCCATTTCATAGATTTCCCAGACTATCCTTTGCCATATACTAAGAAAGCAATGCTTTTTCCGATTAAATTCACAAGTTATCTTCCTAGGATGTTTAAAGCTGTGAAGCAGGAAAGACGCCGGTTCAGACAATTGCTCCATAAAAATAGATACGATCTTGTTGTTGCTGATTGTAGATATGGTTTTTCAAGCAAACGGGTTCCATGCTATTTTATGTCACATCAACTAAGGTTTATTGTGCCAAAACGGATCAAGTTTGCTGAAAATACAATGGAAGTGATGAATTATGCACTTTCTCGTGAATTTAAAAAAGTTCTTGTTCCAGATAATAAGGGATTTAATATGACTGGGGACTTATCACATAATCTCAAATTCTTTGACGAATACGACGTTGAATATCTAGGGATCTTATCTTCAATGGAAAGGATGAAGGTAAAGCAAGATATTGATTATTTCATCTCTATCTCTGGTCCAGAACCGCAGCGAACAATCTTTCAGGAGAAAGTTCTCAAGCAAGCAAAAGATCTTGATGGAGATGTGGTTATAACACTGGGAAAGCCAGAACTGGAATTTACAAAAAGAAAAGATAATGTTCTTATTCACTCGTGTTTGAGTGTAAAGCAACAGCAGGAGATGATGAATCGTGCAAAATTAGTAATTTCCCGCTCAGGATATACAACAATGATGGATCTAGCGCATTTAGGTAAAAAAGCTTTATACATTCCTACACTTGGGCAGACTGAACAAATCTACTTGAGTGATTATCATCAGCGCATGGGAACGTATTATTCAGTACCTCAAAAGAAGCTGAAGCTGAAGCGTGATGTTCAAATCGCAAGGAAATATCCTGGATTCAAACAGCAGGATTCAAGAGAAAGTGTGAAACGATTCCTGAAAGTGATAAAGAAATAATAGTAAAATCAGACATTCTTCAAATCTTTAAGGCCATGCCCAGTCACAACAGCTACTTTTATTGCATTCTTTGGCAATTTCAATTTCTTCAATCCAGCATATGCAACAGCACCACTAGGTTCACAATCCAATCCTTCGTTCTTTGCCATTTCTCTTCGAGCAGCTAATATATCTTTATCATCCACAGTCACACCATGACCTTTGCTCTCGAATAATGCAACAAGTGCTTTATCTCCGTCAGACGGATCTCCGCATGCAATTGCAGAAGCTATTGTCCTTGGCTTGACAGGAACGATTTCTTTATATTTTTGATATGCTGTGACAACAGGAGAACAACCAGTAGCCTGGACACCAATAAGTATGGGCAGTTTCTTGATAAGACCAACAGCTTTCAACTCCTTTAGACCTTTCCATACACCACTTATCAAAGTTCCGTTGCCGATTGGACAGATGATATACTTGGCATTGATCTTGTCCATTATTTCATAAGCAATAGATTTTTCTCCTTCTCCACGATAAGCATAATCTCCCATGAGGTATGCTTTGCCAGACTTAAAATCTCTGTAGGCCAGTTCTGCTGCTTTCTTATATGTGCCATCCACATTAACGACTTTGGCACCATAATTCTTGATTTGTTGCAGTTTCTCTTTTGGAGCGCCTTTTGGCACATAGATTTTTGCTTTGATTCCAGCTGCTGCAGAATATGCTGAAATTGATGCGCCCATATTTCCTGTCGAGGCAACAACAATCTTTTTTGCACCGAATTCCAATGCTTTTGATAATTCTACTGTAGTCCCTCTATCTTTGAATGAACCAGTTTGATTCTCACCTTCACATTTAAAGTATAGGTTGTTCAATGTTGGTTTCTTTTTGCACAATCTTCTAGCTTTCACAAGTGGCGTTGCACCCTCACCAAGAGAAATGATGTTTTTGTTCTTGATTATTGGATAAAATTCTATATAACGCCAGTGGCCAAATTTCCTTTTTCTTAATTTAGTCCAGCTGATTTTTCTTTTTATTTCATTATAATTATAAACAATATCAAGAGGATCTCCACAATCGCATCTGTATCTTGGTCTTGTATCAAGATAAGTCTTTCCGCATTCAAAACATTTCAGATATAGCACATGCATCTTATACCCTCTTTTTTTGCTTTTCTTATCTTCATTTCAACAGCTTCTTCAATATCTCGCTTATTTTTTGGCCTGATGCTTTGCCTTTGAACTTGCCCATTGCTTTTCCCATTACTGCGCCGAATGGAGCGCCTTTCATCTCTTCTGCGATCTTCTTTAGTTCTTTCTCAAGATCTTTCTCAGACATCTGGGTGTAATCTTTCATTATCTTCACAACATCTTTCTCTTTTGGAATGCGCTTCATGACTTCGATTACAGAATCTTTTGCAATCTTTCCTTTGTCAACAGCATCAAATATTGCTTCAAAATGTTTGTCAGTGATATTTTCAATCGCGACATTAAACTTTCGTTTTAATTCTTTCATTGTCGGAAGCATTGTTTCTGCAATAAATGCAGGTTTCACATTCTTGAATTTCTTTGCAAACACAGATATTTTGTCTGTCAATCCTTCTTTTGCAATAAGATTCGCAAGATCTTTTCCAAGCCCCAGCTTTTTTATTTTTTCAGCCTTATCTGCGATTAATTCAACTTTCTTGATTCCTTTTGCTTCTGGCTTGATCGGAGCAATATCAGTCTCAGGATACATACGCTTAGCACCAGGCATTGGCCGCTGATAATCTGTTGTGCCATCAGCATTTGCCTTTCTTACGTGTGGCTCCAGCTTCTTTTTCTTCTTCATCTCTTTTAGCTCGCGTTTTATCTCATTCTCAATAATCTTCGGCATTGATTTCAGGTCTTGGAAACCCTTGATCTCAACCCGCGGATGTCCTTTGATAGACATGTTCACGTCCTGCCTGATAGTTCCTATCCCTCTCTTTGCTTTCCCTGTCGATCGCATGATCATACCGATCTTTTCTGCTGTTTCTTTTGCATGTTCTGCATCCTTGATGTCTGTATCTGTTGCTATTTCCATTAGACTGATCCCTAATCGATCAAGGCCCCAGGTTATGGATGTTTTATCCTCATCTAGCCTTTGACAGGCCTCTTCTTCAAGATAAATTCCAGGAATCCGTACTTTTCCTTTGGAAGTTTCGATAAAGCCATCTGTAGCTATCAGCATAGTTCTCTGGAACCCAGAAACATTAGAGCCGTCAACAACAACCTTTCGCATGACCTGGATTTCATCAACAATTGTAGCATTCATCATCTTTGCGATCTGAAGCGCGATCTGCAGTGCTTCTTGGTTGATTGGATGCGGCGGTTCTTCATCTAATTCAACAAGACAGACATCATCAGAATCTCCAACATAGATGAATTTTTTTCCTTTCTCCATCTCATACGCTGCAGCAATATCGATTTTGCCCATTTCTCCAGCAACTGCACGCAGTTGCCTTTCAACCTTGACATCCTTCTTTTTGCCGCGCACCAGCGACGGGCAATTGCAGAATAATTTATGAGTTTCTAGTTGTTGATGCACTTCAAGTCCGCTCTTGAACCCTAATTTTTTGTAATCACGTTTCATAATCTTCAATGAGATTTGCTTGTTTATATAGATTTTGATAATTTCTTCTGGTTTTCGGATTTTTTCGCTCTGATCCTGAAAAAAATCAAAACGATTAATAGTTTTTAGAAATCATATACGAATTTTCGAAACATTTAAATATAATTATACATATTTAAATACAAATTGAGGTGATAGTTATGGCAAAGAAAAAGAAAGCAACCAAAAAGAAAAAGAAGAAAAAGAAAAGATAAATAGAGACGCTAAAAAAATCTTTAAGTCTGCCCCGCAAAGGGGCAAACTTACAACAAGAATTCTTTCATTTTCTATCATCCAATATAGATAAGAAGTAATAATATTCAAAACAAGAAATTAAATCAGAAAAGTGTCTTTCTCAATAACTTCGAACATTTCACCGACGAGGTTTTGCTGCATCATCCTCTTGACATTCTCAATATCTTTCTTTGCACCTTTCTTGCAATAATTGCCTAATAACCATGCAAGTTTGATATATGCAGTCTCTGGAAGCATCTTTGCTGGAATTATTCCTGCGTTCACCAGATCAATGCCTTTGGAGTATACATGCATCTGAACTCCACCATAGACGCATTGACTTGTCATCACAACAACACAACCACTCTTGATTAGACGTTTTATAGCATCAAATATTTTAATGTTCAATTTATTCTCTTTATTTTGAGAAGCAGCAGGCATATGGCCCAGACCAGTGCCTTCTATCACAAGACCTTTGAAGCCTTTGAAAGCGTCAATTAGTCCTGGAAACATGTTTGGATAGGTCTTTACCAGCCCAACTTTTTCTTCTAGTGCTAATTTTTCAGATATCGCAGGGTCATATACATCAAATCCCTGAAGGTATACTATTTTTCGCGTATGATAATCAATTTTTGCTATTGGCTTGCAATTGATCGGCCTGAAAGCATCCCTTCTTGAGGTATGCATCTTTCTTGTTTTGCAGGGATGCAGAATATGACATCCTTTATCGTCAGATGAAGCGTGCATACAGATTGCAATCCCTTTGTAGTCAGATTGTTTAATGAATTCAGCTGCACATACAAGATTCATTGCAGCATCACTACTTCCCCTATCTGAAGAACGTTGTGCACCGACAAGTATTACTGGAATTGGTAATTTTTGTAGCATGAAAGCAAGAGCAGCAGAAACAATAGGCAGTATATCAGTCCCTAATGTTAAAATAACTCCCTTGACTCCACTTCTTCCTTCTACAATATCTGTTGCTTCGTCCATGATTGCTTGTGCTATTTTTTTGATATTTGCAAAACGCATATCTTCTGTCCAGATATTGAACAAAAGTTTTGAAGAAATATTTGCAATATCTTTCAATTCAGGGAACATCTTCAGGATTTCTGCTGGTGTGAACTTTGAAACAACACCTCCAGTCCTATAATCAACTTTAGAAGCAATGGTTCCTCCAGTATGGAGAATCGCAATCTCAGGCAGATCTTTCTTTGGTTTCTTGGTTTTTAGCGGCCCCTCTTTTCCAGGATTGTATTTTTCAACAATCTCAGTTTTCTTGATCTTTCTTTTGTCGATTCCAACATTATACCCGCTATCAAGCTTTAGCACTAAGGTATCTGTCTCGTTAGGCATCACAACTCCAAGAATCTCCCGGTCTTTTGTTTTGATCCGGACTTTATCACCTATCTTTGCAATCATGAAAAGAAAAAGAGCAAATCGATATATAAACCTTTTGATAGGAAGTATGTGCATAGCACCAAGCGTAGCTTTCAGATCAAACAGGCTAGTTCCCTAGACTCGTCTTCTAACTCATATTATTGATCTAGTGGAGCGTGCTATGCATGTACGATAAGGATTTATCCTAAATAACTAGGTTTTTCTTCCTGCATTTCTTTTGCAGTAGCTTGCTTAAACTTATTCATCATCTTGGAATACGCTGCTTGGATATCTTTTGTTGCACTTGGATTGACTTTTTGAATGGCTTCTTCAAAATGTTTCTTTGTGACTTTTGTTGCTTTTATATCCTCACGCAAAGCAAGCATTGCAGCTTCTCTGCAGACTGCTTCAATATCAGCTCCAACATAGCCTTCTGTATTTTTTGCCAATTCCTTAATATCCACAACCTTTAGAGGCATACTTTTTGTATGCACTGCAAAGATATTTTCTCGTGTCTCAAGATCTGGGACATCTGCCATTATGATCCTGTCGAATCTTCCAGGCCGTAATAGTGCAGTATCTAGGATGTCTGGTCTGTTTGTCGCTGCTATGATAACAATATCATGTAATTCTTCTAGTCCATCCATCTCTGTCAACAATGTGTTGACAACTCTTTCAGTTACTTGGCTATCACTGCTCTGACCGCGTTTTGGGGCAATACTGTCAATCTCGTCAAAGAATATGATGCATGGTGCTGACTGTCTGGCTTTGTCGAATATTTTTCGTACACCCTTTTCAGATTCTCCAACCCACTTGGATAACATTGAAGGCCCTTTGACTAGTATGAAATTAGCTTCTGATTCGTGAGCTACTGCTTTTGCAAGCAAAGTCTTTCCAGTTCCAGGCGCACCGTAGATCAGAACACCTTTTGGCGGTTTTATTCCGAGACGTCTGAATGATTCTGAAAATTTCAAAGGCCATTCAACAGCTTCTTTCAGTTCCTGCTTCACATGATCCAGTCCACCAATATCATCCCATGAAACATCTGGAATCTCGATCAGTACTTCTCTCAGTGCAGATGGACGCACAACTTTAAGCGCGTCAATGAAATCACTTTGTTTTATCGTCATCTTTTCCAGAATTTCTCTTGGGATCGGTTCTTCCTCATCTAATTTTAGATCTGGCAATATTTCTCTAAGAACAATCATTGCAGCTTCTTTAGCTAGCGCAGCCAGATCTGCTCCGACAAAACCGTGTGTTATATCTGCTATCTTTTTAAGATCAACTTTTTTATCGAGCGGCATGTTTCGTGTATGAATCTTAAGAATCTTCAATCTTCCACTTGCCTTTGGAACACCTATCTCGATCTCACGATCAAATCTTCCTGGCCTTCTCAAAGCAGGATCAAGTGAATTTGGCATATTGCTTGCAGCAATGACAACAACTTTGCCTCTGCTCTTCAGACCGTCCATAGACGCGAGCAGTTGAGCAACAACTCTTCTCTCCACTTCTCCGTGCACTTCCTCTCTTTTTGGCGCGATCGCATCAATCTCGTCAATGAATATGATCGAAGGTGCATGCTTGTCTGCGTCTGCAAACTTCTTTCTTAGGTTTTCTTCACTTTGTCCGTAGAATTTTCCCATGATCTCTGGACCATTGATCAATATGAAGTTGCTGTTTGTCTCGTTCGCAACAGCTTTAGCCAGCAAAGTCTTTCCAGTTCCAGGAGGACCATGGAGCAAGACTCCTTTCGGCGGTTCGATTCCTAATCTCTGGAAAATTTCTGGATGTTTTAATGGCAGTTCTACCATCTCTCGTATCTTTTTGATTTCTTCATCAAGTCCGCCAATGTCTTCGTATGCAATCTCGATTGTCTTTTCTTCATCATCATCTCCGATCTCAACTGCTTCTGGTCTGAAATCGATCTCTGTATTCTCAGTGACAATCAGAAAAGCTTTTGATGGTTTTACATCTGTGACCATGAACTTGATACTTCCCAGAGCAAACCCTCCGAATCCAAAGTTATCATCAAACATGCTTGAAAATATATCATCAAAATAAGGATTATCAGCCATTGTTGTCTTTCTGTTGATTGCACCGCCTAATGATACAAGATCTCCTCTTCGAACAACACGACCTAAAAGTCCGCGCTTGAAAACAACAGGCGAAGCACTTATCCGTACATCTTTTCGCGCAGGTGCGATTGTAATCTTCTGTGCTTCCAGAACATCTGCTTTTCTGATAGTGACCATCTCGCCAATACCAGTCTTTGCATTTCTCCTGATAAGAGAATCTGTCCTGATAATATTGAAGCCAATGTCCCCTGGATATGCCCTTCCAACAATGCCTGCAGCCTTTCTTCCGCCTTCTATCTCTACAATATCCCCTGGCTTGACATCAATCTGCTGCATAAAATTAGAATCAATTCTGACTATACCTTTATTTACATCATCCTGTACAGCTTCAGTAACTTTCAGCTTTATCTCTTTTTTTTGCTTCTCGTCTGCCATTTTTGTATATAATCTATTAAATTATATGTAAAATCAAGAGATTCAGAAGAGAACCTTATTTAAAACTTACGCCTTCTTGGCGGTTTCTTTTTGAGGTTCTGGGCCTGGTCCGCTCGCTACACGCGGCATTGGGACCGGACTCGGCAAATTAAGGTCTTCTGCAAGATTCAGAGCCTTTATGCTACATTTTCTCATAACGAATCCGAACATTGATCTCATCAGTTCATCTGGAAGAACTTTTGATTTCTTCCATTCAGAGTTTATCTTGTCAACTTCTTTTTCTGGAAGCATCGACATTATATTTGATTCGATGACGATTTTTCCTAATTTTGGTTCGTAAACAGATTCATACTCAAAATCTATCCTTAGACCTTTATTGTCTTTGCCACCAAAAGCAAGAGCATGCGCAGAAACATTCTTGACTGTGATATTATTCTTAATATTTATACGTCCTTTCACGCCTTCATTTTTTTCAGCGTTGATTTTTGCAAAACTAAAACCAATTATGCTCATAATAAATCACCCAACTTGAAAATTCTAATCCAATTTATAAGTGTTTTGGTGGTGATTTTTAAACTGTAGAACAAGCCCCTATTCTTTTTTTGTGTCCTTTTGCTTGTGCTTAGCCATCTGGAAAGAACTAGGGATATCTATTATATACTTGCCATCTTCAAGACGATAGACAAGCGGTTCTCCCTTGAAAAGATGCACTAGATCAAGATGGTACTGGCCTTGTTTTGGGATCCGGATCGATTCAAAATCAAGGATCACTGGGGATTCTCCGCCATCTGTGCCGACCATCTCACGAACATCCTGTTCTATTCGTTTGATCTCTTTTTTTGTCAGCCTCTCTGTTGTCTTTTTGATTGTAGAAATATTATCCTTGCGCACGTAGAAGAAAAGTTTTGCACCGCAACTGCAGCCTGCAAGGAGCTCGTTTGCTCCATCATCATATAATGTATTGCATCTTACGCATTGGTGCGGCATTTTTACCTTTTATTGTTTCTTTTTTCGTTTGCTTCTTTTCCTTGCTTTTTTTGTCAGAAGCTGGATCTTTTCAGGATCCCGTTTTATTTGTTTGATAATTGTCGCAGGACCGATGATTGTTATTCCTGTCCTCTCTCTGAGAAACAGGTTTATCACAGTATTCTTGATCAGATGATATGGTTTTTGTCCTTTGACATTTGGATTGATCGATGCGATCTCGATTCCTTTAAATGATTCATCGATCGCTTCCATTGTTTTTTGGATAAGATATGTTTCTTCTTCTTTTTTCAGTTTTCCCTCAAGAAGGACAATCTTTTCATCCTTTGCCAGTTTCAGTAATTTCTTAATTCGCGCGTCAGAATCCAGACCAGCAATCTCTGCAAATGGGACGTATTGTAGAGTTAACATTTTTATCCTCTTTTTATTCAGCTGTTGTAAGCAATGCGTTATAAAACTTGTCAATGTTGTTTCCGTACTGTGCGCTTATTCCGACAATATCATATTGAGGGAAGGCTGCTTCTAGTTTCTTCACATTGCTTCGCTTCAAATCAATCTTGTTAGCTACAATAAGAACCGGGATATCCCTTGCCTGCAAATTACCGACAATTGTGATATTAACCTGTGAATATGGATCAATGGTCGAGTCCAATACTACGACAACAGTATCCATATCGTCAAGCCACTTGATCGCATCTATCACGCCTTTTGTAGCTTCTTTAGCTCTTAGTTTAGCCTTCTTCTTATTTAAACCTTTCTTCATAAAATCCTCGTAATCTATCTTTGTTGCAATTCCAGGAGTGTCCACAAGATTGAAACTCAGTTCTTTTCCATTGCTCTGGATGTTGATCTGCTCTTTGATTTGTATTTCGCGCGTCTCGTGCGGCATACTAGAAGTAGAACCCATCTCTTCACCGAGCCAATCCTTGCATATCTTGTTCGCCAGTGTTGTTTTTCCAGCGTTTGGCGGACCGTAGATTCCAATCCGGAGATGCTTTTTTCTTTTAAACAGATTCTTGAATACTTTATTTATTAATTTTCTAAACACACCTATCATGTTTTCTGACAAATCGAGCTGGGTATATATATTTTTCTATTTTCGAGTAGATACGGCCACGTACTTAAAATATAGATGTCCGACAAGCATTGCACCAAGAGATATAAGTAGAGAAAAGATAGCGTTTATGATTGCAAAGTTCCTGAAGAACTTGTCAGGAAACATTGTCTTCATCAAAGAGAAATCTGGATCAAATGTATAATTTCCCTGCGAAAAGAAAATCTCGTGAAATCCACTGAACATGAAATTAAAACAGCAAGTGGAGAGGATCAAGAAGATTCCGATCACACAAACTCCAATCAGTCCTGCATAATAAACAGAGGACATTATCTTATTCATACTGGTGAGATAGAACCATAAGAATATTTGAAATATCTTAAAGAGAAAGAAGATCCATATTATTTTTTCGAGGATATCTCGTACATCTATCATATGCAGGATCTCTTTGTCTGAAAAATCTTCTATTCTATCTGTTTGTCCATCCATAAATTCAAGAACATCCCAAAGCATTGAATCAGCTTTTTCCTTTCCAAGCTTATCATATACACCTAGACTGTCGAACTGTATCTGATATAGTGGTCTGAAATAAAGCATTAATTCAAATGGTGTGATCAGAAGGACAGATGCAAATATAATTGCCGCAAGCACCCAGGCAGGGCGTTCAAATTTCCTTTTTCTCTTTTTACTTGTTTTTGTTTTGATCTTTTTCTTTTTACCCATTAGCTAATCAGGTAGGCATGGTTCTTATTAAATCTTTTTTATTTTCAAAAACCTTTATATACTAGAATCCCTCCAAGTCTTTTATGAAAAGAGGAATTGCGACCATTATTGTTTTTATATTTGTACTATCATTTTCTATCTATGCAGCATCTGCGATTGGTAGTGAGAAGCCAGCGTACGAGAAATTTAAATATTCTATGCCTGTGAGAAGCAATTGGACAAACACGCTTTCCTATATTGATGTCGGGGAAGTTGTGAGATTTACAGGTTCTGGTTTTGTCAAGCCGACAAAAGAGTCTCCATTGATCGGTCCAGCAGGACTTGGAGAGGAAGGAGCAGGAGAAGGTTTCAATTGTCCGGATCTTCCGGCGTATAGTTTGATTGCAAAGATAGGAAAATATGGGAATTGCTTTCTCATAGGAGAAGAAAACCAGGCAACACCTAGTGAACCAGGTTTTATGTTTTTTGCAGTAAACTCAAAAGATGAGATCAGAAAAGCAACAGGCGGAGCTGGAAAGTTTGATATTCTTGTCGAGATATATAGACCAACTTGCGGAGATGGGGTATGCGAAGAAGGAGAGAGCGGATACTGCGCAGAGGATTGTGACTGGTGCGGAGATGATGAATGCAATGCAGAAGAGACCTGCGAAACATGCAGCAAGGATTGCGGCTTCTGCGAGGGAGATATCACCACAGTAGAAGAGAGGGCAGAAGAATATTTCAGACTATTGCAGGAGAATGATTTTGTGGCTCTTGTTGATATCACAACAGGAGACTTCAAGGCATATTATGATGAATTCAAGCGTTTTGAGCGAGAATTCCAGAAATCAATAGATATGCTGGGTATAGATAAAGAGAATGAACTTCTTCCAAAATTCCAGTTTGAAAGCATCTCTGCTGAACTTGACGAGATGACAGATGGAAATGCTATTGTGAATGCAGTTGTAGATGAAAAATCCCACCAGTTCAAATTAGTAAAAGAGGACGGAGAATGGAAATTAAAAGATATGCGCGAGGCAGATGAAGAAGAATGGTTCACTTCTGACCTTGATCTGAAAGCTTTGCGTGACAATCATAACGATTATCTGAGCAAGATAACAGAAGAAGAAGGCTTAACCCCTAAAGAGATCAAGGTTGATGCAACAACCACAAAAGCGCCTATGAAGTTGATTATCATCACTGTAGTGGTAATTTTGATATTCTTCGGAGCGATTTACTTTATTTTTGTCGTTATGAAGAAAAGAAAACGTTTTGATTTCTCTTTTTTCAAGAAACTGAAGCTTCTGAAAAAGTCAAAGAAAATAAAGGAAGCAAAGAAGGAAAAAGTAGAGAAGACAAAGAAAAAGAAAGGAACAGAGATTGAGGATATTGGCGGAGAAGGCAAATGCCCTAAATGCAAAGCAGAGATCTTTGCACACGAACGTTTCTGCGTTAAATGCGGGACAAAACTGAAAAAGAAGAAATAGACACTGAACAGTTAAACACAATTTTTATATATCATTTTGTTTATCCATTAAATAAGAGGAAGACAAGATCCCCAAAAGATAACTGGCATGTATTTCTTAAGGTCTGATTACAGCAAAAGCACCTTTGATATAATTGAAGAATGTTCTGGGATCTCTTATTTCCAGAATCTTGGTAAATATCAATCTTGGTCTTAGATAAAATCGCCTGTAGGCTTCTTTCTGTTTATTGAGAAGATATTCTTTTGATATGCCTTCTGGTGTGTACATAACTTCATCAGGATGGCCTCTATATTGGGACCAGTCAGGAGTATAGAGTGTTCCATAATTTGCAGCAATGCTTTCAAACTCTGTGTTTGGGTATGGTGTTGCTATGTGAAAACTTACAGCATCTAATGGTAAAGATAGGGCAAACCTTATTGTTTTTTCAATAGTCTCTTTTGTGTCAAAAGGTAATCCAATGATAAAAGAACCGCTAGGTCTTAGTCCGACTTTCTTAATCATCTTTACAGTTTTTATTACTTGTTCTAGAGTTATTTTCTTTTTGATCTTATTAAGAACTTCTTGATCACCGCTTTCTATCCCAAAATAAACAATGTCACACCCTACTTTTTTCATCAACTTTGCAATTTCTTCATCGATTGAATCTACTCGTGAGCTTAAGTTCCAGATAATCTTTATGTTCTTTTCTAAAAGTAGATTGCAGAATCTTATGACCCGATCACGTTTTAGAGTAAAAAGATCATCCTGTATTTGTATTGTGTTCACACCGTATTTGTTAACAAGTTCTTCCACTTCCTTGATAACATATTCTGCAGAGAATGATCTCCATTTATGTCCGAAAACATTCTGGTCACAAAATACACATTGAAATGGACAACCTCTGCTAGGAATTATCGAAGCAACATTGGGTTTCTGGCCCCCTATTGGTAGACTATTGTACAATTCTATGTCAGGCAATAGATGTCTTGCTGGTAATGGTAGCGAATCCAGATCTTTTATCAGTTCTCTTCTGGGCATTAATATTATATCCCCTGCGTCATCTCTGAAGATAATCCCTTTGATATCCTTGAGATCTTTCTTGTAATTCTTGAATTTTCTTTTCTCAAGGTATTCTGTCAACTCTTTCATTGTCAGCTCTCCTTCTCCGGTCACACCAATATCAAAACAATCATGTTCTTGGAATGTTTTTATTGGAACAGAGCTGATATGCGGGCCTCCAAGCAAAAGCACAGAATCAGGTTTGAATTCTTTGATGAACTTTGCAGTCTCGACTGCCCGGTTGTATGCAACAGTCATTGCGGTTATACCGATGATATCTGGGTTGAATTCCAATATTCGCTGCTTCAGCTCATTTTGCGATGTTTTTTCTGCAACTCCGTCTATGATTTTGATAGTATGTCCTTCTTTTTCTAGGAAGGAGGCCAGATAACAGAGCCCTAACGGCGCCAATACAGCTGCGCCTGCCCCATAGTCAGAATATAATTCTGCTTGTGTCATTGGTGGATTTATCAGTAAAATTTTTGCCATTTTTTATTATTTTTTGCCATAACCAGCCCAGCTGATGTTATTAACTGGAAGAAGAGATATGTTTTTTAATTTTTCTCTGACAAACCATTGCTCAAATTCTTTTTTTGAATAATAATTTGCAAGAGGGGCATCAAACTTGTCAAGGACATTCACCCAATGATGTTTAAAGCTAAAATTAGAGAACTGTAAAAAATATTCTGAATAAGGCAGTATGTTCAGTATAGATTTGGTCAATCCAAATTTATTTATAGGGCGATAGACAAATTTTGTCAATAAAAAATAAGGGATGGTAATGAAAAAACTGATGGCATTCAAAACTTTGAGGTTCATATTTGTAGTTATAGTCTTTCTTAATGGTTCGATAATATGCGTGATAAATTCATTATTTTCTTTTCCATAGACCCATGCTGAAACAGAACCATTCCTTTTGATCTTTTTCACCATCTCTGAAAATCCTTTTTCTGGATCTGGAAGATGATGAAGCACACCGATTGAAAAAGCATAATCAAAAGTTCCGTCCTTAAATGGCATGTTGAAAATATCTGCCTGGACAATGTGAGTCTTTGGATCTTTATTATATCTCTGAGCAGCTTCAACAGCATAGCTTAGATCCAGTCCGATAGTTTCAGCGCCAAAAAGACTGGAAAAATAGACGTGCCTCCCAGTGCCGCAGCCAGCATCCAGGACAAGTTTATTCCTGAAAAATTCTTTGTTAACTGGGCGCAGGAATTTTAGGAATTGGGCTTTGCTTTCTTTGATGAGATAATCAAAATAAGTCCATTGATACCCCCATGCTTGTGCAGTCTTTTTTTTGACATGATCGAATCTGTCTGATTCTGATTTGAACTCTGATTCGATCGATTTAGGAAACTTCTCTCTGTATATCATGATAAATTTACTCCAATCCTGCTTTAGAATCTTCTTTTGCAGAGGCATGGGCAAGATTCTAGGGATCCCTCTGATGATGGGGTACCAAGAGCTGCACTTGCAATGGAGAAGACCGTCAATTATTTCGGGATTTTTGCCTATTCCGGTCTTGAAAATAATCAGATTTAGATTGCCTTTGCATATTGGGCATACAACAAGATCTAAAAGTTTTTTTTTCATAATCCCTGAGAACCGAGAAACAAACCAATTTAAAAACCCTTCTATATCTCTGGCAACATTTATATATGAATTCTTTATGTATTACTTTAATATGAACATACGCATCAAGATCTTGGGTGACAAGGAAGAAAAATCACAGACTTCTAAAGACCAGTTCATGCTTGACTGGTATAAAGAGTTCGAATGGTCAAAAAATCCGTTTGAGACAAAGATTTTGAAGCCGATTGAAGACTTTATAGTTGGATATGATAAAGACAGGCTGCAGATAAATCTTTTTGTGATAAAAAAATTCAATTTTGGAAGCATTGCTGGCCCGCCTGGCTCTGGAAAGAGCACAATATTGAAATGGATGGAGTATGAACTGAAAAAATATAAAAAACAAGTTCGGGCTCGTATGATCCATGGAAATAAACTTACAGGAGAGAAACATGCGATCAAGCAGATAATATTACCTGTCATGAACCCGTTAGAACGGTTCATAACAAAACCATGGCAGACAATGACAATTGCCACTGTCACTAATTATCTTCGAAATAAGCTTGCAAAAGATAAACGTCTGATACTTTTGATTGATGATATCAGTGAAATATCTGATTTAGCTTTACTATTGTTGAAAGAGTTATTTACAGCAAACATAAATTTTCAATTAATCATAAACGGGAGCAAAGAAGATTTGAAGAAAAAAGAACTTTTACCTTTCACAAAGCTGGATCATCTTAAGATTGAACTTTCAGGAATGAAATATCCTGATCTACGAAAGATGATCAAGAAACGTATTGAATCTGTTGGTGGGAAAGATATCAAGCCGATTTCAGAGAGCTTATTGAAGCGAATATGCAAGGAAACTGACAATAATCCTAAAGCACTTCTTGGTTTTGCATATAATTGTGCAGCAGAGATCGCGCTTGAACGATGGCGCAAGAGAAAAGAAGAAGAAGAACAGGCAGAACGTGCAAGAGAGATAGAAGAAAAAGAATTATTTGAAGCTGAAGGCGAAGTTGAAAAAGAGAGTGAAGATCGAGAGAGGAAAGGAAGAAAAGAAGAAGAGGAAGAAACACGAGAAGAGAAAAAGGAAAAGAAAGAAGAAGATAAAAAAGAAGAAACAAAAGACGTGGAATTAGAAGATTATTATGGTAAAGAAGGAGAATATACATCTCCGACAAGAAAAAGAAGGCTCGAACAAGAGAAAAAGATCGAAGATTTTTTTGAAACTGTGCGAAAAAATCTTGAATAATGAATAAAAACTTTTCTAGATGCAATTTCTAAAAAAATTTGAAAAAATAATAAAATTAGATGAAAAAACAAATTTTCAGGAAAAATAACAAAAAACACTGAAAATTTACGAAACATTTATATATGAGTTTTTCGTATTTATATAATAATTAAAAGAACTGGTGATTAAAAACAGAGGTGAGGACTAAAAATAGTGAGTTCTATTATGTTTATACCGGTTCAATTTTAAAAAAAGGAGGTGCTTATTACGATGGCAGCACGAAGAAAAAGAAAAACAGCAAAGAAAAAGACAACTAAGCGAAGAACTAAGAAAAGAAAAACAACCAAAAGAAAAACAGTAAAGAGAAAAACAACTAAGCGAAAAACAACCAAAAGAAAAACTACAAAGAGAAAAACCAAAAGAAAAGTAACTAAACGAAAAACAACTAAGCGAAAAACAGCAAAGAGAAGAACAACTAAGCGAAAAACAACCAAAAGAAAAACTACAAAGAGAAGAACAACTCGAAGGAGAAAAAGGAGATAAATTTTTTAGTTCTTGTGGATTTTTATATATCCACAAATCCTTTTTTTATAAATGGTATTAGCAATATTTATATACCCATTATCGGTCTTCTGATAGATGATATTGGGGCAGGTCATTTCTGGGAAGTTCGGAGAGATATGCATTAGGCAGAAAAGTGACCAGAACATTGAATTAGGAGAATTATTGGTCGCAGAAAATGAAAATGCTAAGATTTTGCTTCAAGTCTATGATCTTTTATATGGTTCCCAGATCTCACAGCAGAACTTAGAATTAATTTCTGGTCTAAATCTTGAAGAAAACTCTGATTTTCAGTTCATGGACCCAAAATTACGCAATTATAAGCTGGCAATGCTGAAAAATCTGATCACGATCAAGAAAGATGCTTCAACATCTAAGATTTTGCCTGATTTCTTTTCTCATGTCCGTGAAATCAAGAAAGAAGATCTTAGTTTTCTCGCAGAACCTCAAAATCCATTATTTATCGGAAATTTACGTTCCGGAAGCAAGCTTCTTGATGTCCCGATCTCTCTTGCAGGAAAAGAAGTTTTATCACATCATATCTTAATACCAGCAACAACTGGAAAAGGAAAATCAAACTTATTGCGAGTTATTTTATGGAGCTGTATGGATAAAGATTATTGCGGTTTTCTTGTTCTGGATCCGCACGACGAATATTACGGAAGAAATGATCTTGGTCTAAAAGATCATCCAAGCAAAAAGCTTTCTTACTATTCAAACAATCCCCCCCCAGGATGCAATACCCTTAAGATCAATCTGAAATGCGTTGAACCAGAACATCTGCGCGGTGTTTTGTCATGGACAGATGCACAGCGTGACGCTCTTGCTTTATGTTACAAGAAATATGGAGATAAATGGATCGAAGCATTCATGCTGGATCATACCATAAGCGAGAATATTCATGAATCAACAATTGGAGTTATCAAGCGCAGATTGTCAAACCTTCTTGATATCAGAGTTGTTGATGGCGACCTTGTTTCTAAAGGGATCTTTGACAGGATTGCTGGTGAAACCACAGTCAATGATATTGTACAGCAGATTGAACAGGCAAAGACAGTTATCATTGATACATCTTCCTTCTCTGACAGTGCAGAGATTCTGATTGGATCACTTATTGCAACAAAAATATTGGATAAACACAAATATTACCTGAAAACAGGAAAATTAAAACAGAGACCAGTTATTTCTATTGTAATTGAAGAAGCGCCAAGAGTGCTTGGAAAAGAAGTACTTGAAGCAGGACCTAATATTTTTTCAACAATCGCGCGTGAAGGAAGAAAGTTTCAGATCGGATTGTGCGCGATCACACAGCTACCTTCGCTTATTCCAAGAACAATCTTGGCGAACATGAATACAAAGATCATCCTTGGTATAGAGATGGCACCAGAAAGAAGTTCGATCATAGAATCTGCTTCACAAGACCTTTCACAGGACAGCAGGGCGATTGCATCATTGGACAAAGGCGAAGCTATTGTCACATCCAACTTTGCACGTTTCGCAACACCTATCAAGATTCCGTTCTTCCCGGACTTTGTTAAGAATACTAAGATAGAGAAAAAAGTTAAGACTGAATTTACTGGGATGGTTTGAGAAGATTTTCTAGAACTTGCTTTAACATACAAGCTGTTATTGGAGTATAATCCGCAATTCTAAAAGCTTCGCAAGTTTCCCTCTGATCTTCAGCGCTCATAGTCCACGATGGAAATACCGTTGGAACATCTAATCCTTTAAAATATTCAATTGTCCTTTTGCTGCTTCCTATATAACAATCTGGTTTTATTTCTGGAGTCATACTTGTTCGTCTTAGCTCTCGATTCCTAAATTTTTCATATATCTCAACTGCAGAAGGATATGCATCAAGTTTGCTTGAAAGAATATCATCATACAAATCTTCACAGTCCATTTTTTTTAATATAAAGGGAAGCACGTCTCCTGGAGTTGTTGTTAATAACATAAGTGTTGCTCTATCTTTTAGAGATTTAAGGACATCAATTGTTCCCCGATGTTCCTCTGGCAAAAGTATATCTTCTTTTCGGTATTGCTCTGCAAATCTGATCACAAGACTCCTGTATGTCTCTCTTGCGAATTTTCGCAGCATTGCAGCCTCTTCAGGAATTTCTCGGGATAATCCTAGCTGTTTTTCCATTATCTCATAGACAGCATCCCAATAGTTCGGCTGATGCATCAATTCTTTGAAACTTTCATCTCCAAGAACAGCACAAAAATGGTCAAACCATGCTTCGTGCGCTTTAGAGAAAATATCACTATTTACAATCAATCCGTCAAGTCCAGTTACAATGAATAGTTTGCTCATTTTTATAAAAAGGGAACAGGGCTTTAAAAAGCTTATGCGACAAAGCTTATATAGAGATCTGCATTTTTCTCGACTATGAAGTTTGCACACCTGGCAGACTGCCATATGGGGGCATGGAGGGAACCTAAGCTTGCAGAGCTTAATCGCAAAGCATTCATTTCTGCAGTAGATACAGTAATATCAGAAAAAGTTGATTTTGTTTTGATATCTGGTGATCTGTTCAATACATCCCTTCCTTCATTTGACAGTCTCAAAGAGACAGTTGCAAAGCTCAAGCAACTGGCAGATCTTGGCATTCCTGTCTACATCATTGCAGGCTCGCATGATTTCTCTCCGTCTGGAAAGACAATGCTGGATGTTCTTGAGAATGCTGGACTTTGCACAAATGTTGCAAAAGGAGAAGATGTTAACGGCAGATTAAGGTTGAGGATCTTTGTGGATCCAAAGACAAATGCAAAGATTACAGGGATGATTGGAAAGAAAGGGATGCTGGAGAGGGAATTCTACGAACTTCTTGATCGCGAGCATTTAGAGAAAGAAGAGGGTTTCAAGATCTTCATGCTACATACGGCATTGACAGAATTAAAACCAAAAGAGCTTGAAAAGATGGATTCTGCACCGATATCTTTGCTTCCAAGGGGGTTTGATTACTATGCAGCAGGCCATGTCCATGTGCGCAACACGAAAAGTTTTCCTGATTACAAGAATGTAGTCTATCCTGGCCCATTATTTCCTAACAGTTTTAGTGAATTAGAAACAGAAACAGGAGGATTTTATATTTATGATAATGGTGAACTGATCTTCAAGCCAGTGGAGTTGGTGAAAAAATTTATTTTTGGGATTGATTGCGGAAATAAAACACCCGACAAAGTAGATAGCGAGATTGAAGAGGCGATCAAAGATAAAGATTTTGACAATACAATAATCCTGATGCGCCTTGCTGGAAAATTATCATCAGGAAGACCTTCTGATGTTGATCTCAAGAATTTGGTATCAAAGATGAATGCGCAAGGGGCATACTTTGTCATGAAGAATACATCAAAACTTACAGCTCCAGAGTTCGAAGAAGTGCAGATAGAGACATCTAACATAGAAGAGATAGAAGAGGCTATTATCAAAGAGAATATGGGGCAGTTTAAGATAAAGAAGAATGAAAAAGAATTAATACCTGATATGATCGAATTTCTTAACAAAGAGAAGGACGAAGGCGAGACAAACCGAGACTTTGAAGAACGAGTCAGAAAAGATGTTGACAAGATTCTTGAATTATGACTTTATTATCTTATTTCAGCAATTTCTTTAGTATTTTGGTTACTTCACCAGGATTTGCCTTTCCTTTACTCTTTTTCATCACACTTCCAACAATAAAATTCAGTGCTTTTGTTTCTCCTTTTTTATAATCCTGTACAGCTTGTTTATTTTCTTTTATTGCTTCCTTGCACCATTTCTCCAAGTCTTTTGTTCCTGTCACTTGTGCTAGGTCGTGCTCTTGTACATATTTCTTTGGAGAGAATGGTTTCTCAATCAATTTTTCCATCAATCTTTGGCCGGTCTTGTCTGTTATCTTCTTATCTTCAATAAGTTTTAGAAGCTCGATCAAATATTTCTCGTCAAGTTTCACTTCTGATATTGTTTTCTCGTTATAATTAAGAACACGCAGTAGCTCACGCCTCAGCCATTTGGCAGCAAGAACTGGATTTATCTTCTTTGCGACTTTCTCAAACAAATGTGCCAGTTCAATTTCTGCACTTAGGATCGTTGCATCAGAGACAGGAATCCCTAATTTTGTGAATTTCTCTATCTTTGCTTCTGGCCGCTCTGGCAGATTAGAAGCAATCTTATCGATATAATCATCATCTAGTTCAATCACAGGAAGATCTGGTTCTGGGATGAACATGTATTGTGATATTGTCTCTTTTTTCCTCATATGTTTTGTAATGCCTTTATCATCAACCCATGCACGTGTCTCCATTACTTTTGGTTTTTCTTCCTTCTGCCGCTCGATCTCATATTCGATTGCAGCGATTATGCTCTTGATAGAATTAACATTTTTTATCTCTGCCCGTATGAATTTTGGACCAATAGAAACATTCACATCTGACTTGATTCCAACATCTGCATCGATTGCATTAACATATCCTAGAGTCCGCAACATACTCTTTAACCAATCTCTGACTTGATCAGAAGATGTGAAGTCTGGTTTTGTCACAATCTCTATCAATGGATATCCGCATCTGTTATAATCAACTTTTCCAGTTATCGGGTCGTAACGTGCAGGGTCTTCCTCAAGATGCACTTCTTCTATTCTGATCCCTAAATATTCTCCTTCAACCCCAACTGGATGAGAATATGCTCCAGATATAGTTTTCTGGTATCCGTTTGGCAGATCAGGATAGGAATAATGTTTTCTTTGGAATAATAAATAATTATTGACTTTACATCCTAGCATTAGACCGCAGGCAACAATCTTTTTCACTGCTTCCTGGTTTGGCAGCATTGGTTTATTGCCTGGCTGGCCAGTGCATATCGGGCAGATCTTTGTATTTGGTTCTTCTCCACCAATACCACAATCACAGAACAATTTCTTCTTAGACTCGTTCATCTTAAGATAGCCGTGTATCTCGAGCCCAATCTTAACTTTCACATCTGCCATAGGAGTTCAAAATAATTTAGATTTTATAAGGGTTTCTGTGAACTACTCCTTCTTAAAGCTGCGGAGCGTCCTGTTTCAGCGATTTTCTATCGAAAATCTCCACAGGCGTAGATTCCCGCCGTCCCAACGGTATTTTATTTGAGTGTAAAATGTTAATTGCTGCATTATGATCGCGATGAAGTTTCAAATCACAAAAAGGGCAATTATGTTCTCGAACTGAAAGTTTCTTTGGCACATTTTTGCCACAACAACTACACTTAATTGAAGTATATTTTGGATCCACACAAATGAGTTGCCCTCCAGCACTTGCAGCCTTGTAAGACAATAATTGTATGAAGGTATTCCAAGAAGCATCAGCAATGTGTTTTGCAAGATAACGATTTTTCATCATATTTTTAATATTAAGAGATTCGACAACTATATAATTATAAGTATTTGAGAGATAATGGCTTTGTTTATGTAAAAAATCCATTCTTTGATTTGTGATTTTCTCATGCAATTTCGCTACCTTTAATCGAGCTTTGGTTCGATTTTTACTTCCTTTAAATTTTCTACTTAAGCATCTTTGAGATTTAGAAAGCTTGTTCTCACTTTTAATAAGATATCTAGGATTTGTAATAACATTACCAGTACTCAATGTAGCAAAATTCTCCAAACCAACATCAATACCAACTTGTTTATCTAAAAATTTGTGACGCTTTTTAGTGACAGGAACTTCACAGCTAAAACAAACATACCATTTACCAGTTGGAGAGCGTTTAATACTCAATGTCTTGATTTTACCTTCAATAGGACGGTGAAATTTAATAATAATATCCCCTATTTTAGATAAATGCAATATCCGATTATTTAAGAGATTAAAACCACTTTGAGGATAAGTCAAACTGTTGTATCTATGATCTGCTTTAAATCTCGGAAAACCTACTTTTACTTTAGCATAGCTTTTTTTAAGTTTAATACGATTGAAGAAATTATTAAAAGCTTTATCAACTCGATCAGCAACATTTTGACGAACTTGAGAATGAATGTGTTTATCCCAAGCTTTGACTAAAGCATTGAGATCTTTACGTGAAAGAGATCTCTTATTTTCTTTATAAACATTGATCTTGATCTTCAATAAATGATTGTAAATATTACATAATGATTTCAGTTGGGATGTAAGAAGTTTAACTTGTTCTTTATTTGGATAAAGACGATATTTATACATTCGGTTAACTATCATACAATTGTTAAGGACAAACTCCCTTTTATATCTTATGCGCACATGTCTAGTGGCCAGTGGGATATAAGTATTACAAACAAATTAAAATATTCACAAAATCATATTAGCTCGCCTAAAGTTTGAAATCCCTCGACAAGTTGAAGGCCACAAGTTTATTTTCTATGCTTTCTCTAAATAGCAAGAAGCAGAGTCATTATGAGTCCTGCAACCACTGGAATAAGTATATTGTCATCAAGATAATATTTTTCCAGATCGACAAGCTCTGCAAACATAGCAACTAATGTCGCTACAAAAGCAATCCCGAATGGAACAAAAAGCATTGCACCAAGTGTGGCTCCGATAATTCCTGCGATTGTCCCTTCCAAGAATTTTTTTCTGTGCAGTTTGGTCTTCATCTTACCGAAAGGTCCGAATATGTTTGTGAATGAATCACCGATCGCTAATATCATGATCGCGGCAAGCGCAGTATTATACTCGAAAATGAATAGTGCGATAAAACATCCGACAAGTAATAACAACGGCCCTCTTCCAGGATGTACTTTCCGATGCTCTTTCCGCTCAAAGTATGTAAGGAATGTTTCAATGACAGGAAGCTTGTATCTTCTGCATAACAGGCTCAGAAGAATACCAATCACAATGATTGTTCCTAGAAGCGGAATGACAAAATCTTTTGTGAGCAAGAGAGTAAGAATAATGACTAGGAGCCCTGCGCAGAGATGGAATACTGCTCTTCTGAACTCTAGAGGATAATCAATATCAGAAACTTTTCTTTTCTTTCCTCTTTTTTTTGCTTTCTTCTTTGCCATCTTTACGGAGTTTTCCGCAGCATTGTCCTCGGAAAGCCGATTGCATCTTTAATATTTTCTAATCCGCATATCCAGGCAATTACACGTTCGACGCCAACACCATAGCCTGAATGAGGTACACTGCCATATTTCCTTAAATCAAAATACCATTCATAATTCTTAGGATCCTCTCCCATTGCTTTCAATCTTTTGATCATATCTTCTACATCTGTGCTCCTCTGTGATCCGCCGACAATCTCGCAGTATCCTTCTGGAGCGATCATGTCAAAACATAGTGCTGTCCCTGGCTCTTTTGGATCTTCTGGTTTGTAGAATGCCATTGTCTCGACAGGATAGTGTGTGACAACAACAGGGACCTTGAAATGATCTGCAAGCTTTTCTTCTTCTATTGTCCTCAGATCTTTCCCCCACTGGACATCCATGTTATATTTCTCTTTCAATATCTTTAATGCTTCTTTGTATGTTATTGTTGGATATTCTGCTTCAGCATAATGTTCAAGTATCTTAGTGTCTCGTTTCAGTAACTCAAGCTCTTTCTGATGATGCTTTAGAACTTCTTTGATTATGAATCTGATCTCTTCTTTTGCAATTTCAGTGACACTGTGCAGGTTCATCCATGCAGCTTCCATCTCAGCCATCCAGAATTCAGTAAGATGTCTTGAAGTCTTTGAGCGTTCAGCCCTGAAAGTCGGAGAAACATCGTAGATTTTTCCCAGTGCAAAGATCGCAGCTTCTGCATAAAATTGCCAGGTCTGGGCAAGATACGTAGTATCGCCAAAATAATCGACTTTGAATACTGTTGATCCTCCTTCGCTCTGCGTTGGCTGGAATATTGGCGGATCAAATTCAATATATCCTTTTTCTCTGAAGAATTTATGTATTGCTCCTATGATTGTTGATCTTATTTTCATGGTCGCAACCATCTTCCTGCTTCTGATCCAGAGATGTCTATTATCAAGCAGAAATTCCGGGCTCTGATCCTTTGAGATTGGAAAAGTATCGCAAGGACCTACAACTTCAAAATCATCAACATTTATCTCGTATCCTGTTGGAGCCCGCTTATCTTCTTTTATCGTTCCATGGATCTTCATAGAAGCTTCTATCTGTAGCTTGTCTGCGACATCGAACTTTTCATCTCCAACTTTTGATTTCTCAATTACACATTGGATTATGTTTGTCTCGTCACGCATGACAATAAACTTGATCTTAGAACTTCCTCTTTCACGATATATCCATCCCCGAATAGCGACTTTGCCTTCGCCTTTGTCTATTGCTTCTTGGATAGAAATGAATTCTTTATCTGCCATGCATTATCAGATCGGATTCTTCTTTATAAAACTTACTCTGGATTATTTTTTCTTCTTTGGCATGTCAAGCTTGATATTCAGGTCTTTGAGATGCTGGTCTTCGACAGGACCTGGACATCCATCCATTGGACACTGCGCAGCTTTGTTTTTTGGGAATGCAATGACATCCCGGATATCCAGGAATCCAAGCATCAATGCGACTAATCTATCGTAGCCTATTGCAAAGCCTGCGTGCGGCGGTGCCCCGTACTTGAAAGCTTCCAGTAGGAAGCCGAACTTCTGTTCTGCCTCTGCTTTTTTCAGACCAATGATCTTGAAAGATTTTTCCTGCAGTGTAGGATCATGATTTCTTATGCTTCCAGATCCTAGCTCAACCCCGTTCAATACTAGATCGTACAATGATGCCAATACTTTTCCTGGATCAGTATCCATATACTTTAGGCATTCTTTTTTTGGCATGCTAAAGATGTGATGCATAGGATCCCATTTCTTCTCTTCATCATTCCATTCGAATAAAGGATAATCAACAATCCATGCAAAATTATGGTCTTTTGGATTGTATAATTTCAGGTCTTCACCAAACTTAAGCCTGATCCTTGCTAGGACATCATTTGCAATGCTGGGCTTGTCTGCGATAAACAATAATGAAGTTCCTGGTTTAGCTTTTGCTTTCTTCAGTATCTTGTCAAGAACTTTCTTTCCAAAATACTTTACAATGGAACTTTCTGGTCCTTTTTTTGTGATCCTCATCCATGAAAGACCTTTTGCACCGAATTTCTGTGCAAATTTAGTCAGATCATCTATCTGTTTTCTGGATAGTTCAACAGGAACACGTATACACTTGACAATGCCTTTGTTTTTTATTGCACCTTTAAAAATTCCATAATCACTTTCTTTTGCTTCTTCTGTTATCTCTGTAAGCTCGAGCCCGAATCGCAAGTCGGGTTTATCAGTGCCGTATTTGTCCATTGATTCTTTGTACGGCATTCTCTTGAAAGGTATCTTGATATTTTTTCCAATTGCTTCCTTGAATATTGCTTTCACTGTTCCTTCAATCGCAGCAAGAACATCATCCTGCTCTGCAAATGTCATCTCAATATCAATCTGCGTGAACTCTGGCTGCCGGTCAATACGCAGGTCTTCGTCCCGCATGCATCTGACTACCTGAAAATATCTATCAAATCCAGCAACCATGAGCAATTGTTTGTATAACTGCGGTGATTGCGGCAGTGAATAGAATTGTCCTGGATTGACTCTGGAAGGGACAATATAATCGCGCGCACCTTCTGGTGTGCTCTTTACAAAGAACGGTGTTTCTATTTCTAAAAAATTTTGTGATGCAAGATAATTTCTTGCAGCCATTGTTGCCTTATGCCTTGCAATGAAAAATTTCTGCATCATCGGCCTTCTTAGATCCAGGTATCTATACCTTAATCTTAGATCATCATTCGCAACTTTGTAATCGTCAACTTCTATCGGCGGTGTTGCTGCCTTGTTCAGAATATCCAGACGGTTGATTATAACTTCTATCTCTCCAGTATGAAGTTTCTTATTGATCATGGTCTTTGGTCTAGGCCTGACCTTGCCTTCCACCTCAATGACATCCTCTCTTCTCAATGTATCTGCGAGTTCGTGGGTCTTTTTCTCGTGCTTTGGGTCGAATACAATTTGTGTCAATCCGTATCGGTCTCTTAAATCTATGAAGATGATTCCTCCATGGTCCCTTCTCTTATGGACCCATCCTTGTAGAACTACCTTTTTCTTGACATCTTTTTTCACGAGTTCCCCGCATGTGTGTGTCCTTTTCATTGTGAATAAAAAATCAGAGACCATTAATAAACTCTTCGGTTCTAGAAATTAAGCTCTCCGTCTTTTATAGTGCATAATCCGTCTGCCAATACTGTCGGCTTCAGCACTATGCCGTCAAAATGAATGCATGCTTTATTTTTTCCACCAGGAAAGCTAGTATTTGTGCCAATTGCAATATGTATTGTGCCTAAGACCTTTTCATCCTCAAGAATGTTTCCAGTGATTATTGCTTTTGCATTTGTTCCAATACCAAATTCAGCAATTGTACGATCATTATCTGTATGCAGATATTTTTTTATTTCATCTGCACCTTCTCCTTCAATTGATACAGCTTTTCCATCCTTGAATTCCAATCTTAATTCGGTTTCAATCTTTCCTATTGGTTCCATTGAACCATCAACAACTAAAATTCCGTTAGCACTGTCTTCTATTGGTGCAAAGCAGACTTCTCCTGCTGGAAGATTCCCTATGGCTCCCTGAAAATCATAAATCCCATTATCCTCTTCAGGATCGCGCCCCTTTATTGAGAAAGTAAGGTCAGTTCCTTTTTCTGTGCGGATATGTATCTTGTCTTTTCCGCGGTAGGTATCTGCGATCTTTTTAGATAATTCTGCAATCTTGTTATAATCCATTGAGACTGTACGCTCGATTATTTCCATAGTCACACCTGGCATTGATGCGATGCGTGCACCTTTCTTTGATGCGTTAATCCTAGCGTTTGTATGTGTTAAGGAGTGTGTTGTAACAATGATAATTACATGGAACATGTCAAGTTGTTCAGCGATTTCTTTTTTGGGTTCTGCACCGTCGTGTGTTGTCGGCTGCATCTCTAGATAATCTAGTTTGAAACCAATCTCTCCTGCTAATGGCATTGCGTTCTGGAAAAAGAACATTCCAATATCACTGCTTTCAGTGTCAGCAAGAATTAAAACAGATTCTCCTTTCTTTACTTTCATACAATTCCTAATTACATTCTCGATAGCTGGATGTGCCATATTTATCCCCCCATATCTTCCCATAACTTCATGATACTCAAAACAAGATCTTCCCTGAAAACGTCAGCCATGACCTGCAGTCCAACTGGAATCCCCTCGATCTCTCCAGCTTTGATCACGCCTGCGCAGATGCCTGCAAGATTCGCAGGGACAGTGAACGCGTCGTAAGCATACATTACTTTTGGATCCTTTAGTTTAGTTCCAAGACTGTGCGGCAGCGATGGTACTGTCGGACACAAGATAATGTCAACACTTTCAAACGCTTCTCTAAAATCATTTTTGATCAACTCTCTGACTTCTAAAGATTTACGATAGTATCTTCCTTCATATTCTGCTGCACCTATTGTCTCTCCGCCTAGTATCCTTCTAAGGACTTCTTCTCCACAACTGTCTTCTATCTTTTTTCCATATCTTCGTCCATCAAACTTTCTTGTTGCAGAAAAAAATTCAACATAAACTAATGGATAATAAGTCTGTATTGCCAGATCTATGTATTTTAGCCTGATCTGTTTTGGTTTTACATTCAGATTATCTGCAATCTTTTTTATTGTCTTATCGATAAGTTCTGCAATTCGTTTATCCTTGCATAATTCCTTGAAAACTTTTGAGATTCCTATCTTAATATCTTTGGGAGTCTTGAATTTAGTATACTTCAGGATCGGTCTGTCAAATGTAATAGGATCATATTCTGATTTTCCAGAAATGACTTCTATCATCAAGGCTGTACCATAGACATCTTTGCATAATGGCCCTATCTGGTCAAGGCTCATTGCAAGATCGATAAGACCGTAGCGGGAAACCCGCCCATAGCTTGGCTTTAATCCGACAATGCCACAATGGGAAGCTGGATTCCTTACACTTCCGCCGGTATCAGAACCTAGAGCAATATCACACATATCACCAGCAACAGCTGCTGCACTTCCAGAACTGCTTCCGCCTGGGATCTTTCCTGGCGCTGCAGGATTTCCAGTCGCTCCGAACGCACTGTTCTCTCCAGACGCGCCGCAGCCGAACTCGTCACAGTTCGTGATTCCGATTATGATTCCGTCTTCTGCTTTTATCTTCTCAATAACATCTGCATCAAATGCACTCTTGTATTTTTCTAAAGTTTTGGATGCGCAGTTGCTCGGCATTCCCTTGACACTGATGTTTGCTTTCACTGCAATAGCAAGGCCAGCTAATTTTCCAACTTTCTTTTCCTGCTTTATTTTTTTGTCTATTGCTTTTGCGTCGCTGATCGCGTTTTTGTTAACATACAAAAAAGCTTTGATGGACTTATCTTTCTTTTTTATTGTCGCCAGAAATTGAGATATATTGTCCTCTGCTTTCAACTCTCCTTTTTTTATCATCTCCTGTTTTTGTTTTATGTTCACCATTTCTTCTTCTCTGCAACTATCTGGTCGTCGTCGACTTTCGGAGCATTGTCCAGAATTTTCTCTTGGAAATCTGTCTTCTCGTACCTGCTCTTTCCAGCTTTCCTCTGGTTTTTATCTCGACGAGCGCCATAGCTTAATTTTTTGGCTTCTGGACATTTGTCTAATGCAGAAATAAACTCATCCATAATCTTTTTAGCTTGCTTTCTTATCTTTTCAGGATCTAATCTTGCCATCATGAATCATTTTTTAACAGTTATATCAAATGCAAGCTGGCTTAATTTTCCAAGATCGTATTTGATAGAATCAAATTTCTTCCTAAGCTCTCCTCCCCGGAAATCAAACAACATCAGTTCATTGTATAATTCTTCGACAAAATCTTTTATCTCAAATGCAGGTTTTGTGTCTCCCTTGATAGCATTGTTTATCGCTTTTCTCACAAGTTCTCCTGTAAGGTCGCATATCCCTTGAAGGTAATATTCTGGCGTGACTCCAAGCTCTTTATGTGTTGGCAGTTTTTTGCGCTTTACAAATTCGTAGTAGCAGATAGCTTCAACATATTCCTGCACAGCAACTTTGTATGCTCCAATATCTAGCTTAGGATCTTTCTTCACTTCTTTGCTGACCTCAGAAACAGCTTTTTTTATTTTCTTGATGCTCTGCTCAGCAGATTTCATATCTTTTCTGTGAACAGCGTAGATTATCTCTTTTGAATATTTTATCACATCCCTGCTTCTTTTGATCAAAGATTCTCTTTTTTCATCGTACTTTTCCATTGCTTTTTTTATTTCCTGGAAATATTTTCTGTTTAACATAGACAATGTTATCTCTGTTTCGTATATAAATCTTGGCTTTAGCAACCAAAACATTTATAAACCAAAGTACGCATATAAAACTGAAGAGGATGGTAGAACAGACTGTATTTGGTGGTGTTGTTGAATTCATGCGCAGACTTGGATTCTATGATGTAGTACTTCCGTTTCTTCTTGTGTTTGCATTATTGTACGCAATCCTTGACAAGACTATGATCTTGGGCGAGGAATACAGAGGAGAGCCAAGACGAAGTCTGAACGCGATTGTTGCTTTTGTTGTAGCAATAATCTTTGTCGGTGCAACACAGATTGTTGCAATCATCAATGAAGCAATTGCAAACTTTGTGGTTGTGATTATTGTTGTCGCATTCTTCCTGATAACAATCAGCTTGTTTGTTGGAGAAGGAGGAATACTGAAGTTTACAAAAAAGGGTGAAGCAGGACACAGATGGTTCGTCTATATATTTCTTCCAGGACTTTTCATTGTTATCTTGCTCATAATATTGCATGCACTAGGATGGCTGCAGAAATTATTCACGTTTCTCTCAGCGCACTGGTCAGAAGACTGGATCGCAACAATCCTGTTCCTGATAGGCATAGCAATATTCATCGGTATAATTGTTCGCGGTGACAAACCATCAGATCAAAATAAAGATTAGACAAGATTCCCAAGTTGATGTTAAATGAATGCTCTTAATTATGTGTTATATCTGATATTATTTGCTTTGATTATCATAGCTTCTCATCGAGCATCGATAAAATCCTATTTCAATTCTTTCAAAAAGTTCAAGTGCAAGAGATGCGGGCACTGCTGCAGGTTGTTGGTCCGTTTGTCTGATGAGGATATCAAGAGGATTGAGAAAAATACCAAATACAAGAGAAAATATTTTGTAGAAGTCAAGAAGAAGAAAAATACATTGAAGAAGATAAACAATTACTGCATATTCCTGAACATCTCGAAAGGAAAATCCAAATGCATAATCTACAAACATCGCCCGAATATCTGCCAGAAATTTCCGCATTTCAAGCGCTATGGCTTGAAGATGTCAGACTCGCGCTGTTATGCGTTTGATAAGAAATTTAAATAGAAAAAATAAGAAGATTTATAAATCCATAAACGATTCAAAACAAAAAGGAGTTGATATTGATGGCACAAGGAGTATTTGCTGACGCTATAAGAAATCTGGACCAGATGGGTATTACAGATGTTGTTCTTCCGTTCCTGCTTGTTTTTGTGATTATATATGCAGCATTGAGAAAGACAAATATATTGCATAAACAAGCTGATACCAATCCAAACAAAGGATTTGATGTAACAGTTGCTTTGGTTATTGGATTGCTTATTGTGATTCCGCACGTTGCATTTGGCACAGTTGACCCGACAGATGGAAGATTGGGCGGAGCATTCATGGGACTGCCAGATGTTGTTGAGATCTTCAATAATTCATTGCCATCAATCTCTGTATGGGTTGTTGCAATACTTATGCTGATGCTTCTGACAGGATTGTTCATGCCAGATGCGATAAAAGATCAATTAGGAAGTTGGAGCTGGCTCATAGTGCTTGTATCAGTTGTGGTTGTTGGCTACATCTTTGGAAGTTCAGCTGGCTTGTTCAGGCAATTGCCACCTGCATTAAGATTCCTGCAGACACCTGCCAACCAGGCTGCGCTGCTGATAATACTAGTGTTTGGTATTGTGATATTCTTTATCATACGCGGTGGAGAAGGCGACGGTAAACCCAAAGCCAAAGCTGAAGGCGAAGGTTAATTTTTCTTTATTTTCTATACAAATCCCTTTAGAAACCTTTATATATGAATCTTCTATCCTATATATTTAAGTAGGTGATAATATGGCTGTTTTTGAAGATGCAATAAGAAGCTTTGAAAGCTTAGGTGCTTTAGATGTTATCTTACCATTTCTTTTGATATTCGTAATATTCTTTGCAGCACTGCAAAAGACTGAGATTCTTGGCAAGGGCAAGGAAGGCAAAAAGTATAATGTTGTGATTTCTCTGGTCATTGCTTTATTGATCATAATCCCGCATGTTGTATATGGAACTGCTGATTTTACAGATGGCAGATTAGGCGGAGCATTGACAGGCTATCCAGATGTTGTTGAAATAATCAATAATTCACTGCCATCAATTTCTCTATGGATTGTCGGAATCCTGATGGTAATGCTGATGATTGGAATATTCGCACCACCAACATGGACAGAATTTCCATTCAAATCATGGATCTTGTGGGGCTCGATCATAGTTGTAGGTTATATCTTTGGTAATTCAGCCGGCCTTTTCAAGGATCTGCCTGGACCATTAAGATTTATCAACACACCGCAGAATCAGGCCGCGCTGCTGATCATATTGATATTTGGAATCATAATATATTTCATAATACATGAACCAGAAGGAACCTCAAAGGACCGTAAAGAGCAACGGAAGAAAGATTGGGCAAAATTCTGGGAACCACCTAGCTGATAAAAAATGGCAACATTCCTTGATATTGGATTACTTCAGTTTGCATCACCGATATTTATTTTCTTATTGGTGTTCTTGATAGTTTATGCGCTATTGGATAAATTTAAGTTGATCTCAGATGATCAGGGAGTGAATGCGATAATCGCGTTTGCAGTTGCTTGCCTTACATTGTTGAGTAAGCAGGTGACAGCCATATTGTTCTATGTTTCTCCGTGGTTTGTTGTGATGTTCATTTTTATCTTGTTCGGAATGATGGCTTTCAGGTTCTCTGGAGTTCCAGAGACTGCAATCACAGAGTATATGAGCAAGATGAGTCTGGTGCATTATCTTATCCTTGTGTCGATCATCCTTATCATATTTGCAGCGATTGGCACATTATTTGGTCCGAGCCTGATTCCGCAGGCAGGAGCTGGCGCGACAACTACTGCTCCGGCAGTGACAGAGGCACCGACACTTGGTCCAGGAGTCACGCCTGCAGATACAATAGGAATTCCAGCAGATGCACAGGCAGCGTATCAGCAGGAAGTGCAGAAAGTATTGTTCCATCCTAAGATTCTAGGATTGGGAGCATTTGCATTAATCATCACAATAGCAATACGTGCATTGATATACAAGAAACCAGAGAAAAAATAATTCTATTCTATATCTTCTATTGAATTTTCACCAAAGATCTCGGCTGTCTTTGATTTTGTTTTCTTAGAACTCTTCTTTTTTGCTGTTGGCATCTCTATTTTAGGCAATGCTTTTGGTTTTTCTCCTTTCACTCGTGCAGTCACACGCGATAATTCCTGGACATTCTCAACAAAGCCAGGCAGGATCTCCTGGAAAACTTTTGTCATTGCTTTCACATCAGTTCCCACGTCTTCCATTGTCTTGTCGTACTCATCTACTTTTCCAAGCACTGATTTCTGGATAGTCTGAATATTATTGTTCAATTGTGTGATCCGTTCGTTTATCGCTGTAACATCAGCTTCCACTTTCTCTTTCCAATCAATGATCTTGTTCACACTCTCAACCAATTCATCCCACTTCTCATCAATAATAGCTTCTGCAACTTCTTCGATCTGTTCTGTAGAAACTCCGCCTCCTGCTGCAGGGATTATGCCTGGTGCTCCGCCCATTGCAGGATGTGTTGTAGGCGGTGGCGGGTACGCAGCCCCTGTCACACCTTTTCTTGTGTCTGCCATCTGTATATTGTCAAATATCTCATTGCTCTTATAGCCCTCTCTCTGCAAGGTCTGGACTATCTGATCGTTTGAAAAGCCCTGCTGCTGCATCTGCAGGATTCTATCAACAGAAAGAGCCTCCTTTTTCTCCTCTTTTTTACCACCAAACAACTCTACCATTCTACGATAATAATATATCCCTCATTTATAAATCTTTTTCTTACTTATTCTTTTTTGCGTATTCCTTGATCATCTTGATAGCCTGATCTCTCGTAAGGAAATTCACAGGTTTCCATAGATCAATGTATTTTTCAATAATCTTGAGTTCTGATAATCTTGCACAGCCTTTCAGTTCAGAGGACATTCTTGCAGCTTTATCCTTTAGCTCGATAATCTCTTTGTTTATCTCGGACAGTGTGAGGTCCATTGCTTTTATCTCAGTATTGATTTCTTTTTTATTTTTCAGCATGATCTGGTCTGTGAACTGGAATTGTTTTCTCAAACTGTTGTATCGATCTTCAAGAACACGCAACCGCCTGCCTATGTCACCTAAGAGAGTTTCTGTACCATGACCTATTGCAGGCATTTTTTCTTTTCCAGCAAATATGTTTTTGAACCTGGATTCTGCCTTTTCAGGACCTCTTGCAGTATCTGCGGTTTTTGGTGTTTTTTTGAACAATGGAGACATAATCTTCCCTCTTTTATGAAACTGAAATGTCGGAAATATTTAAATATATGCTTCATTTCAGTATATAAAAAGGGGTGGATGATGCCACAGAAGAAGGACTGGGAGTTTGAGCTAATAAGAGAAGGAGAAGAGCGCATTCTACGTATATATTGCGAGACCTATTCACGAATCCCAATCCTAGAAGATGATCCATTCCTGATGAGCAGGACAATTGATATTCTATTGCAGGTAAAAGAAGTAACAAAGATTGTGTACTATCAAAAACGTGATTTTGAATATGAGATGAACCAGGTTCTCATCCTGATGGAGATTGCTAATCTCTATGCGCATCTCACGCAGAACAAGCATCAGCTATCTTTGTTCGAGATAGGAAAGATTCCTGAATACCGCACATGGTATGCGCAGAAACAGGATCTGATCAATAACTTGGTATTTGTCAGGCTAAAACAGGATCCGATCGGAGCTTATGTGATGCTAAAGCGATTGGTACGGGAGGCGAGGATAGCAAAAGAAACAATCACAGACACAAAAAGATTGATGAATGAAGAGAAATATATTGCGATCCTAAGTTATGTAAAAGAATTATTGGAACGCACGCGGATGATCAAAGCAGTACTTCCGCAAATCCCTGGATATTCTGTTGATTCCCGTGATCTATATCGTCTGATCTTCAGACCAGTGATCAAACCGGATTTCATGTATACAAAACTGCGGGCACAATATCCAGACGGTGGAGAGATCCTTGACACTTATTCTATCGGCGATACAGAAGTGAATGTTTTCAAACTTCCCGAGGATGTTCAATATCTTTATCATCTCATGCCGCCTGAGTTCAGGCTCACAGAAGAACAGTACGAATTGCTCGACACTGCAAGAAACATCATGGCAGAGCATAAGCCGACAAAATCTGAATTCATTGATCCAGAACGGATGCGCGAAGTTTTCATGAACATTGGCGTTGATTTGTTGGCAGAACTGGCAGAAACAAAAGATATTAAGATGAAGAATAAGGATATCTTGTTGCTGGCAAAGATATTGATGCGTTACACAATCGGATTCGGCCTGATCGAGGTCCTGATGGAGGATGAAAAGATACAGGACGTAACATTAAATTCTCCACTTGGAAGGATTCCGATGTTTATAGTGCACCAGGACTTTGGAAATTGTTTCTCAAACATTTATCCGACACCGACAGAGTCAGAAAGTTGGGCAACAAAACTTCGTCTGATAAGCGGCAGGCCATTGGATGAAGCAAACCCTATCCTTGATACAGAACTTACACTGCCAGCTGCGCGTACAAGAGTTTCTGCGATCTCGCCTCCACTTAATCCAACAGGTCTTGCGTTTGCATTCAGAAGGCACAGAAATAAACCGTGGACACTCCCATTATTCATGAAATACAAGATGTTCAATCCTATTGCAGCAGGAATAATCAGTTTTCTTATCGACGGCACAAAGACAATGCTTGTCGCAGGTACAAGGAGCAGTGGAAAGTCAAGTGTACTTGCGTCAGTAATGGTTGACATCATGCGGCGTTATCGTATTATCACGATTGAAGATACACTGGAACTTCCGACGCAGGCACTGCGTGAATTGGGATTCAATTTACAATCTATGAAAGTTTCTTCTGCACTCGCAGCAACAAAAGAATCAGGAGTCAGTGCAACTGATGGAATCCGTGCGACACTGCGGATGGGAGATTCTTCATTGATTATAGGTGAGGTCAGAAGTTCTCTTAAGGGTAGTGAGGAAGTTGTAATTGTTGAAAATGGATTGACTAAACGGATGCCTATAAAAGACTTAGAAAATAAGAATTTAAAATCATTTTTTGTCCCTACATTTGGTGAGGAACAAAAAATGAAATTAAAAAAACTAACTGCTTTTGTAAAGCATCCTAAACGTAAACAATTAATCAAACTTACTACTAAAACAGGAAGAGAAGTTACTGTTACTCCTGACCATAGTGTATTTACTCATGTTGATTTTAAAATTGCTGCTATAAACACCAATCAATTAAAAGTAGGAGATCCAATAATAATTCCTTCTAAATTGCCAAATGGTTTTAATGATATTGGTTCTATCGATTTGTTAAGAGTATTCAAAGAAGACTATCGTTTGGAAAATGCAGAACCATATATTCGTAAGGCAGTCAAAAAACTTAATTGGAAAAAATGTAGCGAGATCTGTGGGATTTCTGATATCTACAGATATCTGTTATCTACTCAAAAAACGAGGATTCCTATTAAAGCTTTTCTCAAATTAATGATTAAAGCAAAGATAAAGTTTAATCTGGAGAATCTAAGAATTAAAAGAGGAACCTCAAATAGTATTCCCACGAAGTTCCCAATAAATGAAAGTGTTTTAAGATTTATTGGATATTATCTCGCTGAAGGTAACATCACTAACAGCAAAATTCAGATTACAAATTCAAAACCAGAAATAATTAAAGATATAACTCAAATTTGTGAAAAAGAATTAGGATTATCTGTTTCGAAGAGAAAAATAAAGGGTTATGGGACTTCAATACAAATGTTTGTCACATGTAAACCTCTTGCTGATTTATTACTTAAGTTAGATTGCGGGAAAACATCTTTTCATAAAAGAATCCCCGAATTTGTGTATGGCCTAAATGAAAAGAAGATCTGTGCTCTATTAAGGGGAATGTATAGCGGTGATGGCTCTATTAGTATAACGAAAAGCGCTGGAACCATGATCCAATATTTCTCAACATCAAAAAAGTTAATTGAAGATGTCGCTTATGCACTTTTATCAGTAGGAATTGTATGTAGAATCCATAGCAGAAACAAAATAAATAAAAGTCATAAGAAAATATATATTGCTGAAATAAAGCAAAGAAAATATGTTGAATTCTTCTTAAAAAATATTGGATTTACACATAAGAGGCCTTCTATATTTACAAAATCTTTTTCACATAGTAAAGATGATTCAGTATCATTTAATCCGAAAGAGTTAGAAAAACATTTAAAATTGCCAAGGAAGTATAGGCATTTAAGAAGAACAAAATGCTGTTCAAAAGATTATCTTAAAAAAATTACAGAAGAAGTTAAATGTAGTGATGAGATTTATAATTTTGCTCATGGTGAGTTTTTTGTTGATAAAGTAAAATCTATTGAGGTTATTAATCTTAAAAAACCAGAATATGTTTATGATTTAAGTGTAAAGTCCACTCAGAGGTTTATTGGTGGTTTTGGAGGAATTTTACTCCACAATACAGAAGCGCTGGCATTATACGAAGCAATGCGTGTCGGTGCAGCTGCAAATGTTGTTGCAGGCACAATACACGCTGACAGTCCCTACGGTGTGTTTGATCGTGTTGTCAATGATATCGGAGTTCCGCGCACATCATTCAAAGCAACTGATATCATACTTATGAATACTCCTGTCAGAAGTCCTGACGGTCTGCATTGGTGGCGTCGTATGACAGGCATCACAGAAGTAAGAAAGGATTGGGTCGAGGATCCGCACAGAGAGCAGGGTTTTGTTGATCTTCTTCGTTATAATCCAATAACAGATGAATTAGAACCAAGTCCAGATCTGATGAATGGAGACAGTGATGTCTTGAAGAGCATTGCAGCAAATGTCAAGCAGTGGGCAGGAAAATGGGATGCTGTCTGGGATAATATCATGCTAAGAGCAAAGATCCGGAAGGCTAACTTGGATTATTCCCTGAAAGCAGGAAATCCCGAATTACTAGAAGCTCCATTTGTCATAAAATGCAATGATATGTTTCACATTATCTCAGAAAATGTATTGGAGGAAGTCGGTGATCTTGACAGTAAGATGATCTACAATGAATGGGAACGCTGGCTGAAAAAAGAAGTCAAGAAAGAATCAGTTAAAAAATAAAAAGAGGTTGGTAGATGGAAAATCAAGAGATTTCACATATCTCAGTATTGAGTGCACCGTTACTGTTGCTACTGATATTAGTGCCTATAGTTTTGCTTTTCTTCTTTAAGTTCGCATCACTTCCAGACATGACAAATGCAATATTTTTCTCAATATTAATTATCTATCCTGCAGTGATCGCAGCATTCCTGGGATATTCCTGTGCAAGGCATCATCTGTCAGAAAAAGATTCCTTGAAATACGAAGTTTTGGTAGGTCTTCTGACTGGAATAATAACTTTTGTATTCTTTATCTATTCAGCACCGCAAGCAGTCCCAAACATCCTGCTCTATCTTGTGATCTCAATTGTTATCCCGTTACTGGTGGCAGTCTTTTTCACATTATTATTCAGGCTGTTTTTTCATGAACATGTTCTTCCATCGTACCAGCACAAACCATTGCTGAACTACAAGAATCCGTTTGATATAATGAAATTCTTGCGATTGTCTGGAGATGTTCATATGGTTCTGTTCATTGCTCTCCTCACTCTTATCGGAGCTTTTGCAGGAGCAGTGTATTCTTCATTGATTTTCATCGTTGGTTTTTTGGTATTTAATTATCTGATCGGGATTTCCTACAAAACTAAGAATGAAGTGTTAGCAATCCTGGTTTTCATAGGATTTTTTCTTCTGTCACTTTATCTATCCTATATCTTATTGATCTTTGCTGGCCTTGTATTTCTTAAGGCTTGGATCTATTTCAGCAAAACCGATAGGAAGCACAACTTCTTTGCACTCTACAATTGCTGGATGATCCTACTGACTTACTTTGTAACTCTTCTTGTCTTGATACTGTTGTTCATGTCGCATGTCCTGCTACCATTTTTCAAGCATATGTCTGTCATGTACCTGATAATAATTTATTTCATAATATTAGCACTGACATTTCCGGTCATCATCAGGATCGGTGCCTCTCTTATCGGTCGTACAACAGGAAAGATTAATTTTTTCGCTGCTGCCTATCCTTTGACATTACTCCTGAAACCGCGTAGGAGCATAACCTGGGATCCAATCATGTATGGCATCTTTATCAGCATCTTCCTGATGATAATTATCCTGATTATCGCAGGCATCTCCGGCACAATATTTGCTTCCAATATTTATGAACGTGCTCTGGAAACAAAAGCAGAGCTTATCGAGGCGACAGAACCATTGATGATCGAAGAGCATATGCATAAATTGACATGGAAATATCCAATAGTAAAAGGCAAATTGCCAAGCATGTTTTTGAGTCTTCAAACCCAGTACGAATCTCAACTCCAGTCCTATAAGAATTATTACATTCCTAGGGTTACTGGGTTTGGAGCTTTTTTTAATTTTGTATCTGGAAAAGTATTTGATGACATGGCTGAGAATACTAACCGTATGATAAGATTGAGTCTGCAGACATCTATGTTAAGAAACCAGGCAAAGATCGCTGTCGACGAGTTTGCAGCAATAAACGCAAACAAGGTTGGAAAAGTAGATTTCCTGGACAGAACAAAAGATCTTCAGGAGCATATCAAGAAAATGCAATTCGCCTCTGATCAATTGTATGAACAACTATCTCCTACATTTGGTCTTGAGAAACAGCAGGACTTCGTTCCTTTCAGTCAGATCTCTTTTTTCAGCGGAACTCTGTTCGGCAAGACATTGAATGAGTTTATCAAGCATACAAATCTTGCACTTGCATTGACAAGAGTCAGCAATCTCAATACAAAACTCAAGAAAGAATTTGGGAATGAATATTATATTGAAAAATTCAGGATACCTTCAGAGACTTTGGTGTTAAAGAACGAGGCTCTGAGATTAAGATTGCTATTACATTACCTAGGACAGGAATATCTAGAAGGCTGTGAATCATACGATACTGACTGTTATTCTAAATTGACATTGTTTGTCACAGATTTTAATGTTTGTTCGGCAGCAGATCCGCCGCAGAGATGCGAGGAAGCGTTCCAGGAGGCATTTGAGCAATATTCTCGATGTCCTGATAATACATTGATCAATAATCAAATTAAGAAGTGCAGTTAAATGAGAGGGGTTATGAATAGAAAAAATAGACAGGCACAGGTTGCCTTGTTTATTGTGATCGGAATGGTTCTTGTTATATCTGCAAGTATCTTGATTTACTACGAATATCTATATAACGGGACATCAGAGCCGCATATTGTACAATTAGACTTATGTCCTGATGATACTGTATTTGAAGCTTGCTCCTACGATAAGCCACTATTTTGCGCCTATGACTCTGAGATTGAAGAACTTGCTTTGGTTAAAGACTGCACCAGGTGCGGCTGTCCAGAGGGAATGGCCTGCATGGGGTCTAGTTGTGAAGAGATTGACAATAAACAGGACTTTCCATTCACGATATTTTTTGTACCTTTGAATTATGAACCAGACGATTCCAGGTTTATTTCCCGTGTAAATGAGATCAAAGAAGAACTAAAGTTAGAATTCCATTTTCCAGATACTACTTTTGTAATCTTGGATGAACAATTAGAGACAGATGCTGTGTGTGATATTGATCTAGGAGCAGTCTCATTATTTGCTGAGGATTGGTACCTGGAAAAGAATGATAAATTTCTTCCAGCTCCAGCCCCGTACAGATATAGAATATTTGCAATAGATAAATTATTGCAGGATGTAGATGAGTGCGGCTGTGGTTTTACTTACCTATATGGTGATGCAATCTATCTGGGAGGGCAAGAATGCAGCCAGAGAGTCAATGTTGCTGATCATGAATTTGGCCATACCTTCGGCCTGTGCGATGAATACGACACCTGCGTCTGGGAAGCAACAAATGGGCTCTCAAGATGCAAGAATAAAAAGCCGAATGCCTTGAATTCAGACTGTGGAAATGAGTGCTGTTCTGCAAAAGGCGCGTGCTGTAATGGGAAATACAGTGATTCAGGTTTTAATGTCATGGGATCAGCAGATTTGCCTGACGAGCGTGATTTTAATTATGAATCTTCGTCAGTGATTGGAAAAAACATATGCCAGACTGATTTTATTTTATTCTTGTGTGAGATGGAAATATGAAAAAAATACTATTTATCCTAACATTCATCCTGTTGTTCGCAGCATTTGCCAGTGCAGAGACAACAATATTGAGATTTGATTTTGACCTGTACAGTAATGATACTATTATGTTGAAAGATATCACAGCCTCAACAGGCACATTTGAAGAAAGCGAGAATGGAGATCTGCCTTACCAGATGGTGCTGGTTGATGAAGATAATGTAATGCATCTTTTGTCTTTTGATGAAATTTTTCTTAGGATGACAGATCCTCCAACTGTTGTGGAGAAAAAATCGATCTCAAAGAAATTACCGTACTTAGGAAATGTTGGTGAACTTTTTATCTATCATGATGAGAAGCTTCTGTTCAACTACGATATGGAAGAACTTTGCAATCACGACGCAATATGTTCTGGTTTTGAGAACGAATTGATCTGTCCAAAAGATTGTGTGATAAAAGAACAAGAGAGTGTGAGTAAGACCGGCAGGGAAGAAAAGAAGATCGAGGAAATAGATCTGACAGGAAAGAAGATCCAGTTTGTCATCTCTATTGGAATCATATGTATGATATTAGCATTAGTATTGATCATATTATTAACAAAACATAAGAAAGGCCATGGCAAGAGAAAGTGATTTGAAAAGAAAGTATATGGAGCGTCTGAGGCGCGGTTTTGAAGAGAAGTCAAAACAGGCGATTGAAGCAGAGACAGCCCAGCGTATCGAGACCAAGCACTACCTTGATTTTAAGAAAGAGATCCTGCCTAAGAAATTATCCCTCTATGAACGCGGATGTCAGCATGCTGGAAAAATTATCAAAATAAAGCCAGGCAAGAAACGATACCCGATAATTCAGGATGCAATTGAGACGTGCCATCTTGACATAACACCAGAAGGTGTAGTATCATTTTCTATTCTTTTCCCAATAATTTTCGCTGTTATATTTGGTTTGCTGGGTTATATTATTCCAGCTTTGATAATCGGAGAAACTACACTATTCTTCTCAATCTTTTTTTTGCTGGTCGCATTATTACTGATTCCAATATTGGGCAAACTCCCGGAACAGTTTGCAAAGAAATGGCATCTTGCAGCCAGCAACCAGATGGTGCAGTGCATCTTCTTTATTGTGACTTACATGCGTCATACTTCTAATATTGAAAATGCAATAAACTTTGCATCAGAGCATTTGATCGGACCGTTAGCTCTTGACCTGAAAAAGATATTATGGGATGTTGAGACAGAAAAGTACGAGAGCATACGCGAGAGTCTTGATATCTATCTTCAATCCTGGCGCGAGACAAACCAGGAGTTTGTAGAAGCATTTCATTTGATAGAATCCTCTCTTCTTGAACCAGCAGAGGCGCGCAGAGTGCAGCTGCTGGACAAATCTCTTGATGTTATACTTGAAGGGACATACGAAAAAATGCTTCACTTTGCACAGAACCTGAAGAGTCCGTTGACTGCGCTACATCTGATGGGTGTTATCCTTCCGCTTCTTGGCCTTGTGATCATGCCTCTTGTTGTAAGCATCATGGAGATTGTGCGCTGGTATCATCTTGCTGTTATCTATAATGTATTATTGCCTATTGGAGTCTATATGCTTGGAAAAAATATTCTTGCAACTAGGCCGACAGGGTATGGTGATACAGATATCTCTGAGTTTATTCCAGAACTTAAAAAACTGAAAAAGATCAGGATTCCAATATCAAGAAAAGGATGGTATGTTAATCCATTATGGATCTGTGTCACATTAGGAGTTCTTCTTTGTATTGGCGGAATGGTACCTTTGTTCCTTCACGCAACAATATCAACTCCAGAAGGCGCTCTTGTTCCGCCAGATCTTTGCATTACAATCAAAGGTAAGACGTACAATCCAGCAATCAATACAGAGTTCAAACCTCTTGCATGTCTGTTAGGATATAAATACAGCAGGACACGGAAAAAAGAAGTAGGGCCTTTTGGTCTTGGAGCTTCGCTCTTTTCGATACTGATAACATTAGCTGCTGGTCTCCCGATCGGATTGTATTACCGGTTTAGGTCAAAAAACCTGATTAAATTACGGCAAGAGACAAAGATGCTCGAGCAGGAGTTTGCTTCTGGTCTGTTCCAGCTTGGGAACAGGATGGCGGACGGGATTCCAGCAGAGATAGCGTTCGGAAAGGTCGCCGAGACATTGGAAGGAACGCGTTCAGGAAGATTTTTCGCTGCAGTGTCACAGAATATTACCCAGCTCGGTGTCAGTATCCAGAAAGCGATCTTTGACACCAAGATTGGTGTTATCAGGGAGTTTCCTTCTGCAACAATACAAAGTACTATGAAAGTTTTTGTTGAATCTGCAAAGAAAGGTCCAGTTGTTGCGGCACGCGCATTATTGAATGTCTCGCGATACATAAAAGAGATCCATAGAGTGAACGAACGTCTGAAGGATTTATTGGCTGATATTATCATTGATATGAAAAGCCAGATCAAATTCCTGGCGCCTGCGATTTCTGGTGTTGTTGTCGGAATAACTTCAATGATCACTTTCATCCTGAGCAGGCTCAATCTAGCAGAAGCCACTGGCGGTCTTGGTGATACCCAAGGTTTGGCAGCGATCTTTGCAGGAGACGGAGTGCCGACTTTTTTCTTCCAGATCATTGTCGGCATCTATATTGTCCAGATTATCTACATCCTGACAGTGCTGAGCAATAATATTGAGAATGGTGTTGACAAATTGAATGAAGAATATGAACTGAGCAGGAATCTTACAAAGAGTGTTCTTCTATATTGTTTTATCACGCTTGTTGTGACAATTGCATTCAGCCTGCTGGCAGGACTGATCCTAGAAAGAGGATTGGCATAAAAATATTCAGAGAACTAAGATTTCTAGAAATAAGAAAGAAAAAAAAGAAAAATAAAATTCTAATTAATTATTTACTTTTTCCACAATGTGAAGATGCCCCATAGTAAGAATAGGACTGTCCACCACTGGATACCCCAAAAATTCCACTTGCCTAGATCAACAAGTAGGAATATAATTCCAATAATTAATAGAATTACTCCACATAATTGACCAGATGCATATGGAACACTAGTTTTTTTCTTTGCCATAATCTATCACCTCAATTTTTTGATTTTTTAATTGCCAAAAACTATACTGTCCCAGTATGGGAATCTATAGCAAATTATAGATTTATCATATAAAAGCCTTTCGGTTTTACTTATGAAGAAAAGGGGTTTATTCTGCCAGGATGGCTGGTTTTCCAGGTGTTGCCTGGGCTGCTTTTGCATCTTTTGCTTCTTCTGCCTTGATCACAGCAACATTGCATTTGAATTCTTCTTCTAGCACAGACTTTGCATCAAACAAAGTCTTGAATTCGCTTTCTGATGTCATATTTTCACCAGGAACTTTTCCTGATTTCACAATCCGTGGCACAAGCTTTGCAACATCCTGCCCATGCTTCTTTAATTCAGGATCTGCCATGACCTTTTTGATGATCTCGCCAGGATTTCTTGTCTCCTCCATCAGCTCTTTCAGTTTCTTGAACAATGGATACTTCCATTCGTGAGCCACAAACAATGAGATCTTCTTTGGTTTCTGGATTTTTGCTAATTTCAATACTTGGCCGATATCTTCTTTGGTAGAGATAAAGATATCTTCTGCACTTTCTGCTGCTAGGTCTATTTTTGATTCATCATATTCAGGCCATGGTTGCAGTGCGACAAGCTCTTTATTGCCTAGAGTCTCCCACATCTCTTCTGCTGTGAATGGCGTGAATATCGACATTGTTTTTGCCCAGGTCCCAAGCACATCTTTTATCAGGTCTATATTCTGACCTCCTCTGCTTTTGTACCATGTAAGATCTTTATAGATGCCAAAATATGTTTCATCACTGGCAGCCTTGAAATTGAAATTCTCCATTGCAGATTTTATTGTCTTCAATCTTGAATTGATCTTTGATACCAGCCATTTGTCAATATCATTTGTCTTGCTTTTTGAGAACTCAAGCAGATCACTGAACAATGTCCAGGTTCGTTCCAATCTTGTTTTATATTTTAGGACTGTGTCAGCATCAAAGTCAACATCAACAAAAGGACTTCCTATATTTGCATAATATAGACGCATGGTGTCAATACCATAAGTTTTTGCACTGCCTGGAATTGGTTCTGTCCCCCCTTTTGACTTGCTAACTTTCTCTCCACCTTTTCCAACAATCCAATAGTTCACAAATATTCCTTTTGGCCAATACTCTTTCTGAAGTATTGCCACGTGGTTCATGATAAATGGAGGGAAATGCACTCTCTGATGCTCTTTTCCACCAAGATTTATGTCAAGCGGGTACCAGTATTTGACATCTTCCTGCAATTGTTTCAGTAAATTGGCGTCGACATTACACTTCTTGCTGACTTCCCCTGCATCTCCTTTGTTCAGGAAGACAAAGTCAAAGAATTCTAGTGTAAGATTCTCTGTTTTTAATTTTCCTTGGTTGGCATACAATGAGATAAGATAGTAAATAGGATATAATGTGCTATCAGAGATCGCTTCAATAATATATTTCTTATCAAAAGGAAATAATGTCCCCAACCATCTTCCTTGCCGTGCGCACGCCCTGTCCTGGAACCAGTCAAGTGCGCCTGGCAGACTTTCATTATAGCTGCTTGGCTGGACATTCATTGTCTTTGCATGATCTTTTGTGGTTTCTGTCAGTTTCTCGTCAGAATATCTGATGAACCACTGGTCATCGTATCTCTTGATTATGACAGGAGCACCGCACCTGCATACAACTTCTTCTGAAAGATCGAACATTATATCTGCGTGCCCGGCATCAATAAGATCCTGTTTCATCTTATCTTTGGCTTCTGTGACTTTCATTCCTGCGTATGGACCGCAGTTCTCATTCATCACACCAGTATGGAATCCTAACTTGTAAAGTTCTTTTTTTGCCTGTTCAAGTTTTGCTTCATCGCGCTGTGATTTTATCCCTAATCTTTCGCACACTTCTTTAGCTGGAAAATCTCCATAACCAGGGGTCTTTATGATTGGAATAAGTTCAATCTGCATAAGTCCATCATGATCAAGGCCGTATTTCTCCCACAAACTCTTTGTTGTCTTCAGGTCTTCCAGGCCAATATAATCGTGCGGGGCATCAGATGGAACAGATGTAACAATCCCGGATCCGAGATTGGGATTGCAGAACTCTGATGGCAGGATAATAACTTCCCTGTCAACAGCAGGAGCATGGCAGCAGTCTCCGAGCATCTCTTTTCCGTAGATCTGGTCGACGATTTCAATACCATCTTTTTGGTATTTTAATTTCTCTGCGCATTCCTTGCTCATGATCCAGATCTCTTGTTTTTTCTTTCCTTTTATCTCGACAGGAACAATTGCTTTTACATATGCAGTATCAGCATCAACCCAGATGTTTGTCTGGCCGTACATTGTCTCTGGCCTTAATGTTGCGCACATGATGTATTGATTATCTTCTTGGTACCGCAACTTGATGAATGTAAACTCTTGCTGTTCTGCAGTGCCGCCTTTAGAAAGATCCATCTCACTTGGATCCACTGCGACTGGTCCGCATTTAATGCAGGATGTCGCGAAATACGGTTTTTGCGTTAATAGATTTTCTTCTTTTAATTTATGAAACTGCCATGTTATGAACTGTTTGTAATCTGGAGATACAGAAGAGACAAATCTCCTGAAATCTATCAAGAACCCGAATGTCTTGAAATCTTCAATATATTGATTGCAGAAAAATTTTACAAATTCATCAGGATCAGCAAGCCTTTCGATATCTTCATTTGTCAACCCTCTTTCTCTGAACTCTTCTATCCATTTCTCGTTCTTCTCTTTTATCTTCTGTGCTTTTGCAATCGCACCATTACCAGTTGCGTGGCCGCCGGCTGGAAGAAGTACATTGTAACCATTCATCCTTTTGTATCTGCAGATCATATCAGTATAGGAATAACCGCGCATATGACCGGTGTGAAGAAAACCAGAAACAGTTGTGTAGGCCCAGATCATGTACCATTTCTTTTTGTTTTGGTCTCTATCTGCCTCTCCGACCTTTTTTTCTTCATAGATCTTTCTCCATTTGTCCTGGACTTTGAATATGTCTAATTTCCCAACCATAATGTTTCTGAAAAGTATGCGTATTTATAAACATTATGCTCATAAATAAAAGAGAAAATATAAAGAAAAAAAATCAGAATTTCTTGAATTTAGCGACTGTATCAATAAGATCTTTCTGTCCTAGGAACATTGCCCTGCAACAGTATCTAATCAGACCCAGATCATCGAGGACTTTCTTAGGTTTCTCGCCTTTCTTTTGTGCTTTTTCTTTGTACTTCTCCCAAAGATGGGATATTGGTTTTCCGCAACTAAAACATCGCATAGGAATAATCGTTTTAATCACCTTTTAATCTTGTTTAGAGTTCAAAGTTATAGGATAGTATTTAAAGCTTTTGCCCCTCTCACCACACCTTGTGATAAAACCAGCACTAGTTAATGTAGATAAATATGATTGATTCCTTTTTCTTCCTATAATTTTTGCAATCTCTCTGTTTGTGATCCCAGGATTTTCATTAACTATCTTTACTAATAGTAAATCCTTTTCGCTATAATTTCTTCCATTAATCAAAGCCATGGCATTTGCCTTTTTTTGTGGATGTTTTAAATAAGGCCAGATTCTTTCTGAGAAAAGCTTGAAATCTCCTTCTCTAGTTAATTTTGTATTAGCTATAACAAAATTACTTCCATCGTATCTGAATCCAAAGCCAACTTTTTCTAATAATACATTAATTAATTTGCAATTTTCTTTATTCTTCTGAGAAATCCTCAAGACGTTATCTCTAAAGTTGACATTGCCCTCTGCGTCAAAGAGGCCTGCAAGAAAGGGATTGATAAAATGAGGTTTCATTTGTATTAAAATGCTGATATTATTTAGGATGAGTTTAAGTATACGTTCAATTGTTTTATTTACAATGTATGTAATAAATACATAATCACCAAACATTTTATTATAAAAGATCTTGTTTATAGCAAAAGGCTTTATTTTATTAATAAGGGGGTCTAATTGTGAATTTTGCCATCTTTTCTGAAGCATCAAGTCCATGTAAATCTGATCTGAAAATAATCCGGACAAATAAGTTGCAACCCATTTTATTAATCTTACTTCTTTATTACATATCCCTACTCGGCTACCTCTTGTCCCATCTCCAAAATATAGACCTAGAAAATAAAAGAAATTTTCATCAAGAAGTAATTTGATAGGCAATTGTATCTTTCGTCTGATTTTTCCTTTATGAGTATATACTTTAGTGAATATTGTTATCTTATCTTTGGACTTTGCTACTTTAATAATTTCACAGATATTTGTTTTTAATGAATGTTCCAATCCAGTAAGTTCCCACCACTTAGATATGTTCAAAACAAAATAATTTCCCTCTTTTTGTATAACTTTGGTAATTTCGATCTTTTTATTGAATTTTTCTCTAATTTTTTTAGTATGTATTGTTCTACCTAATTTTAAATTTTTATTTACTAATTCTGCAAAGGAAATTGATTCTAATATATTATCTTCTAACTCTTTTGTTTTTCCAACTAGAATTGCGGCTGTCTTTACAAGATCATACGGTATATAATTTACTCTACAATTACGATAATGATAAAATAACCGTCTTGATTTTCCAAATCTTGTGGCGGCTTGTATTGTCCCAATAGTAAATATTAATCTTGAGAAAAGTTCTTTTTGAAAATCAGGAATTAGTCTAACAACCAGTTTGTCATTTTTTTTAGATTTTGAATTGTGTTTATTAATCATTTCTATCGTAAATATTTAATGATCCTAGTTTTAAATACCTTATGCACACTTGTCCAGTGACCAGTGGTCTAACTTAAGTTTGGAAAAGATATAAATTAAAAGAATATGTAAATTTTCAGAAGAATTCTAAAAAAGATCTGTTATCCTACTCATCGATAACTTTTTTGACGCTTGCTTCTTGGTGAACTGTCGTTAGGCTTGCTGGTTTCCCTTTGCCTGACATCTGCAACAAGAAGGTGTCTATCATAATCCTGGAAAGCCTTTTTTAGCTTTGCATCTTTTGAAAATTCTACCAGAGCTTGCGCAATTGCCAGTCTGCACGCATCTGCCTGGCTGTTGTACCCGCCACCCTTAACTCTGATGTAAATATCAACTTGATCAGCATATCTCTCTCCAAGAATAAATGGTTCCTGGATCCTTAGTCTTGTATATTTTGGAGTAACATGCTCTAGTAGCTTGCTGTTTACTCTGATTACGCCTGTGCCCTTCTTCAATCTAGCACGAGCAATCGCTCTTTTCCTTGTTCCTGATGTCAGGATTATCTTATCTTTTTTTGCTTTCATTGTCTGCTGCCCTTCAAGTGTTCTGCAATATCTTTTATTCTGACATATTTTAGGTTTGGTAATTTTTTCATGTGGGCATTCTCGATGATTTCGAATTTCTGGTCTTCGAATTTTTCTGGAATTCCGATGTGGCACATTATTCTTTTGTATGCCACTTTTCCTTTTGCTGTCTTCCATCCAATCATGCCTCTGATTGTCCGTCTTACCATTCGGTCTGCTTGTTTGGGATAGTATGGGCCTTTCAGAGGAACTCCACGATCAGCTTTTTGTTTGTATTCCCTGAATACAGTATCTTTTTTTCCAGTTACAACAGCGTCCTGACAGTTCACTATGTCTATGGTTTCACCTAGTAACGCCTTTTTCGCAACAACTGTCGCGATTCTTCCGACAACCAAGTCTTTTGCATCAATTACTATTGCCATTTTAACCTATGATCCTACATTTCTGCCCTTTCGGACATTTCTTCATCAGTTCATCCAGATCCATTGTCTTATTATTGTTCTTTACAGTCTCGCTGAACTGGTAAGCTGCGATATCACCGTCGTATTTTCCAGAACCAACAACTTTGCCAGGAATCACAGCGATCTCGCCTTTTCTCACAACTCTTTTCAGTTTGCCTACATTGACAACTCTCATATTTTTCCTAGGTTTCTCTAGTTCTGTCGCTACACGCTTCCAGAACTTTGATTTCTGGTTGATTGCCAGTGTTTTGATCTCCCTGATCATGTTTGTGAGTTCTTTGTTTTTCATTTTTGATTGTTCTTTATTCGCTGAGTGCAGAGACAAGTTTTCCGAACTCGTCTAGTTTTTCATTGAACTCAGCAACAGCCTGAGCTACGATCTCTTTAGGCTTTAACTGGCCCCATGATTCGATTGAAAATATGAATTCGTCCGGAGTTCCGTATACTTCTAGTGCGCCTCTTGGGCATGCTTCAACACATGCCTGGCACAGATGACAATCCATCAAGTTATTTTTGTTGACAACAGCCTTGTTTCCTTTCAATTCAAAGACATTTACAGGGCATGCTGCAACTGCTTCTACGGATTGATCAGGTTTTAGTATATTTATGATCGGGTTATGTTTGAAGAACGCAAGACCCGGCGACCACTTTGCATGTTCTTTTCCTCTGCCAAGACACGCTTTTGCAGCAAACTCAAGCTCTTGTCCTTCTGTAAGTTTTGTGATTATCATATCTTCATAGACAGGAACAACTTTTGGATCCTTGCTCTTTATCTTTGAAGCATCGATAATACCGGATGCTTTTGTCTTCAATGTAAGATCCAGCTGGCATTTTGCGCAGCCAGCGCCTTTACAGGTACATTTGTCTGTAAGATTATAACCCTTGAGATCTGTTGACAGAGGTATCAGTCCAAGACGATGAGCAATAATCTCGTCATAAAGTATGGAATCATTCTTCTTGAACTCGACATCTTCGATCGCCATTGTCGGGACTTCGTCAATAATCATCCTTCGCAGGCTGTTTGCGAATGCAGGATCTACTTTTCTTATCAAAAATGTCAACCAGTTTCCTTTTTTATCAATTAATTTTACTTCTGCCATTTTCTATGGTCTCCTACCTCTTTTTCCACCTTTCTTCCTGCACCTGTCGTGTGGAAGAGCAGTGATTTCTTCGATATCTCCTATCCGTAACCCTCTACGTGCAAGACCACGAATAGCTGCCTGTGCACCTGGTCCTGGTGCATTTGGTCCATTATGTCCGCCTGGCGCACGGATCTTAACATTCAATGCTGTAATCCCTTTCTCGATGCAGTTCTCTGCAACTGCTTTTGCAGCGCTCATTGCAGCTGTCGGACTTGATTCAAGCCGGTCAGCTTTGACAACCATACCACCACTAACTCGTGTGATAGTCTCTGTCCCTGTCAAATCAGTAACATGAATAATTGTATTATTATAACTAGAGTAGATATGGCACAGGCCCCATCTGTCCCTGCCCTTTCTCTTAAGGACAACCTTCTCGTCCATGACTATTTCTTTTTTTGCCATCTTTAAGCAGCCTCAGCTTTTACAGCTTCTTTTGCTTCAGGTTTCTCTTCAGCTTTTGTTTCTTTTTTCTCTTCAACCTTCTTTTCTACTTTCACTTCTTTTTTTTCTTCAGCTTTCTTTTCCACTTTTTCTTTCTTTTTCTTTTTCTCTTTGACTTTTTCTTCCTTTTTCTCTGGTTTCTTTTCTTTACGTGCTTCTTTTACAGCCTCTAAAATTTTTTGATCAGCTTTTTCCTCTTTCTTTGTCTTCTCTCTTTCTGGATGTTCTGGATCTGAAAGTGGAGATCCATTGACAAAATTTACACTTCCTTCTTTGTCTAGTGATACAAGATAGGAAGGTGCATTAACTGTCTTATTTCCAATCATAATATGCTCGTGAACAATAAACTGTCTTGCCTGCAGCATTGTGTTTGCCAATCCTTTCTTTATAACAATACTCTGCAATCTTCGTTTCATGATGTCTGGCAGTTGCAGGTCAAGAATCGCGTCAATCCCTTCTGTTTCTGAAATAAGACCATACTTTTTGACTTTCTCGATAAGCTGGTTCATCTCGATCTCAGCCTGTTTTGTCTTGCCGCTGATAGCTTTCTTTGCAAGATCCTGAAATCTTCTTAATTTAGAGCTCATCTTCCAGATCTCTTTCTTGTTCCGGGTTCCAAACTGCTTCCTGATAACTCTCTCTTCGTCTATTCTCGCTTTCTGCCATGGATGCATGGGCGTGTTATACTTCTTCCTGTGTTTTTTTGGATCTCCCATTATTATTTCCCTTTCTTCTTACCGGTCTTCCTCTTTACACCGATCGCAGCACCTTTCCTGAAGTTACCTCTTGTCCTCTGACCACGGACAGGAAGTCCCCACTGATGTCTTAATCCTCTGTGGGACTTTATCTTCTGCATTCTTCGAACATCATTTGTCTTGATAAACTTGATATCTCCTGTGATAATATGTCTGTCTTCCCCTTCATTTGGATCTTTTCTTCTGTTCAGGATCCATATAGGGACACCGGATTCTATAGGATGCTCTAGTACTCTAGCAATCTTTGCAATCTCATCATCTTTTAGATATCCTGTTTTAGCATCTTTAGGAACACCTGTAAGCTTACAAATAGCATTAGCAAAAGTATAAGAAACACCTGGAATTTTAGTAAGCGCGAAGAATAAGGCTTTTTTACCATCTAGGTCTACACTAACAACACGGACTAATGGGTTAAAATCTTTTTCATTCATTTTTATCTTACACCTTTATACAGCCAAGCTGCAACCCAGCAGCAAGGAGCCATTGTTCTTTGACCATGGCGTGTATACATAGGAAAAACTAGGGGGTATTTATAAAGCTTTTGCTGATGGATGACCACTCAAACAGGTTCGAACTGTGTAGTTGAAGGTGGGATGTAAGAATATGTTTGAAACTAGAGATTAAAACATGTTTTGTAAGAGTGGGTTTTTGAGAATGTTGTTAAAAGGATTTTGCAACATTCCAAAGTAACTTAAAGTAATTCTTAAAACTTTCAGCGATTTCTTTGTTCTCAATTAAAATTCCTAATGGTTGTTCAGACCATAATATAATTCCAACTTTATTCCCCACTATATTTATGTGTGTTGGAGTCATATATTCTTTAGGCAGAATTTTTACCTCTGTAAATTTCATCTTTTTGATCTCTTCTGCTCTTTTTATAGAATCTTCTGAATAAATCGCTTTGAACATGATTTTTCTTTCGATTCTTTTTCTATGGAATTGGGGCAAATAGAAAGATAGAATTTCTGCTGTTTTTCCAGTTGTTCCAAAAATCAGCCATTCCTTGTTCTCTTTTAATAATTTTTCAAGAATAGTTTTTGTTCCCTCTTTACCTTTATAATTATGGACTTCTTGTTTTTTCTCAATGCTTTTATACATGCTTTTCAATTCTGGAAGTGCTTGTTCAATGATGCTCTCTCGTTCTTTGATTAAATCAAGAATTTTTTGTGGTTCTGCTGGCTCAAAGTATTTTTTGTTGGTTTTGATAATAGAACTCACTAATCCTTTTTCCATTAGTTTATTCAGAACCCCATAAATCAGTGTTCTTTCTACTCCGCTTCTTTGGCTTATTTCGGTTACAGAGGCACTTCCAAGTTTCAAAAGAGCTAAATATACTTTTGCTTCGTTTCTTACGAGCCCTGCTTTAATCAGTATTTCTTTGTCCATAAATTCAAATAAGCTTTTTTACTATTTAAATATATCTACTTTGTTGTTATATGTAATACAACAAAGTTTTAAATAAATTGCGTTAACTACTATATTATAACAAATTAAGGTGATATAAATGTTAAGAATGTTAATAGAATTGTTAGGAGGGAAAACTGAAGAAAATCCTAGTCAAAGAACTAATGAAGATTCCAATAGAACTTTTGACTCAATGGAAGATATCTTAAGTGTGATAGAAGATCCCGTTAAAAGGATTATTGCAGGTCATAAAGTAGGAGAAGATATTTCAGAAGAAATTGAGGAATTGGTAAGAGATCCATACGAGTATGGAGCAAAAAGGATTTTTGACAAGCATTACTATATTTATATGCTGGAAGAATTAAGAACTGCTGGGATTAATATTCCCCAGGAATCTGTTGATTTTTGGATACAGCAGCAACATCCAAATGAGCTAAGCTTTGGGCTTGATAAAAACCTAGCTAAATATGCAGGCAAAGAAGCAATCCATAAAAAAGGAATTGAAGTTTACAGATTCTTAGTTGAAAAACATGAAAAAAGTCAAAGTGATAATGGAGCAGGAATGTACTTTGGTAACTACTGCGGCGATGGTAAAGAATCCAGAAGAGAAAGGATTGTCGCAAGTTTCGGATTAACTCAAGAAGATACAATAGACTTAGATAGAAGAGCATTTCGTAATCTGCTTGCTTTCAGTGTAGGAGGAGATCTTTACAAAATGATATATTCCAGCACTGAAACAGTTGAAGATGTCTTAAAAAACTCTCGTATTACTAAATTTAGAGAATTGTTGGGATTAGAAAAAGAACAAATAATAGACATTATTGAAAAATATGTAAGAACTGTTCTAAATGGCAAGTCTGCAATAAGAATTTCTGGATATTCAGGAGATAAAATGAGGGAGTCAATTGAGAATGCATATGGTATGCTTCTTGAATTTGGAGAAGAATTAGGTCTTACAGAAGAAGAAGAAAAGAAACTTGCAAAGAAGTACATGGCAACTGAATATGCGCATATGCCTCTAGTCGAAAAATACTTCCCTGATGAAGTAGCTAAATGGAGGCAGAAGAAACAAGAAGCAAACGAAGCTGTTCAATTTAAATGCTATTTCAAACAGGGTAGGGACCGTTTGAAGAAGAGAGAACTCTTTGAATCTGAAAGATTTGTCGAGTATGATAGAAGCTGCTTTATGGAAGCATTGAGAAGCGGAGATTTCGGATTTGCCCACGAAATTGCTTCAGAAAGAGATTATCAGGAGCTTCCTCTTTTAGAAAAACTAGCCAAAGAATGATCTAAGAAAAGGGACTCTTGATGTTTTGCTTGATTGTCGGCTTTCCTTTTTTGATTATTCTTTGGACTATTAGTGCAAATGTTCTAAAAAACCGACTTTACTTAGTATCATTTCCCGAGACTTTTACAACCGGTTGTCTAAGATGGATTCATCGCCTATAATGATAGAACATAGAGATCAGGTATGGAAGCATGAATGCTATCACATAGACCATTGGGATCAGGACATTGTTCTGCTGGAGAAAGACAGATGCTGTTTGCTTTGCAACAATCTGGTTTGTCAATCTGACTGTGACATACATTATTATGATTGCAAGCGCTGGAAGAAATAAGCCAGCAATGACATGATGTCTTGGATCGACATGTTCAATATCTTTGATCAATATTGTGAACAATGCTCCGAATGATATCCCTATAAGAAAGATGACTGCAACCAAAGTGGTGTCAGATATCACTAATAATACTGGTATCAATGCAATGCACACTAAAAAATTTCCAATGATCGCGAGTATCAATGCTGTCCAGTACAAAATCTTGTTCATCCTTGGAGCTTGATGTGATTCCCGTGCTTTTTTAGAATACATTATAGACATGGCTTTCTTTACTTCAGTTTCTGTCCATCCTCTTTTTTTCAGTCTTGTTGAAAAATCTGTCATTGTGTTGTATGATATATTGTGCCTTTATATTTTTATTGGATAATCTTTGCCAGCTGTATGAAATTTTTGGAGATTTCGCATCCAGGATGCAGGTGCACGACAGGCATCCCGTATTTCAAAGCCTTTTTTACATCTTTTGTCTCTGGGAGTCTTGCAATAATCTTTAATCCTGTAAGTGTCTCAATATTATTATCCTTTATTTCATAGCTTTCATTCTGGATCCTGTTCAGTATGATTCCTAGTGGCTCTCTTCCTAATTCTCTTGTATTGCTTATTGTCTTTATGCATTCTGCAACTGATAGCATGTCTGGCGTTGCAACCACAAGGACAGAATCCATTGCACGCATCACATTATGAATATTCTCGCTGCCCATGTCGCAAACTACAATTTCGCACGTATCAATCAAATCGTGCAGTACATCCATCACATTATAATGGCATGTCTCTTCCTGCATATCCTTGGAAATGCTGCCAGGGATTAGTGTGAGCCCAGAATGATGCTTGTATCCTGCTTCCCGGATATGGATCATCCTTTGTATTGCATGATGTATTGTCTTTGGAGCAGAATGAGCGCCCAGTGAAAGCGCGACATGCGGAGAATTCAGATGCGCATCAACCAGCACAACCCGTTTTCCTAGCTTGGAAAGTGCGCTTGCAAGGTTAATTGCAACTGTTGTCCTTCCAACACCTCCTTTTCCGCTAGCAACACCAATAAATCTTGTCATGCTTCAAAAACCACTCTTTTTTTTATGCAGAAGACGCCGAACATTAAAAATGTTTTCATGGGTTGAGGTGATTTTATTGACATCTGACTGGAACCTTTTCGCAGTGTCCAGGAGATATTTGAGCTTCTGCGCTGTCAGAGTCTCTATTTGGTAAGCATCATCACATATCACGAACTTGTCTTTTTTTGAGAAAGCCATCGGACTCTTCTTGTGCTTTGCAATTATATCTTTTATCTTTGACATTGAAACCGCGTACTCTTTTGAAAGGCCGTACCTTGGAATGATCTTTGCAGTGAACATCCTATGCTTTGAATCGAAATTATCATGGAATGGCGGGATTCTCTTGTACTTTCTTTCATAGTAGACAAGAGCACTAAGAATATTTGAAAACCCCAGAAAGACATTTTCTGCAATCCCTATCAACAGTTTAGAATCTTGCACCAAAGGCAAAGTCACAGTCAACATATGTTCAGCGATCCGGAGGTTTTTGTTTGCACTTTGACGGAGCTCCAGGACTGTTTCCATCCTAAAGTACTAATTGTTTTCCTAATATTTATATGTTTCTACGAGAATTATAAAAGGATCGCGCAGTATGCAGCCAGGTATCCTATCAGACAACCAGCAGAGATAAAAGGCATTGCTGGGTAGAACTTATCTTTTCTTCCCTTGAACAGTATGTATGCAAGAGCGGCTGTTGTGAAGATAGGAATTATCAAGGCATGTGTGAAACCAACAGACTTCATTGCAACTCCTGTGAAAATTAATGCAAAAGCCATGTCCCCTCCGCCAAGGATTGCTGTCTGGTATGTTTTCATTTTCAATTTTATCTTTTTTCCTTTTTTCTTTGCTTCTGCTTTCGCCTTTGTCAGAATTTTCTTTGGAACTTTGATCTTTTTCTTTTTGAGATCTGCGAGAGAAAATTTTTTGATTTTTCCTGCGTATGGAAGAAGTAGGCCGGCAAACACCCTATGCTTTGCCTGTTCTTTTGCCAATGTCACCATGTGCTTTGACTTGAAGACAGCCCAGTAATCATAGACAGAGATTATTATTAACATTATGACCGCAGCCCACAGGTTCATTATCGGTACAAGAATTGCAGCGATTCCAGCATAGATGAATATCTCTGCAAGATTATGCACGATTGCATTCGGCTTGAATAATTTGAAGCCTGCAAGGAATAACGCGAGTATCAAAGCAATGTATTGGTCCATGAATGCTGAGAATGCAAATGCAACACACAACCATACAGCAAAAAAGAACCATAGCTTCCACAACCACCAGAATCCAAATTTTATCAGTAATAGTGCGATGCCAGTTCCGACAAGCACAGCAACTAATATGAAAATGTACGACGTGCCTTTCTCAACCGGCGGCCTCTCCTGCTGGTACGGCAGATCTTTCCATACAGTCTCTCCTTCGATCGCACTTTTCTCTTTGTCAATATACTGGTCAACAACAACCAGTCCAACCATCTGTGAGACTAGGAATAATATCAAAAGAACAATCGTGACATTGAATGTATGTTTCATACTCTTCTGTAAAATAGACAGATTTATTAATTTATTCATTTATATTATAGGTATGGCAGACAGATTAGTGAATAATATAGTTCTTTCAGCCTTCTGCAGGGAAGATGAAGATTACGAAGCGATAAAAGCAAAAGTGATAGGTTTCTTTCCATTCGATGTCATGGACCTGAAACTGGTTGCAGAGAAAAAAGCACAGGGTTTCAATGAGAAGATCATAAGGCAGATCTTTATCGCGCTCAAGAAACAGGCACACATCAAAGAATTTCTGGAAATATTAAATGAAAAGCTTGGGGATGCTCAAAGAAAACTACTGCTTGCGCAAAAAGAATCACGCTTCTCTGATTATTTTGATTTCTTTATCCGTCTTGACAAGAAAAAGTTCATGCAGGACAAGTTTAAGCTGACAGACTCTGGCGACTGCGTCCATGTCAAGATAAATATTGCAGCATTTCCTAGAAAAACAGAGGTCGCATTCAAAAATATTGAGAAGTTGTTTAGTTAGTTATCTATGTCTACCTTTGCGGTTGAATCTGCCACTACGGCCCCCTCTTTTTTTTCCTACTATCTTCTTCTGTGTTTGTTTTGCTTTCTCATAAAATTGTTTAAGCTCTCTTAAAGTTACATTCATTCTAACTAATGTGTAACCATTCGCTTCAAACCGCGAGATCTCGTCAGGAATAGTCTCTGCAAAATCTCTATTAACAATCGCCCAATAATGTACAAGTTTTCTTAAGGTTCTCTGGATATATAATAAATTGCGATGAAAATATTTTAATGGTGAAGGTTCTGTCGGCTGCCGTAGATCAATGAAGCTTACTTGCCCGTAGATTGTTTTGCCTTCATGTTCAAACAACAGATCTATTCCTTTGTCTTTGGATGTGAAAACTGGATGATCTTCCTCATAATACCTAACATCTGGATCTTCCTTAACAATAGAACGTACATACTCCAGAACAGCATGTTGAAAAAAAGGATTTAATGGGCTACGCAATTCTTCTGGTGTCAATCTTTTTACAGCCTGCTTTATATTAAGAGATTTTTTCTCGACCTTCTGAATTAAACTCCCGACCCCCATGGAGAGAGAAATGCATGACTTATTTTTAAAATTTGGCATTAGAAACTTTTAAATACAACCTCTGTTTACTATTTTGTATGACAAGAACAAGTGATTGCCGGTGGCGTTAGACGGATTCTTCTAGTAATTATTCTAAACAAGTTCAAAAACAGGTGTTGGCGTTAGCCATATTTTTTATTGGGGATGTAGTTTAACCTGGCTAGAGCGGCCGGCTCCAGACCGGCAAATTGGGGTTCAAATCCCCGCATCCCCATCCTTGTATTTTGTTTTACTTAGTCGATACATTTTTATACCAAGAATAAATCAGAATAGGTGAGATATATGGCAGAAGTTGAATTAACACAAGAACAAATTCATGGAAGAGAGAAAGAGATAGCTGAAGCTAAAGAAAAAGAAGAAGCATTATTAGAATCAAACAAAAAGCTAGTAAAAGAATTTGGTGCAGGTCTTATCGAAGATCTTGGCAAAGAGGATCTTCCTAACTTTCATATTTTCCAGAAAGGATTATTCTACAGTCACAGGGATTTTGACCAGTATATGAAAGCAATCAAGAGAAGAGAGAAAGTTGCAATCGCGTCTGGAGTTAATGCTTCTGGCAAACTGCACATTGGCCACAAGATAGTTTTTGATACAATCTTATTTTTCCAGAAAGAATACCAGGTTCCGTGCTTTATTCCGATAAGTGATGATGAATCCTATGTTACTGGAAGAGTGAAGGACCAGGAAGAAGGTCTGATGAACAGCAAGATATTAGCAAAAGAATTGCTTGCATATGGTTTTGATCCGACATTGACATTCTTTATCATCGATCAGATCTACACAAACATCTATAACTTTGCGATCAGACTATCCCGAGGAACAACACTATCCGCACTAAGATCCTCATATGGATATAACATGGAAGACAATTGCGGTGTCTATTTCTATCCAGCTGTACAGTCAGCGCATATCTTGATGCCGCAGTTAGAAGAGCATGGAAAACATGCGCATGTCCTGGTCCCGATCGGACCTGATGAAGATGCACATATCAGAATCGGCCGGGATCTTGCACCAAAGTTTGGCCTGGTAAAACCAGCGGTCCTGCACGCATACTTTATTCCAGGGTTGAAAGGCGGCAAGATGTCAACAACAGATCCGAACAGTGCAATCTTCCTAGAGGATGATCCGAAAACTGCACAGGCAAAGATAATGCGTGCAAAGACAGGAGGAAGAGAGACAGTAGATATTCAGCGGAAATATGGTGCAGATCATGAAATCTGCATGGTCTATCGTTATCTTGACCTTTTCTATCTGAATGATGCAGAGCGCGCGGACCTGAAAAAGAAATGCAAATCTGGAGATGTTCTTTGCAAGGAATGTAAAGACAGATTAGCAGGGCATGTCTGTTCAATGCTCGAGAACTTCCAGAAAAAGATGAAAGAGATAAAGAAAGAAACAGTAGACAGATGCATTATGAAGAATCACTACTAGAATTCTGTTGCTTCTTTTTTCTTAGGTATTGCACTAGGTTCTCCGCCGCCGTGCCATGTTATTCTTGGCCGCACACGCATCGGGAAAACTCTTTCATTTGTATCATCCAATAAGACAGCTGCACCAGGAACCCGCGGCAAGTTATTGATCGCAATCTCAATACCTTCTCTCATATAACTTTGCGCCAGCTGTTTCAAGGAATCAGTATCCATCTTTGCAGTCAATCTGTGTGATAGGACAGTATCTGCCTGTGTCATGACATCTGTGTGTATCTTTCCTGGCTGCTGTGACGCAAGTATCAGGGAAATTCCAGGCTGCCTTCCTTCCCTTAATATTGTGATCAATGGATCTGTTGCAGTAGTTGCGCCTTCCAATGGAAGGAATTCGTGCGCTTCATCAATGATCAGCCATACTAATGGTTCTTTCTTCTTTTGTTTTGCTTCAGGGCCTTTGAAATATTCTATTGTTGCTTTTATGTCTGCGATTTCTTCTGCTTTTCTCTCTCTCATCCGTTCAATGAACAATTTCTTTGAGATCAGGCCAATGACTAATGATTTAATTGCCCATCCATTCGGCATTGTTGCATATGCACTCACATCAAGAACAGAGATCTTTCCAGCGATGACAATGTCTGCGATCATTGTACCTTTCTCGTGGAACAGGCCCCACTCCTGCGCATTCAGGAACCTGTTCTTTGCAGCTTCTTTGGCAGTTTTGCTTACTGCAGGCTCATCATCCAGAGCATTGATAATATCTTGCAATGAAAAGGTCTCTTTATTATCTTTAAGAAAATTAACGATCTTTTCTATCAATACCCCGATCTCACTGTTCCTGTCAATATCAAATGTCCTGCACCAGTCTTCGGCATCCAATTCATTTGGCTGTATTGCAAATGCAAAATCAGTAGGCACGCCTTCTTCTTTGTATTTCTCAAACATTCCGACTGGAGTGAAGATCTGAACATCCAGACCTCGCGGCTTGATATCCCATTCATCCAAAAGCTTGATATCTTTCTGGTTCGGATACTTCATTGTCCAGTAGATGCCCATTGTATCAAGTATCACCATTGAAATATTCTGAGAAATCTCTTTTGGCAGATCCATTATTCCTTCTGCAATCGCACCCATCGAATAGCTATTATGGACGATAATATCATTTGCTACAAAATTATGCCAGTTAGGAACAGTTAGATCATATACTGTAAATTCTCCATTCAGTTCTTCCATTGAAACAATTTCATCCCAAAAAATATCAGAACATGCAAATTTTTCCATCAATTCATTTTCGTCTAATCTCGCAATTTGTAATAATTTCTGCCTGGATGGAGAATATCTTATACTTTCTCTTAACGCTTTTGGATGGGCATAGTTCATCTTTCTTCCAATTGCTGCCCAATTATCAGGTTTGTAGAAGCTCCAAATCTCTTTAGGGATTGTATCTATATTTGGATTTCTTATTATTTTTATTGCTTCCTTTAAAGCGATTTTTTGCCTTACTTCCTTTTGACCATAAAATCCTATGTTTTGCAAGAAGATTTCTACCAATTCTCCTCCAATAACAAGTTCATATGTTTTAAAATTATTTACAGTCTTGAATCTGAGCCTAGATATGATCTCAAATCTTAATAATAAATGCTGGACCTGGCGAATTAATTCTAAAGAAGAAGAGCTATATGAAATTTCCCAATAATTATTTGTATTATACAAACTGCCATCGCAACTGAACAACCTATTAAGAAATAATGCTAATTTCGCTCGTGGAAGTTTAAAGATGGTTTTTGGGATCTCTTTTTCGATCGCTTTCTTATTATATATGTTTAAATCTTCAAGCCAATACTTCATAGAATTTCTAGTTCCTGTATATTTGGATTTTAATATCCTCCCCATAGAATCTCTTGCAAAAATACGCCAGTTAGTCTTTGAAATTTTATTTCCAACTCTATAACAACCTTCTTTAGAATGTACTCTAACTGTCAAACTTCCATCAAATTCTTCTACACTTGCCTTAAAGTCATTTAAGATTGTATCATCAAAATTGCTGAACAAGACAAAATTATTTCCAAGATGCCCTTCAGCGATTAAATAAGCCAATAACTTAACTTTATGCTCTTCTAAATCTTCGTTCCCAAAAACATCTAATTTTCTAGGGGTTGCGATCCTTGCATTCAAATTCAATTTCTGTACTTGGGTCCACCCTTTGACCGTAAATAGCGGATGCTCTGGAGTCAATTTTAGTTCTTTTCCGCTTCTTAGTCTTAAATGGATTAATTTGTTTGTTTTTCTTTTATAGAACGCACTCTTTTGGCTTTGGGTTATCTTTAAATTTTCATTCAAAGCCAGAACTCCTTCTTTATTGGTTTCCAGATCTTTTATGGATGTAACTGAACCATCATCAAGCGTGATTAAGGAATCTCCATGAAGACATTTTCCAGATCCACGCTTACCAACAACAAAAATAACGTGTGCTTTTGCAACATCCAAGTAGATTGGATTTGACAAAGAAGTGGTGCGGCCCATTGTGACGTACTGTTTTCCAATCATCACAGTACCTTTAGTGCCGAACAGCTTTCTATCAATCTCTTTTCTGCCAACTATTATCTCATACGCCATTACTATCCACAAGATAAAGAAGGAATATAAATGTTGCGGTCAGAAATCTTCCTTGTGCTTCATAAACTCTATGAAACCATCTGGAAGCACGACTTCACTGTTCTCAATGACATATCTGAAAGGAAGTGTGACAGATTCATTCGCACCAGTAACTATTTCTAATTCTTCTGCAAAATGTATGTCTTCGAACTTCTTGCCTTTCATGATCAGGTATGCAACATAGACAGCAGTGTTTGTCGACATCTGTTTGTCACCAAGATTTCTTTTCTGACAAGCGATTTTTGCCGCTAGTTCTTTTGTCCTTTCTTTTCTAGGAAAGTCTCCAAGAATCCCACCAAAAAGCAGATAGTCAAACTCTTTCTTGTCTTCTGTATCCAATCTCTCTTTTGCTTCAGGATCCAGAAGGCACACCTGCTTTAGATCCAGGCCCAGTTCACTGACACTTTCGGGCACGATCTTTCCAAGATGTTTTATTTTCTCTGCATCAACTTTCACATTTGTTATTAATAAGTTCTCAGAACCAACAACTTTAGAAATATGATTATACTCTATGATACACCAATCGTACATTTCATCTTCCATGTGTTCTATGATGTATTTCATTCTAGTAGGCCCATTGGACGAGCAAGGGAAACTCTGGACTATAAAAAGACAGTTAAAATTGGAAGTAGATATTAGAAGATGGAAATGTTAATTGTTTAATCCTTCCATTTGGAGATGCGCCAATTAAAGGCATCAGATACATAAGTAGTTCCAGTGGTATTAACAAAAATTCCCCTTGGGCTATTAAAACTTTGATAATCTGAACCTGAAGAAGGAGCTATGCCTGTTTTCCAACCGTTTGATCCTCCCCCTATCCATCCTATTGCATTTCCAGCAGCATTCCACTTTGAAACTCTTTCATTAAAATTATCCGCAATATAAATATTTCCGCTATTATCAATGAAAACACTTCTGGGGTCATCAAAACTTTGATAATCCGAACCAGACATTGTTCCAATACTAGTTTTCCATCCGTTTGATCCTCCCCCTATCCATCCTATTGCATTTCCAGCGGCACTCCATTTTGAAATTCTATTATTGTTCTGTTCTGCAACATAAATGTTTTTACTGCTATCTAAATAAATCTTATGAGGGTTGTCAAAGCTTCTAAAATCGCTACCTGCAGAAGCCCCAATACTTGTTTTCCATCCGTTTGACCCTCCTCCTATCCATCCTATTGCATTTCCAGCGGCATTCCATTTTGATACTCTATGATTGAAAAAATCCGCAACGTATATATCTCCATTACTGCTATCAACAAAAACACTAGAAGGAAAGTAAAAGCCTTGATAATTACCACTTAGTGAAGATCCATTGCTTGTTTTCCATCCATTTGTTCCTCCACCTATCCATCCTATTGCGTTTCCAGCACCGTCCCATTTTGAAACGCGATGATTCCAAGTATCTGCAATATATATATCTCCAGTACCATCAACAAAAATGCCGTCAGGATGATCGAGACTTTGATAATCATTACCTGCTGAAGTAGATGAACTTGTTTTCCATCCGTTTGATCCTGCTCCTATCCATCCTATTGCATTTCCAGAACTATTCCATTTACTAATTCGGCAACTTCCACTATCTGCAATATAAATGTCTCCATTGTTAGTAACATAAATCGATGCGAGACCGCCAAAGGTTTGGTAAGCTCCCCCCGCAACAAAAGTTGTTCCTGAACTTGTTTTCCAGCCATTAGATCCTCCTCCAATCCATCCAATTGCGTAAACACCATATGGTTGTGCAGTGGCATTCGATCCAGAAGGATGGTTAGGAACTTCATCAAAAGAAAAGGCAGTATAATAATAATTTACTTTTTCAACCAGTCCAGAATCTGTGTGAGTTTGTCCTGTGCCAGTATATGCAACTGTTCCATCTGTTGGGTTTGCAGGATAGAAACCTGTTTTTCTTAAGATTTTAACTCCTGCAAAATCAGCATCTCCTGGATTTGTCCAAGCAAGGTCTACTGATAGATATTTTGCAATTGCAGAAAATCCTGTGACATTTCCTGGAGCAGTGATATCTGCAGGAATTGCTGACCCTGTTGTTCCAGAAGAATGATTGGGCACAAAATCAAATGAAAAAATCTTATAGAGATAATTTATTCCATTAGTTAGTCCAGAATCTGTGTGTGCTTGACTTGTTCCAGTGTATACTAATATTCCATCTGTTGGGTTAGCTGGAAAAGAAGCTGTTTTTCTTCTAATCAAAACACCAGCAAAGTCAGCATCTCCAGGATTTATCCAGGAGAGATTTATTAAATTATCTCCGGATGTGGCGATAAAAGAAGATACTTCTCCAGGAGGTGTTGTGTCGCTGGAATCAAAAGGAACTGCGAAAGCAGTTGTTCCAGAAGAATGATTTGGCACTTCATCAAATGAAAAAATCCTATAACGATAGGTTGTTCCTGCTGTAAGTCCTGAATCTGTGTGAGATTGTGCTGTGCCATTATATGCTAATGTTCCATCTGTAGGATTCGCAGGAAAAGAAGCTGTTTTTCTTCTAATCATAACACCCGCGAAATCAATATCAGAGGGGTTCATCCAAGTAAGATCTATTGACTTATTTCCTGCCGTGGCTGTAAAATTGGATACATCTGCTGGGGCAGTAGTATCTACTGGAGGGGGCGGTGTAACTATATCATCCTCATCTTTACTGCATCCAGAAGCTCCGAGTAGTAATGTTGTTCCTAATAATGTTGTTACTCCTAAGAAATTTATAGCTCTTCTAAGAAATCCTTTTTTCTCGTATGGCTCATCTACAATTTGTTCAATATCATCCATTTTACATATATTTTTTATTTTTAAAATATATAAAGATTATGCTTTTCAAACTTGATTTCTGCGTTCTGAACCCCCTTAGTAATTAAGTATACTTTGTTAATTTATAAAGCTAATGTATCTCATTTAAAAAAAAGAGAAATAAAAAAATTAAATTTAAAGATCGTCAACAGCCAGGACTGCCAGCTTGCTTGAACCGCGCACTTTCTTGTCCATACCGACAATGCACTTCAGGTTTGACTTCTCTGCTGTCTCCAACAGATTTTGGTCAATCGCACCGTCAAATACAACAGAATGTACATTCTCAAGGTTCTTTATTGTTGATGCAAGCTCTGTCAAAGGCACTTTGCCCAGGACTTCCAGATCTTCATCCAGAACCATTGCAGCTCGTGAACCAATGATCTCTTCAAGCAATTCCCTGTAGATCTCCTTGTCTTCCTCGCTCACTGAAGGTGAGGAAAAGGTTCTCTTTACAGGTTCAACCCTGCGTACTGGTGCACTGACAGGTCTTCTTTGAGTTCTTTGCGCCTGTGGCTGCACTCTGCCGTTGGTTCTCTTGACTGGTTCTCGTTTTACAACTGGTTTGCTGTATTTCTTGTCATCAGTTACAATCTGAACCTTATCAGCATCGATCTTTTTTCTGATCGCGTTGAATAGTTCTTTCTTTGACAATTCTTCGACTTCCTTGCCGTCTGGAGCTTTTGTCACAAAATCAATGTCTGCAACAGCCATAAGCTCTTTGACAATAAGGTCTCCGCCTCTGTCTCCATCAACAAAAGCAGTAAGCAATTTCTTCTTGCTCAACTCTCTGACAGTCTGAGGTACGCTTGTACCGTTCATTGCGATTGCATTCTTGATGCCGTGCTTCAAAAGGTTAAGAACATCTGCTCTGCCTTCTACAACAATAACTTCGTCACTTTCATCAATTCCAGGACCTGCAGGTAATCTGTCTGGTCCATAGTCTCTGATTTCCATGACACGTACAGAATGCGCAACTTCTTCTGCCAATTCTCTTGAATCCGGCAGGATATTATCTGTCAGATGCTTTAGCAATTGTTTAGCCCTGTCTACAACAAAGCCTCTTTTGCTTATACGCACATCTTCGATCTTGCTTACATTAATCTTGCTATCGCAAGGTCCGATCCTTTGGATTATCTCAAGAGCAGCTCCAACAATAGATGTCTCTGCCTTATCCAATGAGGATGGAATAATTATAGAACCTCTTGTGACACCGCCTTGTGTGTCCACTCTTACCTCGATTCTACCAATTCTTCCAGATCTCTGAAGTTCTCTCAGTTCAAGATCTGAACCTAACAGTCCTTCTGTCTGTCCAAATATAGCACCAATTACATCAGGTCTGTCAACAGCACCTTTGATCTCAATGCCAGCGTGAATTATGTACTTGGCTGATACCAAGCTAATCTTACCCATTTTCTCCTCCAAGGGGCCACATTACAGAATTAGTATCATTATCTATTAAATCAGTGAATCAATGATCGTGATTTATTCTTACTTAATCACCTTTCGTGAAATGTGATGTAATGATACTAATCTCGGATAGAATTCTTTTAATTCAATGAATGAAATAAATGAATATAATCGATTCTATCCATCAAATGACGTTATTTCAGCCTTAAATACCCAAATAAGGCTCTGTTTTCGATTTTAAGCCCCTATCAGTCTTTTTTTGTTGTTATTTGAGTAAATTAATAATGATTATGACTTATTTACTCTCTAAATATGATTTGTTTTAGATGTATTTAAAGCTTATCCAAGCCCTGTTTGAGGCTATTTAAAGGGCAATTAAGATTATATATTCGAACTTTTCTGCTGATTAGATTGGAGGTGTTATAATGGAATATCTAAATATATTGACTGAAAGATATGTGACTGATGCAATGCTCAGGATTTTTCACAAGAAAAGTAAGAACATTCTTGAAAGAAAATTGTGGCTTTCTGTGATGAAAGCACAGAAGATATTAGGTGTAGATATCCCGTCAGAGGATATTGAAGCATATGAAAATGCTCTTGAAGATCTTGATTGGGATTTTATGAGAAAGCGTGAACTAGAAATACGACATGATATCAAAGTAAAAATAGAAGCTTTTATCAGAGCAGCACGTGGATACAGGCCAGAAGTAGGACAGCATCCTCATAAAAGAATGACTGCTAGAGGTCTTACTGATAATGTTGAACAGATACAAATAAGAGATGCTGGAAAATTAATATTTGGTAGATTTGTTTCGGTTATTCGTCATATGAATGATAAAGCACAGGAATACAAAGGTCTTGCGTTTACTGCAAGGACTCATCATCAACCAGCACAAATCACATTATTAGGTAAACGTTTTGCAATGTGGGGTGAAGAACTTGCTATGCATTTGGATGATTTTGAACATTTTCTGGATAAGTATCCATGGAGAGGTTTCAAAGGACCTGTTGGAACAATGTCTGATCAGATAGATCTTCTTGGGGGTCTTGATAATGCTCTTGCATTAGAGAAAATGGTTGCTGAAGAATTTGGTTTCAAAAATATATTAAATTCTCCAGGACAAATTTATCCCAGATCATTGGATTATAAGTTTGTTACAAATCTGGTTGCAATGTCAGCAGCCTGTGAGAATTTTTCAAATTCCATGCGATTAATGTCTGGCTATGAATTAGTCACAGAAGGTTTCAAGGATGGACAAGTAGGATCTACTGCAATGCCGCACAAGATGAATACACGAACAAATGAACGGATATGGTCTGCAGCTGAAATGACAAAGATGTTTGCTGATGGTGCAAGCAGAATTTCTGGATCTCAGTGGGAGGAAGGAGATGTTTCTTGCTCAATGATGAGAAGGTTTATCCTACCTAATGTTTGTTTTGCAGCTGATGGATTGTGTGAATTTACATTGACAGTGCACAATGAAATGGGTACTTATCCTGCAATGATCGACATGGAACTGCAGAGATATCTTCCATTCTTAGCGTCAACTGCAATACTTGGATTGGCAATGGAACATGGGATGGGAAGAGAGGATGCGCACGAGATCATCAAAGAGTATTCTGTTAAAGAAGCACTTGCAATGAGAGACGGAAAAAGACAAAAGGTATTGGAGAAATTAGCAGAAGATAGTGAATTCCAGAAACATGGTATTGCATACAAAGAACTTGTATCTGCTGTTCAAGGAGCAAAAAGTAATCTCCAAGGCGCAGAACATCAGATCAAGGTTTTCAATACAAGAATCAAAGGATACACTGACAGGTATCCAGAAGAAGCAGCATACGAACCAGAAGAGATTCTTTGATTTTTATTTTTTCTTCTTTTTTCATCACAAAACTTATAAATTCCAGAATATAAGATAATTCCATGAAGAAGAAGGTGATGCTTTCAAAGGTTGCACTAGACATTCTAAAGGCAAGATACCTGAAGAGGAATGAGAAGAAGCAGGTCATAGAATCGCCAGAACAAATGTTCCAGCGGGTTGCTTCCACGATTGCAGGTGCTGAGAAGGGTTATGGTGCAAGTACTGCAGACATAGAAAAATTAACACAAGAGTTCTATGATATGATGGCATCTCTTGAATTCCTGCCAAATTCTCCTACATTGATGAATGCAGATACTGGTATAGGGCAGTTGTCAGCATGTTTTGTGCTTCCTGTTGAAGATTCCTTGGACAGCATATATGAAACCTTGAAAATAAGTGCAAAAGTGCACCAGTCAGGCGGCGGGATTGGTCTTTCGTTCTCAAAACTAAGACCAAAAGGTGACTTGGTCAAGTCTACAATGTCAGAAGCGTCTGGTCCGTTGAGTTTTATGAAAGAATTTGATGTTGCAACAGAAGTCATCAAGCAGGGAGGAAGGAGAAGGGGTGCAATGATGAGCACTCTTCGTGTCGATCATCCAGATATTTTAGAATTTATCAAGGCAAAAGAAAAAGAAGGTGTTTTTTCCAACTTTAACATGTCTGTGGTCGTGACAAACAGGTTTATGGAAGCTGCTTTCAACAATAAAGATTATGCCTTGGTCAATCCTCGCACTGGAAAGAAGGTAAAAGCTGTCAATGCAAAAAAAATATTTGAGGAGATCTGCAGATCTGCATGGCGGACAGGGGATCCTGGGCTTATTTTCATTGATGAGATAAATAAAAAGAATCCAACCCTGAAAATTGGAAAGATAGAAGCGACAAATCCATGCGGAGAGGTTCCTTTGCTTCCATACGAATCCTGCAATCTCGGCTCTATAAATCTAGACAAGATGCTGAAGTCGCGGGAAGAAGAGTTGAAAAATACAAAAGGAAAAAAGATGAAAACTTTCCCAAAAGAAGAGATTGATTGGGAAAAATTAAGGCAGACAGTCCGTAAAGCAGTACATTTCCTGGATAATGTGATCGATGCGAACAAATATCCAGATCCAAAAATAGAAAAAGCAACAAAAGCAAACCGGAAAATAGGTCTAGGTGTGATGGGTTGGGCAGAATGCCTTGTCAGGTTAGGAATAAGATATGATTCTGATGCTGCAGTCAAGCTGGCAGAGAAATTGATGAAGTTCATACATAAAGAAGCTATGAAAAGATCACAGGAGATCGCAAGAAAGAAAGGTTCATTCCCTAACTTTGCAAAAAGTTCGTGGAAAAAGAAAGTGAGCAAGCTTAGGAATGCAACATTGACAACAATCGCACCAACAGGGACAATCTCTTTGATTACCGGATGTTCATCTGGTATCGAGCCATTATTCTCAATAGCTTACGAGCGAAAGCTTTTGGAGAAAAAGATGTTGTTAGTGAATCCTTTATTTGAGACGATTGCACGATCACGCGGATTCTACAGTAATCATATGATGAAAAAGATAAGATCTTTGATCAGCATACAAGGTGTGCGGGAAATTCCTAAAGATGTACGGAAGTTATTTGTCACTGCATTTGATATCCATCCAGAATGGCATGTCAAGATGCAGGCTGCATTCCAGAAATATACAGATAATGCAGTGTCAAAGACAGTCAATCTGAAGCATACTGCAGCTGTTGCAGATGTCCGCGATATTTATTTGCTGGCTTACAAATTAAAATGCAAAGGCATTACAGTTTTCCGTTTCGGGAGCAAGCGCGAGCAGGTGATCGGCATATTATGAAACACATCCTATTGTATACAGGCGAAGGCGGTGGAAAGACCACAACAGCACTAGGTCTTGCAATGCGCGCTCTTGGCCATGGAATGAAAGTTACCATGATCCAGTTCATGAAAGGCAGGAAAGATATTGGCGAATACAAGATACAAAGAAAGCTGAAGAACTTTAAAGTGTACCAGTTCGGCAAGAAGGATTTTATAGATCTAAGAAATCCAACAAAGAAAGATAAGGATTTGATGAAAAAAGGACTGGAGCAGATAAAGGCAGAGATGCGGAAAAAAATCGATATGCTGATTCTTGATGAAATAAATCTTGCATGTGCTTTTGGGTTATTGGACACAAAGGAAGTGGTCAGCATTATAAAGAAAATCCCGAAGAGAATAGTTATCATCCTGACTGGCAGGCGGGCCCCCAAAGAACTCAACCAGATAGCTGATATTGTCGCTGTCATCGAAGACAGAAAGCGGCCAAAAAAAAGTTCTGCTAGAAAAGGCATTGAGTATTAATCTTTTAAATCTTATAAACAATCGTTTGTCACTTGACTTGGATTATATTCTCAATATTCGCAATGCATTTATACTACTTATCTAATTTCTACCTTGATGTTCATCTCCAGCTCACTTTATAGATTTGTTGAACTGAATGATCTACAGGAAGAGCTATTAGAGACACCAGAAATCCAGAGATTGAGATATCTAAAACAGCTGGCTGTTGTGGACAAAGTTTTTCCAGACGCAACGCATACAAGATTTGCGCACGCGATCGGTGTCTCGAATCTTGCAGGGGAATTTGCAATTTTTCTTAAGCTAGAAAAGAATGAGAAATTTCTGGTGCAGGCTGCTGGCTTGTTGCACGATGTTGGTCACCCTCCATTCAGTCATGTAACTAACAGATTTCTCAAGACAATTCTCGGAGACCGTGATATAAAAAATCACGAGGATCTGTCAAGACAGATTGTTGAAGGACAATTTGTACTAAATCTTCCTGGTGCAGGACAAATTCCGAATATTCTTCAAAAATATGGGCTTGATCCAAAAGTTGTTGGTGAATTAGTCACTAACTCACACACAGGCAAACCATACCTGCAGGCTGTGATTTCTGGGGGTGTTGACGCTGATAAATTAGATTATCTTAGAAGAGACAGTGAAAGTTCTGGTGTTGTCTCTGGAAACATAGACCAGCAGAGAATACTGCAATTGGCATTGATCAATAACAATCATCTTGAGTTTGATCCGAAAGCAATCTCTCCTGTCAAAGAGATGCTGCAGGCAAGATCAACAATGTATAATGAAGTCTACAATCACAGGACAGCGCACGTTGTCACAAGGATGCTGCAGAAAGCACTGCAGATGTCATTTGATATTGGCGAGAATAAAGATTTCTATAATCTGGGGGATGAAGAGCTGATGATGAGGTTGATGAATTCTGAAAATAAACAAATTCGTAATCTTGCACTGAGAATTAAATATAGGAAATTGTACAAGATCGCATTCCAGATACGCATGGTGACAACTGATCAATACAAAGAACTGGTGGATAAATTAAAACAGATGGGGGAGCAGAGGATCGAAGCAGCATTTCAGCAGAGATTGAACATGCAGCCTGGGGAAGTGTTGGCTGCATTCCCAAAAGTGCAGAACATCTCTTTCCAGAAACTGTTTGAATTAAGAAAGATACGGATCTTCAACATGGACGGAAAGAATACAAACTATTCCTACTTCAATGTATATTGTGATAAGTCTAATGTTGAACGAGTTAAGCAGGAAACTCGAGCTTTCCTGGAACGGATGAAGACTTTTGAATAACTTTTATATAACATAACTACTATTTCTTATCCATGGCAAAGAAAACCAAAGAAGAATGGAAAGTATTTGAGAATGTGTTCGACCAGTTCACAATCAGAACTCTGCAGTCATTGTCAGGCAAAGGACACTTTGACGGGCTGAAATCTCCGATCTCTTTGGGAAAAGAAGCAAATGTTTTCACAGCAGAGAAAGGTGATGATCTGGTCTGTGTGAAAATCTATCGTCTAGAATCTACAAACTTTAATGCAATGTACAAGTATATCAGGAATGATCTGCGTTTTGAAGGTCTCAGTCACCAGAGAAGAAAAATAATCTTTGCATGGTGCCAGAGGGAATACAGAAATATGATGCTTGTAAGAGAAGCAGGTGTCAATTGTCCGAAACCAATCGCATTTGCAAACAATGTCCTTCTCATGGAGTTTATCGGAGATGAAATGCCAGCACCTATGCTGAAAGATGCCCCGCCAAGAGATGTGAAGAAGTTTTATGATGCAGTTATTGACAATATGAAGAAAACAAAAAAAGCAGGTCTTGCGCATGGTGATTTGAGTGAATACAATATCCTGAACCACAATGAAGAGCCTGTCTTCATCGACTTCTCGCACGGCACATTGTTGAAATCTCCTAATGCAGATGAGCTTCTGGAGCGGGATGTCAAGAACATCTGCAGGTATTTCAAGAAGCTTGGCCTGGATGTTACTGAAGAGAAAATCAAGAAGTCTCTTGTTTGAGTGGATTTTTCTTAACTTCTGCAATAAGCTCTTCAGAAAGTTCACGCTGATATTTAGAATAATTCATTTTTTTCACTTCTACTTCAAAATCTTCTGCCTTTGGATGATAAGCATCAACTTGATAATGTTCTAGAACAATATCCATAGCCTCTGGTGTTTCGAGATCTCTTGAAAGGTCTTTTATCATTTTTCTAGTTTCAGAAGCAATACTTTCATCTAATTCTGACTCTGGAACAAACATCTCATGGGAATTAGAAATCGTTGAATTTTCAACAATCTCTTCCATCTGAGTTAATATGTCCATCTTTACTCTTAGTTTTGCCCGCATCAACCTGTCTTTTTCACATTCTTCTGGTAGCTCTGGATAACAATGAGTCATTTCTCTTTCCTCTTCATCAAGTTTTTGATAAAGATCTGCAACTTCCTTAGCCAGATTTTCTGGCAGATCATCCACAAAAGTGTCAAAATTTATCTTTTCTTTTGCTTGTTGCTTGAAATCAAGAGCTGCTTCTACAGCTCTATAAGAAATTTGTATTATTGCTTGACAATAATCTTCTTCACATCTTGGATCTAAGACATAATCCGGACTTCCGCCGGATCTTAAGATCCAGTTTTCTTCTTCAAGCGCCAATTCATATAAAGATTTGTTGCTATTCTTTTGAATATGGTGGCCAAGATATATCATTAAACTTATGTCTGCGATTATAAGGCCGGATTCAAGAACTGCTTTACGAGCTTCTTCTGTGATTCCAACAAGATCATTATGAACAGTCAAGATATTTTCGCAAATTAGATCACTTTGGTATTCTTTTGCCAGAAAAAATTTACCTTCTTTTTGGACGAGCTGATCATCAAGAAATCTTAGGTTACTAGGAAGATATATTTTGATTTCTTCTTCTTTTTTTCTCCTTTCATCTTCATCTTCAAATACACTCCTTCTGCATGCTTCTGCAACCAGTTCTTCTTCTGTCAGGCCTTCTGGATGCATGAAAAGAAGTGTCTGTATTGTAGTTTCAAAGCGCCTTCCCATATATATCCTCTGCTTTTGCTTTGATTATATAAAAATAAGCATTTCCATATGAAGAATCCGGCTTAGGTGAAAATCTAAAG